>JBPCNX010000081.1:0-60445 GCA_051000815.1 Pyrinomonadaceae bacterium
GCGCGAAAGTATCCGTTCTATTGATTCGCCAAATTGCGCCCTACGCGCGCGTTGCGGGCGGGACGCCCGCGCTCCCAGAGGAGGTTGAATTGACAAACCTCCGTTAGGTGCGTCTTTATTCGTGATATCAACGCAATGTCATCAGATTTAGTAAAAAAACATTTCTTTACTCCGCAGAATGTTGGTGAGATCGAAGGAGCTGACGGCGTCGGCCGGGCGGGTTCGATTATTTGTGGTGCGGCCCTGCGGGTTTCGCTAAGCATCGACGAGTCACAGCGGGTTGCTGGAGCGAAGTTCAAAGCAGCAGGCTGCAGTTATCTGGTGGCCGCCTGCTCCTTCCTGACTGACGCGGTCATGGGCAAGACGACTGGCGAGGCTGCTGCTTTGTATCAGTCGGAGGAAATGCTGATTGAGAGAATGTCGAGCGATTGGCCCTGTGACAGAACTCACTGCGCGGCCCTTGCTCGCGAAGCACTTATTGCGGCGATCAGGACTTACAGCGATGCAGTTCGGAATGAGTGGTCGGGAGACGAGGCGCTTATCTGCACGTGCTTTGGCGTCTCCGAACACACAATCGAAAGAGCAATCCAGACAGCCAGCTTGCACACTAACGCGGAAGTTACGAATGCCACGAACGCGGGAGCAGGCTGCCGGTCCTGCTGCCCATTAATCCAGGACATGCTTGACCTTTATTGGCGTGAGAACAGCATTCAAATTCCGGCGAATCATTCCTGAGTCACTTAGCCGGCGCAACTCCCGCTTCGGCGGCGGGAACCTTATAAATCGTCAAAAGGTCATATTGCCGATCGGTATCGTCAAAGACTTTCTCAAAATGCTGCTGATAAACGCATTCGTTCAGGCCACTTATTGCGTTGTTCGAGCGCACGCCGCTGTCAATAGCCACATAGGCAATGCCGTTCTGGTTAAGCACGCGAACTAACTCAACCGGATTGCGCTCCTGGAACATGCGCTGGTAGATCGCTTCCCTCTCGGCGACGCGATAGCCGGCGCTCCACGCGAACAGCGTGTTTCCAAGAAAAATCTTTCGGCCTGTAAACAGGATTGGATGGGTAAGCAGAGTGTGGCTCAAGAACACATCCGACGGCTTCGTGTTTTCCAAAAGCCAGGTGGTCAAACGATCGTCCTTGTAAGGCACAGTCAGCGCGGGGTCGTTATGAATCGGAAATAAATCAACAATCCCGCCAAAGATTGTCGCGACTGCCAGCATGAAGGCCAGCGCCGTCGCTGCTATGTGAGCTTTGCCAATGCGCCACAATCCGTAGCCGGCATAAATGCTCGCGAAAACAGCCCAGACGTTAAGCAATTTGTGGTTATTGAAATTGTCCGTGCTCAGTTGAAACAGAAAGACGACGACGAGCAGGCTTGATACCGCCAGGAAGAACTTGCGGTGCGCCTGCGAAAGGAGAATCAGCGCCAGCAGAATCAGCAGCCACTTGAAACCAAACGCCCAGCCGAGATACTTCAGCACCTGGAATATCGTCGGCTGGTCCATCGTATAGCCCCAATGAAATATCGGCTGAGCAACCGTTCGCGGTCTCAGCAGGAGCACCTGGGGAAGACCAAGCAAGACGGCGGCGCCAAGTAATGAAGCCAGGTATAATCTGTGAGGGAAGAGAAGCAAGAGACAACCGAGCACGGCCAGTGACGCACCGAAAACCGGACTATTCCAGAACGGAAGCAGGCCAATCAATACGCCGGAAAAGATCGAAGCTCGAAGCAGCGGGCGGTCAATCTGTATTGCCGGCGCCTTATTTTCAGTAAGCAGTCTATTAATTCCGGATTCGTCTGTCTGGCTGATCTTCCCGCCGACACTCGCCTCTTCCCCGGAAGAAGGATCGCCCTCTGCCGCTAGGGCGCCCGCTGGGGGCTCCTTAATGTTGGCTGGTGGCGCTGCAGCGCTGGGAGAAGGCGTCTCCCTAACTTTCTGCTGATAACGATCGACCAAAAAGATCAGCACGACAAAAAGAACCGCGATGCCGCTAATCAAGTGTCTCTGGTACCCGAGGACGCTGATCGTCAGGACGCCCCAGTTTTCGCCGCGCCCGGGGTAGCCAGATGGCAGAAACTCCGTCCGCTGGAGCATAGAGCCAACAAGTCCGCTAATACTGTCCTGAGACTGTAGGAAGGGAAGGTAATAAAGCGAGCTGGAAAAGAAGAATAGTAGAGCCGCAATTCGGCCAACAACCCTTGAGTTGAAAAGCACCTCCGCGAACGTCATGATGAGAATCAACAACGCCATCAGCGAGAAGATGCTCAGCAGATTAATGCTCCAGACGGGATTGAGTCCAAGGAATTCCAGATTCGCTGCTTGAAACCAAAAAAGGAAATGGTAGCGGATCGGTTCGCCGGAAAAGAACGGATGGGCGGTCGGAAAGTTGTGTCCGAAAACGAAGCTTTGCACTAGCGAGATATTGGCGCCGAAGTCGGTCCAGCCTTTGAAACCGATCCAAAACTTACCTTCTTTGAAATTCAGTGTCGCAAACATCAGCCAGCAGGCAAACAGGAAAAACGCGCCAAAGCACATCCAGTCCCAAAGCGCGGAACCAGCGGGACGGTCCGCGTAGGTGTTAAGATAATCCGCTGAGGGACGAGTGAGCTTGTAAATCGCCAGAGCAAACACGGAGATGACATTGCCCATCACGAGTGGCTGGCTGAATCGCGCAAAGGCCAGCGAGCCAAGGTAAATAATCATCGTACTTAGCAGCAAGCCCGTCAGAAAAGAAGTTGCCAGCCGGTGCGGGAATGAAACAAAGCGAAAAAAAAGGCGACTGATACGATCGCCGAAATAAGTAGCCATCGCCAAATAGAGAAGGGCGAGCATCACGACTCCTTGAGCGTCAACATTCCTGCCAGACAGTGTTTCGACTAGAACAGAATCGCAAAGAGGTTCTCGCGGAAGTGGCGCGAGGGCCGAGAGTATAACAGCGCGTTTGTTTCAGGAAAAAGCAGACGCAAGTGAGAGGAAGAAATGGAGTCGATCTATCTTGATAATAACGCCACGACGAAGGTAGCGCCGGAAGTTTTCGACGCAATGCGTCCTTACCTGACCGACCATTACGGCAATCCGTCTTCAGCACATTCGCTGGGACAAAAGATGAAAGCCGCAGTGGAGCACGCGCGGGAGCAAGCGGCCGAGCTGATTGGCGCGGCTGACCCAAGTGAAATCGTATTCACATCCTGCGGTTCAGAGTCGGACAATTGGGCGATTGGTGGTTTCCTCGAACAGAATCCCACCAGGCGGCACATCATTACCACTCGCGTCGAACACGAAGCCGTGCGCAACCTCTGCGAGCATCTGGAACGGATCGGTTGCGAAGTGACCTGGCTGGATGTGGATGGCAACGGTGAGTTGGATCTCGGTCAGTTACAGAGCGCGCTGCGGCCGGACACCGGAATCGTCTCTGTGATGTTAGCCAACAACGAAACGGGCGTGCTGTTTCCGATCCCGGAGATCGGAAAAATTGTGCGCGCGAATTCCGACGCCGTGTTTCACGTTGATGGCGTTCAAGCCGTCGGCAAGGTCCCCATCGATCTGAAGACCTGGGACGTGGATCTGTTTGCGCTCTCGGGTCATAAGTTTCATGCTCCGCAGGGCATCGGCGCACTCTACATTCGCAGCGGTATGCAGTTACCTCCGTTCATTATTGGCGGCGCTCAGGAACATGGCCGCCGCGCCGGCACCTCGGCAGTCCCCAACCTTGTGGGTTTGGGAGCGGCTTGCGAGTTGGCACGAACAACCGACGACCATGAAAACATCGCGCGTCTGCGAGACAAGTTGGAAACTGAGATCCTGAGCCGGATTCCCAACACTCGACTTAATGGCACACCCGATCGCGCAAAGCGATTGCCTAACACGGCCAACATTTCGTTTGAGTATGTCGAAGGCGAAAACATTCTGCTCCATCTCGACAAAGCCGGCATCTGCGTTTCCACCGGCTCTGCCTGCCACTCCACAACCAGGGAGTCGTCGCCAACGCTGCGCGCCATGAATGTCCCTTACACTGCAGCACAGGGCTCGATCAGGTTTTCACTCGGACGCTACAACACCGAAGCTGAGATTGAAAGCACCCTGCAAGTGCTGCCTGCGATTATTCAGAATCTGGTTGAGATGTCACCTTACGACAAAGAACGGTCTCAAGCCGCAAGTCTCAAATCTCAAGCCTGATGATTCAAATCTCAAGTCGCAAGTCTCAAGTCGCAAGTCTCAAGTCTCAAGTCTCAAGTCTCAAGTTAGAAACGCTGACGCTTCCGACCTGGGATCTGAAACCTGAAACCTGAAACCTGAGACCTGAGACCTGAGACCTGAGACCTGGGACTCGAGACCTGGGACTTGAGACCCGAGACCTCGGTATCCGTGTGGTACAATTTAGCCGTGTCTCCGCCAGATAATTCAGGGAGTTCCACCAGATTCGTAACGCCCTTAACAACAAAGAAGGCCTAATAGAAATCTTATGAGCACTGTTATTGAACCCCCCCGCGAGCAGACGGAGAAGAACCTCGAAGAAGTCGAAACTGTAACCATTCGTTTCGCCGGAGACTCCGGCGACGGAATGCAACTCACCGGTACACAGTTCACAAACACGTCGGCCGTTGTTGGTAACGACATTTCGACGTTGCCGGATTTTCCCGCGGAGATTCGTGCCCCCGCCGGAAGTTTGCCCGGCGTCAGCGGTTTTCAATTGAACTTCTCGAGTCAGGACATTAAGACCCCCGGCGATCAGCCAAATGTGCTCGTGGCAATGAACCCCGCGGCGTTGAAAGTCAATCTCGCTGATCTGGAAGATGGCGGCACGCTCATCGTCAATACCGACGGCTTCACGCCCGAGAATCTAAAATACGCGAACTACATAAGCAACCCGTTGGAAGACGGCACGCTCGCGGGTTACCGCGTGCATAAGTTGCCGATTTCAACGCTCAACATGAACGCGTTGAAGGGCAACGTCGAGCTGTCGCGCAAGGAAATTGATCGCTGCAAAAACTTCTTCGCGCTGGGCGTGCTCTACTGGCTCTACGACCGGCCATTGGAAAACACACTGGGCTGGATCAAAACGAAATTTGGGAAGAGCCCGGAACTGGCGAAGGCGAATGAGATCGCGCTTAAGACCGGCTACAACTTCGCCGACACGACCGAAGTCTTCACCACCCACTTCACCATCAAGAAGGCCCAGATCGCTCCCGGGAAGTATCGAAAGATCACCGGCAACGAGGCGACGGCGATTGGGTTTGTCGCGGCCTCGCAGCTTGCCGGCCTCGATTTGTTTTACGGTTCTTATCCGATCACGCCGGCGTCAGACATTCTTCACGAGCTGGCACGTCACAAGAGTTTCGGAGTGAAGACATTCCAGGCGGAAGACGAAATCGCCGCGGTCTGTTCCGCAATCGGCGCCAGCTTTGCCGGGCAGATTGGACTGACCGGAACGTCCGGGCCGGGTGTCGCACTTAAGCAGGAGGCGATCGGGCTGGCGGTGATGACTGAGTTGCCGCTGGTAATCATCAACGTGCAGCGTGGCGGTCCCTCAACAGGCTTGCCGACCAAGACGGAGCAAGCAGATCTGTTGCAGGCGGTTTGGGGGCGCAACGGTGAATGTCCCGCGATTGTAATCGCGCCGGCAACTCCCGCTGACTGTTTCCATATGGCAATTGAGGCCGTGCGTCTGGCGTTTAAGTATATGAGCCCGGTCTTCTATCTCTCCGACGGCTACCTGGCAAACGGAGCTGAGCCCTGGGCACTGCCCGAGATCGACAAGCTGCCCAAGATTGAAGTCACCTTTGCCACTGACCCTGCCGGCTTCATGCCCTATGCGCGTGATCCCGAGACGCTGGCGCGTCCCTATGCGATTCCCGGCACACCCGGTATGGAACATCGCATTGGAGGCATCGAGAAACAGCACATCACCGGCAACGTAAATTACGATCCGGAAAACCACCACTTAATGGTCAAGCTGCGCCAGGAGAAGATTGACCGGGTCGCTAATGATGTTCCGCTTGTCGAAGTTCTTGGCGAGCCGGCCGGAAAAGTTCTGGTGCTGGGTTGGGGTTCAACTTATGGATCGATCGCGACAGCGGTGGAGAAACTTCAGAGTGAAGGGAAGAGCGTTTCCGCGGCGCATCTGCGTTACTTGAATCCGTTCCCGAAAAACCTTGGCGACGTGCTCGCGGGTTTTGAAACAGTAATCATCCCGGAGATGAACCTGGGCCAGCTTTGCACGATGGTGCGAGCGAAGTATCTGGTCAACGCGATCCCGTTTTCGAAAGTCAAAGGGCGACCTTTTCAGATTCGAGAGATTGTCAGGAAGGTTGAGGAGTACTTGTAACTGGGAGCGCGGGCGTCTCGCTCACAATGAGCGCGCAGCGACAGGAATAAATAACAGTGACTATCGCTCCTACCCATACTAACACCCGTTCCATTTCTGAGACCTACGAGGAGGGCCTCCGCTATTTCATGGGGGAAGGAAGTCTAAATAGTACGCTGCGCCAACTTGCCAAAGATCTCGACGACAGGGGAATAGATTATGCGGTCATTGGTGCGGTTGCCTTGCTAGCCCATGGTTACCCCCGCTTCACCGAAGACATTGACCTGGTGCTTACAACTGAAGGATTAGAAAAGTTCCATAGAGAATTGATCGGATTGGGGTACTCACCAGCGTTTCCGGGAGCCAGGAAGAGGCTTCGTTCGACGGCAGACGGAGTGACGATCGAAGTAATGACTACGGGCGAGTACCCGGGAGATGGCAAGGTGAAACCGGTGAGCATGCCCGAACCCAAAGATGCTTCGGTGGAAATCGACGGCGTGCGATTCGTCTCTCTGGAAAAGCTGATCGAATTGAAGCTCGCTTCGGGGATGACAGCCTCTGATCGACTAAAGGATCTTGCAGACGTGCAGGAATTGATAAAAGTTAGAAGTTTGCCAAAGGATTTTGCGACTCGATTGAATCCCTACGTAAGGGAAAAGTTTGTTGAGTTGTCTGAAGCAGTTACTAACGTGAGAAGGACTGAGGAGCAAGAATGAGCACAAGTGGTTCAAACGGTCAGAACGGAAACGGCGATCAGCCCGTCGTCGAAACAGTCTCCGTTGAGAGCGAAGTCGGCGCGGTTTCAGGTAAAGCCGCACCTCCGCCCGGGCAGTTGAAAAAAGCGGACTTCGTTTCCGATCAGGAAGTGCGCTGGTGTCCGGGCTGCGGCGACTACGCGATCCTAAACAACGTGCAGAAGGTAATGCCCGAACTCGGCATTCCGCGCGAGAAGATCGTTTTCGTTTCCGGTATCGGTTGCTCCTCGCGCTTTCCTTACTACATGAACACCTATGGCTTCCATAGCATTCATGGACGCGCGCCGGCGATCGCTACTGGCATCAAGTGTGGCAATCCTGATCTGAGCGTGTGGGTAATCACTGGTGATGGCGACGCCCTTTCGATTGGCGGCAATCACTTCATGCACGCAATCCGACGCAATCTTGATCTCAATTACATTCTCTTCAACAACCGCATCTATGGTTTGACAAAGGGCCAGTACAGTCCGACATCGGAGTTTGGCAAGAAGACCAAATCGACCCCGGCGGGCGCTATCGACTATCCAGTCAATCCGCTGTCACTGGCCATCGCCAGCGAAGCAACGTTCGTGGCGCGGTCGATCGATATTGATGTGAAGCATTTAGGCGGCGTGGTCGGAGCAGCGGCGAAACATAAAGGCATTTCGTTTGTCGAGGTCTATCAGAACTGCAACATCTTCAATGACCACGCGTTTGATCAATTCGCCGAACGCAGCGTCAGGCAGGATCGTGTCCTGTATCTGGAACACGGCAAGCCGATGATATTCGGCAAAGATGTCAGGCGCGGGATCCGCATGAATGGCGCACATCCGGAAGTCGTGACGATTGGCGAGAACGGAGTTACCGAGGCGGATCTCCTCGTGCACGATATACATCTTAAAGACCCTTCCGTCGCATTCATGCTGGCGCGAATGGAGCAGCCCGACTTTCCCCAGCCGGTGGGCATCTTCCGTGCTGTGGAGCGTGCCACCTACGAAGACCTGATGATCGAGCAGATCGATGCTGCCATTGCGAAATCAGGTCCCGGTAGTCTCGACAAGCTGATCAATAGCGGCGAGATGTGGGTTGTCGAATAGCTAAAGTCCAAGGTCCAAGGTCCAAGGTCCGCCACGGGGCGGACCTTTTCGTTTTACGACGTTTTAAAAACTCTAAGCCAGAGAACAAGACATTTTCCATTTGCCATTTAAGATTTCTCATTTTGTCATGCGCGAATTCAATCTAACTTGAGTTAACGATCGAAGAGCGAGAGCCTCCCAATGGCAATCTGATAGATGACTGATGACGAATGGAAAACGTCTTTGACATTGGACCTTGGACTTTGGACGTTGGACTTGTTTTCATTCCCCCGAGCGCGACTGCGTCAGACGGATGGCCTGCCGGCGAATCGCCTCGGAGACATTGCGGTTCTGCGCCAGGTGTTTCAGGTCTTTCGTGCGGATCCGCGGAAGGATACTGATTACAGTCGGAATGGGCGTGCGTGGATTGCGAGAGAGGTTGTGAATGATGGTATAGGAGCGCGCCCAGTTGCGATTCATGGCCATCAATCTTAAGACCTCATCGGCAACCGTGCGCATCGTGGCGATGTTTTCTGCTTCCTGATCGGTGATGCGCGGATTGTTAATAACCGCGGCGGCGACAATTTTGTTGGGATCCCGGATCAGAATGCTGCGTGCCTCCCGGTCGCCTTTGCGCGCCAGCTTCATCCGATCGCGCGTGCTCATCAACATCAGTCGCCGGATCAGGGAAATGCGCTCACCCGTAAGCTGAGCGCCAGTTTCAAGAGTTTCATGCTCGATAATCTTCTGAACGGCAATCGCAGGCGAAACGTTGTCCGCGGCCACTATTTCGTCGTAACGCTCCGACGGCAACCACGAATCGTCCAGGTCGGCATCAGCGACCTCGATATGTTCGGCAATCAGCCAGGCATCTTCCAGACTGAGCTCGCCTTCAGCAGTCGTCAGGTCCGCAGTCTCAAAAAACTCCGCCGCCGCAGTCTTGCCTTGCGCCCTTAATTCTCCGGCAATTTGTCTGGCGCCGCGTTCTTTCTCGAAAAACTCGGTTTGAGTTTCGCGAGCACGGCGTTCGGCATCTGTGGTACGCGCGGGATTTCCCAGAATCGCATCGATGATCTTCGGCGCTCGCACCAAACGCTGCTGGTTAAGCGTGATCAACTCCAGCAAAGAGCCCTCGGTAGCCGACGCCGCGAGTTGCACGACAGCTTGATCAGGCGTATTCGCATTGAGAATCACGGCTTCATGAATCTCGCGAGTCGCGGCTATGCCTCCGAGATAGGTGAGCACAGCCGGTGAGGTTTCTGTAGCTTTAGCCGCGTTCAGCAGATCTTCTTTGTCCTGTTCCTGCAGCGTTTCAGCTGCGGCGTTGGCAATGTCCACATCGCTCGATTCGCGTAGCGCTACCAGGACTTCCAGTAGATCGGCTTGCGGGAGCGGCAAGAGTCCACTTGCCGCGGCAAGACGGGCTGGTTGCGGAGCTTTGCCACTGATGATGGCTTCAACGACGGGATTTTTTGTAGCGGTAGTCATCAAAAAGGTAACCGATCCGAGTGTACCGCAAACGAGACGAGAGTTGGGGAAACTTTGAAAAGAGGATCAGAGGGACTGAGGCAATTCGCAGTGAGGACGATCCCAAAACTTAGTAGAGATCAAAGCAGTATTCCATCTGAACAAACATTGAGACCGGTTTTCCATCGATCATCGCTGGTGTGAACTTTACCTGCCGGGCCGCTTCTACAGCTTGCCAACTGAGGCCCGAAGGCAAGCCTCTGAGGAGTATGATATTCCGGACTTTTCCATCTGCGGCAAAAATTGCGCGTAACACGACCCAGCCCCTTACTCCAGCTCTGCGAGCTTCGTCGGTGTATTGGGGTTCGGGTTTCGTCAGCACGCGCGCCTTTGTGGTTACCTCGTCTCCATACTTGACCGCGTCAGCGCCAGTCTTGCCGACATTGCCCAGCACCTTCACCGTAGCGAGTTGCTCCCGCCACTTTTCAGCGGAAGGATCCGAAGGATTCAATTTTAGATAAGTCTCAAGACTCTCTGCCGATTGAGTGAGAATCGCAACGTCATGCTTACGTTTTTTTCGACGCTCCTCCAGTTGTTCTTCCGTAGGAGAACTTGCTGTTACAGGGACTGAGCGTGATTGTCGAAGGCCGGGGCGTAGACATGGACTATTGTTTACTGGGCTGGCGAACATTCCCCAGAGTGCCTCGCTCTTTAGGAGATAAGCAGCGGCGAGCTTGGGATTGAGTTTGATGGCCTCGGCAGCTGCTTTTAACGCATCTTCATGAGCGCCCGAGTTCAGTCGAACAACTCCAACAACGTAATGAGCATTCGCAATCCCGGGCTCGAGCTTGATCGCTGTCTGAGCTTCAATCAGCGCTTCGGAGAATTTGTTCCGGCGCATTAGCACATAACTTAAGCCAGTGTGGGCGGCCGCAAAATTCGGCTTCAGCTTTATCGCCGTCTCAAAAGCTTTGGAAGCATCTTTTAGCTCTTTTGGCTGCTGCGTCAGTGCAAGCCCGAGGTAGTACCAGGCTTGCTCATCAGCGTCATACTTCTTTACGGCACTCTTCAGAACCTTCGCAGCCTCAACGAAATTCTTTGCGCGATAAAGTTCGATGCCCCGTTCGCGATCAGCGGCTCCTGTAACCGGTGGCGACTGAGCATAGGAAGTCAGGGGCGTAAGCAGAGAAAGCATCAATAAAGTGAGAATAAAGGGTCGTAGATGAGGGTTGAACATTCTAGATCTTGACGTCGCGCGTTGAAGCGGGCTTACGATTGATGAGACTCTGTTTCCTTGGTGTGGAATCTCGAAACTCGAAACTCCAAACTCGAAACTCGAAACTCAGAACTCGAAACCGCTACGCTACGCCGCGCCGTGACACTTCTTATACTTCCGGCCTGAGCCACAGGGACACAGTTCGTTGCGGCCAACCTTCGGTTGGTCGCGCACGACAGTCTTCACTTTGCCGGCTTCTTCACCCGCAGCGGCGGCGCCCTGATTTGGTCCCGTAAACTGGAGCGGCGAAGGACGACGCGGCAGGCGCCGTTGTCGCAGCGCTTCAGGAGGCTCTTCCGAAACGATCGTCAGGTTGAAGAGCGAACGGATGGTGCTGGTATCTATGCGGTCGAGCATCTCCTGAAACAAGTCAAAGCTCTGCTTCTTATACTCGACGAGCGGGTCCTTCTGGCCGTAGCCGACGAGACCGATGCCCTGCTTGAGGTGATCCAGCGAGAGCAAGTGGTCTTTCCACTGCGCGTCGATAATGTTGAGCATGATGATGCGCTCATAAGTGCGCATTGCTTCCAGGCCGATCTGCTGCTCCTTCTGGGCATACTTAACCTTTAGCTTTTCCCAGATAGCGTCCGCTACCTCCGGCGAGGTGAGCTTTTGAAAGTCAATTCCCGCCGCCTCCGAATCGAAGTCGTAGATCGTCTTGATTTGCAACGTATAGTTTGCGACATCCCAGTCGTCGGGAGAGACGTCGGGATTGAGATATTGCTTGGTGATGTCGGTCAGCAGATCGTAAGCAACGCCGGCCCGGGGTGGATCCCCGAGCAGGTATTCCCGCTGATCAGGCTGTTCCATTAACTGGCGGCGCAAGCCATAAATCGTCTCGCGCTGCTTGTTCATCACGTCGTCGTATTCCAGCAGGTGTTTGCGCGACTCAAAGTTGCGGCCTTCGACAGATTTCTGCGCCGCGGCGATTCGCTTCGAAACCATCTTCGACTCAATTGCCACGCCCTCTTCCATTCCCAGCCGCTGCATCAGCGCCTTGACCTTATCGCCGGCGAAGATACGCATCAGATCATCTTCAAGCGACAGAATGAAACGTGACGAACCCGGGTCTCCCTGCCGGCCGGCGCGTCCCCGCAACTGATTGTCGATGCGCCGCGACTCGTGCCTTTCTGTGCCGAGGATGTGCAGGCCACCGATTCCCACCACTTCATTGTGCTCTGCCTCGACGATGCGCTTGGCGCTGGCAAAAGCCTTAGCCCACTCTTCTTCCGTCACCTCGTCGGGGTCAACCTCTTCCTTCTTCAAAAACTCACGGGCCATGAAATCCGGGTTCCCGCCGAGCAGGATGTCGGTACCGCGTCCGGCCATGTTGGTCGCAATGGTGACTGAGCCTTTGCGACCCGCCTGCGCAATGATCTCCGCTTCCCGTTCGTGATACTTAGCATTCAAAACATTATGTGGCACCGCTTCCTTCTGTAACCGGCGCGAAATCAGTTCCGAGTTTTCCACGGAGACCGTACCGACGAGGGTGGGTTGTCCGCGATCGTGGCATTCCTTGATCTCCTCGATCACCGCGTCCCATTTCTCCGGAAGCGTGCGATAGATCATGTCGGAAAAGTCCGTGCGCACCATTGGCATATGGGTGGGAATTACGATCACGTCGAGTTTGTAAGTCGAATGGAATTCCGCCGCTTCCGTTTCCGCTGTACCGGTCATCCCGGAGAGTTTCTCGTAAAGCCGAAAATAGTTTTGCAGCGTGATTGTCGCGAGGGTTTGGTTCTCCTTCTCGATTTTCACGCCCTCTTTGGCCTCCACCGCCTGGTGCAAACCATCCGACCAGCGCCGGCCTTTCATCAGACGTCCGGTGAAATCATCAACGATGATCACTTCGCCGTCCTGCACCACGTACTGGTGATCAAGCTTGTAGAGTGTGTGGGCCTTGAGTGCCTGTTCGACGCAGTGCAGCAGATCCATATTTACCGGATCGTACAGATTCCCCACTCCCAGCAGTCGTTCAGCTTTGTCGACGCCGTCTTCCGTCAGCACCGCTGAATGCGCCTTCTCGTCGACGATGTACTCGCCGGTCTTGACGCCATCAACGTCTTCACCGCGTTTCAGCTGCGGAACGATGGCGTCAGCCTGGTAATACTTGTCAGTAGCTTCGTCGGAAGGGCCGGAGATAATTAGCGGGGTGCGCGCTTCGTCGATCAGGATGGAATCGACTTCATCTACAACCGCGAAGTAGTGACCGCGCTGAACACACGTGGCGAGGTCAAACTTCATGTTGTCGCGCAGGTAGTCGAACCCAAACTCGTTGTTTGTGCCGTAAGTGATGTCGGCGGCGTAAGCAGTTTGCCGCTCGAAGTCGTCCATGTCGTTTTGAATGCAGCCGACTTCGAGACCGAGAAAGCGATGAATCTGCCCCATCCACTCGGCGTCTCGGGATGCGAGGTAATCATTAACCGTTATGACGTGAACGCCGCCGCGTCCGGTGAGTGCATTCAGGTACGAGGGCAGCGTGGCGACGAGGGTTTTGCCTTCACCAGTGCGCATCTCCGCAATTTTGCCCTGATGCAGCACGACGCCGCCGATGAGTTGGACGTCGAAGTGGCGCATGCCCGTTGTGCGCACACTTGCCTCCCTGACGATAGCAAATGCTTCAGGCAGAATTTCATCGAGGACTTCGCGTTCAACCCGCTTGAGTTCTTCCTTGTCTTCGATTCCGGCAACAGCTTGCCGGACTTTGTCCTTGAAAAACTCGGAACGTGCGCGCAGTTCGGCGTCGGTTAATTTTTTGATTAAAGGCTCAAGCGCGTTGATTTCGTTGACGAGGGGCTGAACCGATTTCAGAAAGCGTTGATTACTGCTGCCAAATACTTTAGTTAAAAATTTGTCGATCATTGTCCAATTCCGTCTTTTATCGCTCAGTTAGTAAATGTGAAAAACTTCAGTCATCCGTGCAATTTGTGATTGTAATGGACGCGAGAGAGCGAGGCAAACCGGCTTGGGATCGCGGGCGTCTCGCCCGAAATGCGTTGGAAGATGCGCCGCCAGTGAATTTTTTGCTGACGACTCTTCGCGCTTCGCGCTCATTGCGGGCGGGACGCCCGGGATCCGGGTTCCTTTTCGTAGCGCCAGAGGACCCAGCGGCCAGCCGCTCCTTCCTGCTGTAACTTTCCGGGCAGAACAGGAAGGACGGTCTCCCTCGGCGTGAGAACGTAGCCTCTCCCGCCGTTTTGCAGCACGCTCTGTAAAGTTTCGGGTGCAAATGTCTCGAAGACACGATCGCTGTTGCCGATGAGATAACGCAGACTGGGATGCTTCGGGTGAATCGCATACATCACGAGAGGTTCACCTCGTTGGACAGCGGCCAGCGTCCGCAGACCCAACTCATTCAGCGGCGCCGCGCTTTGTGCACTCCAGCGCGGAAAACCGATCTGCGTCACAAAGACAATAAGAATCAAACTGAGGATCGTTGAAGCTGTGAATGCTCGCGCAGCGTATCTCCAGCAAACAAGAATCACCAGCGAGCCCAGCACCAGAAGAGCGCCGAGCGCGATCCAATACGGTGCGAGATCGGTAAGCACTGCCAACTTCTTCCAGAGCAACTCTGCGTTTTGCGACTCCGCGTGCCAGTTGAAAAGTCGGCCCAGACTTCTTGCGAGCTGCGAAGCTGCATCCGGTTGCGAGCGCCATTGGTAAGCGGACACTCCAACAACAAACACGAGCGCCCCGATGATCAATCCCGGGAGCCAGAGACTGACGGACTCGAACAGCGATAACCCGTGCTTACTGTTCCAGACTGAGTTCAACCGCCAGGCGATCAGTATGCTCAAAGCCGGCAACGCTGGAAGGATGTAGTTTGGCAGTTTCGAAATGCTGAGCGAGAAAAAGACAAACACCAATCCGGCCCAGAGGGCCCACATCGCATCGCACAGTCGATCGATCCTTTCTCAACTCGAGCGGCCCGCAAGCCTCGCCGCCAGGCAATTGGTATGAATCCGCACCAGGGAAATGTGCTCAGCAGCAAAACCGGGATGTAGTACCAAACTGGATTCTGGTGGGCGAAGTCGTGGCCGAGGAAGCGTTGGAAATGTTGACGACCGACATACTCAACCAGGAACCATTTGTCGTGGGCATGCCAGGCGGCGAGATGCCAGGGCAGGACGATTGTCAGAAAGATTGCAAGGACTGCAATCCATGGCACTCTGCGTAATTCATTAAGATCGCGGCGCCAGAGGATCCACAAGACGAATGCCCCACCCGGCAAAAGAAACCCAATCAGGCCTTTTGGTCATGGTGGCCAGGCCCATCCCGATCGCCATCAGGAAATAGCCTTTCCGTTCGCCGGAATAACCCTCGATCCAGCCGATGACGGCGAGGGTAAAAAACAAAGTAACCAGACGGTCCATCATTGCAATCCGCGCCAATCCGAAAGCGACGAGCGGGCAGCACATATAGACGGTTGCCGCGATCCGTCCCACACGCAGTGCACCTCTGCTTCGCGCCCAGCCATAGATCGAGAGTCCCGTCAGAAATGCTCCGAGCGCTGATGGCAAGCGTGCGGCAAGCGGAGTAGCGCCGAGAAAGTAGATGAAGAAAGCCTGGAACCAATATGTCAGCGGAGGTTTGTAAAAGAAGATCGTTGAACCGTAACGCGGAGTGATCCAGTCACCCGAGTCGAGCATCTGGCGGGCGATGGACGCATAGATTCCTTCGTCAACCAAATCAATCAAGGCAAAACGATTGAGACCGGCGAAACAAACGAAAGCCAGCAGTAAACCCATCCCGACCAAAGGAGCGTGAGAACGCGCGATACTCAGTGGAGCGTTGGGAGATTCGGGCATGTTTGCTTGAATTCAGGCCGTGAATGCCTGCGACTTTCAGATAAATCTTTAGTGTGGGTTCGTGAGTTTTCGTGGATCGTTTGCCTGCTTCGACCTAAGAAGATCCACGAAGCGACACGAAATAACACTGAGTTCCGGCTAGCTGGAGTGTCAGCATCAGCTGACGGTGCGGAAACGGTTCAAGTGATACTCGCAAATTAACTCGACTTGGTGAGCTGCTTCTTGAGCATCTCGCTGGCGGTCTGGCGCGGCATGCTGAAATTCACTTGAATCTGTTTGCCCTCGGAAGTCACCTTGGTATTGCGATAAAGGACCTCTTCATCCTTTCCGCGCCGTGCAAACTGCCCCAGGGTGAGAAGCCCGTTGTAGCCGCTGGCCATCTCTGTTGCCCGCTGCGGCGAGTCGGCCTCGGTTTCCACCTTGGCGCTGATCTCTGTCTGATCAAGTTTGATCGTCAGTTGTAAGGGCATCTCATCGCAGTTGAATACCTTGGGGTCTTTAACCTTCTTCGGGTCACGCAGGAATGAGAGCATGCCACTATCGCCGATCGCACCCACCATCTCTTTCGCCACATCGATGAGCCGGGCATCACCTGTTTTTTGAATCACTGTGGCGTCGGTTAATTTGCATTGCGGGCTGAGCTTTGCTGCGATCGTGATCTCGATTGCCGACGTGAGATCCAGCTCTCCTTTGTGTCGCATCTCATCCGCGCGCGCGAGCCAATCCTTAAGCGGTCGCGTGTTGATCTCGTTCTCGCTTGGTCGGACCACACTGTTTTCAGCGGCAACTCTGTTAAGTTCCGCCTCGGCCTGTTCGGGTGTCTTCGGCGTTTCCGGTTGCGAGTTTTCCGCAGTCGTGGTGTTTGGCGATACTGCCGGCGAGGCAGCCGGAGAAACAGCCGGCGACGGGGAGGGCAACAGCTCAGGTGTTGGACTGGGCAGTGGGGTGCTCTGGGGCGTCAGGTCAACTGTGATCGGCGGTGCTGCTGCGGCATCCGCCTGGATCGCCTGAGCAAGTTGCAGTTGCGTTTCCGTTGCGAAGTAACCATTAGGATAGCGAAACTTCGGAGACGTCAGTTCCAGCATCCGCACGTCACCGATTTCAGTCTTCGCATAAGCTTTGTCGACGTAGCCCGTATCTGAAAACAACGCGGCTATGTTGAAGGTATCGCGCACCGCGGGAACATAAATCAAACACGCCAGCAGCGTGGCATGGAGCGCGAGAGACCCGGCGGCAAGCTTTGACAAGATCTGCCAGCGCGGCTCGTGATTTACCTCAGCATTTGCAAAAAGTTCAGCCATAACCCGATTAAAACGCCTTTCTGACCCGTTCAGTTCCCTCAGAGGATGTCTTCATCCGCGCATTAGACGCAGGACGGTTGCGGGGAGTTGCGAAGGTTCAAAAAAAGCAGATATACGTTACCACTTTGAGTCAAAGCGCCTCAAACGGGGGTTGGGTCCTGAAAGCTTCATGAGCCCGCT
Source organism: Pyrinomonadaceae bacterium (assembly GCA_051000815.1). Taxonomy (GTDB): domain Bacteria; phylum Acidobacteriota; class Blastocatellia; order Pyrinomonadales; family Pyrinomonadaceae; genus PSRF01. The sequence goes on from JBPCNX010000081.1 coordinate 17,157, forward strand.
CCTGATTTCGGCAACCTTGAGTGCCGGCATACGGTTGTTTTAGTCAATCGCTCTTCAGCAGCGGTAGAATGGCCGGCATGGCACGGAGGGAAAACGAGCGGAGCGGAGGTCGGCGCAAAGGCAAAGGGGAAAGAGCGGGACGTAACGAAGAGCGTTCACACCACCGCAAACATCACAAAGCCAGCCCGGCAACTACACCGACGGCGACCAAAATCCCTGGTCAATCAAGTGAGACTCGCAGACTGCTTGAGGGTATTGGAACTCCCTCAGCGGCGCCGTTTACACCCGATCCATTTCAGCTCGAAGCCCTCGCCGCACTGGAATTCGAAGATGTTCTCGTGACCGCACCCACTGGTAGCGGCAAGACCTGGATTGCCCGCGAAGAGATTCGCCGGTTGATCGAGAAGGGACGCCGCGCCTGGTACACGACGCCGCTCAAGGCCCTGACAAACTCCAAATACCAGGAATTCTCCGACGAGTTCGGCGCGGAGCGAGTCGGAATCCTAACTGGAGACCGGAAGGAGAATTCCGATGCGCCGCTGATCGTCGGCACTACGGAGATCTATCGCAATCAACTCTTCGATGCACTGCGCGGCGGCAGTCAGGTCAACGCTGATTTGGTGGTGCTGGATGAAGCTCACTACCTGGCTGACGAAGACCGCGGACACGTGTGGGAGGAGGCGATTATTCTGACTCCACCGCGTATCCGGCTGCTGCTTTTGTCGGCAACCATTGGCAACGCCGACGACTTCGCCGGTTGGATTGAAGAAGTGCGTGGAGTGCGTTGTGGCGTGATCACGCGTCCCGGCGCCCGACCGGTTCCTTTGCGCGCCGCGTTTCTTCTCCCTGATAAGCGACTATTGCCGTTGCTGAATGAGGCCGGAAGGCTGAATCCGGAGATTGTCGCGCTGGGTGAACAAGAAGAGCGACAAGGTTTTCGCCGCCGGTCGCGTTATTGAACCCAAGGAGATTAGTTTGAAGGTTAAGATGCCCGAGTTGCCACCCGCGGCCCTGCTGACGGCGCTCGGTTCCTATAATCTCCTTCCGGCTATTGTGTTCCTGCCGACACGCCGCCGCTGTGATCAGGCGGCGGCCGAAGCCGCGCTCATGCGACGTGATCCGAATGTCTCGCGACGAGATGAGCGTCGCGATTTCCTGCTACGCTTCGTTTCCGACCACGCGGAGGTCAAGAACCATCGCCACTGGGACACGATCATCAGAGGTGGCGTCGCTTCTCATCACGCCGGGCACATCCCTGGTTGGAAACTCCTCATAGAAAATCTAATGAGCGCCGGGTTGCTTGATGCAATCTTCGCCACTGCCACGGTGGCAGCGGGAGTCGATTTTCCCGCGCGCACTGTTGTGCTTAGCGGAGCGGACGCGCGCACCGCCAGCGGCTGGCGCCAATTGACCGCCTCCGAACTGCAGCAAATGACAGGGCGTGCCGGTAGACGCGGGCGTGATCGCGTCGGCTTTGTGGTGGCCGCTTCGGGATTGCATCAGGATCCTCAAAAAATCGCGGAACTCCTGAGGGCGCGTCCCGATCCACTCGTCAGTCAGTTCCGCGCCACCTACTCCACCCTCTTGAATCTTCTCGACGCCTACGGAAACTTTGCGCAAGTCCGTCAGATCGCGGAAAAGAGTTTTGCGCATCGCGAAGCTGCCCAGCAGATAGCCCGTCTTGAAGAGGAACGATTGGCGAGCGAGGCCAGAATTCGCAAGTTTTTGGAATCGCCGGAGACAGCTGGCTGCGGGTTACAGCTCTCTGACGTTCTTGGACTTGAGCGTCTGCTAAGCGCGCGCGGGCGACTCCAGCAGGCAAAGCCGCAAACAAGAATTGAAGTCCTGCTGCGTTGGCTGGATGAAGTTGTGCAACCGGGTCGTGTTGTAGGTATCGGACGCAGCGGTAAACGACTCGTGATCGTGACGCAGCGAAGGAACGGCAATGTGCTGGGGATTCGTGAAGATGGCCGGAGTGTAAGCCTGACTCTGCAGAGGATCGGACGTGTCTATGCGCCGGTTTATTCGTTGCGTGAAGAAAGCATCGCCGCTGGTTTCGAAGAGATTCAAACACGCGGGAAGGATCTCGTGTTGCCGGAACCACGTCTACGCGACGTCAGGGATGAGGAAGCCGACGCATTAGCACTCATCGAAAGTTTTATCGCTTCCGTTACTTCCGCTGAGCTTGAGGCGCGGCAGAAATCCAAATGCGCGGAAGCACTTTGGGGGTCACTGCCTGATGCCGAGGCGATACACAACGCCGCGCGACGCAGTGAGATTCTCCGCGAAGAAGTTTGGCAGCCGTTCGAGAAACGGGCCCAGGTGCTGGCGAAGTTTGGTTATCTTGATTTTGAGGCGGAGCGGGTCACCGACCGGGGGCGTTGGCTCGCAGATTTGCATGTAGACAGACCTCTGCTGGTCGGCGAAGCGCTGGAGCAAGGCCTCTTTGCCACGATTGACAGCTCGCGGTTGGCGGCGGTGTTGGCTGCGCTAACCGCCGATGAAGATCGCGACTATGGAGAACTGGAGTTGGACGATACGCTCGTAACCACGCTGAGTCAGTTTGAAGAAATCGGATTTGGTGTTGCTACCGAGGAGTGGAATCACGGGATAGAACCGGCGCCGGAACTCAATTTTTCCGCCGCTGGGGCAGCCGCGCGATGGGCCGCCGGCTCGGCATGGACTACGCTGGTAGAGAAAACGCGGGCCGAGGAAGGTGATCTTTTCCGCATGCTCTCGAGGACGGGTGAAGCCTTATTGCAAATAGCGGGATTGAGGAAAGCCCATCCGCAAGCTGCTCAGATCGCCTGGGCCGCCGCCGAGTCGATGCTGCGAGAGCCGGTGCGGTAGTTTGGGAGTGCGCTCACTTGTCAGCGCTTTTTAAGAGAGGAAATCACTAAATGGCCCTGATTGGAGCCAATGAATTAAAACGCAAGATGCTCATCAGTGTTGAGGCGCAGCCGTACGTCGTCCTTGAGGTCTTCTTTGCTTCGCCCACCGCCCGGGGAGCGGCCACCATGGTGCGCACGCGCTTGCGCCAACTGTTGACCGGCGCAGTGATGGAGAAGAGCTTTCGGTCAAGCGAGAAATTTGAGGAACCTGATATCGAATTGGCTCCCGCGTCTTTTCTCTACAGCGATGCTGACGGTTGTCATTTCATGGAGGAGAAGAGTTACGAACAGTTTGCTTTCTCCACGGAGGAGGTTGGCAGCGATCGAGACTACTTAAAGGAAGGCGTGTCGCTCCAGGTTTTGAAATACAACGGCGCGCCTGTTTCCCTGCAACTGCCGCAGTATGTCGAGCTCGTAGTGATCTCCACCGAAATGGGACTACGCGGCGACACTGCCGCCGGCGGTGCATCCAAAATAGCGACGCTCGAAACCGGGCTTGAAGCGCGCGTGCCGCTGTTCATCAAAGAGGGTGAGGTGGTACGTGTTAACACGCAAACCGGCGAAGTTGCCGGACGAGCCTAGTAAAGAAAGGTCCAAAGTCCCAGGTCAACGTCAAGGTCTTTTCAGCCAACGATTTCTGACCTGATCCTGACATTCGCGAAATGGGAATTATCAGAATTTATGTTTTCCTTGCAATGGTTGCACTGGTTCTAATGCTGCTGGTTGGCTGCAATTCCACTAGTCCAATCGTAATACCTCAAACTCCCCAACCAATGTCTATTAAACCAATTACCGGTCCAATCAACTATCTCGCCCTGGGAGACTCAACTGGTGTTGGTGTGGGGGCGCGGAACGGCGGTTATGTGACGCGTCTCTTCACACGCATCAACTCCGATCGCCCCGATGCACGGCTAACAAACCTCTGCGTTAGTGGCGCTACTACCTCCGAAGTGCTGGAAGAACAACTAACACAAGGCATCGCTATAAGACCGAACTTCGTGACCCTCGGGATTGGAATTAACGACATCGGACATGGTGTGAGTCTCGAACAGTTTGCGCGGAATTACGAAAAGATACTTAGCACGCTAAGAAACGATACTGAAGCGAGGATTGTGGTCACGAACATTCCCGACATCTCGAGCGCGCCCCGAATTCCGGATTTCGCGCGCAGTGAGTATCAGCAAACGATCATTGCCTTTAATCAACAGCTCGAAGCGATTGCGGCTCGTTACGAAGCGACGGTATTCGATGTCTATGCTATTACTCACGAGCAGCTTCACGCGCACCCTGAGTTTTTCTCAAGCGACGGGTTTCACCCGTCAGATGCCGGCTACGAATTGTGGGCCGATCAGATGTGGCCGGTGATTGCGCGGACAATAGGTGTGGACTACCACTCCCGTAATGATCTTATGAAGGTCACCCGAAAACCGATAGTGTCTTAATTGTGTGTTGAGGATTGTGCGGGCTTAGTTCTTGGTCTTCTTCTTCTCTTTCGCCAAGCGGATTTGAAACCGCCACGCCCTTGAACCTGTTCGATTAATTCCTTACCCTTTAGCCTAATAAACACGTACTTCAAACTCCGTTTTAAAGACCCTGTCCTCACCGAGCAGGGCGAATCAGTTGTCGTATCAATTCGACATGAGAAGCTGGCGTCAGCTGACCATATTGTTATGGAGTACCTAGAGAACAACCCTATGATCACCAACCGCGAAGCCCGAAAGTTAACCGGCATTCAATCGGAGAAGTGGGTTGCGGGCGTCAGCGTCCACTAACCTCTCTTACGGGCAGGTAATTGTCATTAATCTGAACATATGAACCACTCAACCTCTGCCAGTGATTCTCACGTCTTGAGTACTTTGAGGCGGCGCGGCTTGCGCGGAGCGAACAAAAGCAACGTCTCTCAGGCAAACCCAGACGAGACAAACTGCTATAACTGTTAACACGAATTTTGTGTACAGGTCGAGTTTCATTGGTGTCTCCTTCCGTATGTCTGATGAGTTAGGCTGGAGAACGCAAGATAAGACGGGGGTCCGACAGTTGTCAACGTATTCAACAATGAACATGCCCCTCTACGCCGTCAAGCAGTGTGCCAAAGACCACGCAGAGCATTTTCAGATTAGGACACTACCTATCAACACAGATTTAAGACAGCATCCGAAAACCCGGCGACTTTACTCTCGCTCCTTAACACCCGTAAGATGCCCGCGCACGCCTTTCGAATTCAAAAGAAATTTCTTGATGGAGTGGAAATCATGAACCGAGAACGTCTGTTTCCCGTCAACAAGCTCGCTCATACAATTATTTCTCTCTGCGCTCTTCTGGTTCTGATTCTAGCCTCAGTCGAGCAAGTCTTCTCGCAACATGCAGATCGTCAGAACACTGATAACGATTACACAAAGAAGATCAGGGAATATACAACTGAGCCTTACTTCATGACGGAGCTGGTTGACCATTTGCCGCTATCGGACAAAGTTCCATCCCCGGATAAGGTCCTTGGCTATATTGCCGGCACTCCCAACAAACTGACCTACACAAAAGACCTTTATCGCTATTACCGCGAGCTGGCTAAAAACAGTCCACGCGTGCGCATTTTTAGCGCTCCGGAGCGCAGCGAAGAGGGTCGAGAACAAGTTCTCCTTGCGATTGGCGACGAAGCCACTCTCGCGAAACTGGATCGCTACAAGGACATCACTGCGAAGTTAGCTGATCCGCGTCGCACGACTGACGCGGAAGCCCCGAGTCTGATTAGCGAGGGCAAAGCGCTCTACTGGTTGTCGGGTTCGATTCATTCGCCGGAAACAGGTTCGCCCGAAATGTTGATGGAGTTAGCTTATCGACTCGCAGTTGAAGAGAGCCCTTTCATTCAGGCGATAAGGAAAAACGTGATCGTGCTGATTACCCCCGTGCTGGAGGTCGATGGCCGCGATCGCATGGTTGACGTCTACAACTATCGCAAGGCTAACCCGACCAGGAACGCGCCTTCACTAATCTACTGGGGCAAGTATGTAGCACACGACAACAACCGGGACGGACTCGGAATGGCGCTCGCGCTCACTCGCAACATGATGAAGACTTTCCTCGAGTATCACCCGGCAGTCCTGCACGACCTGCACGAGTCGGTTCCATTTCTTTACACGTCCACCGGCACCGGGCCTTACAACGCCTGGCTTGATCCGATCACAATCGACGAATGGCAATTGCTCGCCTATCACGAAGTTGAAGAGATGACTAAGCGCGGCGTGCCTGGCGTTTGGACGCATGGGTTCTACGACGGCTGGGCTCCCAACTACATGTTCTATGTAGCCAACGGCCATAACGCGATCGGCCGTTTCTACGAAACGTTTGGCAACGGCGGGGCCGACACGATGGATCGCACGGTTACCCAACAGGCCCAGCGCGACTGGTTCCGGCCCAATCCACCGCACTCGCGCGTGAAATGGTCGCTGCGCAACAACGTCAACATGCAGCAGTCGGGCGTTTTGCTGGCGATGAACTTCGTGGCCAACAACAAAGAACGGTTTCTTCAAAATTTCTACATCAAGAGCAAACGCTCGGTGGCCAAGGCCACAAATGAAGGGCCGGCGGCTTACGTTGTTCCAGGAGATCAATCGCGGGTCGTGGAAGCAGCTGAGATGGTCAACCTGTTGCGCCTGATGGGCGTGGAAGTCCACAAGGCTACAGGCGAGATCGCTATCAAGGATCAGAAATTTCCTGCTGGGTCCTACGTCATTCGCATGGATCAACCCTACTCGCGCATGGCGGACATGCTTCTGGATACTCAGTATTACAACGTTAACGATCCGCGTCCGTACGACGACACCGGATGGACGCTGGGCGCGTTACGCAATGTGAAGACAACGCGAGTGACTGACAAAGCTGTGCTGAATGCGCCGTTGAGTCTCCTGACTTCGGATGCGAGCGTCAGGGGCCAGTTGACCGGTGTTGCAAGCGCTGCGGGGTACGTCATTAATCACAACGCGGAAAACACACTTGCGACGCTGCGGTTTCGGCTAAAGGATGTGAAGATCGGCGCCGCTGAGGAGGCTTTCAAGATCGGCGAGCAGCAATTCAATGCCGGCTCATTCATTATCAAAGCAGAAGCCAACCCACGCGACTTGCGCCAGAGGCTGGAAGCTGCAGTCACCGAACTTGGGCTTACGGCCCTGGCGGTGGACAAGTTGCCGCAGGTCAAGACACACAATCTCGCGGTGCCGCGGATCGCTATCCTGCACACGTGGACGAATACGCAAAACGAAGGCTGGTATCGAATCGAGTTTGATCAGTTGCAGATTCCCTACGCGTATATCTCCGATCAGTTGGTGCGTAACACGCCGAACCTGCGAGAGAAGTTTGATGTAATCGTTTTCCCGCCGCTCGGAGGCTCGCCGCAGCAGATCGTCAACGGGATTCCGATGCGTGGCGAGCCCATTCCCTGGAAAAAATCGGAGCTCACACCCAACTTCGGCAACTCTCCCGATCAGACTGACGATATGCGTGGCGGGATGGGACTGAGCGGTGTGATAAACCTGCAAAAGTTTGTCGAGGCTGGTGGGTTGTTCGTCGTCATCACTAACAATGCGCGGATCCCGATTGAGTATGGGATGACCTCCGGCGTGACCATTCAGGAGCCGCGACAATTGCAGGCGCGAGGCTCAGTCTTTAACGCCCAGTTCACTGATCGTAAAAGTCCCATCGCCTACGGCTACGAAGAAACGCTCCCGATCTATTTCAACCAGGCCCCACTATTTCAGGTGATCTCCCAAACCGCTGGGGGCGGAGGTGGAGCTCCAGCAGGCGCCGGCGGACAGCGAGCAACCGGACGAGGCAGCGCAACTGACCCCGATGTAATCCAGGCGATGCCGCAAGCTTCACCCGCGCCGACGCGTTCTCCCGCCCGACCGGGGGAAGAAGAGCTGACCGCGGAACAACGAATGCAGCTCGGAGCGTTTTTTACGCCACTCGCTCAGCGACCCCGCGTCGTGCTGAGGTTTGCCTCTGACGAAAAGAAACTCTTGATTAGCGGCATGCTGGCCGGCGCTGCGGAGTTGGCGAATGCCCCGGCCGTGATCGATGTTCCAGTGGGCAGTGGACACGTATTGATGTTTGCAAATAATCCCATGTGGCGTCATCAAACCCAGGGCAGCTTTTTTCTGTTGTTTAATGCCGCGCTGAACTTCGATTCGCTTAATACGGAACGTGCCCAACCGCCTCAACCGGCGCCGGCGACAACGGCGAGTGACGACCAGTAAGTAACTGTTATCCACAGATTACCCAGGGCGTTGCGCAAAAAGTCTTCGAACGGGTGTGGCCTTCGCGCTGTGTAGTTCGTGATGCTTCGTGTGCTTTCGTGGATCGTAAGCCATTTGGTGGGTCAAACACGATCCACGAATCAACACGAAGCGGCACGAAAGCAAGTTTCAGCGGATCCGGTGTGTGAGCTGTTTTAACTGTCTTAATTATCTGCGTAATCTGTGTAATCTGCGGATACTGATCTAATAACCTGGAGGATTGATACATGTCGACAAAAATGGCTGTCACTCCTGACAACATTATGCAACTTGGTTTCGCGTTTTGGGGTTCCAAGACGCTCTTGAGCGCGATTGAGTTGGGTTTGTTTACCGAACTTGCCGAAGGTCCTTTGAACGCGGAGAAGCTAAGGGAGCGGTTGAAGCTGCACCCGCGCAGCGCACAGGATTTCTTTGACGCACTCGTCGCCCTCGGGATGCTTGATCGTGTGGGTGACGTTTATCGAAACACGCCCGATGGCGATGAGTTTCTCGTGCGAGGAAAGCTCAACTACATTGGCGGCATCCTGGAAATGTCTAATGAACGGCTGTATCCCTTCTGGGGCTCGTTGACTGAAGCACTGCAGACGGGACTGCCGCAAAACGAAATAAAGACCGGCGGTCCCGGTCTATTTGAAACTCTCTATAACGATCCGGAGCGTCTGCGGCTATTTCTTGCGGCCATGACTGGCTTGAGCATGGGAGCTTCACATGCGATTGCGCAAAAGTTTCCCTGGGCTGATTACAAAACGGTTGTAGACGTCGGCGGTGCGCAGGGTGGCTTGCTGGTTCAAGTCTGTCTTGCACATCCGCACCTGCGGGGAACTAACTTCGACCTGGCGGCCGTCGAGCCGATCTTCAAAGAGTATGCGGAGACCAATGGCTTGAGTGAACGTCTCAGATTTCAACCTGGCGATTTTTTCCGCGAGGAGCTGCCGCCCGCAGATGTGATTACGATGGGTCACATTCTGCATGACTGGAATCTTGAAGAGAAACGCATGCTGCTCGAAAAGGCCTATCGTGCGCTACCAGACGGCGGAGCTTTGATTGTGTTTGAAGCTTTGATCGATGACGAACGGCGTCAAAATGCTTTTGGACTAATCATGAGCCTGAACATGTTGATCGAAACACCGGGAGGATTTGATTACACCGGCAAGGATTGCACCACCTGGATGCATGAAGCCGGCTTCCGCGAGACGAGAGTCGAACACCTGGTCGGACCCGACTCGATGGTTGTTGGCTTGAAATAGACTGCTCGCGAAGAGGCGGCGGCTTCGTGTCAGTTTGTGTTACTTCGTGGATCGTTTCTTATACCCAGAAGTTCACCGATCCACGAAGCCTCACGAAACAAACACGAAACACGAGCCCGAGTCGTCCGGGAGAACTTTTTGAGGTTGCGGAATCGTGCTCGTCAACCCCCCGTTCTGTTTTTGTAGTAAAACATCAATATTTCGCTCTCGCGTGTTTTGCGGAACGAGTCGCGCCGTGCGGTCGTAAAGCAGTTGGTGTTAGAATTACCGTGCCGTGGGACTGCGGCTTTTGTTCGGTCGAACTGGAGGTTTATCGATCATGGAAGAAGAGAAAGACCCGATCAATTCTGTTGCGAACGCTATTTGTGATGCCGCGCGTTATTTGGGCGACGCTTCCTACGCGGTTTTGCCGCGCGATATGGCACACAGTCTTGGCGAGTTTAAGAAATCGTTTCTGAATAACGTGCGTCAACTGGTTGAAAAAGATATCGAATGGGTGGACGCGCGTGTTGCCGGTGGGGATCGGTTACGCGAGGAATGGAAACGCGCCTGTGCGCGCGACGACTCAACCGTCACTGGCGATCCGGAACCGGCAAGCTAAAACGAGCTTGACCAACATCTAAGGAAATCATGGAAGTCTTACTGGCTGACGAATACGGATTCTGTTTTGGCGTCGAGCGAGCCGTCGAGATGGTGGAAGACGCAGTCGACGAAGGGCGGGGACCGATTCGTTCGTTAGGTCCATTGATTCACAATGCCCAGGAAATGGAACGGCTGGGCGGCAAAGGGGTCTCAACGATTGATCTGCCGGCGGAGGCTGACAGCTCAGTCGCGGTGATCCGCGCTCACGGTGTTACGCCACAGGTGCAACGTGAGCTGGAACAGCGCGCCGCTCAGGTGATCGATGCGACCTGTCCTTTTGTCACCAGAGTGCAACACCTCGCCGAGCGCGCTGCCGAGCAGGGGCGCGACGTCGTCGTTGCCGGGAATCCCGATCATCCGGAAATGATTGGCGTGGTTGGTTACGCTCCAAACAATACCTATGTTGTGCGCGACGCGGCTGAGGTCGCTTCGTTGCCAACCTTGCGTTCGCCGCTCGTGGTTTCACAGACCACAATCAAACTGAAAACTTTTCTTGAGGTTGCAGCAGCTGTGAGGGCGAAGGCAGACGCTGAGCCGCAGGTCATCAACACGATCTGTTCCGCGACGCGCGACCGCCAGGATGCCGCGCGTGCGTTAGCCGGCGAGGTAGATGCTTTTTACGTGATCGGTGGGCGGCATTCCTCAAACAGCGTGAAGCTACTTGCCGTTTGTCAGGAACAATGTGAACAGAGTTTTCTCATTGAAACGCCGGCTGAGATCAATCCTGCCGACCTCGATGGAGTTGCCCGGGTAGGGGTGACTGCCGGGGCTTCAACGCCCGACTGGCTAATCAAGCAAGTTGTGGCGCGCCTCAATGAAATTGGGCAGCTGCAGCCGGTGGCTTGAATCGTTGGGCCGCTTAAAAGAAACCGCCAAATCGCCAAGAGCGCCAAGTACGCCAAGCTGTTTGAGAGATTGTGTTAGAGAATAGTTAACTCACGGATCTAGGCGAGCTCACTAAAGCCGACACTTGATGGGCACAAGGAAGCGGCCAAGCAGTCAAAGGGTCAAGTTACAATAAGCTGTTACATAAAAACCTGGTTGAAACGATTTCCTCACTGAATCGGAGCCTCACATGGAAGGTAAGTCTTCTCCCTCACGTGGTGACCTTCTATCTTCGCTCTCACGAGAGCCAAATGAAAACCTCGATAGACTAGCTCGCTCCGTTATGGGAGCCGCTATTGAAGTTCATCGAAATCTTGGTCCCGGCCTTCAGGAACCTCTTTACGCGCCCGCAATCGCAATCGAACTTTCAATTCGCGGAATTCCATTTGAACCGGAGGTTATCCTACCGGTGACCTACAAAGGCCATCCATTAGGTACACGAAAGATCGATTTGTTAGTAGACAAGCGATTAATTGTTGAACTCAAATCGGTCGAGGCATTAGCGCCGATTCATACGGCGCAACTTATTTGTTACCTTAGATTGACTGGCAATCATCTAGGCCTCTTGATTAACTTCAGTGTCCCATTGCTCAAAGACGGGGTAAAGAGGGTGGTTTTGTCTTAACGGACCTGAGGAACGCGCGGTGAACTGAAAGAAGGTGGGACTAACAGGTCAACCTTACCGGTTATTAAACTCTTGGCGTTCTTGGCATGTCTTGGCGCCTTGGCGGTTAATGTTTGGTGGCTACTCTAAAGCTCATCTACCTGATCCAGCGCGTTGATAATTTGACGCGCCTCTTCTGAGCCATACTCAACTGCCTGGCGCCGCAACGCATCGCGCGCAATCTCCGAATCAACCGGATCGCTCAACAGTCCCACAAGCACGGAAGTCGGAAACTGAGCGAGCGCCTCATTCGCTAAAGCCCGCACAATCACATCCTCCGCACGTGCCAATTCGCAAATTTCGCTGGGAGCAAAGCGTGTGTTCAGAGCGTCAGCCAGCACGTCAATGAGTTTGTAGTCGCGTTGCTGATCGGCGCGGCGCACCAATTGGGCGAAGACTTCGGCAGACTGGGTCTTTTCCTGTAGGACCGTGGCGCACGTTTTGGCGACATGTCGCAACTGCTCGCGCTGTTCAGAGTCCAGGGAGGCGGCAGTATCCGCGGCGCGGTCATCAAGCGCCGCCAGGAGGCGACTGAGTTCCAGATCGGCGCGCGGATCGTAGGGAAAATTGCGCGCCTGCGGCGAACTGTTACTGGAAAGTTGGAGGGCTCTCTCAACAAGTCCGCGAGTCGTTGGTCGGAGCTCCGACCAGACTGTTGCTACGCGGCCACCAAAATCTTCGATCATTAAAGACAAAGCCGTTGATATCTCCCAATGGCATCATGCCCGATTAATCCGGCTATTGCGAACGGCGTACTATACGCGACGGAGCGGTAAACGCGAAGCCGATAGCAACGCCAGAAGGTGAAAGCAACTAGCCGCGGATTCTCGCGGATTTCACGGATCAGAAAATGTTTCAGCCCTGATCCCGCGTTCTCTGCGTAAATTCGCGGCCGATTCGTTATCCTGCGAACTACCCCGCTCCCCACCTCAGTTGTGATCCTTGATCTCAACAATTGCCGGAAACGGAATTTTGATAATGTCTCCGTTTGAGCACTCAATTTTAACGCTCGGAGTAGTCAGGGCCTGAGTTGTTTTCATACTGCGGACAATGCCACGCACCCGCCGCCCGTCCTCAGTTACCACTTCGACGTTGTCCTTGCCATAAAGCGGCTGGAGTGCCGCAAGAGCTTTAGTTACTTCCACTGTTCTTTATCCCTCCGGAGTTCATCCCTGAGGATCAGAACTCAGGAAACGTTTTGAGATTCTGCACTTAACCCCGGCCGATGTCTATTCGCGGGACGTGGCCGCGTGGAGTCTCCTGCCTTGTCAACCCTATAAAGAGCGGCCAGAAGTTGCCGCACTCCAAATTTGTGATGGATGGCAAATAGTGACCCTGTGAAGTGCACTTTGATGAGACGGCATGACCTGCCCTGAGGAGCGGCCGTCATATTAACGGCTTCATTGAGATCGGGTTTCGGCTTACTATAGGGCCGCTGGCGCTCCAGCCTGGATGCAACCGAAAAGATGCTTTTGGCGTATAGCCATCCGGAGTTGATCTAATCTCTAACTTCACAACTGGTGGAAGTGTCATGTCGCAGAATCCGGAAATGCCGATCAATTCAGGTCTCGATCCAAGCGTAACTACGTGTGCCAACTGCCGCACGCCAATGCCGCGAGAACTGCGTTTCTGTCGCAACTGCGGCTTTCGTCTGGGAGAAGGATCGGCGGAGTATACGGAAACCGTTCGCCTTCAAGATGCGCCCGGGGTTAATGGGGCAGCCGGGCAAATACCGTTTGGTGTGAACTATGCAGCGCCACTGTCCAATGCTACAGGCCGTGGCCTGGGCAAACAGCGGAAGCGCATGAGCGGGATGAGCTGGATGTTTATTGGGCTCCTGGTATTCTTTCTCGCTGCAGCGGCCTTTACTGCCATCGTCACGCCGCTTCGGAGAGGCGACACGCCTATTTCAATAGTTGACAAACCTCGCGCGTATGTGGGGGTTGACTCGTTTGAGACTGGTGAAGGCGGCGTCACGTTTGGCAATGTCGAGCCGCCGGGCTCACCGGCCGACCTGGCTGGTCTGGTAGGTGGCGACATCATCACAACTTTCGATGGTCATGTCGTTACGACGGACGATCAAATGACCGAGCTCATGGGTAACACAACGATCGGTAAGACAGTTGATGTTATCTATCTTCGCGATGGTGAAACTAAGACAACGAAGCTGACTCCAGTTAGCAAAGAAGAGTTCGAGCGTCTGGAAAAAGCGTTTAGTAATCGCCCGGAAGGAATGGGCCGCTTTGGCTTTGACGATGACGACACTGAACGTGTGCCGATTGCCGGTACGAAGATGTTCGGCGTCAGACTGGACGACATTACCGACAATTACCCGGCTGACATGGCCGGCATTCAGGAAGGCGATGTGGTGACGGAATTTGATGGTGTGCCGATTCGTACTCCTGAAGAACTCAGCTCGCGAGTCAACCGCGCAATTCCCAAGAGCACAATCAAAGTTGTGGTGGTGCGCGGAACGGAGCAAATCGAGATTCCGGTAAAGATGGGGAAACGATAGAGCGTTTCGAGTCTAGAGTTTCGAGTCACACGTCAACTTTGGTTCTTGACCTGGAACTTGAAACTCGGAACCCGAAACTTTTTCTCGCATACGCGACTCCATCTCCAGTCTTACTTCCTGCCGAGCTTCTTCCGGCTCATCAGCTTCAAAAGTTTCAAACAGGGCATACTGAGTTGTCGCAACCAGACGCAGTTCCCAGGCTTCGCGGTTTCCCTGTGAAGCCCGTGAAAACCAAAGGGCGTCAATCTCCGCATCTTCAACTCGTGAGTTACCCGACCAAAGTTCTTCATTAATCTCTGCGCGCGTCGCGGGACGCAGCAGCAAATGTTCCAGATGCCAGCCGTGCTTCTGGTATGTGGTTAGAATCTCTTTGATCAGGTCTTCCTGTTTCATGTGAAAGGCGTCCTGGGGACATTCCGCCGGTGCAAAATATATCTCGCATTCAAGACCGCGTTCTGCGGCCAGGTTTCAATTGTTGACCATCGCAATTGTCACCCCTATCATTCAAGCAACGAGATGCAGTTGAACCAAGGTGAGCCAGGGTTTTCGCTACGGCGGTTCGAGGAAGATGCGACACGGCAGGCCCTACCTTCTCGAAGACCGCTCGACGCTGCAAAGCTCGTTACGCACTTCATTATCCTGGCTATCTGTCTCTCGCCGGGAAAGGTCTCAGCCGATTCTCAGAACAGCGGTTTCGCGAACACACTGATGAGTTCCAATATAATGGCTGCGCCGTTTGATAAGAAGGCCGCCAAGCCTGCGCCGTTTTACGAGGCCCTGCGCAAAGCTTTAAAGAAACGAAAAACCACAATCGACAAGATTTGTCCTGTCTCCGATCCTGTAGCTCGTCGAATCCTCGAAGAGTATGGCGCGATTTTTCTGGCGGTAAAGAAAGTGCTGCCGCCGCCAACTTGCGTATTCACCGCCGAGGAGCAAGTGACTGCATTTCATGATGCGGCTGGTTTCGAGGCTGAGACCATCGCGGATGCCGAAATCGAGTTGCAACCAGAGGCCATGGAGAGTTTGCGAAAGGCCCGTGAGGAAGCTGAGAAAGAAGAGCTGGATATTACGCCACGCGGCGGTGCCGAGGCAGCCCGTCGCAATTACGATGACAGTATGCGACTGTGGGACACGCGATTTCTTCCGGCACTGGACTACTGGCTGGCACAGGGCAGACTAACTGCCGATCGGGTTACGCGGCTGCGGGGCCTGTCCCTCCACGATCAGGTAGCGGAAGTGCTCGAACTGGAGAAGAGCGGCATCTTTTTTAGCAAGGATTTATCCAAGTCGATTCTCTACTCGATTGCGGCGCCGGGAACTTCGCAGCACATTGCGATGCTGGCGCTCGACGTCACTGAATTTGACAACCCGCGGGTGCGGGAGATTTTGGCAAAACATGGCTGGTTTCAGACAGTCTTGAGCGATCTGCCGCACTTCACCTTCCTGGGGCTGAAGGAAAAGGATCTACCGAAGAATGGATTGAAGAGTGTCGTGGTCGATGGGCAAACGTTCTGGATTCCAAATGTCGGGTAACGAAGCAGGTCAATAAGAATCACGGTCACCACGCTGAAGGATGTTTCAGTGATCCAAATTAACTGCATGCCGTCCGCTATTTACTTTCACACTTTCGACGTGACCCGGAAAATTAACTGTTACGGCCTTCAGCGGGAGCGATATTTTGTTTCCCGGAACGGCAACGGTGCTAGACTGCCTCTGCTCCCAAACCTTTAAATTGCTATCTCTCCCCCATTCAAATCGAAAAAGTAAGCGCTTCAACCAACGCCGCACGGATTAGTGCATCTCGTCGTTGAGAAGTTTTCTCCGGTTCGGCCTTTCATCCCGAAAGAAGGTCCGCTATGGATGTCCCTAGATTCATCGCCGGCAGGTTTCGTATCGAATGTGAGATCGGAACCGGCGGCATGGGCACGGTGTATCGTGCGACGCATCTCGGGCTTGAACGCCCGGTTGCCGTCAAAATTATCAAGCGGGAATTTGCCGGCGACCGCGATGTAGCTGATCGCTTTCTGCGCGAGGCGCGGACGATGGCCCGTTTGCGCCATCCCTATGCTGCTATGATCTTCGACGCCGGCAATTTGCCTGACGGTCGCCACTTCATTGTCATGGAGTTTGTCGAAGGCACCACGCTCTCGGAAGCACTGGTGCGCGACGGCCGTTTCTCCGCGGAGCGCGCTGTAAGGATTGCGGTGCAGATTTGCGATGTTCTCGAAGAAGCCCATCAGCTCGGCATCATCCATCGCGACCTGAAGCCTTCCAATATCATGCTCAATGAACGCGGTGTCTGCGTGCTGGATTTTGGCGTAGCGAAAGTCCTTGTCACACCGGACACCACTGCTACACACGCGACTACAGGATCGGGACAGATAGTCGGCACGCCGCGTTACATGTCTCCGGAACAATGTCTGGGCCAGCGCGTGGGCGCGCGCAGCGATCTTTACAGCCTGGGCGTCGTTCTGTACGAAATGCTCGCGGGACGGCCGCCATTTGTGGACGCCTTACCCTCAGCGGTGTTGGTAAAGCAGGCCACTGCGCCGCCGCCGCAGCTGCCGCAAATGCGACCGGACATCCCGAAACCACTAGCCATTGCTGTACACAGCTTGCTCGCGAAACGCACCGAAGATCGTCCGCGAACGGCCGCCGCGGCTCGCGTGCTGCTGGAAAAGAGTTTGGTGCGGCGGGAACGCGCACTACCCGAAGCTGATCCCTTCTCTTCGACAATGGCTGTAGTTGCGGAACGCAGCAGCCTGGTCTTCCGCCTCGCGGCGCCTCTGGCGACTGTAATCTTTTTCGGCGCGCTCCTCTTTGTCTGGGGCGGTAATGGTGAGACAGCGTCTCAGTCACCTGGGGTGGGGGCTGAAACTGAATTAAACGCGCCAGTTGAATCTGCCGGTGAACGACTAGGAAAACAGCTTGACCGCTCCATTTCGGCAGCGACGCTAAGCAATGCTCTGACATTTACCTCAGAAAAGTCTTTGTCCGGAACGCTCAACCGAGATCGCGCGGAGAAGATCGCAGCAACAGTTTCTCGTAAAGGCGTTCGTGACGTAGAGGTCTTAAATACCGCCGCGGGGACAATACTGGCTGGCATTAGCGCGGAGCGTTTGGGCGGGGCGTCTACTTTCTTCGTAATGGACAGGCGCGGGGCGTCTTTCCGGTTACTTGCCGGGGGAAAACTTGATAACAAAAGCTTCCGTCGCGGATCCTGGAAGGCAGAGAAGCTGGACGCGGATGGCGACGACTACGATGAGGTTCTCTTTACCGGTTTGAGCCGCAGCGGGCGGACGTCGCATCATCGCTTCGTCCTTACGTTCCGGGCGAGCGCCAGAGCTATGTGCTGGAGATTGAGAACAGTGGTCGTATCGGAGGCCCCTTAAAAGCTGTCTGGTCGAAGAATCTCCTCTCGCGGCAGAGTGCTGACTATCGCCGTGTGCTGAGAGCCCGAGCGAACATTGAAGTTGCCAAACTGCGAACTCGCTAATGAGTCTCTACCCCGAAACTGGCGCTGAGACTGGCAGAAGGCCGCTCGAGGTAGCGCTCGCGCGGCCTAATTTTGTGATTGGCGACCTGTTTAAGCGAATCAGGCATCAGATAACGAAGAATCGGATTAGATGGGCGCCTGTCACTAATTTGTGACTTCTCTGTAAATTCGATTTCACAGCAGAGTGGTATTTAATGAGTTAGATTCATTCTTTGAATCGGGGTGGAGGTTCACGTTGTTCGCTGCAAGCACTCATAGTCACATCTATCACCTCGTTGAAGTTGAAATGAGGACGGCGAAAACCCTCTGCGGATTACGGGTCGCGATGATTATTGAATCCGAGCCGATCTCCGCGGCTCTGCATCTGGTTTCCCATGAACCTTCAGGCTATTCCTCCTGCGCACATTGCCGGCGACTCAGCGGTACAAACCACCGAAACCCGGAACCGGTGAAAGCGCGGCTGGCTTCTGAGTTGAGCTAGAGGCCAGCCTACAAACTACTATTTGCCTCAACACGTTGGTGGGTCGGTTTGAAGATATTCGCATTCATGTGATTCCTGGTGTTTCCCTTTTAAGTCCACGCACTACCCACAAATCATCCGCTTTCGTTAAATCGAACTTAGATCCCGCTTGCCGCCAATGTTTCAGGCGTGACAAGATACTTTCTGCTCGTTCAGCTCATCGCGTTACCAAACACATTTCGCCGGTTAAACCCAATCTCATATGACACGATCCGGACTAGATCAAGCTGCGTGCGAAACGCTGGCCGGATGTGTGGCGGAGATTGAGATACACACCGCCGCGGAGTTGGTGATTGTCGTGCGCGCCCGCTCCGGCCACTACGACCACGCCGATTATCTTGCCGGCGCCCTCCTGGCTTTTGTTGGTCTGCTGTTCATGCTCTTCTCGCCGATTGAGTTTAGTCAGTATTGGGTTGTGATTGATGTGGTGCTGCTGTTCGTGCTGGGTGCCTTTGTATCGGCGAAGACCGAGGCAATCCGCCGTCGATTAACATCAAAAAGATTTCGCGAGAGTGCAGTGCGTTCAGGGGCCGCGGCAATGTTTTATGAAGCTGGTATTGCCAACACGAACTCGGAGCTGGGTGTGTTGGTTTATCTTTCTTTGCTTGAAAGACGGCTCGAGTTGATCGCCGACCGGGGTGTCTTGCGGGCCGTTCCCGCTCTGGAATGGAATGAGTGCCTGTTTGAATTGCATGAGGCCGGCAGCAAGCCCGAAGTCGAAGGAATGCGCAAGGCCATGCGTCTTCTCGGGGCCCTGCTCGCCGCCTACATTCCCGCCACCGATGACAACCCGAACGAATTACCAGATATGCCTCGAATTGAATTGTGATTAGCGCGCCGATGAACAACCCAGGGAGCGTCAAGCTTAGCTCGTGCCGACTTAACCTGGTCGGCGGAGCTTGTGGTGGCCTGATGTTGCTGATGACTGCCGCGGAAGCTTTTGCACGCGTCGGCGGCGGTCAGTCGTACGGTGGCGGCGGTGGTGGTGACGGGGGCGACGGGGCGGCGGGCGCGGTCATCTGGATAATCTTTCAGCTGTTCCGGGTCTTGTTGTACCTCACGATCGAGTATCCGCTGATTGGCATTCCGCTCGACATAATAGTAATCGCCGGCGTCGTGTACTTCTTCCGGCGCCGCGGCCAGCGAAAGCAACCACTAATTTTTTCAACTGCGGCGGGTATGTCGCCGGCAACGGATAATTCGTTTGAATCCCAGCCCGATGACTTAGCCCGCCGGTTTGAACACCTGCGGAAGTTTGATCCGAACTTCTCGGAAATCATCTTTACTGACTTTTGTTATGCGCTTTATGCCAAAGCCCAGGAAGCGCGAGGCCGAGGCGCCGAGCTACTGAATCTCCTTTCGCCCTATTTGAGCCATTCTGCACGCGACGCTCTTCTGCAGCGCAACCCTGCGGGACTTAAAGAAGTTAAGGGTGTCATCGTTGGCTCGATGGTGGTGTCGGACGTTCGCGGACTGGAGACTCCAACAGTCCAGATAAGTGTGCTATTCGAAGCCAACTACACCGAGGTGACGCCCGAAGGGGAAACAGCCTTCTACGTTCGCGAACGTTGGGAACTGGAGCGCAAGCGCGATGTCCTTTCCCTCGAGCCGGAGCAAGCCACCGCGCTTCACTGCCCTCGCTGTGGCGCGCCTTTGCAAAAAGACAACACTGGCGCCTGCGCTTTCTGCAGCACAAGAATCGAAAGCGGTGAATTTCAGTGGTACGTGCAGCGAATTGTGTTGCTGGGTCGCGAAGAGCGTGGACCGTTGCTTACTTCTGACGTTCCGGAGGTAGGCACAAATTATCCCAGTGTGATCCAGCCAGGATTCGAACACTTGCGGGCCGAGTTCGAAAAAAATCACCCCGAATTTTCCTGGAGGGAGTTTCAGGCGCGCGCCGGTTTGATTTTCACTGAGCTGCAGTCTGCCTGGTCGACTCTCGACTGGGAGCGAGCGCGTCCTCATGAGACCGACAACATCTTTCAGATGCATCAATACTGGATCGACGCTTATCGGCGACAGGGCCTGCGCAATGTAGTCGACCAGTTGACGATCAAGGCGATGCAGCCGGTTAAGATCAAGGAAGACGCTTTCTACAACTCGATTACGCTGCGTATCGGAGCGCAAGGTTGTGACTACACGATCGACGGTGGCGGGCGCGTTCTGACTGGTTCGAAGGATCGGCTTCGCTACTGGAGCGAGTACTGGACGTTTATCCGAAATCGCCGAGCCAAACCCCAGGCCGCGCGCGTCGATCTCAACTGTCCAAACTGTGGCGCCCCGCTAAAAGTAAACGTCAGCGGGATTTGTGCATTCTGTGGCGGCAAGATAACCTCGGGAGAGTTTGACTGGGTGTTGTCGCGGATTGAGCAGGATGAATCTTACACGGGCTGACATCCAATCCCGTCGAGAGGACATCGAACGGCATCACCCGCAAATTACCTATTTTGATTGTAGAAAGCGCCAGTCGGCGGACTCATTTATGAACCAAACGGAGTTTTTCGTGAAGCGATATTTACTCGTTCTGTTACTCATCGGCTCCTTTCTCGTCCCGGCAGGGTTTGCTGCTCAAAAACCTCAGGCGGGACGGACTGGTCGAGCGCAAGGAGCGACTGCGACGGCCCCGGCTCGCACGCCCGAAGCCAGCGTCGCCACTAAAACCCTCGCGAATGGTTTGGAAATCATCGTGCTTGAGGATCATTCGATCCCCCTGGTAACCGTAGAGATGGCTTTTAGAAACGGCTCATATACTGAGCCGCCCGAGTTGAACGGTCTTTCGCATCTTTACGAGCACATGTTTTTCAAAGCCAATCGAGCTTCATTTACCCGGGAAGATTACCTGCAGACGATTGATCAGCTGGGCATCATCTACAACGGGCAAACGCAGGAGGAAGTTGTTAACTATTATTTCACAACTACAACCCCGAATTTTCCGGTCGCGATGCGTTTCATTCGCGACGCCGCTCGTTATCCGGCGTTCGACGAGGGGCAATTTGCACAAGAGCGTGAGGTTGTGTTGGCCGAACTCGATCGCCATGAATCTAATCACTACGGACTGATTGGACTTGTGATGAATGATCGCCTCTTCTACAAGTTTCCAAGCCGCAAGCGCCCGAGCGGTGACCGCGAGACAGTGCGCACCGCGACCACAGAAAAGATGCGCCTGATTCAGAGTCGTTACTACGTGCCAAACAACGCAGCGCTCGTGGTGACCGGAGACGTCGACCCGCAGGCGGTCTATGCGCTCGTCGAGCAACTGTTTGGTGATTGGCCCAGACGCGCGAAAGATCCTTTCGCAGAATTTCCCTTAGTGGAACATCCGCCTCTGGCGAAAAGCGAAGCGCAGATTTTGCTTAGGCCAATCCAGAACGTGGTAATTCAACTGGGCTGGCACGGGCCGTCGATAGGCAAGGATGATGCAGCAACTTACGCCGCCGACGTTTTCTCCTTCATCCTCCGCCAGCCTAACTCTCGATTTCAGCGCGCGCTGGTTGATAGCGGTCTGGTCGCAGGCGCGAACATTGGTTACTACACTCAGCGCAACGTCGGCCCAATTCTTCTCTTTGCCCAGACCAGCCCCGATAAGGCCCGAGCAGCAACCCGCGCTCTTTATGCTGAAATCGCCCATTTCAACGATCCTGACTACTACACCGATGAAGAACTGGAGAGCGCAAAGGCCCTGCTTGAAGCGGACGATCTCTACTCCCGCGAGAAACTGTCTGAATACTCGCATGTGTTGAGTTTCTGGTGGGCCTCAACCGGGTCCGAATATTACCGCGGGTATTTGAAGCGGCTTCGCGCCACCTCGCGCGCTGACATCCGCCGTTACGTAGCCACCTATATTCAGGGTAAACCGCATGTGGGACTCGCATTGATGTCAGACGAGTCTTTGAAAAGTTCCGGGCTCACTACCGATGATCTGATTGGAGATCAGACAGTGCAAGCTACAAACGCCCGGCGACGAGCCGCAGGAAATTAACAAATGGGAATGATGGTGCCGCAGGTGAAATTGACCGTGAGCAAAAGCGTTGGACGACGCGTGTCGTCTCATCTAGCAACTTTGTTGGCTCTGCTGTCGTTGGCGACGGTGGCGTTGCCGCAGACACCAGCCGGCAAACCCGGACTTCCGGCAACTCCACCCAGTGCGCGAGCAAATCCTTCCGCGGCAATCGCAGATGACAGCGCGCGACTCGTAACGGAGTTTGAAGTTAATGGTTTGAAGGTTCTGGTGAAGCGTCGCGAGGGTAATCAGACAGTCGTTGCCGGACTTTTCTTTCGCGGTGGCTCGCGAAACATTACCGCTGAGAATGCCGGCGTCGAAGCCCTGATGCTGGATGTTGCGACTGAAGCGAGCGCAAACTTTCCGCGCGAACGTTTCCGGCGAGAGCTCTCTCGCACCGGAACTGCGATGACATACGGCATTAACTACGATTACTCGGCTCTCACGTTAGGGAGCACGCGGCAACATTTCGCGCGAGCCTGGGAGATATTTACCGATGCCGCGCTTCGCCCCAGTTTTGCCGCCGACGACTTTCAGCGCGTAAAGCAACGGCAGCTCCTCTCTTTGAGCGACGATGAGGACACGCCTGACTCTTACCTGCAGGTCCTTCAGGCGCAAGCGGCCTTCTCCGGACATCCTTACCTGAACGATCCACGCGGCACATCTAAATCGGTAGGCGCTCTGACAGTCGACGACCTGAAACGATTTCACCAGCAAATGATGCAGACCTCCCGCATGCTGCTCGTACTCGTGGGAGATCTGGATGCGGGGCAGGTAAGACGGATGGTGGAGGCTTCGTTTGGCAAGTTGCCGCGCGGCAACTATAAGGAGTCGCCCGTACCACAACTCTCTTTCCCAATGTCCACGGTTTCAGTTACCCAACGGGACATTCCTACCAACTATGTTTCAGGGGTCTTCGCTGCTCCGCCGCTCACGTCTGCGGATATCTATCCCTTGCGAATTGCGTCGTCGATTCTGCAAACCCGAGTTTTCCAGGAGGTGAGAGTGAGGCGCAATCTTTCCTACGCGCCGGACGCTTTCCTTAATAGTCAGGCGGCGAATACCGGCGGTATCTACGTCACCGCCGTTGATGCGAATCAGGCGGTGCAGTTGATGCTGGGTGAAATCGCCCGGCTCCAGAGAGAGGAAATCACTAACGAGGAACTGAGGGGCACGACCCAGCATTTTCTGACGCGCTACTATCTTGGTCAGGAGACAAACGGAGCTCAGGCAGGCGAGTTGGCCCAGGCAGAGTTAATTGGCGGAGGTTGGCGCAACTCCGCTACTTTTATGGAACGCCTCCGGGCCGTAACACCCGCAGACGTCAAACGCGTTGCGCAGCTCTATATGCGCAACCTGCGCTTCGTCGTAATTGGCGATCCGAAGAGCATCAACTCCAGCCTATTCACTGCGGAGGCGTTGAAGCAGTAGCAAGTCAGTAGTCAGTAGTCAGTAGCCAGTAGGTAGAAACAGATTAGCGCGGATGGACGCGGATTACACTGATCAGAATTGTTTGAATTTCTAATTCGCGTGTTCCGCGTCCATCCGCGGCTATTTGTTTTGCCTACTGCCTACTGTTTACTGTCTACTGCTTTCCCGTTTCACTCAACAGTCGGCCGTAAAGCTTTTCATCAAGTTGTTTGAGAACACGGGCTGCATTTAACGCCAGTTGTTGATTACCGTTCTCAAAATAAACGAGAGCCAAATTGTAGTAGCCTTCGGCGCCCTGTGGTCGCAAGCGCACTGCTTCTTTGTACGAGGCGATAGCTTCTATCAGTTTTCCGGAGTAGTAGTAGGCGTCTCCGAGTTTGTTCCATACTTCTTCCGACTCCGGCCTCAGTTGCGCTGCCTGCTGATAAGCCTTAATGGCCTCCTCGTTCTTCCCCTGCTTAACTTTGCAATATCCAACCTGAACCCACGCGTCTGCTCGCAGCGGATCTTTGTTGACGGCATTCTCAAAATAGCCGACTGCGTTGTCAAAATTGCCCAGCCACAGGGAATCAAGACCCGTCTTGTATAACGACTCTGCGATGTCTCCGTTCTTTTCGCGAACCGCGACCTCACCCAGGAGCCTGCGTTTACCCGCGCGAAGCTGACGGACTCGCGCCGCGCCAATGGCGAGATTAATGTTTTGTCCGTTGGTGACCTTGATTGTGACCACGCCGACAACCTGGCCTCTAAGGTTAAAGACAGGACTACCACTATTGCCGTGGGAGATTGGTGCGGTGATCTGGATGATCTTACCGATGTTGGGAAGTTCCCTGACCGCGGACACGATCCCATCACTGACTGACCCTTCCAGCTTTAGCGGATTGCCGATGACAAAGATCTTCTCGCCTTCTTCGGGCAAGACCGTAGCGAGTTCGCTTGAACGCCCACGGCCGGGCGGCAACTCCACACTTAGAAGCGCCAGGTCGCCTTCCTCATCGACGGCCAACAGACCGGCAACGGGATAGATCCGGCCTTTGCCATCCAGGGTTTTTACTTCCGAGCGGCGTGCGCCGCGAATCACGTGGAGGTTGGTTACCACCTGCCCGGGACGGAGAAAGAAGCCGCTGCCCGTAGTCAGCGCGACGCCATTCGCGTCGTAGGTGACAATCGCGACAATCGACGGTTTTACTCTTCTCACTAATTCCGGAAGGTTTTCCTGAGAAAGGCCCTTGCCGGCTGTAATGAAAGTTAGAGCAATAAGCAGCAACTGGGGGAAAAAGCGTCTTTTCATATCGTTTGGGGGGGCCGCCACAGGCGGACCAAACTTTAACTGTGGTTGAAGAATGTCGGATGAATCTTCCCCCGGCGTTTGCTTGGGGAGGACGGGTCGGAGCCGGCAGGGTCAGAGCTGCTTTGCACAGCCCGTCGGACTACAGCAATCATCTTAACGAGAACCCGACGCCAGGGAAAGCTTTTTCTCTAAGGCCCAAAGAAAAGGGCCGCCCCGCGGCGACCCCAAAGTCTGGATTAGGCTTTAACACTGCCATTTAGCGGCATTACCTTACTTAGCTAACTCGACAATGGCAATGCTTGGCCCTGTTGGATTGGTCAACGTGCCATCGGCAGGCTCCGTCGTAATCAGCAGGCCAAAATCCTTGAGATCAGTCTCAGATTTGATTTCTGCTTCGTTACGTCCTTCGGCATTTACCACCTGGCCGAGTTTGACGAATTTATTTTCGGGTGACACGGCCCATAGCGTGAAGACCTGCCCGGCTGGGGCGTCTTTTAGCTCGTGGAAGCGCATCTTGACTTCCGTCGGACCGTCTTTCCGGGGCGTAATGAAGACGTTAGCTCGAGCTCCGGTCAGGGCGCCGCTGAAGTTAATCTTCATTTTGGTGTCATCACCCTTCTTGTAAGCCGGGAGGTTGAGCATGGGCACGGTGTAAGTAGTTGCCGTAGGCGCTACCTCTGTGGTGCTGGCGGCTACTTTTTCACCCACCGGGTTTGTAGTGTACGGAATCACTGTGAAACCCGCAGGCACCGCACTTCTAAACAACACTTTGGTGTTGGGATCATAGGTAGTCAACGTCGCTTCAGGCGATGCCACCAGCATAAATTTGCTAAGTGGTGTTGTCGCCGTAAACGAACCCACGCCGTCAGCGACGACGACAGGGCCAAGCGATGTAACTGCTCCGGCCGGATCAACAGCATAGAGGTTTAGTGTCGTTACATCTTTCGGAATACCGGTCATATTGATCTTGATCTTTGTGCCGGTGTCGTCACGCAGTATCGTCGCCGTTCCTCCGGCGTCCTTCAGCGCCACGGGATCAAGTGTCACGATCGTTTCCTTGCCAACCGGGTATTCGATTATGGTGAAAGTGCCGTCGGGGTTTTGAACTGTTTTGGTTACTGTCGTTGGTGTCTGCGTTACCGTTGTTGTGGTTGGTTGGGTTGTTACCGTTGTCGCGGGTGTCGCGGGTATTGTTGTCGCGGGTGTCGCGGGTGTTGGCGTTACCGGTGTGGTGGTTGGCTGCTGTGCCAGCGCCGAGCCGCTAATCGCAAGCCCGAGAGCTCCGGCCGCCAACGCGCCAATTGCATAATTCTTCATATGCTTTTCTCCTCTTCGATTCAGATGTGGGTGGGGGAAATAACGTGCTCGTGGAGCGCACTCTAAGCTACTCTGAAGTTTGTTTCGCAACATGCATGCCAACCGGAACGCGCTCCTGTGAGAGCCTGGGACAGGATTCGCAGGGAGAAAAAATGAAACGCCGATGCAGAACCGTACACGCGTGTACCACATCTCGTCGCTCCACTCGGCCAAAAAGTCTGCATACCCGACATAAAATTGTTTTCCTCACTCTTGTTTGCAATCGGTTTCAGCATGTAGGATGACCGCAAGTGCGACAAGACACGCTCTTAACGGAATATCTACTTTGGTAAAGGAGATTCCCCAAAGATGAAGCGAGAGAATGCGGCAGGAGTTATCGTGCTTGTGCTGAGTATTGCCGCCGTAAGTTTTGCCGGCGTTCCTGACCAGCCTTACATGCAAGCAGCTCGAACTGATTTGCAGAAAGCCAGGGCAGCACTGAAAAGAGCGGAACACAACAAGGGCGGGCATCGTGCTACTGCCATCGGCTTGATTAATTCGGCGATTGTGGAAGTAAACCTCGGCATCAATTTCGACCGGAGGTTTATTCGCCGGCGCAATCATGCCAACTCAATTGTGAGAGACATCTCTCCCGGTGTTTTGTCCACAGCTGTAGACCAGCCAAACATGCGGGCCGCGCTTGATCATTTACAAAACGCGAAGCGAAACCTGCAATCAGCGACAGCGGACAAAGGCGGGCATCGGAAGAACGCAATTGATCTGGTGAACCAGGCGATCGCTGAGGTGAACCGCGGAATTGCGGCAGGAAAGTAATGGCAACAGCAATCAGCGGTCAGCAGTCAGCGATCAGAAAACGGCAAACAGCTGACGGGTTGCCTTAAAGCGAGGGGCTGACGGCTGGTGCCTACTGGTAGAAAGCAAAAGGTGGAGTCTTCGGCTGAAATTAATTAGAACTTATTGTGTCGCTGATCGCTGTTAGCTCTTCAACATGGCTGCACGAGTCAAATGGACAGACCGGAAGTTTGATTTCAGTTTTCCAGCTGGGATCTTCCCCGAAATGATTGAGCGTTTGCGCGGAACACCGGCGCGGCTCGAGGAACGAATCGGTTCCCTGCCAGAAACGTTTCTGCGGCGAAAGGCCGGCGACAGGTGGTCGATCCAGGAGAACGCTGGACATCTTCTCGATCTCGAATCGCTGGTGGCGCAGAGACTCGACGAATATCTTGCCGGCGCCACTGAGCTGCACGCAGCGGACATGTCTAATCGCAAAACCTACGACGCAAATCACAATCGGGCCGCGATTGAATTGATCCTGAGCGGGTTTCGCGAGCAGCGGACAGGATTGGTCGACCGCCTCGATAGGTTGGAGGCCCCGTTATTCGAGCGCACAGCTTGGCACCCTCGTTTGAACGTGCCGATGCGCCTGGTGGACATGATCTATTTTCAGGCTGAGCACGACGATTTTCATTTGGCGCGCATCAGTGAGTTAATGGTCACGTTCTCCGACGAACAGTAATTCTCAGTTGATAGAATTAGGCCACCTGGATCAATCAATGCGAAATCTAAACTGCCTGCTGTTTATTTTCATTATTTCCTTAACGCTATCCGCGAAGATCAACGCGCAACAGTCACTCGACGCAATGATCGACAGCGACATTGCCTCGCTGGTAAGTACTTATAAAAATCTTCATGCCGCTCCAGAGTTATCTCATCGTGAAGAGAAGACGTCCGTTTTTTTCGCTACCCAACTTAAAGCTCTCGGTTATACGGTCAACGAACGAATCGGCAAATTTGAACGGCCCGAGTGGCAGGGATATGGAGTCGTTGCTGTGATGAGAAACGGCACCGGTCCCACAGTGTTGGTGCGTAGCGACCTCGACGCGCTTCCCGTCGAAGAAAAAACGGAGCTGCCATACGCCAGTAAAGTGAGGACAAAAAACGATGCGGGTCAGGAAGTCGGTGTGATGCATGCTTGCGGACACGACATTCATATGACTTCTCTGCTGGGCGCCGCAAAGCTGCTGGCACAATTGAAAGATCAGTGGAGCGGAACTCTGGTGCTGATTGGTCAACCGGCTGAAGAGACGATCGATGGCGCGCGCGCCATGCTGAGGGATGATTTGTACACAAGATTTCCCAGGCCTGACTTCGCGATTGCGCTGCACGACACACCTGATCTTGCCGCCGGGATGGTCGGTTATACGCCGGCATACACGATGGCAAGTTCCACCAACATCGACATAAAAATTCGCGGCTTGGGCGGACATGGATCCAAGCCACCAAAGATCCGGTTGTGCTGGCAGCACAGATCATTGTCGCTTTGCAGACAATCGTGAGCCGGGAAAATTCACCGCTTGATCCGGCTGTGGTGACGGTTGGTTCTATTCACGGCGGAACTCGATACAACATCATTCCCGACGAGGTTAATTTGCAGCTTACGGTCCGGGCCTTCAAGGAAGCAGTGCGCCAGAAGCTGATTGCGTCAATCGAACGCATCGCGAAGGGAACTGCTATCGCCGCTGGAGTGCCCGCCGAGCGACTACCAATCGTGAAGGTGAGCGAGACTGAAGTGACGACTGCGACTTACAACGATCCGACGCTGACTGAACGACTGGCCAAAGTTCTGGCGCTTGCGCTGGGACAACAGAACGTTGTCAAGATCAACCCCGTGATGGGCAGCGAGGATTTCGGTTACCTGAGTTTGAACCAGCAGATTCCCTCCGCTTACTTTTTCATTGGCGCTTCAGAGCCGGCAAAAATAAAACAAAGCAGCGAGACTGGCGTGCCGCTGCCTTCGCTTCATTCCTCTTTGTTTGCG
Organism: Pyrinomonadaceae bacterium; assembly: GCA_051000815.1. GTDB lineage: Bacteria > Acidobacteriota > Blastocatellia > Pyrinomonadales > Pyrinomonadaceae > PSRF01. Next base: position 46,162 of record JBPCNX010000081.1, read on the forward strand.
CCTGTGCCTGAACCAACCATCAGAACCGGCGTCAAGACTCTGACGGTGGCGACGTTGGATTTGCTGAAGAAGCGGTAAGCAGTGAACAGTAAGCAGTGGTCAGTGAGCAGCGAGCAGTCGACAAGAGAAGCAGTGACAGTGTCCAGCTGGCAATCGGAATCGGCAGTGGGTCGTGATCCGTTTTGTGTGATTTGATTAGGATCACGACCCGGCAATGTGATGACCCTGCTCCATATACTAAACGGCGAAACCACCGAGACACTTCTGGGCCAAACTGCTGTTGCGGGTGAAAGATTCTCCTTTCGCGATGCCCTGATTGATGGCCCTACACCCGCTGACGCAAATGCAGCTGAGTGGCGACAACTAAGGTCGGATCATTTGTCGACGGCATATGACGTTGACCGTGACAAATGCGGACGAGAGCTCGAGCGCCAGGAAGAAGTCTTCGCATCGTTTTCTAATCACGATGAGGTTGTGCTGTGGTTTGAGTCTGATCTTTTTTGTCAGCTAAACATGCTTTACGTGCTCGACTGGTTTGGGCGGCACAATCATGGCAGTACAAAGCTCACGCTCATCTGCATTGATCGGTTTCCGGGCCGGCCGAGCTTCCGGGGTCTGGGCGAATTGACTCCTGAACAACTCGCTTCGCTTTTTGTCAAACGAGCCGAGGTCTCCGCTGACGAGTTAGATCTGGCCGCCAAAGCCTGGCGGGCTTATCGAGCTCCACACCCTGGAGCGGTTGAGCAGTTGATCGATGGCGACACCACGGCACTTCCCTTTCTCAAGCGCGCGCTCCAACTTCACCTCGAGCGGTTTCCTTCCGTCCGCAATGGCCTCGGCCGGATTGAGAATCGAGGATTGGAGTTAGTTGCGAGTGGGCTGACTCGATTTGTAGATCTCTTACCCAGGTTCCTTGAAGCTGAAGCGGGCTATGGTCTCGGTGACGCGCAATTCTGGAACGCTCTAATGCGAATCGCACAAGTCCCTCGGCCGCTGTTGCACGGCAGCGATGAGGAGGGGGGTGCCGGGCCACTTCGTTCTGACAGGGTCAAGAATATGAGTTTTGAGATCACTGAGGCTGGTCGCGCAGTGCTCAACGGAGAGGCCGACTTCCTGGAAATGAATGGAATTGATCTCTGGCTGGGTGGAGTCCATTTAAACGAAGAAGTAAACGTTTGGCGCTGGGACGAGCAGGGTCGAAAATTGATCCTTGAGTAGCGTGGCGCTGAATAAAGCGCTGACAAGTCAGCCCACTCCAAAGAAGAGTGGCGATTCACAATTAACGATTTACAATTTCACGAACATGGACATTGAATCTGTTCGCAAGTTTTGCCTCTCGCTGGCGCACGTCACTGAAGACATTCAGTGGGAAAGCGATTTGCTAATGCGGATAGGCAACAAGATGTTTGCCGTGCTTTCCCTCGAGCCAAACTCCGATCATTGCATGTCTTTCAAATGTACGCCGGAGAAGTTTGCTGAGCTGGTGGAGCAGGAAGGCATCATGCCGGCGCCCTATGTGGCCCGTTATCACTGGGTCGCGCTCGAGCGGTTCAACGCCTTGCCCGCATCCGAGTTGAAGAGTCTGCTAAAGGTCGCTTATCAACTGGTGCACGATAAGCTGCCGAAAAAGGTCCGCGATCAACTCGCGTAAGTCCCAAGTCTCAATTCCCGGTCTCAATGTTCGAGTCCCAGGTCTCAAGTCTCAAGTCTCAAGGCTCGAGTCCCAGGTCTCCGGTCTCCAGGAGCAAGGTCTCACGTTCGCAGTTGAGACCCCTCGGCTACCTTATGACGCGCCTCCGGCGCTAAAACTCTCGCCAAAATTGCGACGTGGAACCTGGGACAACCGAAACCTGAAACCCGAGACCTGAGACCCAAAACCTGATACCGGAGACTTGAGTCCTGAGACAACCCGGCGCACCTTTGGTGATTCCAAACCCCAACACTCCCCAACATCCGAATCTCTCCCAATTTCCACGGAGGTTCCCATGAGGCCCAGGTTCTCGGCTTTACTCCTGCTGCTTTCTTTTCTTGTTTTCACATCGGCCCTGGCTAAAGACAACCCGGGAGAACTAGCCAAAGACGCGGTCTCCAGCGACCCGAAAAAATCCGCTTCCGCAATTGCTGAACTTCGTTCACTGGGACCGGCGGGCCTGCAAACACTCCTGCGAGCTCACGCTGTCGAGATCAATAAGCACATCAACGAGCCCCTAACGCCGGCCACACCTGAGTGGGAACATCTGAGCATGGCACTCGATGCCGTGAGTCAGCAGAAGAACAGTTATCTGTCGGGACTCTACTGGTACACCGATTTGGGTGAAGCAAAAGCCGCCGCTAGAAGGGCCGGGAAACCAATCCTATCTCTGCGATTGCTGGGCAACCTCAATGAAGAGTTTAGCTGCGCGAACAGCCGCTTCTTCCGCACGATCCTCTATTCAAATGCGGCAATCTCGCAAATTCTGCACGAGAGATTTGTGCTCCACTGGAAATCGGTTCGCCCCGCTCCGCATGTGACGATCGATTTCGGCGATGGCCGCAAACTCGAAAGAACGTTAACGGGAAACAGCATTCATTACATTCTTGATACTGAGGGACACCCGATTGAAGCATTGCCGGGTCTGTATGGACCCGACGCCTTTCTGCGGGCCATCCTGGCGACGCAGAAAGTCTTTGCCAAACTTAAGGAAGCGGGCGGCGCAAATCCGGGTCAGGGATTGTTGAGTTACCGTCGCGAAAGAATCCAACGTCTCAACGCAAGCTGGCTGACGGACATTGAGAAGACTGGAGGCAAAGCTCCGGAAGGGTTGAGCGTCATACGGCGCGCAGACGGCACACCCGAGGCGCTGCAGATTGCTCAACTGGCACTCGTCAAAGCTTTGACAGAAACGACGATGTTGCGAGCGTTGACGGGAGCAAGCGAGTCATTGGGAAAGCTTACTGATGAACCTGCATGGAGAAAGATTGCTCAACTGCACCTCGCAGACGCTGAGTTGGATTCGCGAAGCATTGGCCTGATCTGGCGTCAGACACACAGAGTTCTTACGGCCGATGGCTCACGAATGACATCACAAGCGGCGTTTGAAAATCTGATCGAAAAGCTGCAGCTGAATATCGCGCTTGACACAGTGCGGAATGAGTATTTGATGCGCACCAAACTTTACGCCTGGCTGCTTGAGGATCGCGGCCGCAGCGACATCGAAACTTTCAACAAGAAAGTCTACTCCGAACTGTTTCTAACGCCGGCTTTGGATCCGTGGTTGGGGTTGTTTACGGCCGATACCTATATGGCCCTGGATGATGGTGGGCTGGTGCGGTAAGACACAAGGTCCCAAGTCTCAGGGTCCCAAGTCCCAAGTCTCAAGTCCCAGAGCCTAGGTTTCAGGTCCCAGGTCTCAGGTTCGGGTTTCAGGCCTCAATCTGTGGGTGAAGGTTTCAGCGCCGAAGGCGTGAGATAGGTAGCCAGGGGCAAGCGTGTAGCGCCTCGAAGGCCGGTCTAAGACTTGAGACCTGAGACCTGAGACTGCTCCTGGTTATCCCATCTTCGCAATGATCTCATTGGCGAACTCCGCCGTCTTCGCCGTACCGCCAATGTCGCGAGTTCGCACTTTCCCTTCTGTGAACACCTGCAGCATCGCGTTCTCCGTCCTGTCTGCAGCTTCGCGCTCGCCGAGGTGGCGGAGCATGAGAATTGCTGACTGCAACAACGCGGTTGGGTTGGCGATACCCTGACCGGCAATGTCCGGCGCCGATCCGTGCACAGCTTCAAACATCGCGCCCTTCTCGCCAATGTTTGCTCCAGGCACTAAACCCAATCCGCCGATTAATCCTGCACAAAGATCCGAAACAATATCTCCGTAAAGATTCTCAAGCAGCATCACGTCAAACTGTTCGGGTCGCATCACCAGCTGCATACACGCATTGTCGATAATCTTGTCGTCCGCCAGTATCTCCGGGTAGTCCGCTGCCACCTTGCGGAAACAATCCAGAAACAGCCCGTCAGACAATTTCATGATATTGGCCTTGTGCCCGCAGGTTATTCTCTTTCGTCCTTCCCGCCGCGAATAATCGAAAGCAAAACGCGCAATACGGGTCGACGCCTTTTCTGTAATGATCTTAAGGCTCTCGACAACTCCCGGAACAACGACATGCTCCAGTCCAGCGTAAAGGCTTTCCGTATTCTCACGCACGATAACCAGGTTTAGTTCGGGATAGCGGCAGGGGACATTTGGCAGCGCGCGAATGGGCCGCAGGTTCGCGTACAAGTCGAGCGCTTTGCGCAAACCGACGTTGACGGATGTAAAGCCTTTTCCGATTGGCGTGGTGACGGGACCCTTGAGCGCGACCTTATTGCGCGTGATCGAATCGAGTAGTTCCTTGGGTAAGGTCTCGCCGAATTTCTCGAGTGCCTGCGCGCCGGCGTAATGCGTTTCCCATGCGACATCGACACCTGAAGCTTCGATGATCCTCACTACGCTGGAAGCCACTTCGGGGCCGATGCCATCGCCCGGAATCAGTGTGATAGTATGTTTCATAATCAGTTTGGTCTTTGATCTTTAGTCTTTTTTAAGATCTCCCCACGCGATCGTCTCCCAATTACGAAAAGAATAAGCGCACGCGAAGGAACTGACAACCTCGCGATATTCATTGAACTCAAAAACAAAGGCCAAAGGCCCAGGACCAAAGACCAATACAGAACTGCTGTGGAAAAATTTCAATCATATGAGACCGCTGATGTCGTAGTTGTCGGCGGTGGGGTCATCGGCCTCGCGATTGCGCGCGAGCTTGCTCGGAGGCGAGTTGGCAGCGTGATGATAATTGAGCGCTCGGAGTTTGGCAGACAAGCATCTTTCGCTGCGGCGGGAATGCTGGCGCCGCAGGCGGAAGCCGATGTCGCGGACGACTTTTTCCGACTCTGTTGCCGCAGTCGGGATCTGTACTCTGGCTTCGCTGAGAGTCTGCGCGAAGAAACCGGAATAGACATCGAACTCGATCGGACGGGCACGCTCTACTGTGCTTTTACCGCCGAAGATCAGGAAGAGTTGGAGGAGCGTCACAGCTGGCAGACGCGGGCCGCCTTGCCGGTAGAGAAACTCAGCGCACGCGAGACGCGCGAACTTGAACCATGCGTAGCGGCGGATCTTCGAGAAGCTTTAAAGTTTCCCCTCGACATCCAGGTCGAGAATCGCCGCTTACTAAACGCACTTGTCACCGCAAACGAAAACCTAAGGGTGAAGTTGTTGACCAGGACGACGGTCGAGTCGCTGCGAGTCGAACGAGGCCAGGTCGCTGGCGTCGATACGTCAGCGGGGTTTATAAGTTCGCGCAAAGTCGTCGTCGCCGGAGGCGCCTGGACATCTATGATCGGAACGGGTGGCGGACCGCAAATTCGCATCGAACCGGTGCGCGGGCAGATGCTTTGTTTTGAGTCCAAACCCACGATTGCCCGCCATGTGATTTACAGTCCACGCGGTTACATCGTGCCTCGGCGTGATGGGCGGCTGCTTGCCGGATCGACGACAGAGGAAGTGGGTTTCGCTGGAGGTGTAACTGATGCCGGCATCCAGTCTATACGACTGCACGCGCTCGAGATTTCATCGCAAGTATCTGCACTGCCACTCATCGATTCCTGGTCCGGGTTTCGCCCCCGCGCGTCGGACAGTTTGCCGGTTTTAGGAGCGGTCTCCGAAACTAAAGGGCTTTTCTATGCCACCGGCCACTATCGTAATGGGATCCTGCTTGCGCCGCTGACTGGCGAGTTGATTGCCGGGCTGATAGCGGATAATGTCGTTTCGCCGGAACTTGGTGCTTTTGCTCCGGATCGTTTCGCGCCGGTAGGCGTCAACTAAGACGTTCGTTTAAATGATGACTAACTACTCAAAATTTGTGGCCCTGGTAATCGGATGCCTGATCGCCACCGCGGTGCCAGTCGTGAGTCAGTCTGACGAGAAGTCCAGTCGAACATTAGCGCCGGTAAGCGACTCGCCGAAAACGGTTGATGAGCGAACGGCTCAGGCGTTGTACGAAGAAGCAAATGGTTATCTGGGAATGAAGTACGTGGAGTTTAACAAGAAGAACCTTGGCTACGATTCCCAGCTTGAAGCCAAAACTAAACAAGAACAGAAAACCCTGGCCTTGCACAACGCGGGGATATTGGCAGGGCGCAAGGGTTTGATTGACGACGATCTTTACTACCTGGGAATGCTTCGGCATTTGGGCGGCGAAGCCGACGCCACGCTCGAAGTGATGCGACGTTTTCTTGCCCACAACCGTAGTGGAGAGAAAACCCAGATCGCTCGTGCGGTTCTGGTGTTACATGCCACCAGGAAGAATCTCCTTGCCGAAGCGCAAGCTGTGTTAGCTGCGTATCGAAAAGCCACCCCGTTAGACGGCAACGAGTTATACGGGATGGAAGCTCTGCTTAGCGACGCGTTTAATAAAGCAAAGGATTACGAGCGCGTGGCTACACACGCGAGGAGTATGCTGGAAGTTGCCCGGCAAGAGACTAAAGCTAAAAAGATAACAAGCTTCAAACGCGATGAGAGATTATTCAAAGCGGCGTCTACGCTTGCCGATGCTCTTGTTAAGCTTGACCAGCGTGAAGCCGCGGTTGCCACCCTTGAAGATTTAATGAAACTCTCAATTGCCTTGCCGTCCGGCAATCTGTACAGGTTGGCCCGTCTCCGCCTGGCCGCTTTGAATCCCATGGCGGACCCGCTCCGGTTTTGGACAGAATCGGCAGGTATGCAAACTGCGGTTCCCCCGGAAATTGTTGCGTCCCAGTGGATCGATCAGAAACCAACGAAGCTCTCGGAACTTCGCGGAAAGGTTGTGTTACTAGATTTTTGGGCGCACTGGTGTGGTCCGTGTCATTACGTCTTCCCCAAATTGCAGACATGGCATGAAAGCTTTAAGGATCAGGGCCTGGTGATCCTCGGGTTGACAACCTACTTCGGCCACGCGAACAGACGCAGAGCGACTCCTGCAGAGGAATTGGCCTACCTCCGGGATTTCAAGAAACGAAATCGGTTGCCGTATGGCATCGTTATTGACGAATCCTCTGCGAACGATTTCAACTACTCAGTTTCTTCGATCCCTACGTCGTTTCTAATCGATCGCAGCGGGAATGTTCGGTTCATTGCCGTCGGAGCTAACGAACAGGAGATCACAGCACTGGGAAAGATGATCAAACAACTGCTCAATGAACCGGGTCCTAAGTCTGCTGAGGGCTCCACGGGCAAAGATTCCACGGCAAACACGCAGTAGGCTGTTCGCGGATCACGATCAAGCGGGTGTTGCTCGTATAATAAGTCGGTGGTCTTCTCAGACGTTTAAAGATGGAAGGGTTGTTAGGTTAATTAATGGAAGGTTCAAACATCACCATCGGGATTGCTTTCGTAGCGGGCATTCTTTCGTTTCTTTCGCCTTGCGTCTTGCCGCTGGTGCCTGGCTACGTCTCCCTGATGTCCGGGGTTAGCATTGACCGTCTTAAGGAAGGCGGTTCAGCCTCGCGCGCGCGTAGTGCCGTGGTTCTTAATTCACTCGCATTTAACGCGGGGCTTTCTGTGATTTTCCTGGCTTTGGGCGCAACCGCCGGACTGGTCGGGGCGACGGTTCTGAACAACGTTTGGGTAAGGATCATTGGCGGCCTAATCATCATCGCGTTTGGATTGCAGCTGATCGGCTTGTTAAAGATTTCCGCGCTCTACAAAGATACGCGCTTCTTTTCGGACGATAAGCCACGCGGCATGGCCGGCTCGTTCACACTCGGCATTGCCTTCGCTGCCGGCTGGACGCCCTGCATTGGCCCCATACTCGGAGGCATCATCGGTTTGGCCGCGACAAGCGGTGGTTGGCGCAGCGGCTTGTTGCTGTCGGCTTTTTACTCGGCTGGCCTTTCGATTCCCTTTTTGTTGACCGGTTTGGGCATTAATCAGTTTCTGGGTTTCTACGGTAAGTTTCGGCAACACCTTCATAAAGTCGAAGTTGTTTCCGGCGTGATTTTGATTCTGGTCGGATTGCTTGTGGCGACTGGTTTCTCTACGTTACTTGCCAGCTCCACACTTGCGAGCATCCTGCCGAATGCCGAGAGCTGGTTGAAGGTGAACCCGGGCGCGCCCGCGACCGCAGTGGCGCCGGAAAACAGAGGGGCTTTTCCCAACGCTCCCGAGGTTGAACTGAAGACACTCGACGGCCAGGGCTTTCAACTTGCCACGTTGCGCGGCCGCGTTGTGTTGCTGAACTTCTGGGCCACCTGGTGCATCCCTTGTCGCTCGGAGATTCCTGAGCTCAACAACATGCATCGCGATCTCGAGTCGCGTGGACTATCGGTGGTTGGCGTTTCCACTTATGACCAGGCGGATGGAGTCAGAGATTTTTGGAAAGACATCAAACAGGACTACACCGTGTTACTGGGCGACCAGAACGTGGAATCGACTTTTGCGGTGAGCGGCCTGCCGACCACTTTCATTCTCGATCGCGAGGGTCGTATTCGAGCGAAGATTGTTGGTGAACGCAGGCGCGACACGTTTGAGGCAGCCGTTAAGCCTTTGTTGGAAGAAACAGCGACGGCGAAGGTAGGGAACTAATGATTAAGATATTAACTTTTGCTTTCTGCGTGATTACCCTTCTGCCCATTGCGGCACAGGCGCAACACGAGTATTCGCCACTCGAAGAAAAGACTGTCAACTACAAGAACTGGAATCTGGTCAGTATCAAAGACGACAAACCTGTGGATCTTCGTTCGCTTGTGGCCGGCAAAAAACTCGTGATGGTGGTCTATTTTGCGCCCTGGTGCGGCAACTGGCGTTTTGAGGCGCCGATTGCGACGAAGCTTTATGAAAAGTACAAAGCGCAGGGGTTTGAAGTAATCGGAGTGAGCGAATATGCGTCACGCACCGACGTCAAAGCGTTTTTTGGAGCCGCAGGCCCGCCTTTCCCGGTGGTGAGCGAATCCGAATCGCGTGAGGATAAGCAGAAGACCCCGCACTTTGGTTACCGCCAGTTAACCGGCGATAGGCGGAATTGGGGTTCGCCCTGGAATATATTCCTTGAACCCGCCAAGCTCGCCCAAACGGGGGACGTCTTGACGGAGAAGGCCTGGGTCGTGAACGGAGAATTAATTGAAGAGGACGTTGACAAGTTCATCTCCGAACGTTTGACAGCAACAACTGCGGCGATCGAACCGTGTAAGGACAGTAGTCAGAAGTCAGTAGTCAGTAGTCAGAAGGCGCGCCCTTAAGAACTAAGAGACGCCACACAGTCGCAGCAAGCGGGTATGAGCCTTCGGCATTCCCGCTTTTTTCTTTGACTCTTTCATGGGCCGTGACTGTTCCTCTTGAAGTGTTCTAGTTCCAGGGTAAATCGATCCACGAAATCACACTAACTGACATTAATAGCGCTTCGTGTTGTTTCGCGTGACTTCGTGGATCGGTTTGACTGATGACAAAACAACGCGTGGGACTTTCCCTTAGGCGCTGCGTATCCACTTCTGCCTTTGCGCAACGTGTTTTCGTTGTTAAGATTGCCAGCTCTCATCCGAACCTGATCCCGAGTTAACACCACACCTAATGAAACTTCGTTTGCTTTATCACGGCCACTGTTTTGACGGAGTGGCGTCAGCCGCTACCTTCACGCGATTCTATAAGGAAAGAATACATCCGGAAGCCGAAGTTGCTTACAGGGGGCTACTGCACCGTCCCGGCACGTTGTTCGATCTGGACATGTTCGACGGCGACGAGAATGCAATTGTTGATTTCAAATATGCAGCGTCGGAGCGATTGACCTGGTGGTTTGATCATCATGAGTCGGCGTTTCTCACTCCTGAAGACGAAGCTCACTTTCGAGCCGACACCTCCGGCGCTAAGTTTGTTGACCCTACGCGAAAGTCCTGTACTGAGTTTATTGCCGATGTCGCCAGCACGCGTTTTGGTTTCAATGCCGCGCCGCTTAAAACCCTGGTTGAGTGGGCGCACATCATCGACGGTGCTTTGTATGAATCTCCGTCCCAGTGTGTCGAGCTTAAAGAGCCGGCGCTGCAGTTGATGCAGGTGATTGAGGCCGACCCGGACGACAATTTTATCGAGCGTGTGATTCGGCAATTGGTGGAAAAACCGTTGGCGGACGTGGCCACTAGTGCAGAGGTGCAGCAGCGCTTCCAACCGATTTACAAGCAGCATCTTGAAACTCTCGAAGCGATCCGGCGCAAAGCCTCGTTCGCCAATCGCGTAGTTGAGTTTGATCTCGTCGACGAAGGTTACGAAGGCTTCAACAAGTTCATTCCTTACTACCTCTATCCTGAAGCTACCTATACTGTGGCGCTGACCCGAGGCGCACTGCGCACCAAGATCTCCGTTGGTTCCAATCCCTGGGCGCCTGTGCCGCGCACTCATAACATCGCGAAGATTTGCGAACGCTACGGCGGCGGCGGACATGCCGTGGTCGGGGCGATTTCCTTCCGACCGGATGAAGTTGAGAGGGGACGCGCCGCGATGAAAGAGATCGTTGAGGAGCTCTCAACGTAAGAAATTCCAGACGATTCGGCAAACAATACAGAACCCGGAGCGATAGTGACTGGATGCTGAAGGGTAGGTACATGAGAAATTGGTGTGGTCCGTTGACTCTCAGAAAGGTTGAGTCACTCATGCCGTCGCTATCGCTCCGGAAACTGACGAGCAGGTAAGAGTTCGGGGGGCCAAAGCCTACGCAAGCTACCAACGCATCGGACTAAGAGGAGCGAGTAGTTTGTTCGCTACCGGGTGGTGAACAACACCGAAGCTTTTGGAGTGCGGCGCCTGTCGGCGCTTTGTTATCTCGATGCAACTCGACTTATCTTGAGGCCGTTTGCGGCGCTTTGAAAAAGCGCTGACTAGTCACCGCACTCCAAAAAGCACCTGGTCACCTACCGCGCCATCAGCGCTTCAATCTCATCAGGTTGTTTGGGAACTTTGCTCGTCAAGACTCGCGGGCCGTTCGCTGTGCACAACACATCGTCCTCGATGCGCACGCCGATTCCCAAATACTGTTCCGGAACGTCCTTACTATCAGGCGCAATGTAGATGCCCGGCTCGACTGTCATCACTACTCCCGGCTCGAGCGCGCGTGATTCCTTATCGAAGTAGTAGCGCCCGACGTCGTGCACGTCGATACCCAGCATGTGTCCGAGTCCGTGCATGTAAAACTTCTCGTACTTCTTTTCCTTAATAAGTTCTTTCGGATCACCCTGCAACAAACCCAGCCCGACCATTCCTTCAGTTAGCACTTCGATTGAATGGGCCTTGAGTTGATCGTGCGTCGTGCCCGGCCGCACGAGGTCAACACAGGCCATCTGGGCTTTCAAGACCAACTCGTAGATGTCGCGTTGCGCCCTGGTGAAACGACCGTTGATCGGAAAGGTGCGCGTGATGTCTGAAGCATAGCCCTTGTACTCAGCGCCGGCGTCAATCAGCAACAGGTCGCCGTCTTTGAGTTCGCCGTCGTTATTGATGTAATGGAGCACCGTGGCATTGGCGCCGGCGCCGATGATCGACGTGTAGGCCGGAGCGGAGGCGCCGCGGCGTTTGAAGATCAGTTCGATCAGGGCTTCGACTTCATACTCTTTCATTCCCGCACGAGCGGCTTTCATCGCTTCGCAATGGGCCTCAGCAGCAATGTCGGCAGCGCGTTGCATCAATTCGATCTCTTCATCGCTCTTGAGCACGCGCATCTCGTGGACGATCGTTGCGGGATCGACAATCGTCTGGGGCGGATGGATTGGCTTGCGGTTGAGCGCGCGCATGCGAGCAATCTGCCGGATGATTGTGTCGTCGAGATCGGGATTCACACCGAGCCGGTAATAGAGCGTGTCCGCGCCATCCAGGATGTCGTGCAACTTCATATCAAACTCGACAATCGGGAACGACTCATCGGCGCCGTAATCTCGCTTCGCGCCTTCTACTCCGGCGCGCCGCCCATCCCAAATTTCCCTTTCCGGATCTCGAGGCCGCAGAAACATCGTGAACTTGCGCTCGGCCGAAGGAGCAATGACCGCAATCGCCTCCGGCTCTTCAAATCCGGTGAGATAAAGAAAGTCAGAGTCCTGACGAAAACGGTACTGGGTGTCGTTTGAGCGCGTAGCTTCGCGGGCGCTGGGAATGATAGCTACTGACTTTGGGCCCATGCGACGCGTGAACTCGGCAAGCTGCGGTCGGATCATATCTAAACTCTCCTCGACGATGATTCAGAAATGGGGAAGAGGCATTGTACCTGAGGGTCTTGCTGCGGGCGAAATTGATCCTTTTTACAGTAGTGCCCTAATTTGTAACGCAAACTGTTAGTTTGCGCTGAATGAATGGCACTCGAGGCGCGCGCAAACTAACAGTTTGCGTTACGAAAACCAACTAGGGCACTACCCCTTTTACTGCCGCTCAGCTATCACAGGATGGCGCAAGAGGGAAAGTCTCCAGGTTTGGAAGGCGGTTTACCCCCGCCGATCGAATGCCCTTCAGTCCAGGCGGGGCAAGCCACCTTTCCCAACCTGCAAATCATCGACAGTTGTTAGGTTCACACTTAGCAGGCTTTGGTAGATAATCGGTTTCAGGTTATTCCGAAGCGGCCGGATTGTCCGAACCGCAAACTGCCTTCCAACCAATGAGCACACAACCCATTCCAATTCAGTCTCAGAAAGCAGAGATCATCTCCCATGATCCGGCCACGGGTGAAGAGCTCGGGCGCGCTCCGTTGAATTCCCTAGAAGCCGTTGCCGCCGCCGTGCAGCGCGCACGCACAGCCCAGCCACAGTGGGCAAACCTCTCCTTCAAGGACCGTGGGAAAGTTATCCTCAAAGCTCGCGAGCTCATGCTCGAGCGGATTGATGACCTGGGACTGATTGTTTCCAGAGAAACCGGCAAGCCGATTTCCGAAGCGGTTGCCATGGAAATCGTGCCTACGCTGGACGCAATGTATTACCTCGCGCATAGCGCCGCAGGACTGCTCCGTCCGCAGAAGATTGATATCGGACAGTATGGATTGATGGGGCGATCATCGCGGATCGTTTACAAGGCAGTGGGCGTCGTCGGCATCATCTCGCCATGGAACTTTCCCCTCGCCACCCCTGCGGAAGAAATTGTGATGGCACTGGTTGCCGGAAACTCCGTCGTACTCAAGCCGAGTGAACTTACTACTCTCACTGCGTTGAAACTTGGCGATATTTTTCGGGATGCGGGACTGTCTGATGGTTTGCTGGAAATCGTGACGGGCGATGGTTCGACTGGCGCTGCTTTAATCGATGCTCGTGTCGATAAGATCATGTTTACCGGAAGTGTGGCTACAGGTAAGCGAGTCGCGGCCGCAGCGGCCAAACATCTCACCCCGGTGGTGCTGGAGCTGGGCGGCAAGGATCCGATGATCGTGCTGGAGGATGCCGACATTCCGAATGCCGCGCGCGGTGCGGTGTGGGGTGCTTTCGCTAATTCCGGACAAGCATGCGCCTCGGTGGAACGTTGCTATGTGCACGAAGCAATCGCGCCGCAGTTTCTGGCGCGGGTGCTTGCTGAGACACAGACTCTGAAGCAGGGGCCGGGCAGCGAGGCCGATACAGACATTGGCGCCATGACTAACGAGAGGCAGCTTCAGATTGTCGAGGAGCACGTTGCAGACGCAGTGAAGCGCGGCGCCAAAGTGGTTAGCGGAGGTAAAGGCGCCGCCAACTCAACTGGTTACTTTTATCCGCCGACGGTCCTGACGAATGTGGATCACAAGATGATCGTCATGCGCGACGAAACTTTTGGTCCCGTTTTGCCGGTCATGACTTTCAAAACGGAGGAAGAGGCCGTCAGGTTAGCCAACGACAGCGTCTTCGGTCTAACCGCGAGTGTCTGGACCAGAAATATTGCTCGGGGGCGACGCATCGCAGAACAGATTGCCGCCGGAACGGTGATGGTGAATGAAGTGCTTTACACCCACGGCATCGCCCAAACACCCTGGGGTGGAATCAAAGAAAGCGGCTACGGCAGAACACATGGCCGCGCCGGCCTCCTCGAGCTCGTGAATCCTCATCATATCCACATCAATCGGTTCTCATCGCTGCCGGATCTGTGGTGGTTCCGCTATGATCACAGTGCTGGAGAATTGTTCCGTGGACTCGCTAAGCACTTTACAACCGGTTCAATACTGAGAACGACGCGACTTTTGCCCGCCATGCTGCGACGCCTGTTGAAGCTGCGGCAGTAGTTTTGCAACAGAACTGGGATCGGGGGGGGTGGGGCCGCCCACCGGAGAGAAAGGGCAAAAAAAACAAACCCCCACCCTCGCC
>JBPCNX010000082.1:0-75696 GCA_051000815.1 Pyrinomonadaceae bacterium
CGCCCGCAATGAGCGCGAAGCGCGAAAAAGATTCTTGAAGGTCGCGCCTGACGCGCCGTGCGGGCGGGACGCCCGCGAACCCAGTATCCATGCGGTCCCAATTTGCGCGGCCGAATCGAATTCGCGTCTTGGAACCTGAAACTTGCGACCCAAGGCCTGGGCCTACTCCCAACGGAGCGCTTCGATCGGATCCAGACGCGCAGCCTTCCACGCCGGCCAGAGCCCAAAAACGATTCCGACGGCAGCCGAAATCCCGATCCCCATGGCTATCGCCCAAAGAGGTACAAAAGCGGGAAGCGGTGAGTATCGGTTCATGAGCAGGCTCGCAATCTCGCCCACAATCAATCCGGCGAGGCCTCCAATCGCCGTTAAGACCACGGCTTCGATTAGAAACTGAGAGAGGATATTGAATTTCGTGGCGCCTACCGCCTTGCGAATCCCGATCTCCTTGGTCCGCTCCGTTACTGAAACCAACATGATGTTCATCACGCCGATGCCGCCGATCATCAGCGCCACGAAAGAAATTGCAGTCAGCACGAGTGCCGTGGCGCCGGTAAGCTGGTTGTAAACGTCGAGTAAGGAGTCCTGCGAAGAGATGCCAAAATTGTTGGGAGCGTTTGGCGGAACGCGCCGCCGCCGGCGCAGAATGTCAGTCATCTCGTCGATAGCTGACTTCACCTCGGCCCGCGACTGCGGACGGACGATGATGAAAAACACAACTTCGGGAAAGGGACGGTCGGGATAGTACTTGTCGAACGTGGAGATGGGCATAAAGATCGAGTTGTCACGAGACTGCCCAAAGAAATTGCCGAGCGGCTCCATAACCCCGATTACCCGATAGGGATTTCCGTTGATCCTGATTTCCTTATCGACAGCGTTCTCATAAGGAAAGAGTGCGCGCATCACGTCAACGCCGAGCACGCAAACATTTGCGCGGTCCTGCATATCTACGTCGCCGATGAAGCGTCCGCTGGCTATATACTGCGAATGAACGAACTCATAGTAAGGCGTCACGCCAAAGAGAATGGGCGTGTCTGTTTGTTTGTCCTGGTAACGCGCTGTCGCGGCAATCATGCGGTGAATAGGGGAGACACCGGCGATTGAGGGTGCGTCGCGTCTCAGGGCCTCGGCATCTTCCATCGTCAGATCTTTCCGATGGATCTCCTCGGGCCCGGGCGGGCGCCCGAAGCTGGGTTCAAACTTTGAAACGAAGATCGTGTTGGAACCGAGCGACTCGATCTGGTCGGCAAAGGCCCGATTTAGACCCTGGATGATCGAGACCATGAAGATGATGGTGACGACGCCGACGCTCACCCCAAGGATCGTTAGAGACGAACGAAGCTTATTGGTCCGCAAGGTGTCGAGGGCCATGAAGGCGGATTCTTTAACGTCGTCAAATCGCATAAGGTAATTTGCTCATCCGCAGATTTCGCAGATTACGCAGATTCAAACCAAATAACTCAGCGGGCCGGTCCCCGGTCTTCCGATGTCTCTTCCCTAATCTGCGAAATCTACGAAATCTGTGGATAAGACCGATCGGCTATCGCCAATCTTTCATTCCGCTCGCAGTGCCTCAATCGGATCCAGTTTGGCCGCACGCCAGGCCGGCCAGAGACCGCTGATGATTCCTACCACTGACGAAACACCAACTCCCAGCACAGCAGATGCGACACTCACTAACAGTGGAAATCCGATCAAAGTTGAAATGACATAAGCCAAGCCAAATCCCGTCGCGACTCCAAGGGCGCCGCCGATTGCCGTGACAGTAACCGCCTCTATCAAAAACTGCGCAAGAATGTCTTTTCGTCGGGCCCCAATTGCTTTGCGAATTCCGATCTCCTTCGTACGCTCGGTCACAGACACTAGCATGATGTTCATCACAACAATGCCGCCGACTACAAGCGAAATCGCGGCCACGCCAATCGTGACAATGTAGATATTGGAGGTCGCCTGGCCATACAGGTCGAGAAACACGTCCTGGGTTTCCAGCGAGAATCCTTCATCGCCATCGTCGCCAAAAATCTTTCCCCGGCGGTTAAGCATGATTGTCCGCACCTGATCTTCCGCCGCTTCCAGTTGTTCTGCTGTGGGAACCTGGATAAAAGTGATGATTGAGCTCCGCGCTCCGAAAGATTGTTGGTAAGCCGAGTAGGGAATGTAGACAACGTTGTCGCGAGAGAAACCAAAAATCGACCCGAGTGGTTCCAGCACGCCAATGATAGTGTAGGGGCGGCCCGCAATGCGGATCTCCTTGCCGACTGCCCGGTCAGCCGGAGCGTCACCAAAGAGATTTTTTAGAATGTCGGGCCCGACCACACTGACCGACCGTCCCGAATCACCCTCGCCCTCAGTCCAAATCCGTCCGGCATCGATCGTGACTCCGTCAATCTCGAACATACTGGTCGGGGTGACGCCCCGAACCCGGACACTGTCGGCTTTTTGATCGGCGTGCTTGACGGTCTCAAAAGCATTCGCGGCCACACCAACGCGCCAACACGCAGTACAAAGCCGCGCGATTGCTGCCGCATCTTCGTGAGTGACATCTTTCCGCTTGTTGAAGGTGATGAACTCTTCGCGCGACTTGATAATCTGAGGTTTCTTGGAAACCGTGAAAACGGTGGAACCTTGGGACGAGAAGGTCTGGGCCACCGTCTTATCAAGCCCTTTGATGATCGTGACTACGGCGATCACCGCAGTGACCCCGACAACGATTCCCAACAGTGTGAGCGCAGTGCGAAGCTTATTGGTGCGCAGGCTGGATGTTGCTACAAGGAAGGCTTCCCAGAGGGCAGTAAGACGAAAGAACCGAAGTGAACGCGGCTTCTGCCTGAACGATGGTTGCCGTCCAGATCCAAACCGCGTAAGTAAGGCCGGCATCATTTCACGTGACTTGATCTCATCGGGCTGATCGCGTCTCATCAGAGCTCTTCTGCTCCAATCGTCACCCCGGTGCTTATCTGATCTTTTCGTCTTTTTCGATCAGTCCGTCACGAATTGAAAGTATTCTGTGAGCGCGTGCAGCGATGTCGTGTTCGTGGGTGACGACGATAATCGTATTGCCTTCAGCATGCAGGCGCTCAAAGAGATCCATAATCTCCCTACTTGTGTGGGTGTCGAGCGCGCCGGTCGGTTCGTCGGCCAGCAGAATTGAAGGGTGATTCACCAGCGCTCGAGCGATGGCCACGCGCTGTCGTTGTCCGCCGGAGAGTTCATTCGGCCTGTGCATCATGCGATCTGTGAGATCGACCGCGCCAAGCGCCTGTTTGGCCATCTCATGGCGCTGCGAGGAGGAGACGCCTCCGTAAATCAGGGGCAGCTCGACGTTGTGCAACGCAGTGGCGCGCGCAAGGAGATTGAAGGTCTGAAAAACGAAGCCGACTTCCTGATTGCGGATGCGCGCCAGCTCGTCATCGTCCATCTCCGACACATTCTTGCTGTTCAGCCAATACTCGCCTTTTGAGGGTGTATCGAGACAGCCAATCAAATTCATCAACGTGGACTTGCCCGAACCTGAGGGGCCGATGATCGCGATGTATTCGCCTTTGTGGACCTCAAAGGAAACACCGTGAAGCGCGTGAACCTGTTCGGTTCCCATTTGATAAGTCTTCCAGATGTCGCGCATCGCGATCAGCACAGTAGGATCGCTCCTAACCTGCTCACCATGCTGCACGATTGGTTCTGCCATGGAAGTTAGTGTGGCGTCGCTCATTAACTGGCCTCGTTTGCGTTAGCGCCCGGCTTCTTCGTCTGGCGCTTTACGGACATTCCGTCTTTGAGTGTCTTGAGCACGCGGCTGGGACCACGAACGATTTCCATGTCGGCTTGCACGCCGCTGGTGATTTCAATATCCGCTTCGCCGGTGATTCCGGTCGTCACTTCGATGAACCTCACTTTCGTGCCCTCAATCACGTAAACGCCTTTAAGATTCTTCGGCTTCTCGCCTGAGGGCGGGTTCGCGACTGTACCAGCGACCGTAGCCGAGGGGGATGGAGACGCATTTGGCGCTTTCTCAACGATGGCTTCGAGGGGGACAGCGACCACGTTATTCTTTACCTTCGTGGTAATCGTCGCCGTGGCGCTCATGCCGGGACGAAGACCGTTGCGAATCTCATCCGGCATTTCCTTCAGTTCCACGGTCACCTTGAATTCCTTCGCTTCCTGCACGTTCACTCGCGCCGAGAGACCACCCTGCGTATCGGATTTGGAAACAGCCAAAGGATTCTTCTGCGTCACAACCCCCTGAATCTCCTTTTCCCCCAGCGCATCGACCTTGACCTTTACTGGCTGACCGACTTCCACGTTGGAAATTTCTGTTTCGTCAACGTTGACCTCGACATTGATCGTTGACATGTCCGCAATCGTCATCAGGGAAGTTGTTGAGAGACCGGCGACGGCGAATTCACCGACCCGTGCAGGAATATCGGCAATCACTCCATTCAACGGTGAAAGCTGCGTTGCTTTTGAACGCTGGCTCGACTGGCCGCGCAATAGCGCCTGTTGCTGGCTGGCCCGCATTTCAGACGATTTGATTCCAGTGCGCGCGTCTCCCACCGCAATTCGTTGTTGGTTGGCGCGCTCCTGAGCTTCCTTAACTGAAATCTTCTGCGACTCGAGATTAGCCCTGGCAGTTTCCAGCGCAATCCTGGACTGATCGAGAAGATCGCGCGCGGCGTCGTATTCAGAACGCGAAGACACACCTGCTTCGATCAAATCCGCATTGCGTTTGAGTTCGCGTTGCGCCGTGTTCAGATCGACCTGCGCGCGTTCCACGGAGTTTTGTACGGCAACTAATTGTTGCCTTGCCTGGGCAACAGCAGCTTCAGCGACGACAAGACCCTGTTGTGCGGAGGAGACTGCATTACGAGCGGACTGTACATCGTTAAGAGAGGCTTGCGCGGCCGCCCATTGTGCTTCCTGATTCGATTGTAATTGCGTGGGATCGATACGAACGAGTGGCTTGCCCAGGGTCACCTGGTCGCCGGCGTTTACGTAAATCTCTTCAATACGACCCTGCACCTCGCTCGTGAGCTTGATGTAACGAATCGGGCGAACTTCACCTGAAGCAGTCACCGTCTGGCGCAGTTCAGGTCTGACGTCGATCTTTATTGTAGTTACCTCAGCCTCTTCTTTGCGGGTGGCAAAGACGCTGATGATAATAACCACCGCCAACAAAGCCACGGCTGAGACTGCAATGATGATCTTCTTCTTCCGACTTAAAGCCATGATTTAATCCTTCTACCAGATTGTTTTAGTTAGATTGCGCATCGAAACGAATATTTGCCCGGACATCACAAATCCGGGTTCGAGAAGCATTTACGTCAGAAAACACGAAACAGTTTCATTTATGAGCATTTATCCAGACCTGGCCGGAGCTGGAACTGAGGGCGCGCTTTCGGCCAGACGCCCAGCCTGAACCCAGCCTTTGCGGAATACCTGAAGCAAAGGAATGCCTGATTTTCAGGACCAGGGAGACGATCCGCAAATGCACCTTTGACGACACGAAACAGGGCGTCTGCAAATTCATGCGATTTCTGAATGTCTGTCGTGGCTGACGGCAGTCAAGACCTTAATCGAACAGGACGCACTGCGAAGAGCGACGCGTTGGCGCGGCTGAGACTTTCGCGCTAGAATATTCGCGTTTAACCAATCGACTGGCTTCAAGTTGTGAATATCCACCTGCTACTGCCAGGCCCAGGATCGCCGAATCGATGATTAGTTGTGAAAGGTGCAAAACCGAGAACATTGAGGGGGCGCAGTATTGCGACGAGTGCGGCGCTCCCCTCAGGCCAAACGTCCGTCCTTCCTCGCCCGGCGCGAGTGGATTGCGGGCTGAACCCGACGGCCAAAATGGATCTCATGCCTTGAGCAAGCAACCCGAATTTGCTTCAAATTCCGGAGCGGGGATCAATTTCTCACCAGCTATGGGCAGCAGGACCAAGCCGCATGCATGGCTGCTCCTTGAACGCGGGCGCTCGATTGGTAAGAAGTTTATGCTCAGCAACGTTGAGTCTCAGATTGGTCGGTGGGACGCAGACGGCGGTATCTTTCCTGATGTTGACCTCGATTCAGACGACCCGGAAGCGAAAGTCTCCAGGCGGCATGCCCGCATCACGTTGCAGGACGGACAGTATTTTCTTGAAGATCAGGGCTCCACGAATGGGACGTTTGTTAACCGCGGGAGAAGATTAGAACCCGGCCAGCGTCACCCTTTGAAGGATGGCGACGAGATTATCGTGGGAAAGACTTTTCTGCGATTCCACATCACCAAATAGTGGACTGTGATTGATGGCTAAATGTGTTGAATGTGGAACGGCGTTGCGCGCTGGTGAGGGTTTCTGCGGCGGCTGCGGAACCAAACAACCAGCGCTTGCGGAGCCTCCAGCAAGCATCGCCAATCTTGAAATGGGCGGCGAGTATGAACAAGTGACTTTGGACAACGTAGTGGCAGAAAAGCCGAACAAACAAACTGGCGAATTGAGCAAGGCCGCGGCGGCAGACAGTAAATCCGAGAAACCCGTGCCGAGCCAAAGCGCAGACGAATCGAAAGCGATCTCGTCCGATTCGCTGGGCGGTTCGTCTACGGGCGATTTTCCCGCTGCCAACCCCACCACCGAACACCACAAGGGAACGACGGGCGGACATCAGCCGACGATTAAGCAACTGGAGCCAGGAACCGTCCTGACAAGTCGTTACGAGATTACGCGGCGAATCGGCGGCGGCGGCATGGGCGCTGTCTATCTCGCCAAAGATCGTAACCTCGGAGACGCCCCGCGCGCTGTGAAGGAGATGGTCGAGGCTCACCTCGATCCGTTACAGCATGAGAAGGCTATTGGCGACTTCAAACGCGAGTCGCTGTTATTGACGGCGCTTGAACATCCCTCCATTCCCACTATCTACGACTACTTTTACGATGAGTCGCTGGGACGCTTCTACCTGGTGATGAAATACATTTCCGGGGGTGACCTGGCTTCACGTCTGCGCAACGCGCCCGGCGGCAGGATTGACGAAAAGACAGTAACCGACTGGGGCATGCAGGTCGCGGACGTGCTGCAGTATCTTCATACGCGGCCGAAGCAAATAATCTATCGCGATCTCAAACCCGCAAACCTAATGATCGATGGCAACACGGGCAGGGTGATGTTGATTGATTTTGGCATCGCGCGCTGGGTGAAGCGGGAAGAGAAAGGAGTTACCGCAGTCGGTACGATGGGTTATGCGCCCCCGGAGCTTTTTGCCGGACGGGTTGAAACACGTTCCGACATTTACAGTCTGGGCGCAACCCTGTTTCATTTGTTGACTGGCGCCGATCCGCAGGATAACCCGCTGCTGATTTTCGATTTCGCCAAGAATCCCCGGCCACGTCAAATAGTGCCTTCGATTTCGAGTGAGTTTGAGCAGATTTTGATGCGCGCGGTCGAATACAAACCGGAGGATCGTTTTCCGTCGGCCGGAGATTTACGAGACGCTTTAGCGAGTCATCTCGAGAACTTAATGGCCGGCCGGGTTAGTTACGGGATGCCCGCCCCGCAACTCGGCGGCGAAACGGTTCAGGTGCTGACCGTTTACTGCGGATTTTGTGGAGGCCGCATTGCCGCGGATGATGTTTTCTGCGCCCACTGCGGCGCGCGTCAGCCGCTCGCAGGCGTCGGCGCCAGTGCGACTTTGCGTACGTCGCGGCCAACAGCGAAGCTGGTGGTGGCAGGTACAACTGAACTGGATGCGTCTTTCATTTTGAAGAAGGATAACAATCTCGTCGGGCGGGCTGATCCACATTCAAACATTTTTCCCGAGATCGATCTCTCGCGCTTCGATTTGGAGACCAAAGTCTCAAGACGGCACGCGCGGATTTGGCTAGAAGGAGAGACTTTTCTCGTTGAGGATCTTGGTTCGGTGAACGGAACAGTACTCAACGATTCGGTCAGGCTGGCGCCGCGTCAGCCGCGAGTGTTGGATAGCGGAGACAAGCTCCGGCTCGGTGAAACTACACTTCATTTTCTTTTGGGTTGAAAGCCGCCGGTTGCCAATCATAAAATCGCAGCCCACTGAAAGCACTACATGACTGCAAGAGTTGAACGAGCCGCAACCGGGCGGTCCGAGGTGATAAAACGCCCGCGCAGACAACTAGTCGAGAGGCAGCCTGCGCCCTTCTCTTTGCGGTGCGGCGCTGTTTTGATCGACTATGTGCTCCTGGTTGGAATCGTCGCTTTTAGCACTATCGTTGCCCGGATGTTAGGTGGTGGTGCGCGTTCCGCCGGCAACTCCGCTGAAACTGTTGGACTGCTGATCGCCGTGGGCGCCGCAGTTCTCAATCTGGGAATAGCCCCAGGCCTGACAGGTCGCACGATCGGAAAGTGGGCGACCGGCTTGCGGATTGAACGACTTGACGGTGGCGAGCCGGGTATTGGTGGAGCGCTACTGCGACATTTTGTGGGTTATCCCGTTTCCTTGCTGACGCTGGGCCTTGGTTTTCTGCTTGCTGCGTTGAGCACGAGGGGACGCGCTTTGCATGATTTGATTGCCGGCACAGTGGTGGTGCGGGATGCGCCACACTTTTAGAATTTGATAGATTTGAGATCTCAGATCTCAGAGCTCAGATCGGAAACCCGAGACCCGATACCCGACACCTGTCCTGAGTCCTGAGACTTGAATGTGAGATTAGAAACTTGAGATCTGGACCCGTTGCAAATATGGCTGAACTGATCGTCAGATTCCCCGATCGCCCTCCCGACCATTTTCCCCTTGGTCGTCTGCGAATAACTCTCGGCCGCTCGGCGCGCAATGATCTTTGCGTTCCTGATCCGTTTGCCTCGCGGGTGCATGCCGAAGTGCGCCGTGAAGGAGATGAGTACTTTCTGCAGGACCTTGGCTCGGCCAACGGCACGCTCTATAACGGCGCCACAGTCCAGGGTTCCGTGCCGCTGACGGCCGGCGGGCGGATTCAAATTGGCGAGACTGAAATCGTTTTCGACGATGGCACCTACAATTCGAGTATGGGCGCCACGATGATTACGGATAACAGCAGCTCCATTCCGGAAGCGACGATTGCTCTGGCTTCAGGCGACCGCACCACTTCCGGCCTGCTGGAGGCGATTGAGGGCGCGCGCACAAAACCCGAAGAGATCGTCGCCGCGCGTTCAGCGAAACAGGGAGACTTGCTGGCGCTGATCAGCAAGGTAGGAATCACACTCCTCGCTTCTGCCAGTCTGAGTGAAACTCTGGATCAAATTGTCTCGCTTGTTTTTGAAGCCGTTCCCGCCGATCGCTGCCTGCTGATGATGCGCGACGAGGCCAGCGAGGACTTGCGCGTGGCGGTTGCACGCCTGCGCGACCGCGTCGGTGAAGTTGGCGAGATTCGTGTCAGTCGCAATGTGATGGACGAGGTTGTGATACGGGGCAAGTCTGTACTCACTTCTGATGCACAACATGATCCTCGTTTTGCCAGCGGCACAGTCGTCTTGCAGGGAATTCGCTCAGTGCTTGCGGTGCCTTTGGGCGTGGCGGACAAGGTCTTTGGCATCATCTATGCCGACTCGCCAATTGCCGAAGGTCGTTTCACCGAAGACCACCTTAAGTTACTGACAACCCTGGCATCGGTGGCGGCAATACGCGTGGAAAATGCGCGCCTGCTCGAAGCTCAATTGCAACAGGAGCGACTTGAGCGAGAACTGCAACTGGCAATGGAGATTCAGCAGCGCTTCCAACCGACGGCGCCACCAATCGTCCCCGGTTATGAACTCCAGGGGATTAGTTTCCCCTGTTATGAAATTGGCGGCGACTACTACGACTTCATTCAGCGGGAAGACGGCCGTTTGGTAATTGCGCTGGGAGATGTTTCGGGCAAAGGAACTGCCGCGGCGCTGCTGATGTCATCGCTGCACGCTTCAGTCCATGCGCAGGCCGGGTCGCACGATACGCTGGCTGAGACTATTTCGGCAGTAAACCGCTATCTTGCCGATAACATTCCCTCGAACCGTTTTGTCACTTTGTTCTACGCCGAACTGGATCCGGCGACCGGGTCACTTTCGTTTCTAAATGCAGGTCATAACCCGCCACTCATTGTTCATGCCGCGGGAACTGTTGAACAATTGGCTTCAGGTGGATTACCGCTGGGAATTAGACGCGACGCGGAATATCGCGAAGGTCGCACCCAACTGCAAATGGGAGATGTACTGGTGATTTATTCCGATGGTGTGACCGAAGCGGCGAGTCCGTCCGGCGAGGAGTTTGGTCCGACCCGTCTCTACGAAGTCGTCTCCCGGAACATTGACGCCTCGGCTGCCGGCGTGCGTGACCGCATCGAATCGGCGCTCACAAAATTCTCTCAGGGAACCCAGGCTGCTGACGATATCACCCTCGTGATCGTCAAACGGCAGGCTGAGACAAGACAACTCACAGCGGCAACATAAACTGATCGCTCGTTACCTAATCAGCCGGGTCAGCTCGCTTCTTTATTCCCAGAGTGCTGATAAGGTGCAAGAGCGTTCCGTAAGCGATCAAATAAATTCCCTGGCCGGACCATGGCGTTTCCAGACCCGCCAGTTTTGGTTCGGAGAAAAATTCAACGACAAAGAGGGCCGTGGCGGCAACGATCAAACCGGATCCCAGAAATTGCAAAGCCTTGCGCCAGCGCGTCACACCGTAGGTGAAATAGGTTTCAATAGCCTGGTTGGCCAGTCCTGCAAGTAAAATGTAGATGTGCCTCGTGCGGTACAGCATTCGTGGCCCACCGGACATTCCTACCAGGTGATTGAGAAACTTGTCCATGTACTGCCCGGTAAGGACAAAGACCACGATCACAGTAACGCCGAAGATCAAGTGAAACCGTTTCATCGCTTTTGACGCCGGCAAGCCGAGCACTAACGGAATGAGTTCAAGGTGCCGGGAACCGATCCGGACGTTAGAAATTACTCCTATCGGTAAACTGGTACCAGCGCGGCCGACAAGATTCACGAAACAACACAAACCGACACCAAGACGAATGCTCAACCTTGACCAAAGGCGCTCCTTCAGCTAAACCTCAACGACAATGAGCGATTCACAAATCCAGCTTGAAGCAATTGCGATCTTTTCGCACCCGGACGATGCGGAATTGTCAGTAGCCGGCACGCTGATGAAACTCAAACATCAGGGCTATCGCACCGCTGTCGTTGATATGACGCGCGGCGAGATGGGCACGCGCGGCACACCTGAGATACGTTACGCGGAGGCTCACTCTGCCGCAGAAGCGATGAAATTGGATTTGCGTTTGAATCTTGGACAACCTGACGGACACGTTTGGCTTAACGAAGAATCGCGCACCGCAGTAGTGCGAATCATTCGGCAGTATCGGCCCAAAGTATTGCTGACGACGCATTGGGATGATCCACATCCCGATCACGCGAATACGGCCCGAATTGTGCGCGAAGCGGCGCGACTGGCGACGATGCTGAGATACGATTCCGCGGCGGGTCTGGCGGCGGTGAAGATGCCGGCAATTATGCATTCGCTTTATTCAAGGCTGGTCGTGCCATCGTTCATTGTGGACGTATCTGATTTCGTCGACGAGAAAATGCGAGCGATCAAAAAGCACGCTTCGCAGTTCTACAGCGAGGAATCCGAGGAACCAGTAACGCGAATTAGCGAAGCAGGATTTTTAGATCAGATTGAGTTTAGGATGCGTTATTTCGGATCGATGATTGGCGTGGCCGCCGGAGAGGCCTTTTATGTTCGCGAGGCGCTTAATGTGGATGATCCGGTGGCGCTGCTAACACGCCCGATGAATATATATTCTTAAGGATGGTCTTGGGCCTTTGGTCTTTGATCTTTGGTGCCATGAGTCTTGGACCTAAACAAAGCTCGGGATTTGGCTGTTTCAAAGACCAAAGACCAAAAGCCAAAGGCCAATCGTTAGTTTCGAATCTCCACCGCATCCGTCCGAGTCACTCCATCCTTTTTGGTTTCCAACACAGCGCGCGCCACTGCGAGGGACGCTGTGGCTCGCGGAGCGTCGGCCGAAAAGCTTCGCGCCGTTTCAATCGCCCGGTAAATATCTTCTTTGGCGAGAGAAGCGAAAACGCGATCCAGATTGAAGCTTTGCACATCGAAGTTTGTTGTTGAGGCTCCGCGACCCATCGCAAAACGAGCCACCACTTGTGCGTCCTCACCATTGAATTCCGCAACGGCGTTTGCCGCTTTTACCGCCTCCAATAGCGCTTCCCAAACACGACCACGATCCACGTCGAACATCAAAGTGGCGACTCCCACAAGGGCGCGAGGACGATCAACTTCGCTGCCGCCTATGCGCCGCGCAACGATTGCCGCCTCATTCACGATTTCAACAGCACGAGGAGCGTCGCTTTTCCTGAGCAGACCGGCAACCTCCAGCAGGGCCCAGGCGCGCTGGATGTGGTTGAGTTCGGCCGCTATCAACAGCCGGAGCGTCTCCTGAGCATCCTTGCGATCGATCGCCCGACTCACAAGGGTGAAGTCCACATGCGCACGCGCGCGTTTCCGAAAATCCGTATCACCAATTTTTTCTACGAGTTCGCGGGCAGTCACGTCTCCTTTCCGCGCGGCAACGAGTGCCGCACGCGCGAAAAGAATGTCGCGCTCAGCCGCATCGGTAATTCGATCGGCCCGTTCCAAAGCCTCTCGACCCTCATCGCGATTCTGGTCTTCCGGCACCAGACCGCGCGTCAGCAGGCGGTCGCGGCCTGTGCGCAAGTCCTCCGGAATATCGGCAGCCAGAGAAGAGAGTTGCACCCGTAGCTCAGGAGCGGTGTCGGGCGCGTATTGCTCGAAGAGCGGCAGCAGCCGGGCAATTGTGAAATACAAACCGCGACGGCCGGCGACGGTGCGATCCTGATCTACGGGTTGCGGAGGTCGCAAGAGTATTTGAGCAGCGCCAGCCAGGAACGCCCGGCGCAGATCGGGTGGAAAATTTGCGGGTGCGACTATTCTTTCACGCGCCTGGCTCGAATGATTTTGACCGTTTCCTCTGACGATGATGTAAAGGAATGGAGTGAATACGTAAGACGATAGAACTGAGACACCAACCGCATCCGAAGAGGGATCCGCTACTGTTCTGGCGAGCATCACGGCGAAACGCTGATCGGCGGCCGCCATGTCTTTCTCCCGCAAGTAAGAAAGAAAGAACACACCACGCGTTGTAACCCGCTCCAGTGCCGGATCGGCAAACTGTAACGCCCGCCCGAGATCGCCGTCTTCGAGCAACTGCATTGCAAGTTGCAGTCGCTGCACGAGGGCCAGCGGCGGATCCTCGGGATCGGCGGTTTGTGGAGTTGCAGGATTAAGATTACCTGATGCCGGACTTCCTGCCTCGCGCGCGGTATCGTCCGTAAGCTGATTGAGAAATTCTTCAGCCAGCGCCCGATCGCGTTTGGCGACTAGCCGCATCACCTCGTTCCGAAGTTCCGGAGGTGATTGAAGGTACCGGTTCGAGTCGCGTGACGCGGCGATGCTTTGACGTTCCTCTCGATAACGTCGCCAGGCATCTTTATCGGCAGCGTCAGCCGCTTCCCACGCTCGACGGAACAAGATACGCGCCTTCTCAACATCGGAATCCCAGAGAGCATCAGCGGCGCGCATCTGGACACGAGCCCGCAGGGTCTGGTCCTGGAAGCTGCGGGCTTCCTCGGCCAGCGCCGTCAACAGGGATACAGCTACCATGCGACGCTGCAGCGCGAGCGGATTCGCCTCCTCACCTTTCGTTGTCTTCTTTCGCTCGGCCGCTTTTGTTTGTGATGGCTTGTTATCAGGCTGACTGACCTGTCCCTTCGCCGTCGAAGTAACTCCGCCAGAGAGGATGGCGATGACCAGAGTCAGAAGTGTGGGCGGAATGCGGCGGCAAAGAAGGCGTTCTAACATGGGGACTCTCCTGTTTTGCTAAGAAGAACAGAGAAGCGGACCTGCTGGTGATACGCCGTGGCCGAGCGCCGGGTTCGGTCTAATCCAAACCGGGCGAAGCAGTTGCTGGTTTTTCCAGAACTGACCTGGCAATCGCGAGGGTCGCCACAGCGCGCGGCGATTCGCCCGTGAGATTCTTTGCCAACTGGACGGCGCGGAGAAGGTCATCGTGAGCTAACGCTTTGAAGGCGCCTAACAGATCGAATTCTTCCGCGGAAGCATTAGTCATCATCACCATCGAGCTTGTTTGCAGGCGAGCTCCAACTTGGCTGTCTTCGCCCGTGAAGCCTTCAGCGGAGTTTGCGGCACGGATTGCTTCATCAATCGTTTCCCAGGCGCGGACACGATCCGCTTGTACCAGTCCAGTGGCTACTGCAACTAATGCCCGCGCGCGGTCAGGATCACCGCCGCCGATTCGGCGCGCTTCGGCTCCGGCGGCTTCGAGCAATTCCAGGGCTCGCGCCCGATCCGAAGTGAGCAAGAGCCCAGCCGCCCGTGTATAGCCCCAGACCCGTTGAATACTTGTAAGCTCGCCGGTCCTGGCAATCCGCGCAGCTTCAATGGCGTTCTTTTCCTGAATTGCAGACTGTATGGATTGAAAGTCAATGTAGGCGCGGACACGCTTACGGGTTTCCGCATCATCGATCTTGTCGACAAGGTCTCGCGCCCGTGGATCAAGCCGGTTCTGCATCCGCTCCAGCGGATCGCTGGCGTTGTCTGGAACGATGCCATTGTTTATAGCGCGATTTTCACCGCTGTGCAGTCCTTGCGGCACGTCAGCGCCCATGGCTGCCATCTGCGTCCGCAGTTCAGCCGCTCTTTCGGGAGCATGTTGTTCGAAAAGCGGGAGCAGTCGCCGAATTACCATGAATTTCCCCGCGCGGCCGGAAGTTGTGCGGTCCTGGTCCGGTGGTGGAAGCGGACGCAACAGGATACTCGCGCTCACCCGGAAAAACGCGCTGAGGACTGGTGCAGGCAGATCAGGCCTTGGAGCCTGCTGGCGGTCACGCATTTGGTTCGAACCACCGTCCGGCCCGAATGTCACATAGAGGAAAGGTGTGAAGGCGTAGGACGAGAGACCAGAAACAGTGTTGGCATCAGACGACGGGTCTCGTTCGGCTCGAGCAAGCAGCGAAAGGAAACCCTGGTCCGCCGCCTGGCTGTTTTTTTCTCGAAGTGCCGATAGAAAGTTAATCGTGTCTCGACTTATCTGATCGAGCACCGGGCCGGCAAATTCCATAGCCCGAGCCACGTCGCCGTCCTCGAGGAGTCGTCGCGCCAGTGCCAGCCGTTTCTCGGCAGCAGCTGATGACGAGGAATTATCATTGTCCCGGGTTTGACGTGTCGCTTCTTCGGAGTCTTTCCGATTTGCCTCGTCCAGCTTGCTGAGGAACTCTTCTCCGAGTGCACGATCGCGTTTCGCGGCAAGTCGCAAAACTTCTGCGCGTAAATCAGGCCGGCGGGAGCGGAAGGCGACTGGCCCGCTTTTTTGTTGCTTCCGCAGATCTTCGGCAGCGCGTCGAGCATTCTCCGCGTCCTCTATCTCAGCAGCTTCCCAGGCCCTGCGAAAAAGCGTGCGGGCCTTTTCCACATCAGTTAGCCAAAACGCATCTGCAACACGCGCCTGCACCCGCGCCCGAAGCCTTGGCTCGCGAAAATTGCGAGCGTCATCGGCGAGCGTCTGCAACAGGGAGATTGCCAACACCTCGCGTTGCGCCGCCACTGGATCCACTTCCTCGATTGCGGCAGCTCTCGGCTTTGTTCGCTGGCGCCGGGTGGTTTTGTCAGCCGGAGTTTGGGCTGTGATCAAAGTAGCGAGGGTGAGAAGACAAATTCCTGCGGGAAGGGAAAGTCGATGGGCCATCTTGAGTCTCCTGCTCACCGCCGATGTTATGCGGTTGAAAGATAGGTTCAGTCAACCTCTTACACGTGCCGAGCAATTTGGAGTTCCAGAATGTGTGGGGCCCAAGTCTCAGGTCTCAAGTCTCAAGTCTCAGGTCCCAGGTTTGGAAGGTTTCAAGATTCTTTTGGATAAGTCCTCAAATTCCCGTTTGGAGGAATCTGGGTTGAGCCTGGGACCTGAGACTTGAGACTTGAGACTTGAGACCTGAGAATAGGTTAGACTGCCACAACTTCCAGCTCCGGATCGACTTCCTGTTTGAGCATGCCCTCAATTGCCATCAACGTTCCAGTTAGCGAACTCGGGCAGCTACCGCAGGCGCCCTGGTAACGAATACTCAATGTGTGATCCTTGAGTCCGAGGATTTCGAGATAGCCGCCGTCGCCCATCAACGCCGGACGTACTTTCTCATCCAGAATTTCGTTGATCTTAAGGAGCCGGGGATCGTCGCTGGTGATTGCCGCGATCGAACCACCGACTGCCGCACCCGCCGCAGCCGCCGCACCCAACGCGGAGCTAACTGATTCCGCGGCTCGAATCGGGACGGCAAGCGTGGGCAGGAGGTCATCCCAATCGCCCTCGTCATCCTTTTCAACCGTCACCATCTTATCCATGTAAAAAACCGAGACGACGTGCCCAACTTCAAAGAGTGACTTCGCCAGCGGATCCGCCTCAGCTTGCGAGGCGGAGCCAAACGACTTGGCGACCCCATTGCTGACGGCCTCCCGGAGGATAAACTTCACGGCGTTGGGGTTGGGCGTCTCTTCAATATCACTAATTTTCGGCATTTCCCTGATCTCCATTCGTTCGCTTGCCCTTAACCATCAGATAGGGCTGAACGTCCTACAATTATCAATTTACCAAGCCATTATAGCGGGTTTGCTGACTAATCACAGTCGCGGAGACACGTGCAAAAAACCGCCGGAAAGTCGGCCGTCATAAAATCTCAAAAATTCATGCAAGATCTCTTGCACAAAGTTAAGAGTCGGGCATATACTCCGCCCCTCACTTGCCCCCACCGTTAGGTGAGAACAAGTTGAGATAGAGGCAGGCGATTGCGAGGGTCGCCTGCCTCTTCTATTTTGGACATTGAACTTTGTCCTTGGTACTTTTGAACTTTGCATGGCGCAGATCTAGTTGCAGATCCTCCGAGCTGAGTGCCCGCAACGCCCAGGAACGCGGATGAACATCGGTATCACAGTCTACCCGACTTATGGTGGCAGCGGCATTGTGGGCTCCGAGCTTGGTAAGGAGCTGGCGCATCGCGGACACACCGTTCACTTCATTTCTTCATCACTGCCGACACGTTTGACTGAACTCAGCGAACGCGTCCGCTTCCACAAAGTTGAAATGATGTCGTATCCACTTTTCGAGCATCAGCCGTACACTCTCGCTCTCGCCACGAAAATGGCCACAGTGGCCGAAACCGAGAATCTCGATCTCTTGCATGTGCACTATGCGATTCCGCATTCAATCAGCGCCATCCTCGCGCGCGAGTCGTTGAAACCAAAACGACGCCTTCCCGTGATCACGACGCTTCATGGAACTGATATCACTCTTGTGGGCGCGGACCGTTCCTATCTTCCGATCACTCGCTACGGTATCGTCCAGTCAGATGGTGTCACGGCGATCTCCCAGTATCTCAAAGATGCGACGAGAGAGAGTTTTCAGTTTGATAACATTAAAGTCATCCCCAATTTCGTTTGCCAGTCAGACTACCAGAGACATCCGGTAGAAGAATTGCGCCGCGAACTGGCGCCCGAGGGCGAAACTTTACTGGTTCACTTATCAAACTTTCGTCCGGTGAAACGTCCTGTTGATTGCGTGGAAATCCTCGCGAGGGTGCTTAAGAAAAACCTTAATGCACGACTCATCATGGTGGGGGACGGCAGCGAACGCACGAACGCTGAACATCGCGCGCGCTGCCTGGGCATTTACGAGAAGTGTTCTTTCGTGGGAGAGCAACCAAAGATTGTAGACTATCTCTCGGCGGCGGATGTTTTACTTTTGCCGTCTGAACAGGAGTCGTTTGGTCTCGCAGCGTTGGAAGCGATGGCTTGTGAGGTGCCGGTAATAGCTTCGCGCGTAGGCGGCGTTCCAGAGGTTGTGACGGACGGCGAAACGGGGTTTCTCAGCGAGGTCGGTGATATTGCGAAGATGGCGGACGACGCGGCACGTTTATTGGCTGACGAAAAGCTGAGAAAGGAAATGGGCACGCGCGCACGCGAGTCGGCGCTCTCGCGCTACCGCACGGATATTGTTATTCCGCAATACATCGAGTTTTACGAACAGGTTCTTAATCGTCAGATGGCGCATAGTAACTAAACAAGAAACCTGGACAAGGGTCCAGAGTCCAAGGTCCAAAGCCCAAAGTCAACGCCCATTTTCCGATTTGCCGTCGTTACGATTCCTAAAATCACAACGTCATTTACAAAAGAGACCTTGGGCCTTGGGCCTTGGACGTTGGACCTTGGACAGGGGGTTCCTCGTTGAAACCCCTAAGAGCATGAATTCGATCATCATCGGAACCGCCGGCCATATTGATCACGGCAAGAGCGCCCTGGTGCGCGCCCTCACCGGAAGCGATCCAGATCGTTTGCCGGAAGAAAAGCGTCGCGGAATCACTATCGACCTGGGCTTCGCCGACCTTGATCTCGGTGAAGTGCGAATTGGCTTTGTCGACGTTCCTGGTCACGAGCGCTTTGTAAAAAACATGCTTGCCGGCGCGCACGGAATCGACGTTGTAATGCTCGTCATCGCTGCCGATGAAGGTGTGATGCCACAAACGCGCGAGCATTTCGACATTTGCCGGCTCCTCGGCGTTCAAAACGGCCTGGTCGTAATCACAAAGACGGATCTTGTCGAAAAAGAACTCCTTCCACTGGTAGTTGACGAAGCGGCGGAGTTGGTTGGCGATTCTTTTCTGAACGGCGCGGCGGTTGTCGCGGTGAGCTCCAAAACCGGAACAGGATTGGAGCAGTTGCGTGATGAGCTCAGGAAAGTAGCTCTGCAGGTTCCGGCCCGAGCCCCGGGTCTACTGCCTCGCTTACCAATTGATCGCGTCTTTGCGATGAAAGGGTTCGGCGCTGTAGTTACCGGCACCCTGGTTTCCGGGTCGATCGCTGAGGGAGATGAGCTGGAACTTCTGCCGCTGCACAACCGCGTACGCGCGCGCGGCGTTCAGGTCCACGGTAAGTCTGTTGACCGCGCAAATGCCGGTCAACGCACGGCTGTGAACCTGGGGGGAATCGAAACCTCTGCGGTTGAACGGGGCATGGTGCTCGCGCCGCCCGCGAGTTTGCGGACGACCCAGATCCTTGATGTGCGGTTGTCGGTTCTTAAGAACGCCCCGCGAGCACTGCGTTCTCGAGCACGCGTTCGTTTTCATATTCATGCTGCAGAAGTCCTGGCGCGGCTCCATGTTTTGAATGAAGGCGGACAACTCGCTCCCGGCGAAAGCGGATTTGCCCAACTAAGATTGGAGCGTCCGATCACCGCGGTCAGTGAGGAACGCTTCATCGTCCGCTCTTACTCGCCTACTCTCACTGTTGCTGGTGGTCACGTCCTCGATCCCTTAGCAACAAAGCATCGCGGGCGAGACATTGGCGAGGTGCAGCGGCGACTGAGAATCCTGGTTAACGGCGACGCTTCGTCACGGCTGACAGCTTTCATCGAATCGTCCGCGGAGCTTGGTCAACGAGCTGCGGATTTAGCCGCCCGATCAGGCTGGAATGCAAGCCGGCTCACCACAACTCTGAATGAGGCGATTAAGGCTGGAAGCATCGTCGACTGCGCGGGCGTTTTTGTGACACCAACAAACTTTGAGCGAATGAAACAAGCAGCTCTTAATGAAGTCAGTGCCCACCACAAACGCGAACCCCTGGCGCGAGGGTTGGCGCGCGAGACTTTGCGCGAGCGACACTTCACGCACACGCCCGTGGAAATTTTTCGATCGGTGCTGGGCGAGCTTGAGAAGGCCGGGCTTCTGGTTGCCGAGAAAGACATAGTGCGAACCCGCGGGCATGTGCTGGAACTTTCGCAGGACGATGCGGAGCTAAAAGACCAGTTAGCGGAGGTCTACCAGAAAGCCGGTCTTGAACCCCCCGGACTCGATGAGGCGATGAAAACCGCCGGTTTTGCCGCCACCCAAAGAGTTCACGGTCGCAAGATCCTGCAACTGCTGCTTGATGGGGGGAGTGTGGTTCGAGTAGGGGGAGATTTGTTATTTCATCGCCGGCCCCTGGACGAGTTAATTGGCAAGCTGAAACAGTTTGCCCTGGATCATCAGGCTGATCCGAGCCTCGACGTGGCGACCTTCAAAGATCTGGCGGGAGTCTCGCGTAAGTATGCAATTCCGCTGCTGGAATTTTTGGATCGCGAACGAATTACCCGACGCGCAGGCGACCGTCGGGTCATCCTAAAATGACGGCTTGCTTTAACTTGCGCGCAGGCGTTAACATGCAGCCCACTAATAGCGATACGGCTTTTTCCAAAACCTTCATAACAACTCATTGGCCGGAGGTTCAAAATGAAAAGCATTAAAGACGTATTGGCCGTCATCGTGGGTCTGGGGAGCGCGGCTGGGGCGATCTTCTACTTCTATAAGTTTGTAACTTTCGCCAAGCCGGAGGGCGGTCACAATTACCTCTGGTGGGCGCTGGGCCTTGCGGTGATCGCTTTCGTGTGCGGGCTAATTTATTTCCTGGGACACGTCAACAAGGAAGAAGAAATCCACATCACTCAGTAACGACGGTGCGGAGGAAACCTTCCGCCTGTCTATCGCGGCCCCCGGCCAGCGCCCTAAGTGTGTGGTTGCTTCTGTTAACGTTGAATTTCTAACGCCGTTTGTGCACTTGCGTATTAGTAAGTGCGCAAACGGCGCTTAATATGTTATCGAATAAGAAAAGCTGAATGGAGAATGCGTAGCGATGATCGCGACGATAATGCTGCTACAGGTCGAGACAGCTTTTAAGGAGCCTGGTTACTTCGCTCCGGTCATGCTGGGCATGCTGGCGCTCGGAGCCGTTACCTGGCTGATCGCGGCGGTCCTGGGTTTTGCGCGAGCGAAAGCGTTTGGTCCGTCGGCACGTTGGTTTTCTTTTGCTGCTGTTAGTTTGATCTTGTTTCACCTGCAATTCATCGCGCTGGGCTTCGGCTTGTTGACGAAGGACAACAGCCTGGTTTTTGGGCTGCTGACCTTTTTCAATGTTTTTGTAATCATCGCGGCGGTGTGTGCAATTATGGGGTTCGTCCGACTTACCAATCCGCGCTAAACATTCGCGCATCTGCTCTAGATGACAAAGAGACTTTTGCTAATCGCCGCGCTCGCGGTAGTAGTGAGCGCGGCTTTCTTATTTCTTCGCGGCCCATCCCGACCTGACGGCTCGCGGCCGCGCCGGGGATTTGTCACGACTCAGGGCAGCCGCTTCACGGTTGACGGCGAGCCTTTTCGCTTTGTCGGCGCCAATGTTGCGCTGATGTTTCGCGACGAGGATCGCGCTGCGATGCCCGAGACGCTGCGCCGGGCGTCACAGGCGGGCATTAAGGTGGTACGTGTCTGGGCTTTTGGTGAAGGTGGCCCGGCCGATGTCGGACCCCTGGCTGATTTTGCCGACTGGCCGCGCACACATCCGTTTCGCTGGGCGCCGGGCCGTTGGAATGAAGAAGCGTTTGTCCACCTGGACAAAGTGCTCGCCGAAGCACAGCGGAATGATTTACTGGTTCAAATTTGCCTGACAAATTGGTGGCGCGATACGGGCGGTGTCACGCAATACTTGCGCTGGGCCGGAATCAATGACGCCGACGATGCGCAGTTTCCCGTCGGAATCAATCCGGCGCGCGCGATGCTTTTCTACAGCAATGAAACTACGCGGCGCCTTTACCGTGAACACCTGGAGAAACTTGTCACTCGTCGCAACACAGTCACCGGCGTTTTGTATCGCGATGATCCGGCAATCTTTGGCTGGGAGTTGATGAACGAAGCACAGGCGGTTACGGGCAGGTGGGCTGAGCGGCGCGCCTGGATCGCTGAGATGAGCGGTTATCTAAAGTCGCTCGATTCAAATCACCTCGTTACGCCGGGAGAGTGGGGTTATCGCACCGCAGCCGAACGACGCGAGTGGCTGGCGGATCACGGCGTGCCGACAATCGACTACTGCGACGTACACCACTATCCACGCGAAGATACGGACAGCTTCGTCGACTCGCCGCGGGCATTGCGCGAGTTTATCGATAACCGGGCTGCCGCCGCGCTCTCGCTCAATAAGCCACTCGTGATGGGTGAATTCGGCATCGGCCCGGTTGGATTCAACGGCATCGCTCAGAGCGACTGGTTTCGTGCATTTTTCGCAAGCAGCGTGCGCGCAGGCGCGGCCGGAGCAATGTTTTGGATTCTGACTCCGGATCCTCAGAGAGGCTTCGGGATTACGTACACAACGCCTCGCGACCAGGCTGTGTTCTCCGAAATTGCTCGTGCTTCCCAGGCTTTTACTGCTTTGCGAACTGTTGATCCGCCGCAACACCTTACCGAAGTCGGACGTCATCTGATCCCCAGCCAGTTTGTCTGGTCTCGCCCTGTCGAGGATCCCTTGTTAAGGCCGCGAACGATCCTGCGTGAAGACAGGTCAATCCACTATGGCTTCCAGCCTCAGCTGGCGACTCGGGTTCGCTTTGAAAAACTAGGCAGTGGACCTGGTTACTTTTGGGGCTTTGGGATGGGGTTTGTTGAGTATGTAGTTCCAGCGCGCGCCGAACGCCGTCGCATTAGTCAGATCATAGTTCGCGCACACATTCAGCCGGTGCCGCCCACTGACGCGCGGCCGGAGAATATCAAGACGCGCGTGACGCTATTCGTGAACGGCGCTGACTGCGGTTCGCGGCTGGTCTCTGCTGAGGCAGCGGGCCAACCTGTTATTCAGGAATGGCGTGTTGAGGGATTCTTTGTCCGGTTGCGTGCGATGCGAGGTCTGCCGTTGACGATTCGCCTCGCGGTCACCCCAGAGGCCGACTGGCCCTATGGCATAAACATTTCCAACTGGCCGGAAGGCTACGACAACTCAAGAAATGCAAAGCCGGTTGAGGTGGAGATCAGGCGGTAGGAGGCAGGAGGCGGAGGCAGGAGGCAGAAAGCAGTAAGCAGTACGCAGAGGGCATGCGGCGATTTTAAACGTTGAGCGGTGGCGGACGATGAAGGCAGCCAACTGGTCTTAATGATTGCGATTCAAAAACTATCCACGTCCTGTCTTCTACCTACTGTCTACTGCCTCTGCTTACTGTCTTTGCAGAATCTGCAGGGCGGCCGTATCCAACTGGTAGAGGTCGGCTGAATGAATTCCGCCGAGCGAGGTGCTGAAAGCCGGAGTGATTGACCGGCGCAACGAAGAAAGAAGCGCGTCGTTACTGAAATAGCGACGTCCGCGTTCGTCGATGAGAAAATCACCCTCTCGCAGTTGCTTTCGCGCCGCAGGGTCTGAGAGAGACACAAAAATCAGATCCTTGCGATTGGCGCGCTCCGCATAGTAAGCAGCGAGTATCGGACTCTCGCTTGCCACTTGCGCACCGGGGCGCGCGCGCCGCGCAATTTCCGTCATCACATCGCGCATACTCGCGCCGTAGAACTCGTCGTGAGGGAAAAAGTAACCAGCTCGGGCCATACCCCCGCCAAGAATGTTTGTGTAGAGACGGAAATGTCGTGCCGCCTGGATTGAGGCGGCCACGGACAGCAAAACTACGACCGCCGCCAGAGCCGATCGTGCATAGGATTGAATTCCTTCGTGAGAAAACGCGGTTTGCAAACGCTCCCCAATCCAGCGGCCGGCGAACTGGACACCGATGGCTGACGTGATCAGCACGGCCGGCAACGCGACTGTGAAGTAACGTGTAAACTTGCCTCCTGCCCACATGAAACTCATCACCCATACAAACATCCAGAAAAGAATGAAGTAACGGCCGTCGCCGAGTTTTCGACGAAAGAGCAGGGGCAAACCTACGAGGAAACTGGCAATGCTGAGCAACGGAAGCTTCACCGCCATGAAGACGAAATAGAAGTACCAGGGAGTTCCTTTCAACCAGTCAGTCATGCGATGGCTGTAAAGTGCGCCCATGAACTCGTAACCGTCATGGCCAATTCTTTTCTGTCCCGCGAAAAGGCCCATCTCGTACCATGTGGCGGGCAGCAAAATGGTCGGGTTCAGCAGAAGAAACACGATACTCATAATTAACAGGAAGAGCAGCATTCGTTTCTTGCCCAGGCGCCAGCGGGTCTCCGGGATGGCCTGGAACACCCAGTAGTAGGAAAGACCAATTACGAGCAGGGAAGGAAGATACTTTGACGCTAACATTGCGCCACATGCCGCCGCCGCGGCCCAATAGTATGGCTGGGGTCTCTTGTCGGTTTTGCTTTCTGCCACTCGCTGACCACGCAACCAAAAGATGTTGGCCAAAAGAAAGAAGAAGAGAAGAAATGTGTCTTCCTTGGCGACGCGACTGAAACCAATCGCCTGCGGATCGAAAGCCCAAAGTGCTGCGGCGAGTAGTGCTACTTCCGCGCCAAACAACTCCGCGGTGAGTAAATAAAGCAGAATGATCGTGAGGGCGCCAAACACCGCACCCGGGAATCGTAACGCGGTTTCCGCGGAGATTTGAAGCTGGCCATTCTGAGAGGCAGCCAAGGAGCTATTGTTCCATTTTTCGGCGAGGAAGAGACTGCCCGTCTGGATCGCCTTCATCAGCATCGGATGTTCGCCGTTAGCTGCGGTAAGGCCATGCTGACGATAGTCTGTAACAGCGTTTAGTTTGTTTAGTTCGTCTTCGCTGAGTCCTTCGGCGCTTAGCCCGCCGACGCGGAAACCGAAACCGGCCAACACCAGAAGGGCCAGCGTGGCGATCATAAGTGTTCTGCTCGCGAGCACGACTCCTCGTTGCGGAAAGAGTTCCGGCCTCAGGCCAGCCGTGATGATCGCTTCTACTTTGGCCGCCAAATCTGAACTTCTCCTAACGTAGTCGGTTCCGCAGCATCTCGTGTTACTGGACAAGCTGGTGCGCGCTAGCCAACAAAAGTCGCAAGGTTAACCTTATTCAGGATGGCTGGCAACTTGACGTCGCCACCGGACAATGGACGGGAAGCTCAGCGATCTCAATCCGGCCAAAGTTGATCGAACGTACTCGACTAAGTATCCGCAAGAGTTAATGACTTGCAATTGCGCGGTATATCAGCCAAAATCCGCAGGTTTTCCGGGTACCGCGTCCGCAAGATAATACCTTGACCCCAAAGGGAGAAATAATGGCAGAAACTCAAGAGAACCTGCATGCAGGTACTTCGGCCCAACCTTTCCGGATCGACCAAAAGCTCCACCAGATACTGTACAAGTCTGAGACCCGGCCGGCGCTCGAACCGGCTCCTGAAGAGGTGTTGCCGGAGCCGGTGTATCCGCAACACCCGAATCCGGTGGAGATGAGCAGACGGGAGTATCAGAAGCTCAACGCCAAGAGAACCTGGAAGACCTGGGGCGCCCCCTATTTCAAGTCACGCTGGCACTCGGGTGAACTGCGACCGATCATCCCTTACTTATTTACAGAATGGAAATGCAATCTGGATTGTCACTATTGCTGGTCCTACAACAATGCAGTCAAGGGCATGACGGAAGACGTCGGAAAACGTTCGATTGATTGGCTCCACTCGATCGGCTCGCGCGTCTTGGCCCTGATGGGCGGCGAACCGCTGCTGCGTCCCAAGTTCATTCACAAGATTGTTGACTACAGTGCGAAGAAGGACATCTTTGTATATCTGCCGACCAATGCGCGTCTGCTGAAGCCAGACGTAACTGATCGGCTCGGCGATGCCGGCATCGCGACGTTCAATATTGCGGTTGATTCAGTTGCGGAGAAAAAATCGCTGCCGAAGGCCCTTGAGCCGATTCGCGCGAACTTCGACTACCTGGTGAAGCGTCAGCATTACTACGGGTATTCGGTGATGTTCAATATCAACATTTGCCATAACAACATGGATGATGTTGTCGAGCTGACGGAGATTGCCCGGGCCAATGGCATCGCTACTGATTACCATATTAACGAAACTCCCATGATGGAGCAGACGCATTTCAAACATCTTGATGAGAACCAGACCTATTTGACCCCCGAAGATTGGCCTAAGGTGGATGCGCTGCTCGACTATCTGCAGGACAAGCGCATGAATCACGGCTACAAAATGGCGAATCCCCAGCAGCATATGGAAGACATGAAGTTGCTGATGCGCGGCGCAGTGCCGCCCTGGGATTGTCGCGCGGGACAGAATTCGCTGATCATCCGCACAGATGGTTCATTGGCACCCTGCTTCCCGATGTATTCCGCAACACACGATTGGGGCACAGTCGGCAACCACAAGTTTGAAGTCAAGCAACTCGATGAAATGAAGGTGGAATGCACGAAACATTGTCTCTCCACCTGTAATTACATTCTGGGCTACTGCTACGACAACAAACGTGTGATTACCTGGGGACTGAAACAGGCGCTACACGGATTTAAAGGAGCAAGCAACGGCTTCTAGACTGGAAGTGCGACAAGTTCAAACAAGCGCCGGAGTCACCTGAATGGCTCCGGCCTTTTATTGTCTGACGCTCTAACTGGCCCGGCCGCCCCCGAGGGTGAGTATCGCAATGACTACATTGATTGCAACTCCTGTTGCCACATACAACCAGTATCGGAAAGAGGAGATGCTGCGCTTAAATCGGATCAGCGTGACGATGCCGAAAGGAATCCAAATTAAAACTCCGGTGATGAGCCCCGGACCATATTCGCGATGAAGCAGGCTGGTTGAGAGGTGGCTCAATCCGTTAATGAAGACGACCGTACCGAGGATTACCAGCAGCTGCCGGGGGAAGTTGAATCTTCGGGCGAGAAGAATCCCGGTGATTATCAAAGCCATCCCAATTGCCTGGCCTACCAGGAATTCTGTCTGAAGCAGTTCCACGCCTCTCAGTCTCTTGAGGTAAGCGGAATAGCCTTCACCGCCCCACAGCTCTTCAGCGATGTGAAGGAGGTAGGTGAGAGGGAAGAGCCAGGACCAAAACGTAAGAGATCTGTCGGACAGAGCGTTTTCGTTATCCATGTGCCTGAACGAGCTGAAGGATCTAAGAGATTCAGTTATACCAGCAGAGTGTGATAAGTGATAAGTGCCCGTACTCCAAAGTGAACTGATTTTTTGGAGTGCGCCGACTTGTCAGCGCTTTATTTAACATTCATGAAAGCGGCAACGAGTTGCCGCACTCCCAAAAAATGGACTCTTCAAGTTCGCAAAACCACTCACCAGATTCAAAACCCGCATTAGTACGGCGTCTCGGCCTGTTCGACGCGACGATGCTCGTTATGGGTGGAATCATCGGCTCGGGCATCTTCATCAATTCTTACGTGGTGGCGCGCCAGGTCAACAGTGCGCTTTTGATCCTGGGTGTGTGGGCATTTGGCGGATTGATCGCGCTCGCCGCGGCATTCATCTGGGCCGAGTTGGCCGCGCTCCGGCCGGACGTTGGCGGTCAGTATGCTTACCTGCGTGAAGCCTATCATCCTGCGGTGGCTTTTCTTTATGGCTGGGCCTTGTTGCTGGTGATCCAAACGGGCGGGATGGCCGCGGTTGCGGTTACCTTTGCGCGCTACTTCGTGGAATCGACGGACATCCTACTCGCGGATAGTCTGGTTGCCGCGCTGGTTCTGGCAATTCTTACAGCAGTCAATTGCCTGGGTGTACGCGCAGGGAGCACGGTCCAAAGTTCTCTGATGGTCCTGAAGATCCTCGCTATTCTGGCGCTCATCGTCTGCGGATTACTACTGGCTGGGCCGCATTGGCCCGAGACGCTTAGTCCTCCACCGCCACGCTCATTTAGTCTTCTCAGTGCGATTGGCGCTGCAATGGTGCCGGTGCTATTTGCTTACGGTGGCTGGCAGACCGCAAGCTTCGTGGCCGGCGAAATCCGTGAGCCACGAAAAAACCTGCCACGCGCACTTATTATCGGCGTTGTCGGTGTTGTGGTCTTGTATCTGCTGGTAAACGTCGTGTACGTCTACGTGCTGAATCCTGACGGATTGGCCCGAACCACAACGCCGGCGTCCGACGTGATGAGATTCGCTTTAGGCCCGGCAGGTGCGAAGTTGATCGCCGCCGGCATTGCTATCTCGACGTTGGGATTTTTGAGCCAGGGAATGCTAACCGCTCCCCGGGTCTACTTTGCCATGGCCGAGGATGGCTTGTTCTTCAGGAGCGTGGCGCGCGTTCACCCGAAGACGCTTGTACCAATCGTGGCCATCGTGGTTCAGGGAATCCTGGCCATC
This sequence comes from Pyrinomonadaceae bacterium, assembly GCA_051000815.1. Classification (GTDB taxonomy): domain Bacteria; phylum Acidobacteriota; class Blastocatellia; order Pyrinomonadales; family Pyrinomonadaceae; genus PSRF01. Next base: position 28,127 of record JBPCNX010000082.1, read on the forward strand.
GTAATCGCGCTCTGGGGACGTTACGAGCAGATTTTAAACTACGTAGTTTCTGTGGACTTTATTTTCTTTGGTCTTACTGCAACCTGCATCTTTGTGTTTCGGAGAAGAAGCAAGACCGATCGCCCAGATGGCATCCGTGTCCCCGGACATCCTTTCACGACCGCGCTCTTCGTGGCGATCTGTTGGCTCGTGGTCATAAATACGATCTACAGGTATCCCGAAAACACGTTGATTGGTGTGGCAATTCTTTTGGCGGGAATTCCTGCCTACTTCTTTTGGAAGTGGAAAAACCGATGAAGACAAACGCGGCTGAGCTGCCCGGTTCCGAATACATGCACTGGGCCAAGACGCACTCCCAGGCGCGCTTCAATCTCGCCACGAGCGGGCTCGCGAATGTCCGGTTGGAAGAACTCAAAGTGGGTTTGGAGGACCTCGAGCTGACCCGCGATGGCGGTTACGGGTACGAGCCACTGCAGCGATCTCTCGCGGCACATCTGCAGGTTGATGCGGAATGTATCGTAACTGCAACCGGCACTTCCCTGGCGAATCACCTGGCAATGGCGGCGTTCGTTGAAGCCGGCGATGAAGTTCTGATTGAGCACCCAACTTATGAACCGCTGCTCGCTCTCGCTCGTTACCTCGGCGCCGACATAAAGCGGTTCAGCCGCCGCTTCGAAGCGGGATTTCGTGTGTCGCCGGAAGAAATAGCAAAGCGCGTGTCCTCGAGGACGCGTCTGATTGTGCTTACCAACATGCATAATCCGTCAGGAGTGCTGAGCGACGAGCAGACACTGCAGCAGGTGGGAGAAATTGCGAGAAGAGCCGGCGGGCGAGTTCTGGTTGATGAGGTTTATCTTGAAGCTCTGTTCGCAGAGCGTCCGTTGACCGCGCTTCATCTGGGTTCCGAATTCATTACAACGAGCAGTTTGACGAAAGCATTCGGATTGAGCGGCCTGCGCTGTGGCTGGATTGTTGCCGAGCCGGAACTGGCGCAGAGGATTTGGCGCTTGAACGATCTCTTTGGCGTGATGCCGGCGCATCCAGCTGAGCGGTTGAGCGTCGTTGCCCTGGAACAACTCGCTGAGATTGCGATTCGGGCGCGAGCGCGGCTGACACAGAACCGCGCACTGGTTTATGAATTCCTTAATTCACGTGCGGATCTGGAGGCAATTAAGCCTGATTTCGGAACAATAGTCTTTCCCAGACTTCGAAAGGGAACTGCGGAGGGATTGTGTAAAGAGCTCCGGGAGAAATACGAAACGTCAGTGGTTCCCGGGAGCTTCTTCGAAATGCCGGCGCACTTTCGGATCGGGTTTGGCGGCGATCCAGAGGTATTAGAAAGTGGACTCGAACGCCTTGGAGCCGCGCTGGATGATCTCCGCTAACTAAAAAGCTTTCTGATGGTTTGTTGCTTGGTGTTCGTTCTCTGTTGAGCGTTACCAGCCTGCAGAAACTCATGGAAGCGATCCGCTAATTCACACTAAACATGTTCGTGTTGTTTTCGTGCAATTTCATGGATTGTGTTTTAATCAAGTCCCTAATTATCCAAATTACCCTGAAGCGGCATGTCAGTTAATTTTTTCTGGTTTGGTTCCTACCAGTTCTGCGAGCCAAAAATACAGACGCTCGGCCGCCTCATTTCCAGCTGCCTCCGCCGTAATTCTGATCGGCGGATCGGATGGGGAGTTGGCCTTCCGGCCCTGCGGACCTCCCATCGATTGATAGTAAACCTTGCCTTTCAATCGGGGTTTACTATCGCGTGGCGCAAACACATAGTATTTGACTTCGAGATCCGGGGAATTGATTATCACCTTCCCACCCTGGAAGTTGTCGACCTCACATTCCACTAACACTACGTAGGCGTCCGTCTCGCCGAGCGCGCGCTTCGCCGCCGCGGCTCGCTTGAGATTCCCGATCAGCCTGCCTTCAATATTCGGAAGTTCCTTCAGCCGCTGGATGAAGCTGTTGAAGATGATGTCCTCACTAATCAGGTGTTTTGAACTTACCTGCCTGGCAATCAGCAAGTGGACGGGATAACTGAGCTCGCTGAACTTTTTGGCTCGAGCCGCGACTTCCTCCTCAGGTGTGGAAACGGCGGGTGGGGGTAATGCGGTCGACGGAACTGTGCGCGGGGCTCGTCTGCCTGACTGTGCTGACACGCTTCCGGGCAACGCTAACCCGACAATGAGGCAGACTCCACTCGCTGCCAACCAGATCACGTGTTTGCCACCATGTTTGGTCATAGCCTCTACGCGCTGCATCGCGCTTTCCTTGACGCTAGGATTTGATTCGTTTGAGTCGTTTCTCGATCCCGGTCAGCCCGCGCAATACGTTTAGCGCATTGCCCGCCGTGATCGCCGGATCCATCACCATGTCTGCAAATTGCCACGTAATCTTGCGCTCGTAAATGCCGCCTTGGCGATTCAGCTCCTCAGAATAGGCGGTGAGCATGTCGCGCATTGCATGATCCTCATTTCGGGTTTGCTGGCTTGTCGTTAATTACAGATTCAACTGTTTTGATGAGTTCAGCGGGCGATGTCAGGGCGAAACTCTTCTTCCAGAGGCCGGTGGGCTCGTTGCCCACCACCAGGATGTTTACGTGGTCCTCTTTATTCGCGACATACTGCCCGATCTTATGAAGCGCCCAATCAACGTTCTCCTTCTTGCCGCTCAAAAAGTGCCAGCCAGGTTTCGCATGGTACGTCTTCGCATACTCTTTTAGTCTAGCGGGCGTATCAATAACCGGGTCAACTGTGATTGAGAGAATAAACACATCCCTGCCGAGGCGTTGACCTAGGAAGTTCTGGATCTTTTCCAAATTGCTGTTTTTTGCCGGGCAAGCGCTCGTACAGGTCGCCATGAAAGAGCTGATGATTACGATCTTGTCTTTCAGCAGGTCACTGTAGAACCGCAGCTTCTGACCGTTCTGATTGACAAGTTCGACGTCACTGAAATACCTGTGAGGACCAGTGAGCTGTTCGCCTTTGTTCGATGATTCCGTCGTGGGATCGGGTGGAACTCCTGGTCGCACCGGCGCGGTTGGCGTCTGGGCCTGCAGGGTCGTGGCGGCAAGTAATACGCAAATGATGATGCTCAATAGAAGTTGCCTCATCAGCGCCATCCTCCGGTGTGAGATCAGGTTTTAGTTAACGCACGGACAGCTTCGCGAGCGTAGTAGGTGATTATGATGTCGGCGCCGGCCCGTTTGATGCTTGTAAGAGTTTCCATCATCACGCGGCTTTCATCGATCCAACCATTTTGTGCCGCCGCCTTGATCATTGCGTACTCACCGGACACATGGTACGCGGCCAGTGGCAATTCGAATTGTTCTCTGATCATTCTGAGGAGGTCGAGGCAAACTGTGGCCGGTTTTACCATCAGGATGTCCGCGCCTTCAGCATAGTCGAGTTCAGCTTCGCGCAGCGCTTCACGCGCGTTAGCTGAATCGATCTGATAGGCGCGCCGATCACCAAACGCGGGCGTGCTTCCGGCTGCGTCGCGGAAAGGACCATAGAAAGCGGAAGCGAATTTGACGCTGTAAGCCATGATGCTTACGTCTTGAAAGCCGGAGTCGTCGAGCGCAGCGCGAATGGCGCCCACCTGTCCATCCATCATGGCCGAGGGCGCCACCAGGTCCGCGCCGGCGTTTGCCTGACTGACTGCGGTTCGTGCCAGCAACTGCAGCGTTTCATCGTTCACGACCTCATTACCGCGCACGACACCACAATGTCCGTGTGATGTGTATTCACATAGACAAGTGTCCGCTATGACAAGCAACTCAGGCGCCTCCCTTTTGATAGCACGCACGGCTTGCTGCACAATTCCATTTTCTGCATAGGCACCCGACGCTTGCTCGTCCTTTGTTTCCGGCAAACCGAAGAGGATGACGCCACGAACACCTAGCTCCTGAGCTGCGACCGCTTCTTTCACAATCTCGTCAACCGAAAGGTTGTGCACGCCGGGCATCGACTCCACTTCGCGGCGGACGCCATCACCGGGACAGGCGAAGAGCGGCAGAATGAAGTCTTCGGGTGCGAGCCGGGTTTCGCGCACGAGAGAGCGTAGCGCTTCGCTTCTTCGGAGACGGCGGGGACGATGAATTAAGGTTGGCATTTAATTAAGATGACCAGGTCCAATGTCCAATGTCCGCGAACTGTACGACTTCTCACCTCGTGATTACGTCGGACCAATCGGCTTGGTTCTTCACACAACGCAACTATTCGGCTCTTTTCTTTCCGCCTCAAAAGCGGACATGGGACCTTGGACTTTGGACATTGGACATTGAATTTACCAGCGATGATATGCCGGATGTCCTGGCTTAACCGCGACAAAGGTCCCGCGGCAAGTGGCGGTTACTTTGTCGTGCGCGATGAGTTCACCTTCAACCACCGCGCGGTCTTCCTTCGACTCAACGACGCGCGCTACCAGTCTAACCGGTAAGTCGGTGGGCGTCGGGCGCAGCAATTTGATCGCATATTCAGCAGTCACTGTACAAGGCGGATGATCCAGTCCCGCCTTTCTCATCAGGTGCCAAGCCGCCGTCCAGTTACAGTGGCAATCGAGCAAAGTGCCAATGATGCCGCCGCTTAACATCCCGGTAAACGACTCGTGGTGGGTCTCCGCCTGCCATTCAGCAATCACTTCGTCGCTGTCAGTTTTCCGAAAGCTGCGAATGTGCAGACCTTTCTCGTTCTTTGGCCCACATCCGAAACAAGCGAGATTAGGAGCATAGGTTTCCTGGATACTTTTTTCGGACATTGTGCCCACCTTGAAAACCCGGGAGATCAAAATATTGTCGCGGTCGATTATAATGGCTGCTCGTAAGTTTTGCAGAGCGGTTTCAAAGGCTTTGGACGAAAAGCCTTTACGAAGATCCAGACGCTTCGGCAAACAGTACAGAACCCGTAGCGGGAGCGACGGGGTGCTTAAGGTAAGACACATGAAAAACTCGGTGTTAGTTCGGTGACGTTAGGACGGTTGAGGTCAACCATCCCGTCGCTGCCGCCCCGGGTTCTGTATGTTTTTTCCAATTCCAAACAGATCATTCGATGGAGGACGGAGTGAATAAACTATTATTGTCCGCAGCTTTATTAGCGCTTCTTTTAGTCGCCGCCGCTAATGCGACAACGCAGCATGGCTTTAGCGTGAAGCAGTATGAGGAGTTTCATGAGGTGCTGCATCCCCTGGAACATGAGGCTTTACCGAAGAAGGACTTTCGTCGCATCCGGGCAAAATCGAGCTTGTTGGTGAAGCATGGTCGCGAAATCGTTAAGTACGGGGTTCCTGCAGGAACGACAGACGAGCAGCGAGCAGAGTTCAAAAGAGAACTGGACAAGTTTAATCGCGCCTTAACCAAATTTCGCGCGGATGCACGGCGTGGTTCAAACAATCAACTCAAAACCTCATATAGCGCCGTTCACGATTCCTTCGAGATGCTCGCCTCGATGCTCCCGCGGAGGTAGCGCTCGGAATCCGGAAATATTAGCCGCGGATAAACGCGAATGACACGGATCAGAAATTGTTTGGGTTTGTAATCCGCGTGCTCCGCGTTAATCCGCGGCTAATTGTCTTCTGCTCCCTTCACAGCTGCGCGGTTGCCGGATCCGCTTCCGCCGAATGGGTCTTGGGCTCCTTTCGCCGCAGAATCGCCGCTGAGATTAGAGTTACAAGCAATCCGATCGGAAGAGGCTCGACCAGATTTATTTCCGGGCTACGCCCCTAGTTCGGGCTTTGCCCCTTGGATCATCGGGCCAGAAGGCCGCACGGGGGGCATAGCCCAAATGTAAAAGGGACTGATGGCAGGGCAGAGCCACCGCCTCACATCCGGCGGCAAAGCCGCACTTGAAATGGCGCGTGACTTTGAGGCAAAGCCGCAAATTAGAAGTACATCATCAGCGGACGTTGGACATTGGACGTTGGACTTTGGACTTTGGACATTTTTTTAAGGAATTCTATGGAGATGCCACTCTCGCAACGCGAGCGAAAGGAAGAGCCATAACAAAGGCGTTAGTGGCGGGGATTCTCAAAGAGATCGAAGACCTGCGCCGGAGTGACGTTCCCCGACCATAGTCAACTTCCACATCGACCTCTAAGTCCGGCAGATCGGACGGCGAAGCCGGATCCTGCCTGACCTAATTCATGTCTTCAATTCCCCCGCCTTTCGCACTACTTCTCGTCGAGTTTCCTTCCCGCATTCAAGTTATCAAAATTCAGAATCGCGTTGAGGACAAGGAAGTAACTTCCTTTCGTCTGGCCGCGCCACATCGGATTGTTTGAGAAGAGCACGACGTGTCCTTTACCCGTGGGCACGTCAACGATCATCGGCCGTTGCGCGATCTCATCGCCGCCATCCAGCAAGCCGGAGACAAACAGGTCCTTGCTGTCGGCATAACGGAAAATTACGCGAGGACGTAACTCAGGCGGAATGACGTTGATGCCGTTGCGACGCTGCTCATCAAGAACCGGAAAGGCTTCCCAGGCCTCAGCGGTGGGAAGTTCCGGTGCTTCAACCGGTGGCCTGCCCTGGACAGTATCAGGATCATCAGGCGTTCCGCGGCCTGTGCTTCGCTGTTCTCGTCGCGGGCGACCGCCGCGGCCCCCCGCGAAATTGCTGACGCCAAAGATGGGGCCGTTGAAACAATAGATGGGCAGCGTTTCACCATAGCCATAAGCGATCGGGCTCTTGTCATCCACGATCTTAGAACGCAATACCGCTCCAATCGCTTTCAGTCGCGTTGAACGTGTGATCGTCAATCCTGGTGTGAAACCAGTGCTGACGGCGAAATCCGCGGTGTCCATCACTCCGATAAACAGCCCACCATCGTTGGTAAACTTCTGCAGGTTTTGCAAACCCGAATACCCCAGACCGGGACGCATGTCATCAGTCGAATCAATCTTCCCGAGGTTTGGCGTCAAAGGCGTAGTTTTCCAGGGAAGGGGATTGCCCCACATCGGCATGCCTTTGATGATCGCTTCAGTTCCCCGTCCGACAGGCGCGAATATGATCACATCGTACTTGCTTCTGAGTGCCGCATCCTTTGCGACGTCCTGCGTGCTGATGTAGTCGTAAGGGACCTTCATCTGATCGAGCGCTAAGCGCCACCACCCCTCGTCCTGGGTTTCGATCCACGTATGCATCAACGCTATGCGCGGCGTTCCGATCGCATGAGTCTTGACTGAAGGTGCTTCCGAGACTGCATAGACCTGAACGCCAAGCTCCGAAGCTGCCTTTTGCAGGTCGGCGGTGTTTGCCTTCCGGATGATCAGAGAGCCCCGGTTGAACTTGCGCCCGGCGGCCTCGAAAGGCTCCTCGGCGGCGTCCATCGAGACATCCTTCAAACGATAACGCAACGTCGCTAGATTGTTGTCCGCGGTGTGATTGATTAGGTAAACGGAACCGGTGCCGTTAATCGTGCCTGGAGGTTGCACAGGCGAAGTAATCTTCTCCATCGGTGCGGTCAACGCTTTGACATCAGTAACGCGAACGACCTGAACGTTGCCGAGTTCCCCCATTGTCCAACCAGTGTCGTCGTAAACGTCCTGCTGCGGATCGTTGGGCGCCCAATATTGATGATCGAGTAAAGCGTCGGCAATCCGGCTGTAGGGTTGATCCATGCGCACGATGTAACTGCCGGCAGGAAACTGGCGTTCTTCGGACTTCGGCGCTGGTGTCGGACTTACTGCCGGCGAAGGCGAGGCCGTAGGCGAGGGTGACGGAGACACGGGCTTGGCATCTTTTTTCTCCCCAGCCTTCTTTGTCTTCATCGTCACCGTGAAAGGCGCCGAGGTCCGGTGAATTTCGCAGCCCTGTGCCTGGAGCACGCGCAGCAACTCTGCCTGGTTTGCAGGCCGCGGATCATCACCGGGAAAAACGTACGCCGCCGGGCCTTCGTTCTTTGGTTTGTCGATTGAGCGCTTGCTCTTGAGATAAAAGTTCTTCAGAAAGATCTTGCTGTTGTTACTGAAATAATGGAGCGAGGTTATTAATCCCGTTTGCTGGTAGTTGTTGTTGTTTCGCTGCGACCATTTCGCTCGTGGCAACGGCGGGTTCTGCCGATACCAGGTACGTGAGTAGTCGTCGGCGGAGAGCGTACGCTCAACAGTGTCAGCGCCGGCGTTGCCAAATGTTTCGTACAGCCGGCTGATGCCATTGTGCGTAGCGGCAATAAACATCAGATATCCTGGCGACCAGGTGTCGAAGTTCCCGTGAGCAAAAACTCCGGGCATCCCAAACTTGGTTAATTCAGAAACATTGTTCCAACCGATCATCTGCCATTCGTCAGTTAGGATCGGGTCAACCCACGCGTTGTAAGGTCCGTCGCCGATCGTATTGTCGTAGAGATAGGGAACTGACTCGTGGAGATCGTGAAGCACCTGCGCCTTCCAGCCGGTAAAAGTGTTGAGCACATTGCGCGTGAGTTTGAGCGAGAGGCCGATTGCGTCGCGATTATTGTCGTGGGCCACATAATGCCCCCAATAGACGAGAGGTGGCCAGTTGGATTTGGGATTCGCGAGGTGCCAATTGTAAACATCAACCATCCGATCGCGTCCATCAACTTCCACGACCGGAGTAATAAGGGTCACCACATTATCGCGGATGTGTTTGACGTATGGGCTGTTGTCTACAGCCAGGCGGTATGCCAGTTCCATAAGCGCGGTAGGCGATCCGGTTTCCGGCGAATGAATTGCACCCGTGATGTAGTAGACGGGAAACGATGTTGCCACGAGCCGGTCGGCCTCAGCCTCGTCCATGTTAATCGTGCGCGGGTCGCCCAGTTTCGCGAGGCGAGCGCGATTCTCGTCCAGCTTCGCGAGCAGGTTTTCCGACGCGACAGCGACGGCAATCATTTCCCGGCCCTCTTCCGTGGTGCCGATGGAAAAAACTTTCACGCGTGGACTGGCCCGTTCGAGCATGCGCATGTAGCGATAAACCTCGGCGGCGTACGGCAGCTTGCCGGGAGCACCGGCAACGTCGCCCAAGACTGCCTTTGGTGTGGGCACATTTGGCGACGCGGGAAGGTAGTCGGTCAGAGGCGAATTGAAAAACGCCTCAGTTGTATACTCGCGAATCTTACTGCTGTACTGCTGGTCAATAGGCTGATTCGGATCACGACCTGGCTTGATCTGACCGAATGCCGTGGTAAAGGTTAGTACAGTAAAAAGTACGGACAACAGACTGACGCGCAAAGGGGTGGGTTGAGTCATCTCTTTTTCTCAGCTTTCGAAATGTGTAGTTCTAAAAACAGCCCGACTGGAATCAAGGATAGGAAGAAAGTTTTTAGCCAAAGGCAGGCTGCAAGTCAAATGGTTTGTGGTTTAAAGGTTGGACGTTGTTGATTTAGAGGAACAAAAAAAGGGGCGGACCACCAGTCCACCCCGATTGACACTTCGATTTTATTAAGAGCTTTTACGGTTCGGTTATCAGAAACACATCCCAAGCCCACCGTCCGAGTTGCGCATCGTTTGTGTCGGTGACCTTTGCTCGGAAGCGGAACTCGTTGCCATATTGATCAATTCGCTTCGATCTCTTGTAGGCCAGCTCCAAAGTGTTAAGTCCAAGGTCCGGCAAAGTGCGAAGCTCTGATGGCTCTGAGATGCCGTTGTGATTGCTGTCTTGCCACAGGCGTAAAGCTAAAAAGATCGTCGCTGCTATCAACCACTCCATCTCCATTGCCGCCGTTTTGAGGCTTATCAAATTCGGCAAGAGCCAGGAATCCGTTTCGACCAACTCCCACTGGCGGCTGTGGTTGAAGCGTGGCATTGCCGAAGAGTTCCGCGCCTGTATCGATGGTTCCGTTGCCGTTTCGGTCCAGCACGAGCCAGGCATCGTCTGAGCCCCCGGCTGTCCAGGAGATTGGACCTTTAATGCCGTCGCCGTTGAAATCGAACTCAATTCCTCCCTGGAGATCCGTCAAATCAAAGCCATCGCCTTCGATATCGATCAGTATTGGTGTCGTTGTGCAGCAGGGATCCACATTAGGCATAGGTTTGGCGTGATGGGCGAGCGGTGAGAGTGACGGGGTCTCTTTTAAGCGGCGTCCATTGCCTCCCTGACAAACCGGATCGCACCACACCTCGCCACCACCACCGTCGGCGACTGTTGAGCAGGTGTGGTAAGACGTGTACGTGCGCGGATTCCCTACATTCCCACAGCCGCTGGGATCAACTTGACAGGTTGAACAGGCCTGGTAACCCACTTTCTTGTCCTGTACCGTTTGTTCCCAATGGTCAGGTGTGTTAGGAACCGCGAAAAATTCCGGATCACATTGTCGCAGTTGGGAATTACACCCTCCCCAGCCTTCCGTATCTTTGGTGTCTAAGAAACCATCAGGGTGATAGGTAATCGCGTTTCTGTCTTTTTTTTAAATAGTTAAATCTGCCTGAGAGCAACCAATGTACATCATTGGGAAGTTTGAGTAAGTTCGATAACAAACAGCGTACGCAGCGCCCGCACACAGAATTAGGATGAGACAGGCAATAGAATAATCGATCCCTTCCTTTTTTACGTTTTTGCGAAGGGGCGTACCTGAAAGTTTTTCAACGGACACTATCAAACCTCCCAGTCGTTCTTGCATCGTTGCTCCTGAAGCGTTCTTACTTTCTCTTATATTCTTCATCTCCCTGGAGATTTTTTCTTTAATGAATGCCCTGCCCGCGAGGCGCTCTGATGCAATCTCAGTACTCTGTTCTGTGATTGGCGTTGACGAAATATCGTGCTCAATTATCATGGCGATACGCTCGGGATCAGACTCGCCAGAGGCAGAAGCTTTGCCCAAAGCATGGAGCGCGATTGCAGCCTGCTCCCGCATTCCAAGCATTCTATTATTCAGTCTATTGACATTTACGTTTTCGCCTTCACTGCTCCCATCCTCTAAATACACTGCCGATAATCGAAGCTCGCGAACTGATATATCCGCAGCGGAAGGCTTTAAATTGGCAACCGGTATTCGTTCTGTGTGGTAATGTCCGGGCCCTAAGGAAAGACCAAATGAAGTGAGGCCGCCCTCGCCTGACGATAACGTATAGGCAAGAACGGTTTTGTCAGACTGGTTCATTACCTTAACTTCCAAGGTAGCGCCCTCACCTTCCCCTACTTTCCTGGTGCTAATGACTTTCAACGCAAGCGTCCTATTTTGGACTCTAACGTCGATTTCCTGAGCGGGTGTTTGCTTGCGTGTTATACGTCCGGAGGCCCAAACTACGACTCCTAGAATTAATCCTGCACAAGCAAAGACAATGAAGGTTGTTTTCGCTCGAGAGAGACCCATGATAGTTGATTCTCCTTTTAGCGACAGCGGACTCGAAGGAGTGAGGCCGTTGCTAACCTTAAACGGTGGCAAGAACTGAGGCACTTTTCTGAAAGCTAAGGCTACTTATATATCCCGCAAGTGCGCTAGTCAACTAGCATTCTTTAGTAGCATTCTTTAGTAGGGTGTTGTCGTTTCTAGCAAAGATCTTGGCAACATGTATTTGGTATTTAACATCAAGCGTAAAAGCATCGGCATGGAACTTCAATTAGGGTTTGATCCACTCCGAATACCTCATTGGTTGGGTTTCCTTTCCGTAGACAGTCGTTGCTTCTCGGCCCTGTGTCGTGCTCTTTCACGTACTCTTATCTTGTGCATGAACTTCAAAGTAGTCTCGTCACCTTCTTCTGTTCCGTCAGCGAACGTGGCGGCATCTATCACGATAGGAGCGTCGCGAGTAAGCTCGTCGTTCATTTCGGCTGTTAGCGTGCCGTAAGGCTCGATAATAACAGTAGGATTTTCTTCGTCCTCATTTCCGTCCTTCGAAATACCTGACTCGCCAGACGTAATGTGTACAGCCATAACCGCGCGGTTAGAGTTGTTGCGTATCTCAAACGCCACGCCTGGCGCATCGGTACTTGGCCTGACAATTCTGGCATTGATTATTTCGAGATCCTTAACCTTAGACATGGTGCGCGGTATTGAAGATAGCCAATCCTTGGGATGCTGCTGTTTAGGCTCTTGTCTCTTCGCGCTAAACACAACCACACTGACGAGCAGGGCAGTAACGGCCATCACAGCAGCAACAAGAAAGGGCCACTTTCCCTTCGAGTTTCGATTTATCATTTTTATCTCCTACGGATTGAACCAGCTGGAGCGGGACTCGTGGAGGAGTGAGGCTCTTGCTAGTAATTAATTAACAGGAGCGGAGCTTGTGGCAGGACTTCTGCTAACGTTTAAGATTCTTACGTGTCTCGACCGTACGCCCGGTGAGATTCCTTGTCAAGAAGTGGTCTCGACGGGCAACGACTCATTTCTGGCAAGAATTCTGGCAGGCGTTTGAATCTACGGAGTCGCTCACCGGAAGGCAATGGCTAAGTCTTGTTTACTTGTCAAAACGCCGGCTGGCAACGCTCTAACCAAAGAAATTCCACATTTTCGAAGCTTCTGGCTTAGTATGGCACTCATCTAGTCATTGGATGGAGGCAGGCAATGCAAGGACGTGTTTTCCAACTTAACACTTCTCCCGGTGGCGTGCCGAAGCTTGCAGTACGCGAGGCTGAAGTGACTGAGTTGGGATTGGCCGGCGACGCGCATAAGTTTCCCGATATCCACGGTGGTCCTGAACGCGCACTTTGTTTGTTTTCATTGGAAAGGATTCTTGAGCTCCAGGCAGAAGGTCATCCGATCTTTCCCGGCGCCGTTGGTGAAAACGTGACGATCTCCGGAATCGACTGGAACGAGGTCATACCCGGAAAGCAGTTGTCGCTTGGCGAAGAGGTACTCGTCGAGATTACCAGCTACACGTCGCCCTGCAATTCAATTCCGGAGTCGTTTGTCAGCGGCGCCTATCAACGGATCTCGCAAAAAGTTCATCCCGGATGTTCGCGAGTGTATGCTCGGGTGCTGCGGCCAGGGCGAATCGCGGTCGGCCAGACGGTTCAACTTGCTGATGAGAGTTGAGGCATCACAACTTCTCTCTTCTTGGCGGTAGTGCCACTATTCGCAGTAACGCCATTAGATCTTAGCCAGATGGCAGACAATCACGATAAAACATCGCCGCGTGCGCAGCCCCCCGAAGAACTCGTTCCGGTTCAGATCAAACCTCTAAGTAAGTCTGCCGGCGGTGTTCCCGCCATCATCTCTACGGTAAAGAGCGCCTGGTCAGAAATGGGAGCCGTGCGGAGCCTGCGCACTCTGCTAAAACTGAATCAGCAGGATGGCTTCGATTGCCCGGGCTGTGCCTGGCCCGAACCCGACGGCAAACGTTCTCACGCCGAGTTCTGCGAGAATGGCGCGAAACACGTTGCGGATGAAGCAACTACAAAACGCGTCACGCCGGAGTTTTTTGCAGAATGGAGCGTGGCGGATCTTTCAAACAAGTCCGATTACTGGTTAGGTAAGCAGGGACGAATCACACACCCGCTCGTACTGCGGCGCGGCGCCACGCACTACGGACCAATTAGTTGGGACGACGCGTTTACCCTCATCGCTGACGAACTCAATTCTCTTAACAACCCCGACGAAGCAGTTTTCTATACTTCCGGACGAACCAGCAACGAGGCAGCATTTCTTTATCAACTGTTTGTTCGGCAGTTTGGCACCAACAATCTTCCTGATTGTTCCAACATGTGTCACGAATCAAGCGGTTGGGCGTTAACGGAAACTATCGGAGCCGGAAAGGGAACGGTAACTCTTGAGGATTTTGATCTGGCTCAGGCGATTTTTGTTATCGGCCAGAACCCGGGGACAAATCATCCGCGCATGCTGACGGCCCTTGAGCGGGCGAAGCGAAACGGTTGCAAGCTCGTGCACATAAATCCCCTGCCTGAGGCAGGCATGACAAGCTTCAAGCACCCGCAGGATGTCCTTTCCTGGATTGGTGAGGGAACACAACTCGCCGATCTCTTTCTGCAGGTGCGTATCAATGGCGATGTCGCGCTGCTGAAGGGAATCATGAAAGAAGTGTTGGCTGCCGAAGAGCTGCAACCTGGCAGGGTGCTTGACCAGAAGTTTATCGAGCAACACACCGCGGGATTCGCTGAGTTCGTCGCCGCGTTGCGCCGGATTGAATGGCCGGAGATCATTGAGCTGTGCGGCATTCCGCGGGCCGAAATACAGGCTGCAGCAAGACTCTTCATCGAGTCGGAGCGGACAATCTTCTGCTGGGCCATGGGACTCACGCAGCACAAAAATGCTGTAGCCAACATTCAGGAAATCGTAAATCTAATGTTGCTCCGCGGTCAGATCGGAAAGGCCGGCGCCGGTTTGTGTCCGGTGCGCGGGCACAGCAACGTGCAGGGGGATCGCACGATGGGAATTTCCGAGCGTCCCGCTGCTGAATTTCTCGACAGGCTGGGAAGCGAATTCGGTTTTGAGCCGCCTCGTACGCATGGGCTGGATACTGTTGACGCAATTCAGGCCATGCACAGCGGGAAGGCGAAGGTATTTTTTGCCCTCGGTGGAAACTTTCTCTCGGCAACGCCGGACACGGAATACACGGCCACTGCGTTGCGACGCTGCCGGCTCACGGCGCACGTTTCGACGAAACTAAACCGCGCACACCTGGTGACAGGCGAGCAAGCTTTGATTCTGCCGTGTCTGGGACGAACCGAAATTGACATGCAGGCCGGCGGCGTCCAGTTTGTCACTACAGAAAACTCGATGGCCGTTGTGCAGGCGTCGCGCGGGTTTCTACCTCCGGCATCGGCAGAGCTGCTTAGTGAGCCGGCCATCGTCGTGCGGCTGGCCCGCGCGACACTGAGTAATCGGTCAACAGCCAATTGGGAAGAATTGCTGGCGGACTATGATCGCACGCGAGAACGCATCGAACGAGTTATTCCAGGATTTGAAAATTACAATCAGCGAGTTCGCCAGCCCGGTGGTTTCTATCTGCCAAGCGCTCCTCGCCAACGTGTCTTTCGAACGCCGAGCCTTAAAGCAGTTTTTACTGTTCACGAATTGCCCCGACGCCAACTCAAGCCAGGACAGTTCCTGATGATGACCATTCGCAGTCACGACCAGTTTAATACTTCCATCTACGGACTGAACGATCGTTACCGCGGAATACAAGGCGGACGACGGGTCGTGCTGCTCAATCCTGAGGATATTTCGGCTGCAGGTCTAAGGGCCGGCGATATGGTGGATCTCACCAGCCATTTCGAAGGAGAAGAGAGGGTGGCGCTGGGTTTTACAGTTGTGCCCTACAGCATTCCTCCCCGCTGCGCTGCCACCTATTTCCCTGAGACGAATGTTCTAGTTCCGGTTCGAAGCGTAGCGGAGAAGAGCAACACCCCGGCGTCCAAGTCGGTCGTTATTAGTGTTCGTCCGTCTGTTGCGAAGACCGAACGGCCTCATCCGGATGATGTTGAGTGAGATAATGTATTTAAGAACAGGGGCAGAACCGTGTGACGATCATGACATTTGAACTGGCTGCACAAGAACATTCTACGAAGACTGAACTCTTTACGAGTCTCGGCGAACAGTTGCGCAGCCTGCTGCATGACGAACGCGATTTAATTGCGAACGCCGCCAACCTTTCCTCTCTCCTTTTTTATTCTTTACCGAATCTCAATTGGGCGGGACTCTACCTGCTCAAGAATGAGGAACTTGTTCTTGGCCCGTTTCAGGGAAAACCCGCCTGTGTGCGCATAAAGTTGGGACAGGGTGTGTGCGGAACTGCCGCGAGCCGCCGTCAGACAATCCTGGTCGAGAACGTCCACGACTTTCCCGGACACATCGCCTGCGACAGCGCGTCGAATTCGGAAATCGTCGTTCCAATTCTGAAAGAGGATCGGCTGATCGGCGTGCTTGATCTCGATAGTCCGTCGTTCGCGAGGTTCGATGAAGATGATGCGCGAGGATTGAATGAGTTGGTAAACATCTTTATTGCCGCTACTAGTCTTGACTGAGATTCACCCTCAAAAACTTTCGCAATTCAGGGTAAGCTGTTCATATGATCAAGATTCGCAAAGCCGACGCGCGTGGTCATTTCGACTTCCGCTGGTTGAATACTTTTCATACCTTTTCTTTCGGCGAGTATTACGATCCCGCCTTCATGGGGTTTCGCAGCCTGCGGGTCATCAACGAAGACTTCGTGCACCAGGGACGCGGCTTTCCTACTCATGGTCACCGCGACATGGAAATTATCACTTACATCCTGCAAGGCGCCCTCGAACATCGCGATAGCATGGGTAATGGTTCCGTGATCCGCCCCGGCGATGTGCAGCGAATGACCGCGGGCACAGGCGTGACGCATAGCGAATCCAATCCATCGCGCGAGGAAGCCGCACATCTGCTTCAGATCTGGATCTTGCCCAACCAGGAGGGTCTTAAACCGGGTTATGAACAAAAACCATTCACCGACGCACAGAAGCAGGGCAGGTTATGTTTGATAGCGTCGGCCGACGGTCGCGAGGGTTCGGTTACGATTCATCAGGACTCCAGTGTCTACGCGACGCTCTTGGAAGCCGGAGAGGAAGTTGTGCATGAGCTTGCGCCGGGCCGCCATGCCTGGGTTCAGCTTGCACGCGGATCTGTGACGCTTAATGGCGAAAGACTGGAACAGGGAGACGGCGCTGCCGTTAGTAATGAGGTAAAGCTTGAGATCACCGGTCGCGAAGCGGCGGAGGTTTTACTGTTCGACTTGGCGTGAATTGCGAGTATCCTCGGCAGAAGAAAAAGAGGCGCCGAGGCCATCAAGCTGAAGGCACACTTCAAATGAACCGCCCCACCGCTTTTATTTAGTGCTCATCAGCGGTGAGCAGTAATTTCTAAGCCAAAGGCAGCCGGGTTAGTTAATCCGCCAGTCTCAGACGAACTACCTTGCGAACATGCTGAAGATAGCCAGCACGAACTCGTCAGTAATCTCTTCGGTAATGCCGTCGGATATGTCGCCGTCGTTGTCGGCCGGTGCGGCCGCTGGTGGCGGTGGCGGCGGCACAAAATCACCGGACGGAATATCTCCGGCTAACGTGTTAGTCACAAAAACACACGCGAGTGCGATTGCCATTGCAAAGCGCTTCATTGATGGTTCTCCTTTTGGTTGGGGATGCAAGGGTTCTTACATCGGCAGGAATAGAACAACATCCAGACGTTCCTTGCAAGCATGTAGCTTGGCGACTAATATCCCGCCCCGTAATTGCAAGTTCTCTTACACTCACATCGAAGAGGCTCATTTTGCATGAAGATAACCTCGCCTAAGCTCAACACGTCGCACCTTACTGCCAATGAAGAAGCGCTACTAAGATGTCAGAGTGCTTTGGAGCTAAAAGACAAGGGTGATTATCAAGGTGCGCAGGACGTAATGCGTCCGGTGTGGAAGCGGGTTGGAGAGTTCCCTCAAATCAAAGCGCTTCATGAGTCGGTAGCTGCGGAAGTCTTCTTATGTGTCGGAGTTTTGACTGGGTGGATCGGCAGTAAGGACGAGGTTAAGGAAGCTCAAGAAACGGCCAAAAATCTTATTAGCGAAAGCATTACTTATTATGAATCAGTGCGCGACGGAAAAAAGATCGCGGCCGCGCGGGTAGAACTCGCTTACTGTTATTGGCGAGAAGGGGCGTACGACGAAGCGCGCATTATGCTCAGCGAAGCGCTTCAGAAACTTACAGCTGAGGGCAACACAAGAGCCAGAGCCCTACTTAGGCTGGCAATCGTTGAGTGGTCGGCTTCAAGGTACAATAAAGCCTTAGAAATTCTCACTGATAATTCAGCACTATTTGAGAAGATTTCCAGCCATGCTGTGAAGGGTGCGTACCATAGCCAGATCGCAATAGTGCTTCGACATTTAGCCAAGTCACAATTTGAGAGAAGAGAAGACTACTTTCAACAAGCTATAATTGAATTCGAGAAGGCCGACTATCATTTCAAGTTAGCCCAAAATAAAGTGTTTCGGGCCGACGTAAAAAACAATGTAGGCCTTATTCTTTGTAACTTGTCTCGATTTAGAGAGGCACATAAGTATCTTGAAGAGGCTCGACGTCTCGCGGTCAGTATTAGGAATAAAGTACGAACAGCAGAAATTGATGAAAGCCGAGCGCAAGTTTTAATTGCGGAGAAGAAACTAAAGGAAGCCGACGTAGTCTGTCGTGGCGCGGTAATGGTTTTGGAAAAGAGCGGGCACCAATGCCTGCTCGCGGACGCTCTCATCACTCACGGCATCATTCTCGCTCGCCTCAGGAGGCTCGAAAGGGCGCAGTTCACTTTTCAGCGTGCCATTGAGATTGCTCATCAGGTGGGCGCGCTCAACAAAGCCGGCCTTGCCGCGCTGACGATGATGGAAGAGTTGGATGATCTCTCGCCGGAAATCCTCTATTCAGCGTACGACCGTGCGAGCGAATGGCTCGCCAAGTCTCAGAGTCAGGATATCTCGCAAAGATTGAACGCCGTTGCCAGGAAGGTTGTCTTGAGCGTCGGTGGCGAGGTGAAACCGACAGAAGCAACCGAAACGCTCTTAAACAAACCGTGCGATCTGCAGAAAGAGGTGTTGAAGTTTGAGGGGTCGCTAATCAAGCAAGCGCTGTCGAAAGTCAATGGAAGTGTCACGCGGGCCGCGGAACTCCTGAATCTGAGTTATCAGGGCCTTGCCTATATCATCGGTACCAGGCACAAGGATTTACTCAAGGAGCGCTCGCCGATTCGGAGGCGCTCGCGAAGAGAATAAACGGCAAAGCACACCGCACATGACACTTCTTACTCCCAGAACGTTGTTACATTGTTTTACGGATCGGAGATGCACGAGGCGGCCAAACGTGCTTCTCCGTGTGCGGCCACATTCTTTAGGTTGGGAAAGAATGTGAGTTGCGTAGGCGCCACCTCCTTATGGGGTTAGTTTGGCGTCGCAAAGACCGGCACGCCCTCACACGTGCCGGTCCTTGTCTTTTAGCCTCGGCGCGCACGACTTTGGATAGAGTCGGGCCTCGTCTGAGATCCAGTGGATTGAAACCACACGCCTTTCCCGCCAGCCTTTGAGTCGAGACCATCAAGCTCGCTCTCATCGTCACAAAAACTAGTTGAATCTTGGTTTGTAACGCATGTACTCTAAGCCATGCCTAGCCAATCCAATCTTCTCTTCAGTTCTTCTTGCAGCCCCCAAAAGATCCTCTTCGGTAATGCGATGTGAGCACCCTCCTGGCGGGATTACCTGATTAAATGGGAATAAATGGCACCTTAACTACGATGAGCGTCCCCGATCTGCTCCAGTTTCTGGCGGCAGGAAGAAAGACCGGGACTCTCAAATTCGGGCGCGGCAAAGTTGTGAAGGAAATCTACTTTCACAACGGACTGATTGTCGGCGCCAATACGAATGATCCCAAGGAGTACTTTGGTCAGGTCCTGATTCACTATGGCAAGCTTGATGAGGCGCAGCTCCAGGCGGCGATGGAGCTGCAGCGTAAATCCGGTGGCAAGTTGGGCGAGGTTCTGTCGAGTAAAGGTTTTCTCACCGAGGCCGAAGTGCTGGAGATCCTGCGCATCAGGACCCTCGACATCATTTATGATCTCTTCCTTTGGGAAGAGGCGCACTTCGAGTTTTTCGACAATGAAGCCTTGCCCGACGACATCATTCGCATCGAGGTTGTTCCTACCAACGTGATTATGGAAGGTATTTATCGTATAGATGAGCTGGCTCGTTACCGTACCTTGATTCCCTCTGATCGCGCAGTGCTGGAACTGATTGCGGGCTGGACTTCGACTCTTACTCTGGGAAAAGAGATTAGGCAGATTCTTTACTTCCTTGAGAAGCGCATGTCAGTGGCGGAAATTTGCTACAACATGCATGCCTCCTCGTTTCATATCTATGCCCAACTTTACGAACTTGTGAGCAAAGGCATAGCGCGAGTGACGGGTGAGGCCCCGGGCGCTGCCGACTCCGCCGCGGAGGCTGCCGATGTTCCTGAATCGACCAGCGAACTCTTGTGGCTGGCGCGCCGGGAATTGAAAGAGGACAACGCGGAGATGGCGCTCTCGCTGGTTCAACGAGTGTTGCAGCGCGAGCCCAAGAATGACGACGCGCAGTTGCTGCTGGCCCAGGCGGAAGAGCGGTTTCTCAAACAGGTTTACTCCTCGCAGTTGGAGCCCTCGGCGGTGCCGAAAGTTTTGGTTCAACCGGACAGTCTGACTCACGAGCAGATCAACCCGCAGGAGGGGTTTGTACTCTCGCGAATTAATGGTGAGTGGGATGTACAGTCGATTCTTTCGATCTGTCCTTTTCGCGAGGCGGACAGTTTGCGGATGATGAAGACCTTGCTCGACAAGAAGATTATTGGCCTCTAGCGCCGTTCACCGATGCTGAGTTCCTAAGTCATGCCAGTGCCCTTGCCTTAACCAACCATTCCAGCTTTTTCTGATCAGTCTCCGAAACGTTGGTAAAGCGGACGCCAAAGCCGCTGTGAGGATAGCTGTATAAAACTTCGCCCTGAATCTCGATTGAATCCTTTGCCGGCAACAACAGCTTAAACGTGACGATGTCGCCCACAGCCGCCTGACCGATGGTGTCAATGAAGCATCCGCTGGTTGTCAGATCGCTGGTGCGCGCTTGATATTGAGTGTTGGCGCCCTCCCAAATGACTTCAATGATGGCCTGCACACGACCTTCTTTTCGACGCTCATCGTTCATAGATGCTCCTCTGGTCCTTTGTTGAGTTCTGGCGTTGCTGAGATGCGGAACTTACTACTGACTACTGGCGGCCCTTTGCTGTTCGAGTTCTGATTCCCCTTTTGCAGGCATCTCGCCCAGCACGAGCCGCACAACGTGCGTGGCGCCATCATCGCTCAAAGTGATCTCGTTTCCGTCCAGATGACTGCCGTCAAATTCGAGACTCACTACACCGCGATGAATGGCCATGGGGTTCTCCACTTTGATGCGGTAGACAGTCTTGCCACGACGATAGGTAATTTCAAACTCACGCCAACCGCGCGGAATGCAAGGATCGATTTGGAGTCGATCGCCGAGCAACTTGAAACCCAGGATTGATTCCAGACCGGCGCGATACATCCAGCTTGCGGATCCCGTGTACCAGGTCCAACCGCCCCGTCCGGTGTGCGGAGGTACCGCGTAGACGTCCCCAACAGCTACATATGGCTCAACTTTGTACTTGTGCAGACCGGCGCGAGTTGATGCGTGGTTGATTGGGTTCAAAAGCGAGAACAGTTCGCCGGCACGATCTCCGTCTCCCAGCATGGCATAGGCGATCAGAGTCCAAATCGCGGCGTGGGTATATTGTCCCCCGTTCTCGCGCACTCCAGGCACATAACCCTTGATGTAACCGGGATCCAGACTACTCTTGTCGAAGGGAGGCGTAAAAAGAATCACTAACCCATCGCCGCGACGAATTAAGTATTCTTCAACGGCTGCCATGGCCCGCACTGCGCGATAGTTTTCCGCCGCGCCCGAGATGACCCCCCACGACTGGACGATAGAATCGATCCGACATTCTTCATTCTGTACCGAGCCCAGCGGTGTGCCGTCGTCAAAGTAGGCACGCCTGTACCAGTCGCCGTCCCAGCCGTGTTCTTCGAGGGCCTTTTTCAAACTTTCCAGATGTTTAAGATAGCGTTCGGCTCGAACAGCTTCCTGTCGTTGTTCACAGAAGGGAGCGAAACTGGCAAGCGTGGTGTGCAGAAACCAACCTACCCAAACACTTTCTCCCTTGCCCAGTGGACCCACTCGGTTCATACCATCGTTCCAGTCTCCACCACCCATCAGCGGCAATCCATGGGGCCCAACGGCCAGACTGCGGTCAAGTGCCCGGGCACAGTGATCGAAGATCGTTCCACTCTCGGCTGAAACGACCGGTTGCATGTAGGTCTCATGTTCTTCCGAACCAAGCAGGGGCATTTCAAGAAAGGGGACCACTTCGTCGAGCACTAAAGCATCGCCCGTGACTTTGATGTAAAACGCAGTGACAAACGGCAGCCACAGTAGATCGTCAGAGAACCGGGTGCGTACCCCCCGTCCGGTAGGGGGATGCCACCAATGCTGTACGTCACCTTCTTTGAATTGGTGCGCTGCTGCCCGGAGGATCTGTTGCCTGGCGATAGCGGGTCGGCTGTAAACAAGCGCCATCACGTCCTGCAACTGATCACGAAAGCCAAAAGCTCCTCCCGACTGATAGAACGCGGAACGGGCCCAAACGCGACACGACAACGTTTGATACAACAGCCACCGATTCAGCATGGTATCCAGCGCTTTGTCAGGAGTTTTAACTTCGACCGTACCGAGGAGTTCGTCCCAGTAAGAGAGCACTTCCTCAAACGCTTCATTAACGGCGCCAGGCTGATTGAATTGTTCGATCAATTCCTCAGCCTCCTGTCTTGATGCAGCTTCACCCAGTAGAAAAATGATTTCGTGAGCCTCACGCGGCGCAAGTTCAATCGTGGTTTGAAGCGCGGCACAAGGATCCAACCCAGCGCCATCGCGCCCGGAAAGATTGGCGCGCCGCAACGCCGCAGGCCGAGCTGGCGATCCATTTCGTCCGAGGAATTCCTTGCGATCGCAGGTGGCGCTCGTTACGGACCCATTGGTGGAAAGAAAAGCAACCCGTTCGGCAAACTCATTGTTGAAAGGATTGCGCGCAAAGATTCTTCCTGTGGCCGGGTCGATTTCGGTGATCACGTAAGGCGCTGAGTTACTGCGACTGAAACCAAGCACAAGTTCGTTATATTGCGTGATGGTCAACCGTCTCTTTCGGTCCGTGCGATTCCGCAAACGCAGCAGTGAAATCTTTACCGAACCCTTAAGCGGCGCGAACATGAGCAATTCCTGGGACAGGCCGTGACTCGTGTGTTCGAAGACGCTGTAACCCTGTCCATGGCGAATCGTATAGGGCTCGGCTTCGCGAATCGGAGAGGGCGTTGTTGACCACACTGTTCCCGTGTCTTCATCCCGCAAATAAATAATTTCGCCGGGGGGATCGGCTACTGCGTCGTTTGACCAGGGCGTTAGTCGATTTTCGCGACTGTTAACCGACCATGTATAGCCGGCGCCAGTTTCGCTGACCTGAAACCCAAACTCGCTTTCGTTGGCGATGACGTTGGCCCATGGAGCCGGCGTCCACTGATCGGCGCCGAGCACGATCACATACTCGCGGCCACCCTGATGGAACCCTCCGAGCCCGTTGAAGAAAGTAAGTTCCGGGAGCGCGACGGTCGGTTCCGGGTAAGTTTGGGACGGCAGACGGGGAATGAATGGCGGTGGCAGGGGCTCGTCAACTGCGTGCCGCTCAAGTTGATCCTCAAGCGGGCCGCGTTCAGTCACGATCACTACGCGCGCGACTGCATGAAGCAGAATGCGGTCCGCCTCCGGCATAATGTCCGCACGTCTGAGGAAAATGCCGCCCGGTTTGTCCTGGAGCGCCTGCAGGCCGCTCGTGCGCAGCAGCATCTCCAACTCTCGATGCAATACCTGCATATAACCAGGCGGATGATCGTTGAGAATGACAAGGTCAATCTTCAGACCTTTATAATGTAGATACTCATGTCCTCGAAGGATTTTCCGCACCATCGGCAAATCCTCCAGCCGATTGGTGCGGACGAGAAGAATCGGCAAGTCGCCGCTGATGGCGTACGCCCAAAGACTCGATTGGGCCCTGGTGTTAAGGGCGAGCACGTGCGGGCGGGGGCGTAGCGTGGGATCGGAGTAGAGTACACGTGCGGCGAGACGTTGAAAGAGATGAGCATCTTCGGAGTCCAGCGTCAGGTGGCTCATTTCCACCTGAGCTTTTGTCCATGCGAGTCTCGATTCGCGTTCAAAAATGTTAGGGTCGTGATACTTGTCCGCGAGCATCATCGCCTGCTCCCGCGTCGTTGCGATGGCCGTGCTGAAAGAAACGCGTGCGGTTTGATTTGGTCTGATGCGGACCCGACGGCGAAGACTGAAAACGGGATCGAGCACAGCCCCCACTGTGTTAGACAGGGGTCGTTCTTCCATCACCGCCAGGGGATCAGCAGGTGTATGACCGCGACCGAGGAAGCGCCCGCGATCAGTTTCGTATTGCACAGCTCCCAGCGTTTCGCCTTCCGCCACCACCGCGTGAACAGCCCAGACGGGCTCGTCTTCCTTTGCGCGTTGCCGCCGATGGGCCAGAAGCGCGTTCTCGGCTGCGAAGAATTCGGTCTCAATGAAGAGGTTGCTGAACGCCGGATGGGCTGCGTCAGCCTGCGGGGGCGCGAGGACGATTTCGGCATAACTCGTCAACTCAATTTCCCGTGTGCGTAGTGAATTGTTCGTGATTGACAGGCGGCGCACCTCCGCATTGTCTTCGGCAGAAACTACGACTTCCATATGTGTAATGATGCCGGCATCGCTGCGCCAGAAATCGGCCTTGTCTTCCGAAAACAAGACTTCGTAAGACTGCGGTCGCCGTTGTACCGGTTGATGTCCTGCAGACCAGACACTGCCACTGCGCACATCGCGCAGGTAGATAAACGCACCCCAGTGATCTCGCGTCACATCTTCTCGCCAGCGAGTGACAGCATTACGTCCGCAGGCCGAGTATCCGGAGCCCGCTGTAGTAATCATCAGGTGATAGGTGCCGTTTGAGAGTAACTGCGTGCGTGGTGTTTCGAGGTCGGGCGTGGTGTAAGAACGCGTGGCCATGCCCGTCTCGGTTTTGACTACACGTCCGGATAGCACTTCTTCCGCGCGTGGATGAGCAGCGACCACGCCGGTAGGAATCCGTTCCTGCAGCAAAAGCTCCGTCGCCTGAACCAGCGGATCGGCGTGAAAGCGCTGTTCCATGAGTCCGTTGTGGAGGGCATTGTTGAGAGCAACCAGACTCATTCCCTGATGGTGAGTCATCAGGGCGCGAATCAGGACGCGCTTTTGATTTTGCGGCAGACGCTCCTTGGTGTAGTCGAGCGCTTCGTAGAAACCCATGCCGCTTAGCGCACCTTCTTTCTCGAGGAGCCGCAAGTTGCTTATCGCCGCTCGGGGTCGAACCATGGCTGCGAGAAAAGTGGCATATGGAGTGATTACCAGGTCCTCGATTAGGCCACGCTTCAGCCCCAGACCCGGCACACCAAACGGCCCATACTGGTAATTCAGTTGGAGATCGCGGACATTGTAAGCAGATTCAGAAATTCCCCAGGGCACGCCCCGCTCTCGTCCATATTCGATCTGCCTGGCAACCACCGCCTGATAACTTTGATCGAGCAGCGTCCCTTCGTAGCTGCGCGTCACCAATAGCGGCATCAGGTACTCGAACATGGTGCCGGTCCAGGAGATCAGGGCCTGGCTGCCGTTAACGGAAGTAAGTTGCCGCCCCATCCGAAACCAATGCTCCTGAGGAACGTCGCCCTTGGCGATTGCCACAAAGCTGGCCAGGCGTGCTTCTGAGGCCAGCAGATCGTAATAGGAGTTGTCAGGTCTCAGATCAGTGACGTTGTAGCCGATGGTGAACAGTTTCCGCTCCGCATCGAATAGAAAGCGAAAGTCCATCTCCTCAAAGATTTGTTCACACCGTTGCGCTAACTGGCTTAGACCGGACAAGAACTCTCGCGCGGCGCCGGCAGCGTCTTCAAGTGTTGTGGTCAACGAGGCGATCCTGTCGGAACTTGCGTCGCCATCCCCCTCTCCTTGTGGCGGCGTTTCGGAAGTGATCCCTTGCAGGGCTGCAAGTTGAACTAGAGCCGAATCGAGAAGTTCGGGAATCTCCGTCAGGGCAGGTACGGCCGTCAGGGGTTCGAAAATCTCGTTCAATCGAGATGCGAACTCGGGTGCGACATCCTTTAATAGGGTGTCACCCGAAAGAGCCGACACCCATGGAGCTAGCGTATGCAGATCGGTTTTGAATGACTGAACCTGGCGAGAAAAAGCGCCCACCCACCAGCCTAACTCCTTGAAGTTTTCCGCGCCGTGCTCATGGGAGAGCGCACCCACAATGTCGTCAATTACTGCCGCGTGATCTTCGAGGGATTCAAAGAATGGGACCCATGGGGCCAAATACTCGGCCGGCTCGGAAGCCAGCAGCTCCTGGCAGGCCAAAATCTCATCGTGTAGTTGCCGAACAGTGATGATTTCGGTTCGCTGACGGCTGCTGCCAATGCGCGCGGCTTCGAGGCTAATTGCCTGCAGCGTATCTCCCAATCCCAGAAGTACACGAGGCCCGAGGAGTTTAGCGTCAGGAATCTCAATGCAAGCCTGTTTCAAAGCGATGAGATGACCGGCAAGATTGCCGCTGTCAACTGTCGAGATGTACTGCGGGATAAGTGGCTGAAGGGTTTTCGTGTCGTGCCAGTTCAACAGGTGGCCATGCGACTTGCTGAGCTTGTCGAGAGTGGCGAAAGTCGGCTTCTGCCGTGCCACAAATTCGAGCGACCCGATATAGCCGAAGTCGTGTGCTGTGAGAGTGGAGAGCAGCAGCATGCTGATGTTTGTCGGCGATGTGCGGTGCGCCACCATCGGTTTGGGGTCTTCCTGAAAGTTGTCCGGCGGCAGCCAGTTGTCTTCTGTCCCAACGAACGTCTCGAAGAAACGCCAGGTAAGCCGCGCAACGAGCCGGGCAAACTGAAGATCTTCTCCAGTCATGATTCGAAGCGGCGTTGTTGTTCGCCGGCTCACCCAATAAGCAACGAGGGGAGCCGATGCCCAGGCGACCAAAAACGGCGCCATGACAGGCAGCGATGCCGGTCGCACAATCAGCGTCGCGACTGCGACCAAAATTACGAGTACTTCGGCAGGCAACATGAACCAAAAGAACTCTACGAAATCGTGACGCGCCGTGCTTTCCGCCTGGGCCGCAGTTACCCATTCGAGTAGTTTCCGATGCGAGATTAGTTTTCGGTAAAGCGTCCGAATGATCGCGTCGCACATCAGGTAAGCTTGATGCGGCAGCAATAGGAGCGATAACGCCACCTGGGCAGTATTGGTTCGGATATCACCCCAGACACTCCAGAAGTGGCTGGTCCAGGGAATTCCGCGTGGATGGATCAAGAGACTTGTTGTGACATGGAGATAGACGGGAAAGGCGAGTGCCAGGATCACGAACAGAGACCACATCAACGTAGAACCGGGAAACAGGAGCCAGGCTGCGAGCAGCCACAACAGTAATGAGGGAGCTACGAGGCTGCGTCGTAAGTTATCGAGAATTTTCCAACGCGAGATGATGGGCAAGGTATTGCGAACCTTACGTCCGTGTGCGTCTGGCACGCGAGGTAAAAGCCAGCGGCTGATCTGCCAGTCGCCGCGTGTCCAGCGATGCTGCCGTTTCGCGTAAGTGTCGTAGTGGGCCGGATAGTCATCGAGCAGTTCAATATCGGTGATCAGCGCTGCTCGGGCGAAAAGCGATTCGAAGAGATCGTGACTCAAGAGCGAATTTTCGGGGACGCGATCCCCAAGCGCCGCTTCGAAGGCGTCTACGTCGTAGAGACCCTTGCCGGTATAGTTTCCTTCGCCGAAGAGATCCTGGTAAACATCGGAAACCGCGGTTGTGTAGGGATCGATTCCAGTATTGCCGGAGAAGATGCGGGCGAATCGTGAACGGGAGGCACTCTCAAGGGAGATGCTTACGCGGGGTTGCAAAATCCCATAACCCTTCGTGACGCGATTAACAGAAGCATCCAGCTGAGGCCGGTTGAGCGGATGAATGGCCGTGCCCACAAGTTTTCGCGCTACATCACGTGGCAGTTGCGTATCTGAATCCAGCGTTATCACAAAGCGCACGGCAGCCAGCAGGGCATTGTGCGCCGTCTGCACGATAAAACTGGTGTCGCGAGCGCCACGAAGAATCCGGTTAAACTCGTGGAGCTTTCCTCGTTTGCGTTCCCAACCCATCCAGCGGCCTTCGCCCGGGTTCCAGCGTCGCTGTCGATGAAACAAATGGAAAGTTTGTGTAGTGCCATTGCCATACTGCTTGTTGAGTTCGGCAATGCCGGTGAGTGCGGCAGTAAGCAGTGCCTCATCCTCCGGCATTTCTTCGGCGGCGGCATCCGCGAAGTCGCTCAACAGCGCAAAGTGCAGATGCTGATCCTGATTGGCAAGGTAGTGGACTTCCAGTTTTCCCAGTAACTCACGAACGCTTTCCTCGCTGGAAACTATAGTCGGGATGACGACCATGGTTTTCCCCGCCGCTCCGATTCCGTCAACAGTATTCATTCGCGGCAACAGGCGAGGTTGGAACAGGTGCGTAACGTCCCAGTTCAAGATGCTCAAGGCGATGTCACTCGCCGGAATCAAAGCCAGCAATATCGTCGCCACCAGCAGTGCCGCGTCCGCACCCGCCTGGTACATTCCCAGCAAAAGCGTCGCGACGATTAAGGTTGTCAGGAGTGAAAGTGTGCCGAGATAGGCAAGAGTCGGATGTTGGTAGCACCAGCGCCGCAATCTCTCTCCCAGTCGAGGACGGTAGCCGAATGCCGCTTCCAACTGCGAAAGCCCTGCGTCAATTAGATAATATCCGACGTGCGATCTGCGCGTGCTCGTACCAGAATTGACTGCGCTTTGAGCCGCCAGCTCTACGGCGGCTTTCGCAATTTTCAATTCCGAGATCTCCGTTCGCTTGCTGATTCGTTCGACCACGTGACGATAGCGATCCCGTGAGGCGAACTCCATCTTTGCGTAAGCATCTGCCGGATCTCCACTCAGCAACGGATCCACCAGGCTCACGCTTTCGAAAAAGTCTCGCCAATCCAGAGTCGAGAGCAACCGCATGCTGGTAATGATGTTGCCCACCGTCACCTGAGTAGCGGCTTGTCGCTGATGCTCAGCATGAATTATCTGCTCAAGACTCTCTTTTTGACGGGCCGCCTGCTGCTCCAGCCACTCCATTACCTGCATCACTGCGGGATCCTGTTCCCGCAGTCTTTGAACAAGTTGCACAACAAAGGCGTGGGGAATCGGCTCGCGCTTGGCGAAACGATCTGTTACCAGCGGCAGTAATGCAGTTGGTTGGCGAGCGGCAGTTTCAAGGAGTTTGTCGGCAAGCTTATCAGCTTGCTCCCGTTCTTCGCGGCCACGCAGGATCAGGTCGGCAAGTCGCCGCAAATTCTCTACCAAAGCAAGACGCAGGGTGATAGCAACCGCCCAGAGCTCGCCAATCGACAAAGGCGCCACCGTCTGGTAGGCGGCGATGAAACGGCGAAGGGTGTTGGTATCAAGACGACTATCGGTATGCGCGATTAGCGCGAGCGCGAGCGCATAGATCCGGGGATGATCTTTCAGTTTGCCGTCGGCAAGCTTGGGCAACTCTCGATAGTAGCTGTTAGGAAGGTCTTCCCTAATCTCTCGCAGTTGTTCCTCGATGATGTGGAAGTTGTCTACCAGCCATTCCGCGGCCGGGGATAGTGAGTGGCCGGCGCGGATTGCTTCCACAAGAGTTTGATACGCGAATACGAGTCTGCGGCCATTGTCTTCGACGCGAGGTAGCAGCCGGGCGCGACCCCGTTTCCGCACGATTCTGTGTTCTCTCGCCAGAACCTGGGCATACTGTTCCAACCGCTCGACACTAAACAACTCCTCACGGATTGGCTGTTCGTCGCCGGGGTTTAGATACTTTCCTGTCAGTGATGCCAAGAACTCAGCCATAACAACGGAAACTCACACAAGTTCCACATCCCAGACGAATGAGAACAACACAGGAGCGGAGAATTAAGGGGCTTCCAGAATATCACGAATCAAACGGCAGTTACTCGATGCCGACGGAGCTTCGCTTGCAATGTTGGCGAGCGATCTAAGAACTTAGAGATGACTGGTCAAATTGATAAGGCGCTCTTTTCAAATTGACCGTGACTTTGACCGATGAGAGAAAGAAGTGGCGGGGATAAGGGATTTTTGCTTGGTATTTTAAGGGAATTACGCCGTTACGAGAATTGCTCTTTGAGGAATGCTTTTTGCAGCTCTCAGGATTGGCGCGGTGCATGTCCGCGCGGAGTTTACAGACGGCTCCTGGCCCTCCCCGAATCCCGACGGCATGAACAACAAATCGCTGAGAAAGGTATTTATGTCGGTAGTCGTGACCGCCGGTGCGGCGATCGCGGCTTTCTCTGCTTACACATTGCCAACTGGTCAGCTTGATCGCCGGTTCATAATTCTGGCGCTGGCAATGCTGGTCGGTTCCCGAATCACAATTGAGATTCCCCGCGCCAAGGGACACATTTCAGTCTCCGACACTTTTGTTTTTCTCACGCTCCTGCTCTTTGGAGGCCAGGCCGCAGTCTTATTGGCTGTGACCGAAGCCGTGACATCATCGCGCCGCTTTAGCAGGAAGGCATCAGTCGCGCTCTTCAACGGCGGGGTGATGGCTTGTTCCACAGGAGCAACCGCCGCTGTGCTGCACTTCGGTTTTGGCCCCTTGCTCACCCTGCGTGAGAGCTATTCGCCAAACCTCATCGTTGCTCTGTGCGCCATGGCGCTGGTGCAGTATGGCCTGAATTCGGGACTCGTTGCGGTCAGCGTGGCGCTCAAGCTGAATCAACCTCTGTGGTTTACCTGGCGGACCAATTTCCTCTGGACATCGATCACTTATTTCGCAGGAGCTTCAGCGGCTGCAATCGTCGCCCAACTCATTAATCAAATCGGCTTCTACGCATTCCTTGCGCTCATTCCCGTTATTGCCATCATCTACCTCACTTACCGCACCTATTTGAGAAATGTGGAAAATTCGGCGACACAGGCGGAACAGGCGAAACTACATGTGGAAGAGTTGAGCCGATTCATAGCCGAGCAGGAACGAATCAGCAAAGCACTCCAGGAGAGCGAAGAACATTTTCGTACAGCGTTTGACTATGCGGCCATCGGAATGGCGCTGGTGTCGCCGGCCGGCCGCTGGCTCCGTGTGAATCGTTCGCTATGTGAGATCGTTGGCTATGGTGAAGCAGAATTGTTGGAGTCTGACTTCCAGGCAATCACGCATAAGGCCGACCTCGGAAACGATCTCGCACACGTCTATCGCATGTTGGCGGGTGAGACTCTTACTTGTCAGGTCGAAAAGCGCTATATCCACAAAGACGGCCAGGAGGTGTGGGCGCTAACGAGTATCTCTCTCGTTCACGATGCAGAGGGCTCGCCGCTCCACTTTATCTTTCAGATCGAAGACATCACTGAGCGCAAGCGTGCCGAAGGCGCGATCAAGACACTTTCGCTCGTGGACGAGCTGACCGGTCTTTACAACCGGCGCGGTTTTCTGGCGTTCTCCGAGCAACACCTTATCTCCGTGCAACGCGCCAACAAGAGTCTGATGGTGGTTTACGCCGACCTCGACGGTCTGAAGCAAATCAACGACGCGTTTGGTCACAAGGAAGGCGATCGAGCGCTGGTCAAGACCGCCGAGATCCTGCGGGAGACATTCCGTGCATCAGATGTACTTGGACGTCTGGGCGGCGATGAATTTACTGTCTTCGCTGCTGTGGAGCCCGAGGGTGGAGTGGAAACTGTATTGGCGCGCCTGAACGAGAAGTTCAAAAGCTATAACGCGGAGAACGCTTCTCCGTATCGGCTCTCGATTAGCGTTGGTCTGGCCTTCATGCATCCGGACGAGATTCAAACGGTCGAAGACCTGATGGCACAAGCTGACGAGTCCATGTATCAGAACAAACGTAAACGTAAGGAAAATACTTCCTCGGGCGAAATTGACGTAGAGAGCTTCACTCAGACGGTGGCCTAACCACAGGTCGTTTCAGCACAAGATCAGGGGCAGGTTTTCACGACCTGCCATTTTTGTTTTGTAGTATGCTCAGCGCCCAGCATGCGCGCAGCTGTAACAACCGGGCCGGTTGAAGACCTGGCATTGCCTCAACGTTGGCGTGCTTTGGCGCTGCTTGCGACTGCGCAACTGCTATCAATGTCGTTGTGGTTCAGCGGTTCAGCAGTTTTGCCGGCACTGCGTGTTGAATGGTCGCTCAACGAATCAACAATTGGTTGGCTCACAATAGCGGTTCAGCTTGGCTTTGTTGCCGGCACTCTGCTCAGCGCATTCCTTAACCTACCTGACATTCTCACGCCAAAATATCTGGTCGCAGGCTCAGCAGTATTAGGAGCGGCGGCTAACGCCGCGTTCGGACATTACGCCGATGGGCCGCGATTGGGGATTGCGTTACGTTTCCTAACCGGGATGTTCCTGGCCGGAGTCTATCCTCCAGGGATGAAAATCCTGGCAACATGGTTTCGGCGTTCGCGCGGAATGGCGCTGGGCGTTTTGGTCGGCGCGCTGACCTTGGGAAAAGCTTCGTCTTATTTGATCAATGGCGTGGGCAGTGCGATTTGGCGAAACAACATAATCTTCATCTCGCTACTAGCGATGCTGGGAGCACTGGTGACACTGTTGTTCGTCGACAACGGTCCGTACGCGATGCCGGTGGCCCGCTTTGATTGGCGCCAGGTGCTTGAGGTTTTTAAGAATCGCGGAGTGCGATTGGCGAGCTTCGGCTACTTCGGTCACATGTGGGAACTTTACGCAATGTGGATCTGGGCGCCCGTGATGATTCGCGCCAGCCTGGGGCAGGGAAGTCGTTCGGTTTGGGCGGAAGTGGCATCGTTTCTGGTAATCGGCTGCGGGGCGATTGGTTGCGTGGTGGCTGGATTCGTGGCAGATCGTGTGGGTCGCACCCTGGTTACCTCGGTGGCAATGGGGATCAGCGGCAGTTGTTGTTTGCTGATCGGGTTTCTGTTCGGCGCTCACCCGATCTTGCTGTTAGTGATAGCCGCGATCTGGGGAGCCAGCGTCGTCGCTGACTCCGCGCAGTTTTCCGCTTGCGTAACTGAACTCGGCAATCCTCAGTACATTGGCACAGCTTTGACGATTCAAACCTGCATCGGTTTTTTGCTAACCACGGTCTCGATAGAACTGGTGCCCTACTTTATCAACGCAGTCGGCTGGCGCTACGCTTTTGTGATCCTCGCCCCCGGTCCCTTGCTGGGTGTAATTGCGATGTTACGACTTCGGTCTTTGCCGGAAGCGGAGAAGATTGCCCAGGGCCGCAGATAACCGGCACAAAGAAGAAAGCCGAAGCGGAGAAAGAGTGAACCCTGAACTAAAACACCAACCAAGAAAAATCATCGCCGCCTTAAAACGCGCTTATCCCGACGCAAAGTGTTCGCTCAATCATGGGAACGCGTTTGAATTGCTGATCGCCACGATCCTGTCCGCGCAGTGCACCGATGAACGCGTTAACATCGTGACCGCCGATCTTTTCCGCAAGTATCGTAAGCCGGCGGACTACCTCAAGGTGGGGCCAACAACTTTGCAAAAGGACATCCGCACCACGGGTTTCTTTCGGAACAAGACGAAGTCGATTCAAGGCACAGCCAAAATGCTTACTGAAAAGTATTCCGGACGCGTACCCGAGTCGATGGATGAGTTGCTTGAACTGCCGGGTGTGGCGCGAAAAACCGCGAACGTAGTCCTCGGTAATGCGTTTGGGGTTTTTTCGGGGGTTGTAGTTGACACGCACGTAACGCGACTTTCAAGACGTCTCGGGCTGACAAAAGAAAAGCACGCGGAGAAAATCGAAAACGATCTGGTTGCAATTGTGCCGAAGAAAGACTGGGTCATCTTCTCGCATCTGCTGATTGCGCATGGCCGGAAGATTTGCAAAGCACGCAGCCCGCTGTGCGCTGAGTGCGTGGTGGAAAAGTATTGCCCGTCGTCATATCTTAAGACGGGAGTGACGCCGCCGAGCTGAACTTTGGTCAACGCGGAGGTACCACTCAATGTCAGAACCGGAAGCGGTAGCGACCGGGTCCATTCGCTCGATTGTCCGCTAACAACCAGTCCAGGTTCCTTTCCACTTGAATGCTCCGCTACCAACCCGTTCGCTACCGCTCCGGTTCTGACATTGAGTGGTAACGATCCTCACGACCCAAACTGAACCAGTACCCGATTCTAAACCCCGCTGGCACATATCAGCGAAGGCCGTTACAATGACGACGTTCCTTTCATCCTGAATCACATCGCCGCCCGTTTGTTGAGGACGTCTTGCCTTAGAATGCCGGTTTTCCTGAGTAATTTCACATCTTCACGCCAAAGTGAGTTTCAAAACGCGGTGTCATCCCATGGCACTGAGGCCTTATCTGCGAGAGGGGATGCGGCGTGAGCTATCGTTTTCCCTGGTATCAACTCACAGACGAGCATTTGCTCGACATGCGGATCGGGGACCTTCAGATCAAAATTAAAGGGTCCTTCCTCGAGCCACACATCAAGCGTCTCTATAGTGAGCTGAACGAACGCGGGGTTCGCTTTAAACCTCACGTTTGGTTATCCGAAGAGTGGTTTTCACCCGACGGTGTTCCTGGCATTGCCATACCCTTCTATCTGGCTCATCCCCGGCTAATCAAACTTGAGCGCAAACAAATGCTTGAAGTGGAAGGCGGGACGGATCCGGAGTGCATGAGAATCCTGCGCCACGAAGCAGGGCACGCACTCGATACCGCCTTCCGCATGCACTTCAAGCGTCAATGGCGGGAGTTGTTCGGTTCCTTTGCGCGGCCGTATCCGGACTTCTATAAACCAAAACCTAAAAGTCGCAACTATGTCCTCCACCTGCCGGCATGGTATGCCCAGGCACATCCGGCGGAAGACTTCGCAGAAACGTTTGCCGTCTGGCTCACGCCACGATCACGCTGGCGCAGGCGTTATAAAGGATGGCCGGCTTTGCGCAAGCTTGAATACATCGATGAAGTAATGAACGAACTGGCGGGAAGCAAACCACGGAACCGTCTTAGAACGAAGGTTGAACCGCTTTCTGCTTTGAAAATCACGCTGCGCGAACATTATCGACGTAAACGCGAAAAGTATGACTTTGATTGGCCTGCAGTCTACGATCGAGATCTGAAACGAATCTTCTCTGAAGATCCTCGCGACACGGGCAAGCTCAGTGCGGCAACATTTCTACGGAGTGTGCGGCGTGAGGTGCGACAGATAGTCGCCGAGGGCACCGGCGTCCACCAATATACGATCGATCATGTGCTCGCAAACATGATTGACCGTTGCAAAGATTTGAGGTTACGTGTCACGAGCCCTCCTCGCGAAGCGCGCCGGCGCGTCATGATTGTATTGACAGTTCAGGTAATGAACGTGCTTCATTCAGGTTATCATCGCATCGCCGTATGACCTTCGAACCCAAAAAGAAGCTGCGCATAATCGTCCTCGTCCATCAGGATCTGGTCCCGCCTGATTCACTCGACGGCTTGAGCGACAAGGAAATAATTGAAGTCAAGACGGAATACGACGTCATTTCTACTTTGAAGAAGATGGGCCATGAGGTCTATCCGATTGGTCTGTATAACCAATTGAATGTGATTGGCAACGCCTTGATGGAATACAAACCCCACGTGGCCTTCAATCTACTGGAAGAGTTTCACGGTTACCCACTTTACGATCAGCACGTCGTAAGCTATCTGGAACTGATGAAGCAGGCTTATACGGGTTGCAACCCGCGTGGTCTGACTATGGCCCATGATAAGGCGCTGACCAAGATGATCCTTGCCTATCACAGGATTCAGGTGCCGGGCTTTGCGGTGTTTCCGCTGAACCGAAAAGTGCGGCGTCCGAAGCGGTTGAAGTTTCCTTTGCTGGTCAAGTCAATCAGCGAAGAGGGGTCGGTGGGTATAGCCCAGGCTTCGATTGTTCATGACGACGACAAGCTGACGCAGCGAGTGGAGTTTATTCATCGCCAGAACAAGACCGCCGCCATTGCCGAACAGTACATCAAGGGGCGCGAAATCTATG
Organism: Pyrinomonadaceae bacterium; assembly: GCA_051000815.1. Lineage (GTDB taxonomy): Bacteria > Acidobacteriota > Blastocatellia > Pyrinomonadales > Pyrinomonadaceae > PSRF01. The sequence continues at coordinate 63,750 of JBPCNX010000082.1, forward strand.
TCGGCCTCATCGGAAACCAGAATATTCAAACCTATTCGCCCTGGGAGTTGGTGATGGAGAAACTGCCGGAGGGCGCGGAAAACATCGCGACGCTGAAAGTAAAGTGGGATCCGGCTTATCAGGAAAAAGTGGGACTCGCGACGCGAGCTGCCGAACTCACCCCGGAGCAGCACAAGGCGCTCGAACGTCTTTCCAAACGCATTTACCGCTATCTCTTTCTCAGCGGCTATGCCCGCCTCGACTATCGCATGACGGACGAGGGGCAGTTTTACCTGCTGGAGGCGAATCCCAACCCGCAAATTGCCTCCGGTGAAGACTTCGCTGATTCAGCCGCGCATTCGGGTTTGCCTTATGATCAGTTGCTGCAAAAGATCATCACTGTAGGCTTGAACTATCACGCCGGCCAGGCCGCCTAATCTTCCCCAGATCCCTTGCTGGTAATCAGCAATGATTCACACTTTCTACTCTCTGTACTCGAAACTCAGACTTAGGTTTCTCATGATCCTGGGACTCACTCTACTTTTTGCCCTGACCCTCTATCGCCAGGTAGCTCGTGGCCATAGTTGATTCAGCGCCTCCTTTGTTCATCACATTGACCGCAAGTGTCTTGTGATGAAACATCTTCCGAGCCTTCACGCTAAGCTCCACTTTAGTTTTACCATCTCCTGACCTCTTTCAGGTCGTATGTGACGAGGTGATTGTGATTCGTCACGAAACAGTCACATTGGTTCTTGTGCGGAGTTTCTCCAGCGTCTAGACTCACTTGGCTTTCATAGTGGCCCCCCTCACTCAGTAATAAAGATTTTAAAGAAACAACCAAGACTTAGGAGAGGTACGTTCCCCTTTCTATGACCCTACGAAACTGGTTCCCCTACTCGATTGCCGCGTGTTTAACCCTCAGCATGCTGTCAATCGCGGTCTCAGCTCAAACTGGCGAAACCCGACAACGTCACGCCCAAGATACTGAATCCCAAGTCCTCGCAACGTTGACGGACGAGCCTGTCGTTCTTTCAGTTGCGTCGCCTGAAGACATCAAGGCAGCGGAGATGTTGAAGGCACCCGGTGCGCCGCCTGCGAGATTTCAGGAGTTGATGTCCGCGGCGATCGACCAGCGGCTAGGTGCTCGATATTCCTGGGGCGCGACCGGCCCGTTCGCTTTCGATTGTTCGGGATTTGTTTGGAGCACCTTCAACTCGGTGGGAATAAACTTTGAACGCGCCAGCGCTCGATCTCTATGGTCGCGCTTTTCACCGGCGACTCCGGAAGAAGAGAACCAGTTTGGGACGCTCGTATTCTTCAGCGACTTGCGTCATATCGGCATCGTCGCCGACGCGAACGGCTTCTATCATGCTTCTCGTCACCACGGTGTAGTCTATTCTCCATTCAATGATTACTGGCTGTCACGCATTAACGGCTTCCGTCGTGTGCCCCTTGCCGCAATAACGACGGCCGATTAACGGTTAGAGCTTTTTAGAAAGCAGAACGCCGACGCTGGGATTCAGCGCCGGCGTTTTTGTTTTTCCAGGCAGAAACGAATCGAGTTTTCAAATCTTTGAAACAAAGCCTGCCCGGTGTCCCTCATCATCTGCTTCCCAGACGGCCACAATCTTATCGATAGCCACAAAGCACATCTTTTCTTCACTGTCCTTCAGATGCATGACGCCACCTTCGACTTTGATTATCTCTCCGCGCAGACTGGAAGCGCTGCCGCAGTAGAGGTCAACTTTCTTGCCGATGAGTTTGGACAGCAATTCCTGCATGCGCTTAAACGACTAGCCACTGGCGTCGCGAAAAGTGATTCTCACAAGTGGTAACACGTCAGGATCATTCTGTTGCGCGCGCTCAAATTCAATCAGATCGTAATAGGCACAGCGTTTCGTCGTGGGAAATTCGTGACATACCGCGGGGCGCGCGTGGTAGATCCCGCACTGTCGTGTGACTGAATTAAGAAACTTGCAGGCCAGGCCGAAAATTGGGTCTGCCTTCCGTCGTAAGACGCGTTCATTATTATAAACTCGGGTATAGCGCAGCGTCGCGTTCTGGTAGCTTATGCCGAAATGTTTTGCCAGCCGTTGTACATCGCGTTTGGTGACCTGAACGCGGTCGTAGATCGAACAACAGTATGCCGGGCACTTTGTGCAGTCGAACAGTGCCGGAGGGGAATTAGAAGCGGTGTTACTCATGTTTTCCGTTAGTTCTTGGCCGCTAATACCAGACTCAGCGGCGCTTGGAACTCTTGTATTCCGACTTCAGCAAATCCATAAACTCGGCGCGCCGATCGTAGAGACGTTTCGGCTTCCTTGGTTTATGCTTGGCTAAAGAATAAGCCGTAATGATCGGAAGCGCCACTGTTGAATCGACATAACAGACCACTGCGTCCGGCAGGCGATCAGGATCAACCTTCCCCCACGACACAGCTTCACCCGGAGTAGCGCCGGACAGTCCACCAGTATCAGGACGCGCGTCGGTTACTTGCAGGAAGTAGTCGTGTCCGCGTTCGTCTATACCCAACACCTCTTGAATCTGTGGTTCTGTTTGCAGTAGAAAATTCTTTGGGGAACCGCCGCCCAGGATGAAGCACGCCGAAAGGCCCTTCCTCTTTCTACCTCTTTTGAGCGTTGCTTCACCGGCATTCCGCTTTGCCGCGAGCACGATGGCCGCAGTCTCGTTAACATCCAGAGAAGGATCGAAGGCGAGTTTATACCCCTGTAATGCCTTGGCTGCGACATTCATCCCGATCGACGAATCGCCCGGTGATGACGTGTAAATAGGCACACCGTATTTATAAGCAACTCCTAAAAGCGATTTCTCTTTTAGACCTAACTTCAATTCGCGCTCATAAACATACCGGCCGCAGAGATAGTGAAACTCGGCGGTAGACATAGGCCGCTGGAATTCTTCAGCTTCGATAATCTTGCGGAAGAATGCGTCGGTATCCAGCAGCACTGAGTAGTCAAAGAAAATGTCGTAGATGCGCACAACTTCTTCTTCGCGCAGCACGATATCGGACGTTTGCGCGTTACCTTGATGCATCGAAAGGCCAATGCCGAAGTGGGTGTCGTGGTAGAGGTTGGCGCCAGTGGAAATAATCCAATCGATAAAACCTGCTTTGATCAGTGGAATCAAGCAGGAGATACCGAGACCTGCGGGTGTCAACGCCCCGGTGATAGAGACACCAACCGTGACTTCGGGCTCGAGCATTTTTTGCGTGAAGAGCTGGCATGCTTCGCGCAAACGAGCTCCGTTGTACGCCAAAAAGGCTTCGTCGACCAGATCGGTCACACTGGTTTTTGAGTTAATTGGGGCGGGATCAATTTTCTTACCCTGGAGAAACCTGCTTCTTTTGGTTGCCATAGCGAGGTCTTAGTCAGTAACCATCCTTCCATATTTCTCGATCAGCTCTTTCAGCCACCCATCGAAGTCGGCGACGGCGGGCGAGTTATCGCGTCGGTATTCGAACTTCTCGATCTCCCGTAGCAGCTCGCCCTTCACAAAGCGAAGCCCATTTTTGATTTCTTCTTTGATCCTCCGTGTGCGGATATCTTCAGAAGCCGCCGCAAACCGTCCTGAGAGTTCATCAGCCACGCCTAGGTCGACTTCTTCTGAAAGGGCGCCAATATCGCGTTTCAAATTCTTCAATGCCTGAGCGTGTCCGTTCGGTGGCATTTCTGATCGCAGGAGCTTGTTAACACGCAGAAGTTGTATGCGAGAGCCAGCCATCTCCGCCGCCATTTCCGCGGCCTTGTCTGGTTCTCCCTCGAATGTCCCATCATCGAAGACGATTGCTGCAATGACTATCTCTCGTGTTGAAGCTGCCTCCCGTTCCGTTGCGTCTGGCGATAGCTTCTCTTCAGGGAAACCAAAATGCAGACTAATCAGTGTCGTGCCTCCCGGGGGAATAACGCGCGCTCCACTCAATCCCGACCCTCCGCGGCTGCGTCCGTTTTCCTGACCATACCAATGAATCGCGTTGATGTATTTGTGCGATAGGTTCCGTACGTTCAAGGTGTAACCCGGGCGATCCTCAGTAACCCTGGTAACCGTCAACGCCTGGGTCTTGTTGGTAACTTCAGGGGGACCAACGCTCCAGGGTTGAGCCCTGAAAGCTCTTACCTGAAACGGCAAGATGCCAAATCGCGCGGCTTCTACAATCGTAATGGTCTCCTCAGGCTGCAGTGCGCGAGAGACAACTATAGCGGTGGCTGCCTTGTTCCATTCGTCGGGTCTCGAGTGTGGCTCAAGCTTTCCGAGTACAGCCACAACTTCTATCCAGGGCAGACCTTCTTCCAACCAAAAATTAAGCCGCAAGGCCCCGACCTCAGCTAATACTCCGTCAGCAGCTTTCCAGTCAGGCACTCGCTTGAGATCGAGATGAGTAAAGTATGAGGACCGGGCAGGCGAGCCGGGAATCGCGAAGATATGGTTGCGACGGTCGAGATTCAAGACCTCAACATTAAAATCACTCGCCCGAGGCCGCGCCGGCCGCTCCTGCGAGATTGCCGTCGAGACGACCAGCGAGAGAACAAAGCATAACCAGGCAAATTGTTTTACTGGTTGCATGGCTCCTTGTGATCCATTGACCGGGGAGTTCTGCTAAGTCTCAAGGCGTGGGCTGGTCGGAAGCGAATGCCAGCAAACAGTTATTGCAGAGACAGCCCTGATAACGAGTCTGCAACTGCGTACGCACCGTCTCGCTTAGTTTGACGTCAAAACACCAGCAATCCGAGACCTTCGCTTCGCATCCGCTGTTCGCGCCGCAACTAAACTCTTCCCCGCACGCCGCGCAGATCGAACTCGGGGAAACACTGGAACTCGCAGATTCTTTGATCGGAGCTGACATTAGTTAATGGTCGACTCGTTTCCGTTCTCATTCGGCGCGCGCTTAAGACGCAACCGGCCAATGCGTCGTTCATCAGCCTCCAGCACTTCCACTTCCAAACCGCGAAACGCCAGATGTTCACCCGAGCGCGGTACTTTTCCGGATTCATTGATCACGAGGCCCGCGATTGTCGTGAAATCGTCAGCTTCAATCTCCAGATCAAAGAGTCTTTCAATCTTCCCGATCTCTGTTGAACCCAGGACCTCATAAACACCGTCGCGGCCGCCGACGATCTCTTCTTCATCGCCGCCGATGTCTTCGTCTTCAATTTCCCCGACGATCTCTTCGAGAATGTCTTCCACGGTAACCAGCCCGGCCACGCCGCCGTATTCATCGATTACCATCGAAAGCTGGACGTGCGACTTTTGCATTTCTTCGAGCAGCTCGGCGACGGCTTTGGTCTCGGGGACAAAATAAACCGGCCGCACGAGCGAGGCAATCGAGCTGCTTTCATGCCCGTCAGCCCAACATTGCAATAGGTCGCGGACGTAAATGAATCCCTCGACATTGTCGATCTGGTCGCGATACACAGGCAGGCGAGAATATTTCGATTCAATAATGATATCTCGCGCCTCACGCACACTCGCGGTCGCCGGCACTGCAACAATGTCGGGTCGTGGAGTCATCACTTCGCCCACGCGGGTATCGCCAAACTCGATAATCGAATGTATCAGTTCGCCTTCTTCTTCCTCCAGAATGCCTTCGGCTTCACCGACATCGATCAAGGCCTGAATGTCATCAGTACTGTCCTGTTCATCATCGTCCTCGCTATTCTCCTGCAAGAGTTCTTTGCGGCGTGAACGATCAAACCAGCTGTGAAACGGATCCGCGGCGAACGCCATCACGCGAAAGAACGGACGCACCAGCGGTAGCAGCAGCAAGAGCGTTGCTTCGGGATTGCGATGTGAAAGTAAGAGGGGAATCAGTTGACGAAAAATTCCCGCCAGTACCAGACCGATTCCGAGTCCCACCAGTACGAAGCGCGTGTTGGAAAAAAGCCTTAGCGAGATTGAGGTGATGAGGACGGCCACGGCCACAAGAAGAATCTGAATAGCGGCCGAGAGTGTAAAACTAAAACGCTGACGATTCTCCAGAACTTCTCGCAGAAAAATTGTCGAGCGCGCGGTGGGACGTTCTTCGGCTTCGCTGATTAGGCGACGCAGTCCTACATCGCTCAAGTGGCCAAAAGCCATGTCTACTGTGGCAAGCAAGGACAAGACAAACAGCAGCAGAATCGTTAGCGATATTTCAATTTGCATGTGCTGCTGAATAGTAGAGCGTAATTCTCAGTTCGTAAATGACAGAGGCTGTCTGTGCGGGTCAGTTTGAAGATATTCGCATTGCAACCCCAAAGGCGTTCACGCGTTCCTTGGGCTAGTGAGACCCTCGGCAGTTAGAGGATCAAATCTTGAGTCTTCGTCTCAGTTGCAGCTCCAGCCTATTCATTTGTCCGTTATCGGTTTCGTGATCGTAGCCACAAAGATGTAACAGCCCGTGGAGGATCAATTGAGCAAGTTCGGCGTCAAACGTCAGATTGTTTTCCTGGGCCTGAACTTCAGCGCGTTCTAACGAGATTGCGATGTCACCGAGATTTGTTGCCGGGGAAGTCGCCATAGCTTCGCCGGCGGGGAAAGAAAGCACGTCGGTGGGTTTGTCAATCTTACGGAAACGTTTGTTTAGGTTTCTTATTTGCCGGTCCGACACGAAGGCAATCGTCGCATCCTGATCATCTTTACGAATTGTCCTCAGGGCATTCTCGCTGAACGTCCGCCAGCGCTCGGCCTTGATTGGCACTTTACGTTGGCGGTTTACAACTTCAATCATGAGTGCGAGCGCTCGCCGGCAGGTAAGCTAGATGTTGCTCTTCTTTGTGTGATCTTCGTAGGCGCGAATGATCATCTGCACCAGTTTATGGCGAACGACATCTTTCTCAGTGAAGTAAACAAAGTCGATGCCTTCCAGATTCGAGAGCACGCGCTCCGCCTCGATCAACCCGCTACGCTTACCGGCGGGCAAATCCACTTGCGTGACGTCTCCGGTGATCACGGCCTTCGAACCAAAACCTATGCGCGTCAAAAACATCTTCATCTGTTCGCTGGTGGTATTTTGCGCTTCGTCGAGAATGATGAATGCGTCAGACAAAGTGCGGCCGCGCATGAATGCCAGCGGCGCCACTTCAATCACTCTTTTTTCCAGCAGCCGGGTGACGCGCTCGTAGTCAATCAAGTCAAACAACGCGTCGTAGAGCGGTCGCAGATAGGGATCGACCTTGTCTTGTAAATCTCCCGGCAGAAAGCCAAGTTTCTCTCCCGCCTCGACCGCGGGACGCGCCAGAACAATTCGATTGACCTGCTTCTGCATCAGTGCTTGGACGGCCATTGCTACCGCGAGATAGGTCTTGCCGGTGCCGGCGACGCCGATGCCGAATACAACATCGCGATCCTGAATTGTCTGAATGTATTTCCGCTGAGTGGCTGACTTGGGCGCTACCTGCTTCTTACCGGCGGGATTGAAACGCGACTTGGTGTAATAGTCGCGCAGACTGAAGGCGCGGTCTTCGGCAATCTGAGCGAAGGCTTCTCGTAATTCTCGGTCCGTAAACTGGCGACCTTCCTGAAAGAGAGCGGAGAAGTCGTCAATGATGCGCTCGGCAGTTTCAACATCCTTTGGGTCGCCATCTATGGAAACGTCCTGCCCGCGCGCGTTGATGCGCACGTCCAGGAGTGATTCCAGAGACTTGATGTTCTGGTCGTGAACACCGAATAGGGTTTCCAGTCCCCGGGGCGGAAGCTCAATCTTCTTCAAGAACACTCTCTTTCCAATGGCAGAAAATTTGGCGGCAAAGCTGCGTGAGTGGACGGTAGGATCGTTGACATATGCTTCGCTTGGGACGCTACTACAGCCCTCGTTGAGGTGTCAAACCTGGCTTGATTTCTGAGAATTGATGAATGGTCGGCTGCTTGACAGTGCCGATCGCCACCCCTATACTCCGTCACTTGCGCAACGTGCCATGATGCGCCGGGTAGCATTAAAGCGGTTCCTTTAAAGGCAGGAACGCAAATATTGGGAGATCTCGATGCCAAATCATAAGTCAGCTGAAAAACGAATGCGCCAGAATGAGAAGCGCAAACAGATCAATCGCAGCAATCGCACACGCGTCAGAAGCTCGATCAAGAAGTTGCGCGGAGCACTCGAAGCGAAAAGCGGAGACGTCGCCACCCTCTTGCCGCAGACTGTTTCCACGATCGACAAGGCGGTGCAAAAGGGTGTGCTGCACAAAAACACAGCGGCGCGCTATAAATCAAGGTTGACTACAAACGCGAATCAGGCAGCCGGCAAGTAGAAATTACACAAAACCACATTGGATTAAGCGGGGCGGACCAGAAGATTGGTTCGCCTCGTTTTTATTTTGGTGGAGACTTGAAACTAACGAACGCGTTCCGCGTTCTTCGGTTAGGAGATGCTATGGCAAATTCCTACAACAGTGCGAATGAGATCGAGGGGGTGGTCCGTGGATTTGAATCGTGCACCACAGGCAAGGACGACTTCACTCACCGGGACCATCTGGCTGCGGCGGTGTGGTATTTGCGACTTGACCAGGCTCGTGCATCCGACTTGATGCGCGCAAGTCTCCACCGGTTTCTGGATCATTACGGTTGCCGGGAAAACTATCACGAGACCCTGACGCTTTTCTGGATTCAGCTTGTGCAGCGCGCCCTTACAGAAATGACGCCGGGTTCGTCACTACTGCAAGCGACAAATGCGGTGGTAACACGTCTGGGAGATTCTCGATTGGCTTTTGAGTATTACAGCAAAGAGCTTGTGGGATCGGAGGCGGCCAAAAAAGGGTGGGTTGAGCCTGACCTGAGGTCGCTCTGAAGACGCGCGAATCTTTGGTGTTTGTTCGTGAGGCTTCGTGGATCGCGTCTTAGATGTCGCCTAAATCCCAACCACAAATACACACGAAAAAACACAAAGAGAGACCTAATTGGAAAAGTTATACCGCGAGTTCACAGATCAACATCTCGAGTTGAAGACGAGGTCCTTTCGGGGCACTGCCTGCGACGGAAGTTTTGATCGCTAGATCGGCAGCAGCAATTAGTTTGATTCCTAGGGCGATCCGGTCAGCATCGCTGCGTTGGAGCGTCGCAAGAAAGGCGTCCCGCTTAAAGAAAGGCATTGGCACAGTCTTGAAGACGTCTTCGCGGGATCCACGATCAAGAGCATCCTTAGCGAGGGCCAGGCGGTGAAAGTCCCTGGCGATCAATCCGATCAACATCACCGGTTCCGAGCCGCCTGCCAAAAGTCGATGTAGTGTTTCCAGAGCCCGTTTTCGGTTGCGACCAACCAGATGATCACCGAGATCGAAGTTCGAAAGCTCGAGCGAGCGACCGATTAGCTCCTCAACCATCACGAGCGTGATCCGTTTGGATTCCCCAGCTGCGGACGCCAGCTTGTCCAATTCCGACATCAGCGTCTGCACGTCTGTGCCTACAAGCGCTACGATATCGGCCAACGCCTTTTCATCGGCGCCGATTCTCAGTTCCTCAAGGCGGCTCTTGATCCATTTCATGGCCTCGCCGTCTTTGAGAGCAGGAAAATCAACCACCAGACTCATATCGAGCAGAATTTTTGTCAGCGTCCTTCGCTTGTCCAGATCCGCAGCATTAAAAATCATCACAGTGGAGGGGGCCGGATTCTCCACGTACCGGATCAATACCTGTTCCTCGGCCTCGCGAAGTTTGCCGAAGTCCTTGATCTCGACCACGCGCCGATTAGACATCATGGGCAATTGTTCAGCTGCGGCTATGGCACCCTGCGGAGAGCCACTCATCAAACTGAAAGTTTCTTCATTAAACTCTCGCAGGAGCGTCTCGCGTAGGGCGACATTTGTGATCGCCGCAGCAGCCTGATCGCGCAGGTAGTTTTCGCAACCGGTGAGGAGGTAGAGCGGGTTGAGCTGATCAGCTTTGAGTAAACGCTGGAGCTCTGTTTGATTGGCGGACTTCATTTCTTTGGGGCGATTTCGCCTGCGTTGATGAGCGTTGAGACAATACTCTCGGCAAAGCTGCGAGACATCCGTAAGACAGCCGGATCTTCTTCGCTGAAGAAGTTGCGCGGGTCGTTTGCAAACTCAAACTCCCCACGAAAAACGAAATTCTGATTGTCGTACATAACACGATTCTGAGTTTGATCCCGAACGGTAACGGCGGCAACAATTGTCACTTCAAAAATCCGCGCCCGGCCCTTGTCATCCAGCAATACGCCTGAGAAACCAAAGCTCTTAATTACGCCTTCAATAACTGCGTCGGCGCCTTCGCGATCACCCTGAACTCGCAGGCCACGCCCGCGATGTATCAGCTCATCAATCACAGCGCCGGTAAAGCGTGATTCAACCTTGTAGCGCAGCGCATCGTTCTGGAATGCCGGCACGGCAACCGTGCGTATGTGTGCGGGGAGTTGATTCTTCGTCACCGGCTTATAGCACTCGGCAAACCCTGAGACGAAGAGCAACACCGTGAGAAAACCGGATAATCGCAGAAGCTTCTTCATTGACCTTCTCTCTCGTGAAAGCAGCGCTGATTAAATCAGTCGCGATTCTCTCGCAGGAACGACAGCTGAGGCAAGCAACGGAATGCTGACGTTCTCCTGGGTTATTACGAGGACATGAAATGACGCTCAAATCGCGCGGTTGATCGTGTCCGCGATTCGCGTCGCTTCTGTTGCCGCCTTGACGTCGTGGGTGCGAACAATGTGCGCGCCTTTCAAGACTGCGGCAGTGATGGTGGCAAGGGTGCCGTGCAGGCGTTCCTCAACGGGAACCGCATTGCCATCCTCGTCCGCAAGGACGCGGCCGATGAAAGACTTTCTCGAAGTTCCGATAAGCAATGGGAAGTCGGGGAAAGCCGCTATTAGCTGATCGAGTTTAGCGATTAGTTCGATGTTCTGATACTGGCTCTTGCCAAAACCTATTCCCGGATCGATGACGATTGATTCACGTTGGACTCCGCGTTTTTCAGCCATCGCAATGCTGCTTCGCAAACTACTTGTCACTTCTTCGATGATGTTTGCAACTGGAGGGAGCCGGTGCATGGTAACGGGAGTGCCTCTTGAGTGCATCAGGATCAATCCCGCTCCCGCCCTCGCCGCTTCGTCCGCGATGTGAAAGTCAAAACGCAGCGCGGAGATGTCATTAACAATTGCTGCCCCCGCGTCGAGCGCGGCTCGTGCAACAAGGGCTTTCGACGTGTCAACGGAGATTGGAGCAGTCGTTCGTTTTGCAAGTTCCCGGATTACCGGCACGACGCGTTCGAGTTCTTCCTCAGGCGAAACAACAACGGCCCCAGGACGAGTAGACTCGCCGCCGACATCAATGATGTCAGCACCTTGAGTGATCATTTGCTCGGCATGTTTGAGTGCGCTGTCGAGGGAAGAGAACTGAGAGCCATCACTGAAACTGTCGGGGGTGACGTTGAGGATGCCCATGACAAGTGTGCGCTCGCCGATGGGCAAAGCGCGACCTCTGATCTGCCATTCACGAGTCATGAGGCGATGATAGGGGAATAGGGAACAGGGGAATAGGGGAACGGGGGAACAGGGGAACATTGGAAAGTCGGCGGAACCGATTTTCCATTTGTCATTTCTCAGTTTTCATATGCCATTTGACTTGGGAGTCCCCCGTTACAAATAACGCCGTTCTGAATAGTGAATTCAAGTTTGAAGTGCAGCACACGAAGCGCAATGAGCAATTACAGTACGGGAGCGGTAGCGACCGCACTCCCCGCACACTAAGAACAAGAAGCAATAAACCGGAGTCAGTGACCGAGGGGTATTGGTGCATCATTTCATGAATGATTCTGTTACTTGAGTGCGGTTGCTACCGCTCCCGTACCGTAATTGCTCGTTGCAATGCTTTGCTGCACTTCCTGGTTGAATCTGCGAATGGTGGATTCAACTTGAAGTGCAACTTTGAAGTTAGTGGTTAAGAGCAAGCTGCAGTAGCGTAAGCGTGCTTTTCCAACCACCAAGTCAAAGAAGCACACAAATGAACTATAAGCAGCTTGCCCG
>JBPCNX010000083.1:0-45129 GCA_051000815.1 Pyrinomonadaceae bacterium
GCCCGATACGATGTCGCTTACTCTGAAGCAAAATGGATGCGGTGCTGTGGAATGAAGAAGTACGAGCGCACTTCGCTTAGGCACCCTCTTAATGAATGGAGGTTGATGATCGAGGTTATAGAGTGTCGGCCGGTGGGTGAGTGATCGTGAGTCGGGCCACCTGCTACCGCAGGGTGGTACTGACCTCATGGGACCGAACGCTAGTGACCGAAGACCAAAGGCCCAAGGCCAAAGCCCAATCGGCAATCGGAACTTCAGGAGGCTTGACTGATGCACAAATTACTACAAGACCTGCGTTATGCGGTTCGCAGCATGCGAAAGCGGCCCGGGTTCACTTCGATTGCCGTCATGACACTTGCCCTCGGTATCGGCGCAAGCACAGCAATATTCACGGTTGTCGATGCCGGCCTGCTGCGTGGGCTTCCTTATAAATCGTCCGAGAGCCTGTACCACATTTGGGAAAGCACGCCGCAGAAGGAGTTTGCGCAGCGCGAATTCTCTTATCCGGATTATCAGGATTACCAACAGAACCAGGTTTTTGAAGGAATAGCAGCCTACACCGGCGGAGGCGGGATCATGAGCGGCCGCGGGGAGCCTGAAAGGGTCTTTGCCCCGTCTGCCTCAGCAAACTTCTTTTCCTTACTCGGTGTCGAACCATTCCTTGGACGTACGTTTCAACCTGGCGAAGATAAACAAGGAGCGCCGCGGGTTACAGTTCTGACTTATGGAATGTGGCAGCGCCGGTTCGGCGGAGACCCGAACATTGTTGGCCAGGCCCTTACGATAAACGGCGAGAGTTACACCGTAGTTGGTGTCCTCCCAGCCAGTTTTCAGTTTGCACTTAGAAACGCCGACCTCTGGCAGCCGTACCAACCGACCGAAGCCCAACTCACTCGACGTTTCATGCATGGCACCAATCTCATTGGACGTTTGAAGCCAGGAGTAAGCGCGGCCCAGGCGCAATCAGAGTTGAGTGTCATCGCGAAGCGAATCGAGCAGGAACACAATCAGTCACACGCCGGAACCGGGGTCAAGCTCGTACCGCTGCAGGAACAGTTTGTCGGGCAGGTTAGACCAATACTGCTGGTGCTGCTGGCTGCTGTCGGGTTTGTCCTGCTGATCGCTTGTGCCAATGTCGCGAGTTTGCTGCTCACCCGTTCACTGTCGCGTCAAAAGGAGGTTGCGATTCGCTCAGCGCTGGGAGCCAACCGTTGGCGGGTTGTCAGACAGTTGCTAACCGAATCAGTCTTACTCTCGCTCGTAGGTGGAGCAGTTGGATTGTTGATTGCCTATTGGGGCGTGGATGCTTTGGTTGCTACGCTCCCGGACAGTCAACTCAACGCACTGCCATTTCTCAAATCACTCCGCATCGATTCAAACATACTCGCGTTCTCTTTTGGGCTTTCCTTGCTGACGGGAGTTGTGTTCGGCCTTGCGCCGGCGATCCAATCGTCGCGGCCGGACCTGAACGAAGTATTGAAGGAGGGTGGCCGAAGCGCCGCAGGAGGCGCGAAGCATCGTCTCCGAAGTGTCCTTGTTACGACAGAGATCGCGCTCGCCGTAGTGTTGTTGGTTGGCGCGGGGCTGATGATGAAGTCGCTGCTGAAACTGCTGCAGTCGAACATCGGTTTCAACCCGCAAAATGTATTAACGATGACTGTGGCCGTCCCGCCTGCTAAATACGATGACGCTACCAAACAAATAGCTTTTTATGATCGATTGAAGGAGCGCGTTGATTCACTTCCTGGTGTGAGCGGTTCGGGCACCGTGAATGTTCTTCCGCTCCAGGGTGGGAACACAACTCGTTTTTACGTCGACGGCGATCCGGTTCCGCCTCCCGGTCAGGAGATCGAAGCCAACATTCGTGTAGTCAGCGAGAGCTATTTTCAAACGCTCGGCGTCCCACTCATTGCAGGACGAATGTTTGATGATCGCGACCAGTCCACCCTTCCACCCGTAACTGCGCAAGACGCGAGGGCAGGAACTGCCAATACTCAAGCCACTAACACTCAAGCCGCCATTCCAGGCGTTGTAATCATTGGCAAGACCCTGGCCGATAAAGTGTTTGCTGGGCGTGATCCGGTCGGACGGAGGTTGGCATATCGATCTGCGGGAGTGCCCCCGGATCTTATCGTCGGCGTTGTCGGGGATGTAAAGATTGGAGGGCTCGATGAAGCACTCAGACCGGTTCTCTATTTCCCCTTTCGACGCTTTCCCGGTGTCGCAACCAGCCTGGTAGTTCGCACGAATGCAGAGCCGACATCTTTAGCCGCTGCGATTCGTAATGAGACGCGCGCCGTTGAGCCGGACGTGGCGCTCTTCAACGTGCGCCCAATGGAGGAAGTAATTGGCGATTCGCCCGCGGCGTTTATGCGACGCTTTCCGGCACTGTTGATTGGGATCTTTGCGGGAGTGGCGCTGCTATTGGCGTCTATTGGTATTTATGGCGTCGTCTCATACTCCGTTAGCCAACAGATCCATTACATCGGGGTACGGATGGCCTTAGGCGCCCAGGCTTCCGACATCCTTAAGATGATCCTTAAGCAGGGACTGACACTCGCTTTCGCGGGTATGGCATTCGGAGTAGTGGCTTCCCTGGGGCTCATGCGGTTGTTGCGGAGTTTGCTGTTTGAAGTGCAGCCGACGGACGTAACAACGTTTGCGCTCGTGCTCGGCACGTTATTCGTCGTCGCGTTGCTGGCTTGCTACATACCGGCGCGGCGGGCAACGAAAGTCGATCCGCTGGTGGCGTTACGTTACGAATAGGACTTTGTCCAAAGTCCAAAGCCCAAAGACCATTGGTAATCGGCAATCGGCAATCGGCAATCGGCAATTGGTCTTTGGACTTCGATACATTCGGTCCGATGAGGTCAGTACCACCACGCGTTAGCGGGTGGCTCCCATCATTACCGATTGTCGATTTCCGATTGAGTTGGTCGTCCCGCAAGTGGTTAATCGGCAATTGCCAATCGGCAAACGCCAATCAGAAAGAGCGAGGTGCAAAAATGTTTCAAGACTTACGACTTGGCCTGCGAATGTTACTTAAGAATCCCGCCTTTTCCGCCGTGATCGTTGCGACTCTCGCGCTCGGCATCGGCGCCAACGTAGCACTCTTTTCGGTAGTCAATGGTGTGCTGTTGAATCCTTTACCACTAGCAGAGCCTAATCAGCTCGTCACGCTCGCGCAGAGCAAGCCGAATTTCGAAGCAGGGGCTATTCCCTACCCGAATTTTCTTGATCTGCGCAAAGAGAACCGTACCTTTTCGGCCATGGCGATTTCCCGTGGGTTCGGTTTTAGTCTTGTAGGTTCAGGCGAGCCGGAGCAAGTTAGCGCCCGGTTAGTCTCCGCCGACTTCTTTTCGGTGCTCGGTGTCCAGCCGACTCTGGGGCGAACCTTTGCACCTGGCGAAGACGAGCCAGGAGCGCCACCCTTGGTTGTGATCAGCTTCGATCTTTGGCAGCGCAAGTTCAACCCGGCTCAGAATGTCGTCGGCACGGGTCTGACACTCGACGACAAAAGCTACACCGTTATCGGCGTGCTGCCGGCAAATCTACCTGTCTTTCGCACCACTGATGTCTTTGTGCCAATCGGGCAGTGGAACAGTCGCGCTCTGCGAAGCCGCAGCGCGGCCTTGGGACTCCACGGAATAGGCCGGCTCAAACCCGGTGTCTCAGTAGAACAGGGCGAGGCCGACTTGGACAGAGTGATGGCGGATCTGGCAGCCGCATATCCAGAAACCAACAAGGGCCACGGAGCATCAGTTTCCTCGCTCAAGGGGAGGATAGTGGGAAATATCGGACCAATCCTCTGGATGTTACTTGGCGCGGTCGGCTTCGTGCTGTTGATCGCGTGTGTGAATGTCAGCAACCTGCTGCTGGCGCGCTCGACCGGCCGGAGTCGTGAATTTGCCATTCGTACTGCCTTAGGCGCCGGTCGTTGGCGCTTGATCCGTCAATCCCTGGTCGAAAGCATGCTGCTTGCTCTTACCGGCGGCACCCTGGGATTGATTGTCGCTAGTTGGGGCACACAAGCTGCGCTCGCGGCGCTACCGACGACGATACCGCGCGCCGCAGAAGTCGGATTGGATCGTCGCGTGATCGTTTTCACGGTGGCCATTTCGATGTTGACTGGAATTCTGGCCGGCCTCGCTCCGGCACTCAAAATTTCGCAATGGCGTTTATCCGAGACACTCAAAGAAGGTGGTCGCGGTGCCAGCGGCGCGCGCGGGCGGGCGCAAGGTCTGCTCGTCGCTGTGGAGATGGCGCTGGCCCTCGTGCTGCTAATTGGCGCTGGACTGATGATTCGCAGTTTGAGCGCGCTCTGGAATATCGACCCGGGCTTTCGGACCGACAATGTGATGACGTTTGGACTGAGCCTTTCTCCCTCCATGAAGACGGCCAAACCGGAAGAGATTCGCGCCTCATTGAATGAGTTGAGTAATCAGCTCAGCTCGACACCGGGTGTCAAAGCACTTTCATTCACAGATGGAGGAGTTCCCCTGCAGGGCGCGGACGATCTCTACTTCTGGGTGGAAGGCCAGCCGAAACCGGCAACTCAGAGCGGAATGAACGGGGCGGTGGTGTACCGGGTTGAGCCTGGCTACCTGGAGGCGATGGACATTCCGCTTAAGCGCGGCCGCTTCTTTACGAATCAAGATGCTGAAGGATCTCAGGCCGTCGTGGTGATCGACGAGGCCTTTGCCCGTAAACATTTCGGCGATACCGATCCGGTTGGCAAGCGGATTCTGCAGGAGGACCAGGATCTACCGGAGGGCCAGTATTCACAGGAGATTATTGGCGTGGTGGGACATGTAAAGCAGTGGAGTCTGGAGGCGGATGAGGAGCAGACCCTTCAGGCCCAACTGTATGAACCGTTCCGGCAGGTACAGCCGGGCTGGTCAGGTCTGGGCGTGGTGATGCGTTCCGCCGATGGAAAACTTCCATTCGATTCCATTCGCAGCGTCGTTCAAAATCACAACAAGCAGAACGTCATCACGCGACCGCAAACGATGAACGATGTTATCGCTGGCACCCTTGCAAGCCGGCGCTTCGCGATGATCCTGCTCGATGCGTTTGCAGTTGTGGCGCTGCTGCTGGCAAGCCTCGGACTCTATGGCGTCATTTCATATCTGGTTGGGCAACGGACACACGAACTCGGGATTCGGCTCGCTCTCGGTGCACAACGAGGTGATGTGCTTCGTCTTGTCTTAGGTCACGGAATGAAGATGGCGCTCGGAGGAGTGATGCTGGGCCTGGTCGCCGCGTTCGGACTGACCCGTCTCTTGTCAAAGATGCTCTATGGCGTAAGCGCGACCGATCCAACGACCTTTATGGTCATCGCGTTGCTTCTTGTGACAGTGGCATTCCTCGCCTGCTATGTGCCCGCGCGACGCGCGACGAAAGTCGATCCTTTAGTGGCGCTGCGTTACGAATAGGAAGGGTAACGCAAACTGTTAGTTTGCGGGGCGTTGATACGCTAACGTTGAACTGTAACAGTCTTCGCAAACTAACAGTTAAGTTACATCAGGCGGCAGAGCCGCCGCGCGCTTGCCCCTAGCTGCGCCCCTGCCGCGCCTTCCAAGCCCCCAGACGCCTGTACTTGAAACTGAAGTCAGGGTTAATTTGATTCCCAATGCCTAGAATCCTGATTGCGGATGACCAGAATGACGTCCTGGCGGCTCTGCGGCTGCTCTTGAAAGGCGAGCGTTTCGAGATTGAAACGGCGGCGTCTCCCGCCGAGGTTCTTGGAGTGGTTAATGCACGAGAACTCGATCTTGTGCTCATCGATCTCAATTACGCTCGCGACACGACATCAGGCAGCGAAGGTTTGGATCTGCTTTCGAGAATCCAGGCCGTGGATCCCATGTTGCCGGTTGTAGTGATGACGGCGTGGGGCAGCGTCGCTCTCGCGGTGGAAGCGATGCGCAGGGGCGCGCGCGACTTCATTCAGAAACCCTGGGACAATGCACGGCTCCTGGCGGTAGTGCGTACTCAGGTTGAGTTGGCCGGAGCCCTTCGCCGCGAGCAACGCCTGGAGGCCGAGAACGTGGTGCTGCGCGACAGCGCAGTGGAGGCGGGCTCAAGACCTCCGAATATCGTTGCGGAATCACAAGCGATGAAATCCGTTCTGAATCTGGTGGCGCGAATTGGACCTGCCGACGCCAATATCTTGATCACCGGCGAGAACGGAGCTGGGAAGGGATTGATTGCGCGGGCCCTACACCAAACTTCCGCCCGGTCCGAAAAGCCCCTGGTCTCCCTAAATGCCGGGGCGCTTGCTGAAGGTGTATTTGAAAGTGAATTGTTTGGTCACGTTCGCGGCGCGTTTACGGATGCGAAGGCGGATCGAGTTGGTCGCTTTGAGATGGCGGACGGCGGCACTTTGTTTCTCGACGAGATCGCCAACGTTCCAATTACGCTGCAGCCAAAACTTCTCCGTGTCCTGGAAACCGGTGAATTTGAACGCGTCGGCTCTTCGAAGACGCGCCAAGTAAACGTGCGCGTGCTGTCAGCTACAAATGCCGACTTGAATGCCGAAGTGGCGGAGGGCAGGTTCCGTCAGGATTTGCTCTTCCGGCTCAATACGGTTGAGATCCATTTGCCTCCGCTGCGTGACCGTGTCGAAGACATCCGACCGTTGGCTGAACACTTCCTGAGGCAACACAGCGAGCGTTATCGTCGCGGCGCGATGATGTTCACCCCTGAGGCGCTTGAAGCGTTGCGGGAGCACGCCTGGCCCGGGAACGTACGCGAGTTGGATCACGTAGTTGAGCGCGCGCTCCTGATGAGCCCCAGCAGCGTTGTGAGTCCCTCAGACCTGGCGTTACAACCCACGGCGCAGGCTCGTTTGTCGTCACGCCTGGAAGAAATGAGTCTCGAGGAAGCTGAACGCATTTTGATAACAAAAGCTCTGGGACGCTTTGAGGGCAATGCAAATCGCGCCGCCGAAGCCCTTGGCCTGAGCCGTAGTGCGCTTTACCGTCGTCTGCAAAAGTATGGTCTATCATAGATCCAGCACGATCGGTGTAACGCAAACTGTTAGTTTGCGTTCTCTTGTCAATTCGATTGCTGTCCCGGCGACGCAAACTAACAGTTTGCGTTACACGTCATGAGCTATCATAGCGGCGTGAGTAGTTCCACGAAGCCGCAAAAACACGTCACACCAATTTCAAGCCTTGATCCGTCGCTGCGATCTGGAGGAAGGCTGAAATTTGAGAGAAGAGTAACTTTTCTGGCCCTTGCCGCTGGCCTGCCTGCCGTCGCCTTGTGTGCCTTCTTGCTGTGGTTCGACAACTACTCAGGACGTGTGCAGTGGACAGTCGATCTTCTCCTCGTGATTATTTGGCTGGGCGTGGCCTTCAACCTCAAACAACGGATCGTGCGTCCGCTGCAAACCCTTTCGAATATTCTCGCCGCTATCCGCGAGGGCGATTATTCGATTCGCGGCCGTCGCGCAGCAACCGGTGACGCGCTGGGCGAAGTCATGCTTGAAGTGAATGACCTGGGCCAAACCTTGCGCGAACAAAGACTGGGCGCGATGGAAGCAACCGCATTGCTGCGCACGGTCATGGCGGAAATTGATGTCGCAGTTTTCGCGTTTGATGGCCAGGAGCGTTTGCGTCTGGTCAATCGGGCGGGCGAAAGACTGCTGGCCCAGCCTGCTACCAGGTTGCTGCGTCGAACAAGCAGCGAACTTGGTTTGGCCGCCTGCTTCAATGGTGGGGACGACAATGGCCCGCAGACCATGCAGATGGTTTTTCCCGGCGGCTTTGGCCGGTGGGACGTTCGCCGCAGCACATTTCGCGAAGGCGGTGCGCAGCATCGGTTGCTGGTGTTGACAGATCTCAGTCAAACGCTGCGTGAGGAAGAACGCACGGCGTGGCAAAGACTTTTGCGGGTGCTCGGGCACGAACTGAACAACTCGTTAGCGCCCATCAAATCTGTAGCCGGCAGTCTCGCAGATCTCATTGCTCGCCAGCCGCGACCCGCGGATTGGGACGACGACATGCAACGCGGTCTCCAGGTTATTTCATCTCGTGCCGATTCACTGGCGCGCTTCGTCGAATCGTATTCCAAACTTGCGCGCTTGCCGCAGCCGCGCTTCGAGCCGCTGACGATTGGCTCCCTGGTGCGTCGCGTAGCCAGTCTCGAGACGCGTCTTCCTGTGAAGGTTGTTGCCGGGCCCGAACTGATGATCAAGGGTGACGATGCACAGTTGGAGCAGCTATTGATAAATCTAATACGGAATGCTGTTGACGCTTCGATGGAAACAGGGGGCAGTGTGGGAGTTGGCTGGAGTCAGGACAACGGCCAGCAAGTTGAAGTATGGGTCCGCGATGAAGGGCCTGGGCTCGGCAACACGGCCAATCTGTTCGTACCATTCTTTACGACCAAAGCTAAGGGCTCTGGAATCGGTTTGGTGCTTTCGCGACAGATTGCCGAGGCGCACGGCGGCACGCTGACTCTCGAAAACAGACCCGCCGCTCGGGGATGCGAAGCGCTGCTTCGATTGCCCCTCTAGCCATCGGTAAACTTGCAGGTCAAAAAGGGGGGCTGCCCTCGCCTCTTCGACCGATTCTTTGGAGAGCGTGATCGCTCAGGCGTTTAGGGTTCTACCCTTGACGAGCCGGTAGACAGCGAGCACTACGATGGAGCCTATGACCGCCAGAACCAGGCTCATCAAAAACCCGGGTTCACTCAACTCGCCTGCTGAATCAACAGTCCGTCCGTAGCCAAGTCCACGAGCGATGAAGCCACCGATCACTGCGCCAACGATCCCTAGTAGGATCGTGATAATCGCTCCGCCTGGGTCTTTACCGGGCATTATGGCTTTCGCGATCAAGCCGGCGATTAACCCCATGATTATCCAACCTAAAAGTCCGAGCATGTTTTAGTCTCCTTTTTAGTGTCGTCTACGCATTCTATTAGCCTGCAATCTTAGAGCCACTTGGCGGTAATCTTTCCCCAAGCTTGCCATGTGCCTTCAGATAGCTGGCTTAGTTCCCCAGTGCTTCGTCGCAAAGCTGAGTCGCTGGATTATTAACGATAAGAAGCTCGTCCGTAAATCAAACGCATAGGCAATCGCACACTCGGGATTAGGACAGATTCCGTTAAGTAGGACTACAAAAGGGCCCCCTCGACATTCACTAAGAGAACAGACGTCACAAAAAGACTAAGGGCCACTCCCATCGGGTGGCCCTTTCTCTATCTGGCTGTACAAATCTTGGCTCCGCAGGTAGGACTCGAACCTACAATCCTTCGGTTAACAGAAGTAACCCCGCACTACTACGACGTACCACTGAGTAACATCTAAGCCCTTTCGCCCGCTATCGTTGCTAATTATTCTCTCGCTCAGTATCGCTCCGTGCTACGTGGTGGTATTCAGTGCATCGCAGATAGGGTTACGTCACAATCCACGTCACAGTTCTTTATAGGACGAGGTGGCGACTTTGGGCTTGGGGATCTCCACCCGCTCTGAATGATAATAGCTCGCCCCGACAAAGTCGGCCTGACGGTCAACTCGAACCCGGCTGGTTCAAAGCACACCGTACGGTATAGCCTTGTCATAGATCCTCAGGAGGCGCCTGTGACTAGGACATTTGCAGACTCCCCCCGCTTAAATAAGCATGGTGGACAGCTTTGGATCATACCCGCCTTCTTGCTAATAGCGCCTCCCATCTTGTTACCGTTTGTGCGTATGATGGATGGGACGCGAGCGGGAGCGCGTCTAGTGGAGCCATTCCTCGCTCTTTTACTCTACGGCCCTCCGGCTATCGGTATTCTTGTGCTTTTGACCATAATTGCGCTCTCCGTCATCGGTGTCTTTAAGTTAAAGCAACCGACGATGCGGCGCGCACTTTGGTTATCATGCTTAGCTATCATCTCACCTGCATGGTTGTTTTTAGAGTGGCTGTTCCTCATAGGGTTTAACCGCTGAAAATGAATCAAGGGCCAATGCTACTTATGAAACTGGCATTCACTCTCACTCTCTGCCTTTTGTTCACGTCGCTTCGCTTTGCATCCGGCGTAGCTATGCAGCCACAGTCTTGGGCTCCAAGTGTTCCCCCAAATGTTCTCTCGCACGCTAAGAATACCAACGTGCCTGGGAGGGCCACAGACTCAGAGTGTGCCAAGAGGGAAGAATTCAAACGTCAATTCCTCGCCGACCTCGCGAATCGAGTTGACCGTTCCGCGTTGATGCGGGCATCTGCGGCAGGGCGGATTCGGACGGTACGAACTTTATTAAAAAGACGCGTTGCTGTGAATAAGAAGGATGCGATTGGCATCACAGCGTTGATGCTTGCCGCGGAAGCAGAGCACGTCGAGGTCGTCAAAGCGCTACTCGCTGCCGGTGCTGACCCGAATGCGGTGGGAGGTATCGCTCATGGCCCAATCTTCTCCGTCATGACGATGGCAATGAACAGCCAGAATAAGAACTGGATGGAGGTGATAGATACGCTAATCGCTGGAGGTGCACGGATGAATCCTGCAGGAGGGTTTCCTGTATTTCCTCTCGTTTATGCAATAGAAGGGTGCGACTTGGTGATGATAACGGCGTTACTGAAAAGGGGTGCGGATGTGAACTGGAACAGAGGCAAACCTTTAGTTGCGGCAGTCACCAACGGCTGCGTCCGCGTCAAACTCAATGTGTCGCCCGCCGCGAAGGGAACAAAAACAAATTGCGACAGGGATTGCCCGATCATGTGGTCATGGCGCAGCTCGGACACGTTAGCCCGAAGATGCTCAAGACTTACGGGCATATCAGACGGCAAGCATTGAACCAAGCCGCCGCCGCGCTTGAACCAAACTTTACCAAAGCAACCGTGGCGGAACTCGTTAACTAGATAACGTGGTAACAGCGGTAACAGGGTAACAGGAGGGTAACCAAAGCGACCGGGAACACACGTCAACAATAAGTGGTTACGTCACAATCCACGTCACAAACACAAGGGCCACTAGTAACAGTGGCCCTTTTCCCTAACAATTTCTGGCTCCGCAGGTAGGACTCGAACCTACAATCCCGACGCGTCGGGATTAACAGCCGCGCGATGGTCACCCCAATAGATGTTCGCGAATCCACTTGGCTGACTTCATGCGCTTGATTTGCCTTTCGCGCTGAACGGCAGAACCGCGGGAAGTGTGGGCTTCCTGCCAAACAAGTTTCCACGGACCGTTTTTTCGCGTGAAATGGCCCTCAAAGCAATCGGTTCGATTATGATCCTGCACACGCGCGGCAATGTTCTCGGTCTGACCGACATAAAACTTGCCGCTGGGATTTTCCAGCACGTACACCCAGAACATAAAATGGCTCCGCAGGTAGGACTCGAACCTACAACCCTTCGGTTAACAGCCGAATGCTCTGCCATTGAGCTACTGCGGAATAAGCGCCCTCACATAAATTGCTGAGGGCGCGAAGCGTTTTTATAACAGACGCAATAATGAGCGTCAAGGAAGGCCCTCCAGCTTGCGCTTGCGAAAGAACTGCGAGAATATCTCGCCCTACCGAAACGCAACCAAAGCTCTCTTATCTCGACCGAGTGGTTTCTTACGAAAGGTCTAAATGGAACGTCGCACAACTTCCTGGCACAGTCCCAACCTGAATATGGAAATGCCGCTAGTGGCTTATGGACATGCCGGCCAGCCGCTCCTCATGTTACCCACCGCCGCCGCCGACTATCTTGAGTATGAACGGTTTCATCTCGTCGATGCGATCCGTCACCACATCGAAAGCGGCAAGATTCGCGCTTACTCAGTCAACAGTGTGAATCGTTACAGTCTGCTGAACGAAAAGATGCCGCCGCATCTTAAGGCGGAGCTACTCACGCGTTTTGATCGTTATCTTGTGGACGAAGTGCTGCCTCTGATTCGCAGCGAGGCAGGCGATGATGCGCGACCGTTAACGACGGGGGCCAGCCTGGGGGCGTTCCTGGCAGCCAATGCTTACTTCAAACATCCCGATCTTTTCGTCGGCGTGATTGCGATGAGCGGTAGCTATGACGTTCAATCTTACTTAAAGGATTTTCACAACGACGACGTCTATTTCAACAATCCGGCTGACTATCTTCCTAACCTCAACGACGATTACTACCTGCCGATCTTGCGCCAGGCGGAGTCCATCTACATTCTTTCCGGACAGGGAAATTACGAAGCCCCCGAACGCAGCCGCCGCCTTTCCGATATCCTGCACTCGAAGGGCATTCCGCACACACTCGATCTCTGGGGCGCCGACGTAGATCACGACTGGCCCTGGTGGCGGAAAATGCTGCCGTATACGTTAGAGAAGATAGGGCAAAGGATGAGGGATGAGGGATGAAAGCGTGGTTTTGGCAGTTCATTGCGCTGAACAATTCTCAATGCTTGTCTCTTTTCAGTAGTTGATTCCTGCTTTTCACTTTCCTTACGATTGTCACAAGAATTGCCATCAAGTGTTCCGCTTCGTTAGATAAGAAACCCAGTCCACTTCCGCACATCAGGCGGCAGAGCCGCTCTGAAATTAGGACGTTACACGTCACTGGGTTCGTTGCGGGTTATTACAGCGCGGTTGTACAATTCATCAGCTCCCCAATGTCGGCCCGAGCCCGTCGGGCAAATCAAAATTTTTCCTGTCACACATTTCACGGCAGCTGTGTTTATTCGTCGAAGAGATCCGATTTTTAATCGCCTATAGTTCGTCAAGATGATTAGCCACTCTCTAAGTGGCAGTTGAACTCTACGTCTTGCTTCTGTCGTTTGGATAATGTCTATCCGTCTCATGACACAAACAAATTGGCCGGCTGCTCCCTTAGCAAAACCGATCCGGAGGCTCCGATGAAAAACCGTGTTTCCTTCATGACGCTCGCGCTGCTTTTGATATTCAGCTTGTCCGCTCAACCATTTGTCCTCGCGCAAAGTCCCACCCCTGCGACGACGCGCCCTCAGGCAACTGGCCAATATGCGAAACAAATTCGGCTCTTTGATGAGTTTGCCCGGAAACAAATGGCGCTCGACAAAACAGTCGGAATGACAATTGGCTTCATGAAGGACGATTTTGTTTGGGTTGAAGGTTATGGCTATGCCGACCTGGAAAACAAATCACCGGCAAGAGCCGAATCGGCCTACCGCCTCGCCTCCGTTACTAAGCCCATGACCGCCCTCGCAATCCTTCAGTTGGTTGAAAAGGGAAAGATCGATCTCGACGCTGAGGTTCAAACCTACGTACCTTACTTTCCGAAGAAGCAGTGGCCAGTCACCGTACGTCAGGTGTTGGGGCATCTCGGCGGCATTAGTCATTACAAGAACCCCGCCAATGAGCTGCACATCAAGGAACACCGCTCGACTCGTGATGCCATCGGGATCTTTGAAAGCTTCGATTTGGTGGCCGAACCGGGCACGCGCTACAGCTACTCGAGCTACGGCTACAACCTGCTGGGCGCCATCATTGAGGCCGCAAGTGGGATGTCGTATGGCGACTATATGCGGCAACAGATCTGGCAGCCGCTGGGGATGACGAACACGCGCATGGACGATCCGCTGGATGTGATTCCGTATCGGGTGCGTGGTTATCAACTCGTGAATGGGCAAGTTAAAAATTCAGAGTTCATCGACATCAGCAGTCGCTTCGCCGCCGGCGGCACACGTTCGACCGTGTCTGATCTCCTTAAGTTTGCCAAAGGAGTGATGGATGGAAAGCTACTGAAGAATGACACGATGAACCTTATGGCAACTTCCATGAGCACGAATGCCGGACGCCTGACAAACTATGGGATGGGTTGGGAGACCTCACCGTATAACGGACGTTACATGCTCGTGCATTCCGGCGGTCAACAAGAGACACGCACCTTACTTTACATTCTGCCGACTCGTAAATTAGCGGTCGCTGTTGGCGTCAACTTTGAAGGCTCCAATCCCGGGATTTATGTTGATCGACTCTTCCAACTGCTAACCGGATCCCCGCTTATCCTGAACGTCTATTCCTCCGATAAGGTTAAGGCGGCGGCTGCCGAGGCGGTTAAGTCAACATTTGATTATGGCCTTTCCAACTTCGAACGGACTCAAAAGTCACTCGCTGCGGACGATAAGGAACTCGTCGAAGCCTTCGTCTACTTCAACAGCCTGGTGAATCCGGAAGCGCTCAAAGCTAATTCACAAGATACGCTGACGAAGATTCGCCAGGGAGCACATCCGGCGGCCAAGCAGGCCTTCATGAAGATAGGTTCTTTTATGGCCGGGAAACTTCAAACGAAGAACGGCGCCGCAAGCCTCGATCGTTACGCGGCGCAAGGCGGGCTGGCATTTTTCGATGACTACATCGCGCTCACGAAAGCAGATCCTTCAATCACGAAGGACATCCAATTCAACGAACCGTTTGCGGCACTGGTGACGGAAATGGCCCGCGACTGGAACAAATCCAATTCGCCCTATGTGCGGCAATTATGGTTAATGCCGGATACTGACCTCGACGTCGTTGCCAAAACCCTGCGTCAGAGTTTCGCCGGAGCTACTGTCTATCCAAGTCTGGTTGATGACCTCTTCGGTATCACACGACAGTTTGTGTTGGACAAAGATGGCGCGCGGGCGCTGAAGGCGAGCAAGCTAGCGGTAGAGCTTTATCCGGAAGCGCCGCATGCGAGTTTTCTCGAAGGTATTTCCTGGATCCTTAACAAGGACATGGCTCGCGGACTTGCTTCACTCAAGAGGTCGGCAACGCTCAACCCGTCGCCCAACGGCCCAGCGAGCCCGGGCGGGTTGAACAATATTGCTTATCAACTTGCCGGTGCGGGCATGATCGACGAAGCGATGGCAATTTTGCAGACCGCGATCGAGCTTTATCCGCAGGAGGCGAACCTTTACGATAGTCTCGGGGAGTTTCAACTCAAGAAGGGCGAAAAGGCGAAGGCCCTCGCCTCGTACCAAAAGGCGTTGGATACAAATCCCACCTTCGGCAACGCCGCCGGAGCAAAGGAAATCGTCAGGAAATTGACCGAGGAATTAGCAGCCAATCCAGCCAGACCGTAACTGAGATAATTCTGGATCCTAATTGGGCCGTAGGACGTGGTCAGTCGCATCGGTCTTCGCTAGGATCTCACAGGTTGGTTCACTTCTTCATCGGAAGGTAGCTGAAGGATTGGCTCCTGGTGCCTTCACCCGCGTCGATGCTGGCCACGAGACCTTCTGGAGTTTTGCGGTAGATGACGCGTTTGGGAAAGTCGTGCAGCGGGTTTTCAAAGACTGCTTCGTTTGTGGCGAGTCGGGTAAGCTTGAAAGCCGTTCCCGGGCAGCGTGCCTTCGGGTGCGCGACGTAATAGATTCCGTCCTTTCGTTGTTCCAGGCGCAAATACTCAAACTCCACAGTACGAACGCCGGCACGAACCCCGGCTACGGTGCGACTCATGCCGAGCATTGAGTCTCCGGCCGGTTGTGTCCAATGTTCTTCAATTTGAGCGCGCCCACCTGACGCCGTCTGCCAGCTGCCGGAGATCCAGCCCAGTTCGGAAATTGTGCGCATCGGAAAGGGGGATGGCGTAATGGGGCTCTGGCCGATTGTATTTCCAGGCATCAATACAGAGGTCAGCGCAATTGCTACCAGCACATTTGTCAGTTTGGTTGTTCTCATAATTTTCACTCGTGGGCTAACTGCAGCAAAGGCTTTTACGTGTACTGATGATTCTACGGCCCGCTTCAACCGGAGGTATTGGAAAAATGCGACATCCTGCACACATCACTATCCTCGCCACTCATTACAGTACGGGAGCGTAGCGACCGCCTTCAGAGGTTTAAGACTTGAATGTTTCCGATCATTGAATCCGGTCGCTACTGCTCCCGTACCGTAATTGAAGAGTTTCCGATCGACCGCTACGGCTAACCTGCCGTACTATCGGATTTGCTGCGATGCTTCCGCGTGAACGCTTCAGACAGAGGGCCACTCCGCGCCATTAGTGCGGCCGGTGTTTGGTGTGCAAACTCCTGAAAGTCTCGAATCAAATGGGCCTGATCGTAGTAACCACAGTCTGTCGCAACCGCCGCCCAACCAGTGTCACGCTGCTCGAGGGCTCGAAATACTTGTTGGAAGCGAAGGATGCGGCAAAACATTTTTGGGCCGATTCCCACTTCCCGCAGGAAGCGCCGCTCCAATTGGCGGCCGCTAACACCGGCGGCCACTGACAAACGATCTACAGTTATCCTTCCACCGCGGCGAACTGCGCCTGCTGCCAGTTCGATAAACCGGAAGTCACTCTTAGTAGCGGCAACACGCGCGGCCAGACACGTTTCAATTGCGGCGATCTTTTGTGGAAGCGAAGTGACACTGCCGGCAACTGCGATCACATCTCGGGCGAGTGCCGGATCGATGGCGTCGAGTTCCACGATCTGGTTGGTGATCTCATCCATTGGAATGCGAAGAAATTGAGCCGTGCCCCCGGGATGAAAACGAACCCCAAGCAATTGCACGGCACCTGTTGGCGAGATGGACACCGGCCGTGTCATCTGGCCCACGAGGAAGTGCGCTGGTTGTTGTCTCTCCGTTCCGTTTTCTGTCAGCTCGCGGAAGGGAGTTCCAAAGTTCAGGATCAACTCCACACAACCGTCGGGCAAGATGGATTCAGGCTTGGTCAACGCGGCATTTCCATAGCTCTCAAGTGTCCAAAAACATTCGATGAATCGGTCGAGAGGTGGTCGAGGTTGAATTTCGCGATAGCGCATAGTTTGGTTGGTGCGGCCAAGCATAACCGATTCCTATAGTCAGACGAAGCAACGGCCGACACACAAAACAATTCAAGCTCGGTAATCCACGTCGAACTGTCAAATTCACTGGCGACTACCAGCTTTCAACTTAGTCGCGATGCTACAATCCCCCGACAATGGATTGGACACGCCTACCAACAATTGATGCCGATCGGATCTCGCTTCGTTGGATTTCCCGCGACGATGTCGACGCACTCTACCGCATCTTCTCAAACGAGGAGGTAATGCGTTACTGGAGTACGCCGCCGCTGACGGATCGCAACGCCGCCGTCGATCTCCTGAAAGAGATTCGTGACGGATTTGGTCGCCAATCAATGTTGAAATGGGGCGTTGCGCTCCGTGCGGACAACGCGCTGATCGGAACCACGACGCTGTATAACCTTGATTTCGACAATCGCCGAGCTGAGATGGGTTACGCCCTATGCCGCGACCACTGGAGAGGCGGATATATGCGCGAAGCGCTGCAGGCATTGCTGACCTACGCGTTCGAGGTTCTTGATCTGCGCCGGATCGAAGCTGACGTAGATCCTCGTAACACTGCTTCTATTCAAATACTCGAACGGCTCGGCTTCCAGCGCGAAGGCTTTCTCCGGGAGCGCTGGGAGGTCAATGGAGAAATTCAGGATGCTCTGTTCTACGGGTTAATCAGGCGCGAGTGGAAAAGGCACTAATTGCGATATGAGAATTGAGAGGAAATAGAAAGTGCCCAACAAACTACCCGGGGAGTTAATCAAGTTTCTGAAGCCCTACGATCGCGCGGTTCAGAAGTTGGCCCTGGATCTCCGCGGGATCGTGCTTGAAGTGCTGGCGCCGTGTCACGAAAACATTTATGACGCTTACAGCGCTGTGGCGATCGGATACGGTTCGAGCGAACGTTTTAGCGACGGCATTTGCCATATCGCCGTCTACACGCAGCATGTCAATCTCGGATTCAATCAAGGCGCCTTCTTAGACGATCCGAAGGAAGTGCTCAAAGGAAACGGAAAACGGATTCGTCACCTCAGCATTAAAACGCCCGGAGATCTGGCCCGTCCGGAGATTCGCTTTTTCCTCAAACGTGCCTTGAACCTTGCCAGGGAGGATGCGCGCAAACTTGGCGAGAGTGTTCATGCAACTGACAAGAGACGTGGAGAAGTTGTTTCGACTGTGAAAGCGATCTATAAGAAAAAACGTCGCCCGCGCTCCCAGCCAAGCACTTGAGTTCTTTTAGTCAATACTCGATCCGGAGCCTTGGTAAGTTAGAAGCCAGCGAGAGTGTTCATCACAAGACTCACATCGGAGAGGTCAGGAAGCAAAGCGTCAGGAGCACAGGCGATAAGGTCTTCGGTCTTGTAGAGCCGTCCTGTTCCCACGGCAACAGCCCGGGCACCAAAGTGACGCGCGCACGCGATGTCGTTTGGTGTATCACCGATAACGATGAACTGCTGCGGCTCGAGTTCAACTGCCAGCTGTTCTTTGATGCGCTGAGCGGCAAAGAACGGAAGGTCGCGGCGATCGTGCGACTCATCGCCGAAAGCGCCGGGTAAGTCGAAGAACTCAGTCAGCCCCATCAACTCCATCTTTAAATGAGCGGCCGGCTCGATGTTGCCAGTAAGGAGTGCCGAGCGATAGCGAGGGTGCGCGGAAATGGCTTGCAACGTTTCGCGCACGCCGGGTAATAGTTCGAAGAATTCCTGGCCACCTGCCGTCGCCCGTTTCATCTCCTCCATATAACGTTCACGCAAATGATCGAGACGCTCGCGCACGTGTTCATGCGTGAACCCTTCATCACGCAGAGCCTCCGCTACAATCTGTAAATCAGTCATGCCGGAAACCTGCATCTCCGCGAGGCGTCCGGCAGTTCCGAACACACCTTCAAGCATCGGTATCGTGTAGTCCTTGAAAGCGCCTGTTCGCGCAGATCGGATCAAGGTGCCGTCAATGTCCCAGAGGAGGATACGAAGGGATGAAGGATAAGGGATGAAGGATGAATCAGAAGAGCGGTCGTTCTGCGGTGACTCAGAAACCAGTGCTACTGACTCTACAACATCTTCCAGGCCGACAAGGCCGTTGGGTTTGTTAGCCGTCTGTTCTTTTTCATCCCTCATCCTTCATCCCTCATCCTTACGCAATCTCCGCCAACACGTCTCCCGCATTGACCGTGGCGCCGGGCGCCGCATTGAGTGAAACGACCACGCCTGCTCTTGGCGCCTTCATTTCGTTCTGCATCTTCATGGCTTCAACCACAACTATGCCGGCGCCCGCCACCACCTGAGATCCAACTTCCACCATCAGGCGTACAACTTTGCCGGGCATGGGCGCAATGATCTGAGCTGAACCATGACCATGCTCTCCAGCGCTTTGCCCGCCTCGCGAACGCTTGGGATCGATGAGTTGAATTCCGTAGGTTATTCCGCGGACGGTTACAGCGAATGTTTCTGGCTGTTTCGCGCTTGTCTCGACGCGACAATGATAGACGCTCGTCCCGCGCGAGATGAGATACTCTTCGTTAGCAGGATTGCTAACTTTTACTTCGTGAAGGCGCTCATCGATGCGGGCTGAAAGCCCGTCGTCGTTGTGCAGAAGGCGAACGTCGTGCTGTCGTCCGTGAATGTTGGCTTTGAGCTTAATCATTCGCTCGATCCTGGAATTGGTTCGGCTCGCCTGTCGACGACACTTCTGGCTTTGATTGCTGCGGCGCGCCCGGACATCTTCCACCGATTCTTATTTTCTTCGCCGGTCTCATAATCAACCGAGGTCC
Source organism: Pyrinomonadaceae bacterium (assembly GCA_051000815.1). Lineage (GTDB taxonomy): Bacteria > Acidobacteriota > Blastocatellia > Pyrinomonadales > Pyrinomonadaceae > PSRF01. The sequence continues at coordinate 19,460 of JBPCNX010000083.1, forward strand.
GCTTCTTAAGTTTCGCATAATGGACGGCAGCGGCAATCAGCGCTACGTCGCTCATTTCTTCCCGGGATTGCGGGCTGCTACTGTCCGCCTGGGACCTTAGCCGCTCCTGAAAGCGCCCGATGAAACCGGTGTCGAGTTGCCCTTCGATGAACTCAGCATCGCGAACAAGCTGGCGAAAGAACGGCAAGGTCGTTTTTATTCCACCCACATGATATTCATCGAGCGCGCGTCGCAGGCGATCGATGGCCTCTGCACGCGTGCGACCCCATGCCGCGAGTTTGGAAGTCATCGGATCGTAATGAATTGAGACTTCGGAGTTTGCCTGGACGCCGCTGTCGTCGCGTATGCCCGGACCGGCGGGAGTCTGTAAGGCAGTTATCCTTCCCGGCGAAGGAAAGAAATTGTTTTCCGGATCCTCGGCGTAAACACGACATTCGATTGCGTGGCCATACCAGCGAACATCGTCCTGGCTGAATGAAAGCGGCGCGCCCGCGGCGACGGTGATCTGCTCCCGGACCAGGTCAATCCCGGTCACGAGTTCAGTAACCGGATGTTCGACTTGCAGGCGTGTATTCATCTCCAGAAAGTAAAACTCGCGTGTCTGATCTGCTAGGAGGAACTCAATAGTCCCGGCCCCTGTGTAGTTAACGGCTCGAGCAATCTTGATTGCTGCCGCACCCATGCGCTGGCGAAGCTGCACGTCATTAATAGGGGACGGACATTCTTCCACCACTTTTTGATGGCGGCGCTGGATTGAACACTCGCGTTCGCCAAGATGAACCACGTTGCCACTGGTGTCAGCAAAGATTTGGATTTCAATATGGCGGGGACGCTCGATGGCCTTTTCCAGATAGAGTGACGAGTCTCCGAAGGCACCGGCCGCTTCGGATTGGGCCGTCTCAAAAGCTGAGCGCAACTCTTCCGGCGACGCTACGAGCCGCATCCCTTTTCCGCCACCGCCTGCTGCGGCTTTCAGCATGATCGGATAACCGAAGCGTGCCGCTGTTTCGCCGGCCTCGGCAAAAGAAGCAAGCGCTGCTACCGTTCCTGGCACCACATCAACACCCGCCTCGATTGCGGCCTGTCTTGCAGAAGTTTTGGAACCCATGATCTCCATTGCTTCAGCATCCGGCCCAACAAACGTGAGGCCTGCGGCAACTACTGCGCGGGCAAACGCGGGGTTCTCGGCGAGAAATCCGTAGCCCGGGTGAATCGCTTCGGCTTTCGTTTGCTTCGCGGCTGCGATGATTGCAGCCGAGTTCAAGTAACTTTGATTTGAAGGTGGCGGGCCAATGCAGACAGCCTCGTCTGCGATCCGTACGTGCAGTGCCTCAGCATCGGCCTCGGAATAAACAACGACGGGCGACACTTCCAAATCGCGACATGCACGAATGATGCGCACCGCGATCTCTCCCCGATTGGCAATTAGGAGTTTTCGAAACAAGACGATCCCAGGAGTCAGGAGTCAGAAGTCGGAGTCAGAAGTCAGAAGTCGGAGTCAGAAGTCAGAAGTCAGTAAGATTCAATTTTTAGACGTCAGTCACCAACAAAGTTCGAACTCGTGACAACTATCAGCGTTTACCGCCACTGCCCACTGCCCACTGCCCACGGCCCACTGCCCACTGCCCACTGCCCACTGCCCACTGCCTACTGCCTACTGCCCACTGCCTGGTCGGCCTGATCCCTTTGGTCCTCAGCTCCTGCAACGACTCGTATTCGACGCCGGCAATGATGTAACTGTAGAACACGTGTGTGCTGTGGTTGTTGTCGTCAAACTTGACGTCGATGACGGAGCCACCGGCAATGCGGCCGTTGATCGCAAGACGGGCTAAACGTGAGGCTTCATTTTCCTGCTTCTTGCGGAAAAGGCGGAGGAACGACATAAGTCGTTTCCCTAGGGACGGAATGGTGAGCTTGAAACGGAACCGCGTCGTACAGACGCTGACGCTTTGGTGATCACGCCATCGCGCACGAGCAAGTCGTCCTCAGTTCCCACTATTTTATCTGCCCCGGCCATCACCAACTCATAATTGGTGAATGAAAGGCCTTCCTGTGGGAAGTCGTCAGTGGCGGTGCTTAGTGAAGCATTCCTAATAACTGTCCCGCGCAATTGCTGCGGCTTCTTCGTCGGAAGCGCGGCCACATCAGCGGTCGTCACCTTGTAGCCGGTTGCATCGACGCTGGCCAACGCGGCGGCGATTGAGCCGTTTTTATCGGGAAGCCGGCTGAGGTCTTTCAAATCAGTGGGTAACGTTTCAAACTGGAGACGATACTCGAGCAAGGCCCGATCAATTGCGTAACCGTGAGCGTGAAAGCCGGCTTCGATACCACGCTGGCGTTGACGCAACCGCTCGGGCACCGTAACTCCGATGAGAAGAGCAATCAGCGCGGGAACCATTGCCGAAGCGAGCAAACCTGTGCGCGCGTAACGTAGCCCGCAGAATTGCGCCGGCGTTTGCAACATCGAACGATAGATCTTTCGGCCCGCCCAAAGGACAAGAATGGTGACGGGAATGGCTATCCACTTAAGACGCCAGGCGGCAGTTTCCGCGCCGGCAACCAGGGACCAAAAACTCAGCGAAAGAGCGGGCTTCTGTACGACGGCGATAATTGTTTGAGTGAGGAACACGAGAACCATTAAGCTTCCCATCACCGCCAGTAACAAGGAACGGCCGTAAAACGGAAGTTGATTTTCCGGCCTGGGCAGAGCCTCGCCGACGGCCTGCGCGCCGCAAGCCTGACAGCCGTCAGTAAGCGAGCCTGCAAAGCTAAACCCACAGCAAGGACAGATCGTTAACGGTGTGTACTTCAAACTTGTCTTAGCGTATCTCAGTTCTTGCGTCACCATGATTGGTTCTCAGTTAACCAGCCTTATTGTGTTAAGGGCTGTTCGGCCCGTCGATCGGAGCTGGACTTAGATGCAGTAAGCGACGGTTGGGCGATTCTTTTCTCGGTTTCCCTTGCGGCTTTGTTCAGTTCCCGCCAGGTGTGATACATCCGGTGCGCAAACGTCCAGTAGGAACCGACCGCCAAAACCCATAGAACGGCCGGCATTCGATTAGCAAAAAAATTGTTCGAACCAGGATGACTGCTTAGAGCGCCAATAATAAAGAGAACCACTCGCTCCGGGCGCCTCAGGAAACCAACGTCACATTTAGGAATTAAGCTCTCGGCCCGGGCGCTCGCGTAGCTTACCATAACTGAGCCCATTAGTCCGGCCCCTGCGAGAAATACGTTCAGAGTGGAATGAAACTCAGTGTCACGGGCGTAAAAAACCATCAGGCCCACGAAAATTACCATGTCAGACAGGCGGTCCAGAGAGGAATCCAGAAATCCTCCGAACCGCGTCACTCTCCCCGACAGGCGAGCCACCTGGCCGTCAAGCATGTCAAAAAGATTGGCAACTATGAGGACGATTCCGGCCCAGAAAAACTGGCCGAAACCAAAGAGCAGACCACTGCCGACATTCAGGGATACGCCGATGACGGTCAGTACGTTCGGGTTGATATGGCCCACGGCGAGCCAACGCACCATGGCGTCGATGATTTTCTGCGCCCCGCGACCGATGCCATCCACAAACATTGTTCGAGAATTTTCCTCAGGAGACTCTTCGCAAACCCTGATCGACCGGAAACTTTTTGGGGGAAGCGGCGGATTGTAGGGAGGATGGAGCCGGGGTGTCAAGGTTTAGTCGTTTGCGGCACCCTGATCGAATTCGGCTATTCACCATTATTCAGCGTCACCCTTTTCAGCTATCTCCTCATGCAACGTCGTCAGCTGCCGGATTTCGAAGTTGCGGGCACCGGCGGGAGTTCGTACCACGACCTCGTCGCCAGCCTGTTTTCCCATCAAGCTGCGCCCGACAGGTGAAGTCGTGGAAATAAAACCCTGCTGCGGATCACTCTCTTCAGGTGTCACCAGCCGGTAAGTTACCTCCTCGTCGCGTTCACTATCGAAGAGAATCAAGGTTGATCCATACGAGGCCTTATCGTGGGGAACTTTGCTGATATCAATGGAAGCAATCTCGCTGATTCGTTGCCGCAACTCCACGATGCGGGCCTTTACCATGTTCTGTCGTTCCAGAGCGGCATGATACTCAGAGTTCTCGCGGAGATCGCCAAACTCGAGCGCCCGCTTGATCTCCTTTGGCAGATGGACCCGGAGTTCCGATTCCAGGTTGTCCAACTCCGACTGGAGCTTAAGTTTTATGTCGGCTGCCAAGGAAGCTCTCCTCGTAACTGTCACCGATAATTGTTGACCCAGGCATTCTAGACCAAACTGTGATAGTCAGCCTCATCCGGAGCGCCAAACGAAATTCCTATGTCCCGCGCAGTGGTGACCATCTGGCCATTTGGCGGCACCGTCTTAACATTTGCGACGGCTTCCGAGATTGGCACGGTGACAACGTCGCCAGCCTGCAGTGCCACCATCACCCCGTGTTTTCCTTCGGACAACGCGCGAACCGCACAGGCGCCGTAGGTTGTTGCCAGCATGCGATCGAATGCGTTTGGACGGCCGCCACGTTGGAGGTGACCCAACACCACGCAACGTGTTTCTTTCCCGGTGAGGGTTTCCAGCTCGGTGCGGCAGTATTGGGCAATTCCACCAAGTCGCGGTGCGTGTTGACGATCACCACTGTCCTGGAAAATCTGCGCATGGCCCGTTTCGATCGCGCCTTCGGCCGTAACTATGATACTGAAATTCGATCCACCCTCTTCGCGGGAGCGAATTTTTGCCGCCACTGAATTCATCGAGAAGGGAATCTCCGGGATCAGGATTACGTCCGCGCCGCCGGCGATGCCGGAATGCAGGGCGATCCACCCGGCGTTTCGTCCCATCACCTCCAGGATCATAACCCGGTCATGCGATTCAGCAGTTGTATGTAGTCGATCCAAAGCTTCAGTGGCTATGTCCAGAGCCGTGACGAAGCCGAACGTCAACTCAGTACAGGCGAGATCGTTGTCAATTGTTTTTGGCACACCTACCACTGGAACACCGCGCCGATCGAATTCCGCCGCTATCGTCAATGTTCCTTCGCCGCCGAGAACGACGAGAGCATTTATGCCGAGCCGTTCAAGGTTCTGCACCGCCTCGCGATATACGGCTTCGGAGGTTGATGAGACTCCCGACGCCGAGTGTTCCACGAATTTCCCACGATTGCGGGTTCCCAGAATGGTTCCGCCACGAGGAAGCAGGCCGCGGACTTCGGAATGGGACAGCGGGCGAGTCATCGTGTCGCCCAGCAGTCCTTCGAAGCCATCTTCAATGCCCACTACACGCATGCCGTATTCGCCGGTCGCGGTTTTCACCACAGCGCGAATTACTGCATTCAAGCCAGGCGCATCGCCGCCGCCTGTCAGTATTCCAATCGTTTTCTGCATGACTTGTCTTAGTTACTTTCTAACGCGCGGAGGTTCGTGATATTCGCCATAGTCCGGATAGTCCTTCGTGACCACCGAGCCGGGCCTGGTCTCGAGCGTCAACAGCGAGAGCGCATCGCGCAGGACCGTTCGTTGAAGTTCACGCATGCCAGGCTTGCCCAGGCTATTGCCGATCTTAAAACCGTTAGGGTACAGCGCGCGCGGGGGACGCATCTGCGCCGAGACTTCCGGACTCACTGTGATCAGGACTGTGGGAATTCCTTTCATTTCTATTTCTCTTTGAACCGCCACGACCGTGCGGTGACAAACGTTCGGTCAACCGCCTGTCAGAACTACGGCATCAGCGCGAGACCCTTTATCGATTTCGTTAGCTATTTCACGCGCGGTTCCTTCGTACATTGCCTTGAGTTGCATGGTATAGCCCATGTAACCCACATGTTTCAGCGCGATGTTCCGAATGAATCCTTCACGCTGCAAATCTCGCAACACATCGATAGGAAAGACTACGTTGATGTCTTTGTCAGCGTCGGAGTGGTCGTAATGGTGATGCGTAACCTTGAGATCGGAAGCGTTGACGTCGTCAGTGAAGACGCGGTAACCAAGATCGCCCAACTCATCTGCAATGTTGAAAGGTTGCTGATCTTTTCGGTGAACCCCGCCAGCGGTAACGATGGCAATGGTGCTCTTCGCCAGTGTGTCCTCAAACGGTGTGAAGGGAACGCATTTTCGGGAAATTGACATTGGTCTCAATACGTTTCAGGTTTCGGGTCCCGTGTCGGGTCAGGTCTCACGATTGACGTTCAGGTTTAGATCCGAACCCGAAAGGCGTAACCCGAAACCCGAAACCTGGTCGAGACCCGAAACCTGGAACCCGAAACCCGTCTTTAAAGTTTCCTAAGCACCGCGAGCAGTTCTTCATTGTCGGGTTGATCTGAAATATCGTGGATATCCTTGAAGGCTACCTTACCCTCCTTATCCACGATGAAGATTGCTCGTTCACTGATGCCGTCGCTTTGCCTGTAGGCGCCGAACCGTCTCGCCACCTCCCCTTTGGGTTCGAAGTCGCTCAGCAAATCATATGAGAGGCCTCCGAGACTTTTCGCCCACGCCGTATTACACGGCACGCTGTCAACTGATATACCCAGGACCTGGGCATCGTAGCCTGCAAAGAGTTCGAGGTCGGCCTCGTACGCAGGCATTTGAGCTGTTCAAACAGGCGTCCAGGCCAACGGATAGAAGGCCATCACCACATTCTTCTTGCCGCGGAAATCTGAGAGCTTAACCTTCTTGCCTTTTTCAAGGTTGCTGGGCAGCTCGAAATCCGGAGCCATCTCTCCAACTTCAGGCATTAGAGAATCCTCCTTTGGTTGCAATTTGCATGATTCGTAAATTAACGGTGAAACCAAGATAGTAGACCACACATTCGATTTCAAGTTCACGGAAGGAGCAGCAGAATCATAGTTGACCGGGGTTTAGGCCGTCGCGTAGCATGCCAAAACATGGCGAGCTGGTAAGAGTAGAGAGTTCGCCAGAAAGGGCAGTAAATTTTGGAAATTGACGATCACGCAAAAGAAATTGTTCGTGAAATAGGAACGGCAATCAATGAGTCAGTGGAAAGCTCGACGAAAGTCGCAGAAGCCATTGAACGCCTGCGGGAGGCGGGTTACGAGATGGAGTTAACTCTGCGTCTTGAGATCGGACTCCGACCACATGAAGGCGGCGGCGACGAAGGTGAAACGCCGCTGAATCTCACCGAGGAGGACGTGCAGATACTGCAGCGAATGAAGATTCGAATCGATTCGGAAGAGAAGTCGTAGAGCTCTTGCAAACTCCATTTCAGTTCCGCCGACAAACGTCCAACCCCACTCCCAAACCGTTGTGTCCTAAGACATCACGCTCCGAACCCGGAACTTGGCGCAACTTTGGCCCTTATGTTATCTTGACTGGCTTTTATCCACCCAACTTTTTGCCCTGATCGGGCTCGCAAGAGGAGTTCAAAGACAGTATGGCTACGCCCAGCGAGAACGTTACCAACGGCCAGTCAGCCGGCCGTGTTGTGCAGATCATCGGACCGGTCGTCGACGTGGAATTTGAGGAGAAACATCTCCCGCCTATCTATCAAGCGTTACGGATTGTTTCGGACGGCTTCGACGTGCCTAGTCCTATCGATGTCATTGCTGAAGTGCAACAGCATCTCGGGGAAGGACGCGTTCGCACGGTCTCGATGGTCGCCACTGACGGCATGGTGCGAGGGATGAAGGCGATCGACACGGGCGGCCCTATCACAATGCCTGTAGGCGAAGGAACGCTCGGTCGCATACTCAACGTGATTGGCGAACCTGTGGACACGTTGGGCGAAGTAAGCCATACGGAGCGCTATCCGATTCATCGTCATGCTCCGAGCTTTCAAGAGCAGTCGACAGAGTTGCAGATGTTTGAAACGGGTATCAAGGTCATCGATCTGATCCAGCCCTTTGTACAGGGCGGCAAAATCGGCCTCTTCGGCGGCGCGGGCGTCGGCAAGACAGTCATCGTGATGGAATTGATAAATAACATCGCGAAAGCTCGCTCGGGCTATTCTGTGTTCGCGGGTGTAGGAGAACGAACGCGCGAAGGAAACGATCTGCTGCGCGAGATGGTTGAATCGCAAGTCATCCAGTTTGGCGATGCCTTCAACAAGCACCTGCACGATACCGGCGAGTTCGATCTGAGCAAGGTCGATATGAAAACTTTAGGGCAGTCGAAGGTGGCGCTGATTTACGGTCAGATGACTGAGCCTCCGGGCGCCCGTCTCCGCGTGGCGCTCTCCGGACTAACCGTTGCGGAATACTTCCGTGACCAGGGACTGGATGTGCTGCTCTTCATCGACAACATCTTTCGCTTCACCCAAGCCGGCTCTGAAGTCTCGGCGCTGCTTGGTCGCATGCCGTCCGCGGTCGGTTACCAGCCAAACCTTGCGTCGGAAATGGGTGAGATGCAGGAACGAATCACGTCAACCAAGACCGGTTCGATTACGTCGATCCAGGCCGTCTACGTTCCGGCTGATGACTATACGGATCCCGCACCTGCGACCACGTTCGCGCACCTTGATGCCGTGACTGCGCTCTCGCGGCAAATTGTGGAACTCGGTATCTACCCGGCGGTGGATCCGCTTACGTCCTCATCACGCATTCTTGATCCGCGCATTATTGGCGAGGAGCACTACGACACTGCGCAGGACGTCAAACGTATTCTTCAGCGTTACAAGGATCTGCAGGACATCATTGCAATTCTGGGTCTAGATGAGCTTTCGGATGAAGATAAGTTGATTGTAGCTCGCGCGCGGAAGATTCAGCGCTTCTTCTCGCAGCCGTTCTTCGTTGCCGCTCAGTTTACGGGTCTGGAAGGGAAGTATGTGAAACTCGAAGACACTATCAGGGGCTTTCGAGAAATTGTCGAGGGCAAGCATGACGATCTACCCGAGCAGGCTTTCTACATGGTGGGCACCATCGAGGAAGCAATCGAAAAGGCCAAGACTGTAGCCGGGGGATGAGGGAAAGGATGAGGGATGAGGGATTTGGGATGAGGGATGAGGGATGAGTAAGGTTGAAAACTTAGTGCCTTTCATCCTTCATCCTTCATCCTTCATCCTTCCGCCTTCATCCTTTAGTTGAATATGGTGCAACAACTGCAACTTGAAGTCGTAACACCCGAGCGGCGCGTGCTCCTGGAATCGGTAGAAATGACGACAATTCCCGGCTTGAGCGGCGAGTTGGGTATCCTGCCGGGGCACACGCCGCTAATTTCTCAACTCAAGACCGGCATCCTCTCTTATCTTAAAGACGGCAAAACTTTCCAGTTGCATATTTCGGGCGGCTTTATTGAGGTGAGGGACGATCACGTTTCGGTGCTTGCGGAGATAGCGGAGCGTCCGGAAGAGATTGATGCCGCACAAGCCGGTTCGCTCCGTGAAAGCGTTGAGAAGCAACTAAGCGCCTGGACTGGAACGGAAGAAGATTTGGAAAAGGCCCGCGTTGATTTGGAACGAGCTCAGGTTCGCCTGCAACTCGCTACTGGAAAAGCAAGCTGATCTCAAATCTCAGATCTCAACCCTCAGATTTCAAATCTCAAATCTCAAATTTGAAATTTCAAGTCTCTCGAACTCAATTTCAAAACTCAAATCACCTCCGGCCTCACTCCGTTTCGCTCGCTGCCGCCGATGATCGCTTCTTTCATCTCGCGAACCGCCTGCTCGAGTCCGATAAAAATCGCACGGGCTACGATGTTGTGGCCTATGTTGAATTCCATGATCTCAGGAATTTCGGCGACAGCGCCTACATTCCGATACGTCAAACCGTGACCTGCCGCAACTCGCAAACCATACTGGGCGGCCAATCTGGACGCGTCTCTTAGCCTTCTCAATTCTCTGGCAGCCGAGCGCGCACCCTCACCATGAATGCCGCGGCTGCCGAGTGTTGCCTCTGCATAGACCGCCGTACAAAATTCAACCTGCTGCGCTCCCACTTCATGAGCGGCTTCAATCTGTTTCGCATCGGGATCAATAAAAAGACTGGCAAGCATATCTCCCTGACGCAAACGGCTCACTGCCGCCCGCACGATTGCGATGTTGGCAAGCACGTCCAGACCGCCTTCCGTGGTTATCTCGTTTGGATTCTCCGCAACCAGCGAAACGGCGTCAGGTCGAGTTTCCAGCGCGACCTTTAACATTTCTTCTGTGGCAGCCATCTCCATGTTCAAGTAGGTCGTCACTGAGTTGCGAAGCGTTATCAGGTCGTGATCTTGAATGTGCCGGCGATCACCGCGCAGGTGCACAGTGATGCCATCGGCCCCCGCCTGTTCACACATCATCGCCGCGGCGACCACGCTTGGTTCGGGCGCGCGCCGGGCCTGACGGACCGTAGCCACGTGATCAATGTTGACGTTTAGACGAGTCATAAAAAGCAAAGAGCGAACCGCGGTGCTCGATTAGCGGCCCCAGGCACGCGATCGGCACTAGTCTCAAAGCTTAACGGTTCATTGTCGCACTATCTCCCGCGCTGCCTTAATCGCTATGTCATAAACTCCACGGCGCGCCTGCTGCCGGATCACACCGACCTCGTTCAACATTTTGAAGCTGTCGCTGAAGACGTTCACTTTGCTTCCTTCATTGTGATCCCAACGTACCGGCACTTCACGAAGCCTGAACCCGGCGCGGTAAGCCAGATAAATCAGTTCTACGTCGAACCCAAAACGATCGATGGTTGCACCTTCAATCAAAGGCCGGCAAACGTCCATTCGAAACGCCTTGAATCCGCACTGAGTGTCCCAGAAAGGCAGACCGGTCGCCAAACGCACGGCAAGATTGAAGACTCTTCCGCCCTGCTCACGACGCCACGGTTGGTGCACGCCGATCAGACCGCGGTCGAGAGCGCGAGAGCCAAAAACCAGGTCGCATTCTCCACTCAGGATGGGTTCGACGACTTTTGGGGTTTCGGAAATAGGAGTCGAAAGGTCGGCATCGGTAAACAAACCAATGTCGCCGCGTGAAGCGAGCAATCCGAGTCTCACCGCCCGGCCCTTGCCGAGATTTGACTGGTAACTTACAACCGAAGCCCGCACGCGATCTGGCTTCGCCAATATTTCTCTTGCCACCGCAGCAGTGTTGTCTGTTGAGCCGTCGTCGACGATGATCAGTTCCGGGCTGGAGATCTCGCGGTTCAGGTAAGCGAGTATTTCCGGCAACGACTTTCCCAGCCGTGCAGCTTCATTGTACGCAGGAACCACGATGGAAAGGGTTGTCGGCATTCACAACTCGCGTCAGACAAGCTGTCGGCAATATACCATAGCGAGAGCGGCCTGCTCTCCGGCGGAAATCAGCGGGGCAGTGTGCTATATTTGCGATGTCGTTGCTGCCGTTTTGCGCAGATTCGGCATCAAAGGCAAGAGACTTAAAAATGGCTAAAAGATTCATAATATTTGCCGGCGCGATTATTCTGATTGCGGCCGTTGTGGGCGGCACTATTGGAAGTTCCAAACGACTGCGTCGAACTGTTTCGATGGGTGGTCCGGTTACTGATAAGCCCGCGGAAGAAATTGAGAAAGACTATAACGAAGCGGTAGACACCGTTTCATCGAATTACGTCGGCGACATTGACTATGAAAAGGCCACTCAGGCCGCCGTTCAGGGGATGCTCACCACTCTCGATCCCCATTCAATGTACTTTCCGTTCACTGAGTTTAAGAAACTGAGGGAAGATCAGGATTCTCGTTTCTACGGTATCGGGGTAACGATTGTTCAGCATCGCGACGGCGTTTACATCCAGTCGGCCGTCGACGGCACGCCTGCAGCCCGCCTCGGGCTGAGATACGGTGATCGAATTCTGGAGGTTGACGGGAAGGACGCGCGCGACTGGTCGAGTGAGCAGGTTTCCAAGAATGTGCGGGGCGGTTTGGGTAAACCGGTCACTATCAAGGTAGACCGCGCCGGTTCTGAAGCGCCGCTCGATTTCACGATCATCCGCGACGCGGTGCCGCTGCCATCCATACGCAATGCTTACATGGTCCGTCCGGGCACGGGTTATATCGGCCTTACCGGCGGATTTCAGCACACCACTGATGAGGAGTTGCGAGAGGCTATAAATAAACTTAAAGGCCAGGGCATGCGCCAGCTCATTCTGGACCTGCGCGGTAATCCGGGAGGGCTCCTCGATCAGGCGATCGACGTTTCCAGTGAATTTCTGCCGCGCGGGCAAGTCGTAGTTTCGGTGCGAGGCCGCAGCGAGTACAACGAACCGATCGTCTACAAATCAAGCGGCGCTGAGCCAGAGGATGTACCCCTCGTCATCTTAATCAATCGCGGAACGGCATCAGCATCTGAGATCGTCGCCGGCGCGATTCAGGACCATGGGCGCGGGCTGGTTGTCGGCGAGACAAGCTTCGGCAAGGGGCTGGTGCAGCGTGTCTTTCAGCTGCCGTTTAATACTGGTCTTACGCTGACTACGGCGCGTTACTACACGCCTTACGGCCGATCTCTCCAGCGCGACTACTCGAGTGGTTCGTTTTACGACTACTACGTTAAGCATAACGATGAAGAGTCGAAGACGCAGCCTTCGCAATCGCCCGGATCCAGCGGTGGCCAATTACCCTTTGCTAAAATTGCTCCCACGTCAGTGCCGCAGAGCGGTCCGGCCGTTAAGACCGCGGCTGGTCGCGTCTTTTACGGTGGCGGTGGCATCACGCCGGATATCGATCAGAAGCCGTTAAACTACACTCCAGTACGGGCAAGAATCGTCGAAGCTGCATTCCAGTTTACGCGGCAACTCGCGGCGGGACTACAGCCAGGATTTGAATCCTACAAAGTTGAGAAGGTGCAATATGGTCGCAGTGCCAAGCCAGGCGATTTCCCCATCACGGACCGATTGGTGGAAGCGTTTCGCTCCTGGGTGCGCACTGACGGGCAGTCCCAACTAACAGCGGCGCAGCTTGAAGAAGAATTGGATTTTGTGAAACTTCGACTGCGCGAGGAGATTGTCACCGCCGCATTTTCCAATGATGCCGGCGCCCGCGTGTTACTCGACAGCGATCCGCAAGTGCTGCGCGCCCTCGAAGCTTTGCCGGACGCCAAGCGTTTGGCAGAAAGCGTTCGCAGTGGAAGTTCGCAGAGTTAAAGCTTCACTTCACAACCCTCGCAATCACACATTTCAAGTAATAGGTCTCCGGCATCCCGAGTAGTATCGGATGATCGCTCGACTGCGTTCGTTTCTCAACGATTTGTACGCGACGATGGGCGTCGTTCGCAGCTTCGGCAATGAGACTGAAAAACATCTCTTCAGTCATGTGATATGAACAGGTGCAGGTGATCAGCAGCCCACCAGGGTTTAGGAGTTTCAAAGCGCGCAAATTGATCTCTTTGTAGCCGCGCGCCGCCGCCTTAACACTGGCCCGGTTCTTGGCAAAGGCCGGCGGATCCAGAACGATGGTGTCGTAGCGCTCGCCGGTCTGTTCCAGTTCGCGCAATGCATCAAAGACATTTGCCTCACGAAAGTCCGCATTGGTTATTCCATTCAGCTCGGCGTTCCGTTTGGCAATCGTCAGTGCCTCCGCGGAGATGTCGATACCGGTAACGCTTTCGCAGACACCAGCCAGATGGAGCGCAAACGCGCCATTGAACGTAAAACAATCAAGCGCTTTCCCCTGGGCAAGGCTGCGAGCGGCAAGGCGATTTTCGCGTTGATCCAAAAACGAACCGGTCTTTTGACCCGCAAGCGGGGCCACGAAAAAGCGCAAGCCGTCTTGAAGGATCTCCAGCTCATCCGGCGCTGAGCCGTAAAGCGTGCCTGCTACCAGTTCGAGTCCTTCGAGCAGTCGAACGCGAACATCATTTCTTTCGATCACTGCTCGCGGAGAAAACTCTTCGACCAGCAATTCGACTAAGACCGACTTGATCGTTTCAGTTCCCTGGGAGAGATTCTGCAGGACAAACACGTCGTCATAGCGATCGATGATTAACGAGGGAAGAAGATCACCTTCTGAATACACGATGCGATAAGCATTGGTTTCGGAGTCAATCGATGCACGCCTAGCTGCAGCTTCGCGGATGCGTTTGCGCCACCATTCGCGATCGATCAGCTCGTCTGACTGGCTCAATAGTCTGAGAGTTATTTCCGAAGCGTCGCTGAACAGAGCCTGCCCGACAAAGTTACCCCGTTGATCGTTAATCGAAACCACTGAGCCACCCTCAGAGCCGTTGGCGTCGACGACATCGCTGCGATAGATCCACAAGTGACCGTTCCGCACACGGTCCGCGCCGCGCTTTGTGACTGTAATCGTTGTCATATTCAGGCCGGGAAATCTAACACACTGGAACCAATTAAGAGTGACTATCCTCAGTACCAAACTGCATCGGTACTCAAAATTGCGACACCCTCAGCCCTATGTTAGGCTTCGCGACAATGGCGACCAAGACAGACAGCGAGCGTGGTGAGCGTTTCGAAACTTCTTCCGGAATCGAGTTGCCGGTCGACTTCAATCCCGAGAACACCGATCCGCTTGATTACGAACGCGACCTGGGCGCGCCCGGCGAGTTTCCCTTCACACGCGGCATCTACAGCAATATGTATCGCAGCCGACTTTGGACTATGCGGCAATATGCGGGTTACGCCTCTGCCGAAGAATCCAATGCTCGTTACAAGTATCTGCTGGCCCAGGGGACGACCGGTCTCTCGATAGCGTTCGATCTTCCCACACAGATTGGTTTGGACTCAGATGACCATCTGGCTGCAGGCGAAGTGGGAAAAGTCGGCGTGGCGATTGATTCCTTCGACGACATGTTGCGACTCTTCGAAGACATTCCGCTCGACACAGTCTCAACTTCGATGACGATCAATGCGACCGCCTCGACTTTGCTCTGCCTCTACCTCGCTGTCGCGCGCAAGCAGAACGTTTCTTTCGCGAAGGTTAAAGGCACACTGCAAAACGACATCCTCAAAGAATATATCGCCCGGGGGACCTACATTTATCCGCCCGCGCCGTCCCTACGACTGGTGACAGACACGTTTGCTTTTTGTGCGCGCGAAGTTCCCAACTGGAACACGATCTCGATCAGCGGTTATCACATTCGCGAAGCCGGCTCGACCGCCGTTCAGGAAGTCGCTTTTACTCTTGGCGATGCCATCGCTTATGTCGAAGCAGCGTTGCAGGCGGGACTCGAAATCGACGACTTTGCGCCGCGCATCTCATTCTTCTTCAACTCACACAATAACCTTTTGGAAGAGGTGGCGAAGTTCCGGGCGGCGCGGCGGCTCTGGGCGCGAACGATGCGCGAGCGATTCGGCGCGCGCGATCCGCGTTCGCAGATGCTGCGGTTTCATACGCAGACCGCGGGCTCGTCCCTGACCGCGCAGCAACCCGAGAACAATATCGTGCGCACAACGATTCAGGCGCTTGCTGCAGTGCTCGGCGGCACCCAGTCGCTCCACACAAACTCGATGGATGAAGCACTCGCTTTGCCGACTGAACAGTCCGCGCGGATAGCGTTGCGCACGCAACAAGTGATTGCGAACGAATCCGGTGTGGCCGACACCGTGGATCCGCTTGCCGGCTCTTACGCCATCGAACAGCTCACCGACGAAATTGAAAGCAGAGCGGCTGAGTATCTGAAAAAGATCGATGAGATGGGCGGAATGTTGCGGGCAATTGAAACAGGTTACGTGCAGCGCGAGATACAGGAATCGGCCTATCGTTATCAACGCGAAATCGAAAGCGGCGACGCGATCGTTGTTGGCGTTAATCGCTTCCAGGTTGACGAGGAATCCTCGCCGTCTCTGCTCACCGTCGACCCCGCGGTTGAGCAAAACCAGATCGGGCGGCTCCGGGAGTTGCGCCAACGCCGCGACAACGCACGTACTGAAGCCGCTCTTACGACACTGGAACGCGCCGCATCCGGTTCGGACAATCTCCTGCCCCACATCCTCACCGCCGTCGAGTCCTACGCGACCGTGGGAGAGGTCAGCCACCGCCTGCGCCGAGTCTGGGGCGAATATCGTGAGTCGGTAAACCTCTAGGTCTTACTGGATTCACAGGTCAGAAAGGGACCCTGTCCTCGCTCTTGCTTAAATACCTGGTAGGTTAGACCTAACCTCCTTCAACCCTTCAAATGACCTGAGCCTGTCAGTGAATTACAAAAAGAAGAGCGGGGACAGGGTCACCTTCCTGACCTGCAAATTGCTCCCTTCCTGATGTGCGAATGGGATGCTAGTATCTTTCTGCCTGACAGGGATTGCGTGAGCCCGCCCTTCCCCTGTTACATCTCTCGGCAAAACACCTGACAGTTTTCTTAAAATGGAGAACTGGTATGTCGTCACTCGCCGCTTATCCCTATACCGCGCGCGCGGTGTTCGCGCTGACTCTCTGCTTACTGGCCGGCGCGCAAACAGCCGTCCGGGCGCAGTCGTGCACAGACTGCCCGCCAACCAGCAACATGCTCATCAGCGAATTCCGGTTCGGCGTAGGCAGCACAGCGCCAAACGCGGACCTGGATGAATACATCGAGCTATACAACAACACTGAGGCACCGCTCACCGTTACCACGTCGGACGGCTCTGAGGGGTGGGCGCTCGTTGCCGCGGACGGCCAAACGCGTTTCGTCGTGCCCGCCGGCACGATCATCCCTGTGCGGGGCCACTACCTCGGAGTCAACTCCGCTGGCTACTCACTTGTTAACTACGGTGGTACGGGGACAACGGCCGGCGACGCGACTTACACCACTGACATACCACTGATCTCCGGTGTTGCTCTCTTCAATACGGCCAATCCTGCTAACTTCACGCTTGCCAACCGGCTCGACGCAGTTGGCGCCTCAAGCGTTCCGTTCCTTTACCGCGAGAACGGCTTAACAACACTTCCAGTCAGCTCGGGCAGCACGAACTACTTTCATGCACGCTCCCTGGCAACGGGTCTTCCGCGGGACACTGGTGACAACGAAAACGATTTTGTGCTGGTGTCACCTAATCCTGACTTTGGAGCGATCATGGGCACGCCGGGTCCGGAAAACCTGGCAAGCCCTGTTCAGCGCAACTTACAGATCAAAGCCTCCTCTATTGATCCAGGTAGTCCCGCCAGTTGCACGAACGCCATACTCGCCTGCGAGCGAGTACGCGATACGACTCCGAACCCCGGCAACTTTTCGACCTTCGGCACGCTCTCAATCCGTCGTCGCTTCACGAACCACACCGGGCAGGCTGTAACTCGCTTGCGTTTCCGCGTCGTAGACATCACGACGTCCGTTGGGGGAACGGGAGTGCCCGCCGGGACCGCTGATCTTCGCTTGCTCAGCTCGCCAGATATCTCGGTCTTCACGTCGGGCGGTGGCAGGCTTGACGTGCGAGGCCTGACGCGCGAGGAGCCGCCGGCGCAGCCCAATGGCGGTGGCTTGAACACGAGCCTGTCAGCCGGCACAGTGATTCTTGCGCTTCCACTCGCGGCCGGCGCTAGCATCGATGTGCACTTCCTTCTCGGCGTGCAGCAGACCGGCGTCTTCGGTTTCCTCGTCAACGTCGAGGCGCTTCCCGCGCCGGTAAGCCCAGCGCCGCAACGTTTGCCGCGCAAGAGGCTTGCACCACTGGAAGCCGTTAAGGAACGCCACACAAACCACGACCTCGCGGAGCGCGGTAGCAATTAAGTAAGCCCGCAAACCACATCGTTCTTCGGCGTAAGGCCTCTATGCTAAAGTCAGCTTAGAGGCCTTTTGTTTGATTGCGGTTTACCGCTGCCGGTAGTTTCACGCGGCAAGCGGAGACGACCAACAGCTTGTCGGGGGTGGAGGATGAACAGAAGAGAATTTACCAGAACACTCGGATTAGGCGCGCTCGCACTTGGCTTGCGCGGGTCTATTACTACGTCCGCAAAAGACCACCCTCAAATTGCGATTACTATCGACGACTTCAATTGGAACAAGTCAGTCAAACTCGATCCGGAGCAACGGAATCAGGCGCTGCTTAACGCGCTGCGTGCCCACGGCAAATTGAAGGCAGCGCTGTTTGTGGCCTGTAAGTTTGCGGACAACGAAAAAGGGAAAGCGCTGTTGAATGAGTGGGACCGCGCCGGGCACCTGATCGGGAACCACTCTTATTCGCACAAGTATCTTAATAGCGGGAAGGTGACGCCGGAAACTTACATCGAGGATATTGAAAAATGTGACGCCGTAATCAAGACCTTCCCACACTTCCAAAAGAGCTTTCGTTTCCCGTATCTAAAGGAAGGCGAAACCGCCGCTAAGCGAGACGCCGTAAGAACTTTTCTTAAACAACGCGGATACAGCATCGGACACGTCACGATCGATGCTTCCGACTGGGCTGTCGATGATCGTTTGAGGGCGCGTCTGACTAAGGATCCAGCCGCTGATGTCAGGCCCTACCGCGATTTCTATCTCAGCCACATGTGGGAGCGTTCGCTGTATTACGACGACCTCGCACAAAAAGTGCTGGGCCGTCCGGTGAAACACACGATACTCATGCACTACAATCTCCTGAACGCCTTGTTCCTTGGTGATCTGCTGGATATGTTCAAGGACAAAGGTTGGAAACTGATCGACGCCGCGGAGGCCTTCAAGGATCCTGTATTCGCCGCGACTCCCAATATCGTGCCGGCGGGTGAAAGCGTCATCTGGGCTCTCGCGAAAGAAACGGGCAGGTTTGAAAAGCTGCTGCGGTACCCGGGTGAAGATAGCGAATACGAGAACGCGAAGATGGATAAGATGGGGTTGTAAGTTGTAAATACCGACCCTTCGTTGGAAGGTTAAGCGAAACAGATGAACGACATACTAACTTTCCTGGTTGTTTTTAGTGTTTTTTTGGCGGTGATAGTTGCAGTGGTCGTTTTGTTCAGGCGATACGCGCGAAAGCTTGAGATGGAACGGACGCTGGGGTTGAAGTCTTCGGCAACGCTTCTTGGATGGCAGTTTACTGAAGAGGTTCCTTTGGACTATTTTCCAAACCTTTTTAGCTTCGTGCTCTTTTCTGAAGGCGATAGTAAGCAGATCAAGAATCTGATGACTGGTGAGAGAAACGGCGTCAAGGCTGCTCTCTTTGATTACAAATATACTGTCGGCCATGGGAAGCATAGGCATACTCACTATCAGTCGGTCGCCTATTTTGAGCCGCGCAATCTAAGTCTTCCCTACTTTGCAATACGTCCCGAGAGCTTTCTGCATAAGGTCATCACTGCCCTTGGCTATCAGGACATCGATTTCAGTAATCGTCCGACCTTTTCGAGCCAATATCTCCTGCGGGGCACAGGGGAAATGGCAATCCGAAACACGTTTAGTGATGACTTGTTTGCCTTCTATGAAGCGAACCCTGGAACCAGTACAGATGGCGGGGGCAATCAGCTTTTCATTTTTCGGCCAGGGTACAGGACACCTCCGCACGAAGCCCAATCGTTCATTGAGGTAGCAGCGCGGCTCCAAAGCATTTATTCTCGACGACGTTAGAATCAACTGATGTCACACCTGCTCGAAGTAACAAACTTGAAAACCCATTTTCCCACACGCGCGGGCCTCGTCCGCGCGGTGGATGGCGTCAGTTTCTATCTGGATGGCGGAGAGTTGTTGGGACTGGTTGGGGAATCCGGTTGCGGCAAGTCCATCACTGCCCTTTCGATCATGCGACTGGTGGCGCCTCCGGGAAAGATCGTAGCCGGTGAAATAGTATTTGACGGAAAGAATTTGCTGTCGCTTTCGGATTCAGAGATGCGTCAGATTCGCGGTGACGATATCGCCATGATTTTTCAGGACCCGATGACGTCGCTCAATCCCGTCTTCACTGTAGGCGAACAAATCGCTGAAGCACTTCGTTTGCATCGCAAACTGAATCGCAAAGTAGCGCGGGCGGCTGCTGTTGAAGCCATGCGCGAGGTGGCGATTCCGGATCCGGCCCGGCGCGCTGACGACTATCCCCATCAACTTTCCGGCGGCATGCGCCAACGCGTGATGATCGCGATGGCCCTGGCTTGTGATCCAAAACTGCTAATCGCGGATGAACCGACCACTGCGCTTGACGTTACTATTCAGGCGCAGATTCTCGAACTCCTGGACAGCCTGCGTAAGAACCGTGAACTCGCCGTGCTGCTAATCACTCACGACCTCGGCGTGGTAGCGGAAGTCGCTGATCGCGTGGCGGTGATGTATACCGGCAAGATTGTCGAAGAGGCTCCGGTCGAAGAGTTATTCGCGCGTCCGCGGCATCCCTACACGGAAGGGCTTCTGCGGTCTGTACCCAAACTCACTGCAGAACACGTAGCGAAGAAGGAACGACTGGAAACGATTGAAGGGGTGGTCCCCAATCCCACCGAACTCCCGCCCGGTTGTCACTTCGCGCCTCGCTGCCAGTATCGGATGCCGCGCTGCGAAGAAGGGGAGATTCCGCTCTATGATTTGGACGGCGGTGTGACGGTACGCTGCGTTTTGTTTGATCTCGCGGCGGCGGTGAATGCGGATCATCTGGCAGAGAGTAATGCGCGGCCAAAATGAAACCGCCAAGTCGCCAAGGATAGCCGAGACCGCCAAGTCCGAGTAAACACGTTTTCTGAGTTTTTGCCTTGGCGTCCTTGGCGTTCCTCCGCGTCTTGGCGGTTACAATAGTTAAACCAGTGACCACTACCCAACAACTCGTCAACGTCCGCGATCTCGTCAAGCATTTTCCCGTTGAAGGAAGTGATGACGTGGTGCGTGCTGTTGACGGCGTTTCGTTTGCCATCGTGCGAGGGGAAACCCTCGGGCTCGTCGGCGAATCCGGATGCGGGAAATCTACAGTTGGCCGTTGTCTACTGCGCCTGATCGAGCCAACGGCAGGCCATGTCGATTTTGCGGGTCGTGACGTTTTGGCAATGGGAAAAACCGAGATGCGAAGGTTACGCCGTGAGATGCAGATAGTATTTCAGGATCCCTACGCTTCGCTGAATCCGCGGATGACTGTTGGCGACATCATTGGCGAGCCGTTAACGATTCACAAGATCGGCACTAAGACCGAGCGACGCGACCGGGTAAGAGATTTACTGCGACGTGTGGGACTCAATCCCGACTACGGAAAACGATATCCGCACGAATTTTCCGGTGGGCAACGCCAGCGGATCGGCGTCGCGCGTACGCTCGCTTTGAATCCGCAGCTGATTGTGGCAGATGAACCGGTTTCGGCGCTCGATGTTTCCGTGCAGGCCCAGGTTGTTAATCTGCTGCAGGACCTGCAGAAGGAGTTTGGTCTTACCTACCTCTTCATCTCGCATGGCCTCGCTGTGGTGGAACACATTTCGACGCGAGTGGCTGTGATGTACCTTGGGCGCATCGTTGAAATTGCCAGCGCAACAGATCTTTACGTGCGACCGCTTCATCCCTACACCCAGGCGTTGCTCTCCGCGATCCCGATTCCCGATCCCCTACGGAAGCGCGAGCGAATCGTGCTGCAAGGCGATGTGCCGACGCCGATCAACCCGCCATCGGGTTGTCGCTTTCGCACTCGCTGTCCCATCGCGATTGATGAGTGCTCGAGAATTGATCCGGAATTACGTGAAGTAGCTTCCGGTCATGAAGTCGCATGCATCCGCGTCCCCGGTTGGGAGAATTCTCCGGCAAGATCTGAAACATAGGGTTTGCCGAGGACGTATCAAGCAGGGACAGTGAAGCAAAACCAGCCGCAGAACATCTCGGACGGAATCGTGTCTCCCCGTCCTCAATCTCCAGGAGGAAAATCGAATGAGCGATATGAATCCCGAGCAGAACCCCGCGCCGCAGAGTGAAACTTTTCAACCGCCACCACCACCGTCCCCGCCTGCGGCTGAGCAGCCGGCGCCGCGACCGCTTCATCTGCGGAAACCGGCAATCGCTCTGTTCGTAGTCGGGCTGCTGATTCTCGTCGGGGGGATCGCCAAGTTTATACCCGGAGGCATCGGTACGGGCGGGCTCGTTTGTTTCTGGGGCGTGCTGTTGTTTGCATTCAGTTTTATCCCCTTGCCAAAGACAGGTCCGGATGCGCCGGCCCCAATGTCTGCCGTGCAGCGCCTGCTGGGAATTTTTTATGAACCGTCTCAAGTGTTCAGAAATTTGCGGTCCCATCCCAGATGGCTTGCCGGTCTGCTCCTGATAGCGTCACTTACTATCATTTATTCAGTCGCCTTCACCCAGCGCCTGACGCCTGAAGTGATAGTCAATTACACAGCTGACAAGATGGCCCAAACGCCCTTTATCCCGCCCGAGGCCGTGGAGCGGCAGCGCGAGGAAGGCCTGGAACAGGCGAAGAATCCGGTGCAGCGCGTCGGAACTGCAATCAAGACCGTCGTCGGGGTGTTTATTTTTATGAGCTTTTTGGGAGCGCTCTACATGCTCGGCGTTCTGGTATTTGGCGGGCGCATAAACTTCTGGCAGTCGCTGGCTATACTCATTTATGCCTCAGTGCCGATCGTGGTAATCCAGAAAGTGATCAGCCTGATCTTGCTTTACATCAAGGCTCCCGAGGACGTTCATCCGATCATGGGTCAGGAGAGTCTGGTGCAGGACAATTTGGGGATCCTGTTTACACCGGCTGAGCATCCGGTGTTGTTTGTCACTGCGAGTGCGATTGGGCTGCTGTCGTTTTATGGGCTGTGGTTGAAAGCTACAGGCCTGCGGTATGGCGGTCAGAAAGTTAGCAAGGGCGCGGCGTGGGGAACGGCTGTTCTGTTTTGGTTGCTGGGGCTGATTTTCTTCGTGATCATCACGGCGTTGTTCCCAAGCTTCATCAGTTAAAAGAGATGTCCAAAGTCCAAGGCCAATGTCCAACGTCTTCCAAGGATCGCGGTAAGCATTACGATGAAAGCGTGAAAGTTAATAGCCGTGGGCAAGGCCCACGGCTCACGGTGTGATCGGCATCACGCTGAAAGCGGGATCTTATTCGTAGCGGAGCGATTCGATGGGATCGAGTCGGGCGGCCTTCCACGCCGGCCAGAGTCCAAAGATCAAACCAATACCAACGCTGGCCACCAGGCCGCCAATCGGCGCCCAGAGAGGCACATAAGAGGGAAGCAGCAGACTCAGCAGGAGAGTAAGAAGCCAGCCAACTGAGAGGCCGACTATTCCGCCGATGCCGGTGAGAGTGGCGGCCTCGATTAAGAACTGCCACATGATGTCGCTGCGTTTGGCGCCAATTGCCTTACGCACTCCAATCTCACGAGTTCGTTCGGTAACGGACACGAGCATGATGTTCATCACACCGATGCCGCCTACCATCAATCCCACAGACGAGATTACAACCATAGCGATAGCCAAACCTGCAGTAATCGAACGGAAATTATCGAGAATGCTTTCAGCTGTCTGCATGCCGAAATTGTCTGGCGCCGCAAAGGAAACCTGCCGTCTCACGCGCAACATGTCGCGCACCTGATCCTTGGCTTCGTCCATCAAACCCGGTTTGGCGACGGCCATGATGTAGACGTCGTCGGCATTCGGTTTCAGTTTCCTGGCCACCTCGTAAGGAAGATAAATGACATTGTTCTGATCATCGCTGCCGCCGCTAATCAGAAACTGTTCACGTTTCTCCAAGACGCCCACCACGCGAAACTCATCTGCCCCGATCTTTATTGTCTGGTCGACGGGCGAGCCAAAGCGAAAAAAGTCGTCCGCCACTTTCGATCCGACTACAGCCACATCCTGCTTGCTGTCATTTTCAGACTGAGTGAAAAACCTTCCTTCCGAAATCACCTGAGTTCCGGCCCGCTCGAATTCGGGCAGCGTTCCTTGCAACGCAACCCCAGCAGTAGTTTTTCCTCCACCTGAAACCAGCAACTTCTGTCCGAAAAAGTTGTTTGTAATATCGAGGAAGGGAACGGAGATCTCCACGGCCGGCAGGGTTGAAAGCGCGATCGCATCGTCGTAGGTCAGTTCCTTGCGCATCCTTTCCTCGCGCGAGAGGCGGCCCACGTGGATGCCAGGATTGAACTTGCTGATGAAGATCGAACGTGTGCCGAACGATTCGACCTCCTTCTTCACAGAAACGTCGATGCCGCTGATGATCGAGGCAATGAGCATGACGGTGATCACGCCGATAACCACGCCAAACACCGTCAGGAACGATCGCAACTTATTGGCCATGAGTGTGGAAAGCGCCATCCGCAGATTTTCGTAGATATCGCTTCGTAGAATTTTCATATCAAAACTCTTTCGCTCTGCTTCAATCCAGCCCTTTGAACTTTGTACTTAGAACTTTGTACTTTGTTCGCTTCTGAAACTCGAACTGTACAAAGCAAGCGGCAAATTTCACCAGTCCAACTTCAACAACCAAGTTCTAAGAACAAAGTACCAAGTTCAAAGTACTACTCCGCACGCAGCGCTTCAATCGGATCCAGCCGCGCTGCCTTCCAGGCTGGGAACACCCCCGCTGCCACGCCTACGCCCATAGAAACGCCGACGGCAATAACCACCGCCACGACCGAAAGAGAAGTAGGAAAGAAAACCGCGGTTAGCACGCGCCCGATAATCCACGCGATGGTCACACCCACCAGTCCGCCGATTGCTGAAAGCGTGACGGCTTCCACGAGAAACTGCCTCAGAATATCCATCTGGCGCGCACCGAGAGATTTGCGTATCCCTATCTCCTTCGTACGCTCCGTCACCGACACCAGCATGATGTTCATGATTACGATTGCGCCCACGAATAAGGCAATACTGGGAACCGCGATGGCAACGATGAAAATGGTTCCAAACAACCGGTCGCGAAGTCCGGTAATCGCGTCCGGAGTAACGATGCCGAAGTTATCTTTCTCGTTCGGACCCAGCTTGCGACGCACACGCATCAGGAATCTCGCTTCGTCAACTGCGTCATTGAAGGTGTCGTCGGTCTTGGAAGTGGCTACAAAATAAAGCGAGCGCTGGCGTATTAAGCCGCCGAAGTTGTTGGCATAGGTCTTCAGCGGTATGAGTACAAAGTTATCCTGAGGTATCCCGAAGACCGTGCCCTTCGCGACTTCGATTCCGATCACTCTATAAGGCAATCCGGCGATGGAAATCTCCTGACCCAGCGGGCTGCCGGCCGGGAAGAGTTTGGTCGCCACGTCGGCGCCGAGATAAGCGACTCGCTGCGCAGCATCGTTTTCCGGATCGACAATAAAGCGGCCGTCAGCGATATCGCGGTTCTCGATGTCAGCGATTGCCGCGGTGGCGCCGGAGACGAAAACATCCTCGAGCGTTTGATCGCCGCGCTTGATCTCAGAAGGTGTTCCGCGCGCTCGCGCTCCGAGCTTTCCGATTAGCGTTGCCCGCTCTTTCAGATATTCGTAATCATCCAGGGTCAGATCTTTGTTACGTCGCTGTGCCGCCGCGATGGTGTCAGTGTCTTTGAAGTCTTCCAGCGGATTGAATCGCTGGACATTGAAAGACTTGGCGCCAATCCCTGCGATTTTCTCGTCAACGTATGTATTGAACCCCTGGATTAGGGAATAGACGACCACGACGGCCATCACGCCGATGATCATGCCGAGCAGCGTCAACACTGAGCGCAGCTTATGCGCCCAAATTGCAGCCACGGCAAGTTTCAAGGTTTCGATAAATTTCACGATTCAGTTACTACGTTAGGGCGGGTTATATGGTTGCGATCCCTGAGGCAGTATTGCCCACAGGGTTTGAAGTCACAAGTTTTGCGTCTCAGATGTGATGCAAGTCCAATACTGGGTCCGCGGGCTTCCTGCCCGCAATGGGCGCGAAGCGCGAAAAAGATTCTTGAAGGTCGCGCCTGATGGGGCGGTGCGGGCGAGACGCCCGCGCTCCCAGTATTCACGCGGTCTCAATTTGGG
>JBPCNX010000084.1:0-102603 GCA_051000815.1 Pyrinomonadaceae bacterium
CTTCCTCTTTAACCAATCCTCAGCTCCACAACTGTTGCCATTTTAACCCTTCCGCTCTCACTCCTTGTGATAATCTTTCTTACTTCTGACCAGTGAGTTTTGACACAGACTCTAAAGTGCTGGGCTATTACCTGTAGTTCTAATCGGCTTTGCACAAGGGTCGGATTCTGAAGATGAATTGCTACGCTATTCTTAATTCGTGACGATTCGTGTGTATTCGTGGATCGTGTTTCACCGAACCATTGGCTACGATCCACGAAAACACTCGAAGCATCACAAACTATACAAAAGCCAACTGCACAGTGATCACTGCCGGTTTGAAAGCTTTTTGTGCAACGCCGTTCAGATCTATTTGTTGCAATAGTGAGGTGGTTAAGAGGCGCCTTTGATTGATGAATGAAGAGTCAGAAAGCGGTGCTTAACGCAGTCTCTCACCCCCTTCCGCCATCCGGAAGAACTAGTTACCCACACCGCCGCACACGGTCGTCAAAACATTAAACCTCTGACACGAATCTTACGCGCCAGAATCAATGATTGTGGCTGTTATTGCCATCAATCTGGCTTCGGATCTCGCCGCCAGGCCACGTAGTGCTGTGGACGTTGACGTAGGTTGCGCCGGCGCGCATTGCCCGGATCAATTCGTCTATCTCTCCGGTATTCAGTCCCTGATTCCTGGCGGCTTGTGTGACCGGGATATTTGGGCTGACATCGGCCGCTAAGATTGTTCCTGAAATTGTAGCGGGTGGGGCCGGACATGGCTGTATTCCAGCCGGGCCGTTGCCGAGATTGGTGCAGAGAAACACCGTGATGCCACCATTGACGCCCACGTTCCCGAAGTGAATGTGAGCTTGCTGGACTGTACCTTCGAGCTCGGTATATTTCAATTCGTATTCAATCTGCGACCCGTCCTTACTGATTTTGGCATTGAACGTACCGCTGCCCCCGGTAGATACAGAAGGCACTTCCTCGTATCCGCTCAGGAACTCTTTAATCAACTTGAACCCTTGCGGGAAAGCGACAGCGGATGCTGTGGCAAAAGCTAGCAGGCAAAGCACAATTGCGGCCCGTTTCATAGGTCACCTCGCAAGTTAGTTTGTTGCTTCGGGGAGGCTGCGGATAATACCAGACTATTGGCCGCGAAGCACAATGGTCCTGGTAAGGGTGTTCCGGAAGTGAGGTTGGTACCACCACGCGGTAGCAACTGTGTTGGATGGATTGCCGATTGCCAATTGCCAATTGCCGATTAGTTGAAGTCAGTACTACCAGGCGGTAGCCGATGGGCCCATACGCGGAACTCAATCCTTGGTGTATCGCGCCCAACATTCGGAGTTCGAGTGATGAATCATTACCACGCGAGGCCTGAGTGCTAGCGCACCAGGCCACCCGCTCCCGCGTGGTGGTACTGACGTCATTCCCAAACTGCATCAGTACCCGGTAAGCATGGTGGGTATTGTGGGTCGCCCTACAACAGACGCCGGGGTGCGACATCCTTTCAAGGGTTTTGCCTTTTTGCCGTGATTCTCTTAACGTGGCTTCGATTCCCAATGTCGATACGCCTACTTGCTTTGGATCTCGATGGAACGCTGCTTAACTCGCGCGGGCAGATTTCTGAACGGAACCGCCGCGCCCTGGCGGCAACGCGAAGTTCTGGAGTGCGAGTCGCTATTGTCACCGGCCGGCGTTTTCGTGACGCGCGCCCGATCGCGCTGGAACTTGGTCTTGATGTGCCTGTGATTGCACATAATGGCGCGTTGACCAAACACGCTGAAACATTGGAGACGGTTGCTGTGCTGCCACTGCCACTCGCGGCGGCGCGCAACGCAATTCAGGTGGGAAGAGCCGCCGGAGCTGATCCACTCATCAGTGACGATCACGAGGGTTTAGGTGTTCTGATTTATGATCATCTCAGCGGCGACAACCTGGCTCTTCTACAGTACGTTACCTGGGCGCAGCGCATTCACGGTGAAGAATCAGGCGCTGCAGTAAGGCAAGTCGCCCTCGTTGAGGAATATTTGAATCATGAACCGGTGCATCTGGCTTTCTCCGGTGGCTGTGAAAGGATGAAGCACTTGGAGGCGCAACTACGCCGGGAGCTGAAAGAAACCGTAAAGATTTTCTGTACCACTTATGCCAGGAAAGACTTCGCGTTACTCGACATTGTTCATCCCGGGGCTTCCAAAGGCGTGGGCGTTGCCGCTGCCGCCGCTGAACTGGGAATCTCCAGCCATGAAGTGATGGCTGTTGGTGATAATCTGAACGACCTCGAGATGTTGGAGTTTGCGGGAACAGGCGTAGTGATGGGCAACGCCGAACCTTCGTTGCATGAAATCAAAGGGCTGAACGCGACAACCACAAACGATGACGATGGCGTGGCTGTCGCTATCGAAAGGTTTATCCTGGACGCCCAGGACAGGGTAACAACGGGAATTGAGATTCGATCCTGAAGGGAACAACAAACGGAGCCGGCACTGGCGCCTTAATTGAAGGAGAATGGATCAATGGCAAATCGCACGGCAGTAATTCAAACGAACAAGGGCACGATTCGCTTTGAACTTCTGGAGGCTGACGCCCCCAACACGACCGACAATTTCATCAAGCTTGCTGAACGCGGCTATTACGATGGCATCATTTTTCATCGCGTGATCAAGGGATTTATGATTCAGGGCGGCGATCCGACGGGGACCGGACGCGGTGGAGAATCCGCAGCCGGCGGTCGCTTCAAGGATGAGATTAATTCTTCGTCACCTGTTTACCAGCGTGGTTATAAGGCGGGTACGGTAGCAATGGCCAATGCCGGACCCAATACGAATGGTTCCCAATTTTTCATCATGCATGCGGACTATGGTTTGCCGCCAAACTACACAATCTTTGGTCGAGTCACGCAAGGGCAGGATGTTGTTGACGCGATCGCGACGACTCCGGTAGATCGTAACGATCGGCCCAACTCGGAAGTGAAGATGGACAAGGTCACGATTGAGTCGTGACGTAATAGCGTGTCGCAAGAGACGCAACAAAACACCTCGACGCCGATAACCGAAAGTGAGTCGGCGGTGATTCAATGTCAGAACCGGGAGCGGTAGCGACCGGGTCAGTGGTGCCGAGTAAAAAAGTAGCAGTTCCTCCATTGTCGTTAGTGTGACGATCGCGCGCATGGACCCGGTCGCTACCGCTCCCGGTTCTGACATTGGATGGCCCCCTGTGAGACGGGGCCTCCTTCCGGAAGACGCTAGTTCTGAGAACGATGAGCCGACAGGTGGCGTCCAAAGCCTACTCGTCCACCTTGGAGGTACGCGGCTAGAAGAACAATGGGCGCGCGCCGTGTCCGATTGCAGGTGACGTCTTAATGGCCGCGGTGATGAAGCGTTTGGCCGCATCGACTGATTCTTCCAAGTCCATTCCTCGTCCAAGACACGCCGCAATCGCCGCGGACAAGGTGCAACCGGAACCGTGGATCTCGCGGCCACCAATCATTTCCGCGCGAAACACGATTATCCGTCCTTCCAAATTGAGCACATCGATCGCCTCACGTGAGGGAACTTTGTTCTCAAGCGCGAGGACATTTTCAGCCAGTTCTGTTGAGGAAGATGGCGTCCGTGAACCAAGATGCCCACCCTTCACGAGAACCGCCCGTGCACCCATCGCGCGAATCATCTGCGCGGCCTCGCTCATTCCCTCTTCATCGACAATCGTCAATCCTGTCAGCCGTTCTGCCTCGGGAATGTTGGGAGTAACCAGACGCGCTAAAGGAAATAGTTCTGACACCAAACAGCTAACGGCATCGTCGTCGATTAAATCGTCGCCCGACGTTGCACGCATCACCGGGTCAACAACCGGCGCCGGCAACGCGGCCTCGCGGAAAAGACGCGCCACGGCTGCGATCACCTCGCGAGTCGGCAACATTCCAGTCTTGGCGCAGTCAACGGCGAAGTCTTCAATGATCGGAAGTACCTGGGCACGAACCGTTTCACCAGACTGATGCACGGCCCCGACCACGCCCGTCGTGTTTTGAAAAGTCAGCGAAGTAATGGCAGCGGTGGGAAAACAACCAAAAGCTGCAAACGCTCTTACGTCCGCGAGGATGCCGGCGCCACCCGAAGGATCAAGTCCGGCAATAGTCAAAGCGATGGGCAGCGATGATGATTTTTCCGCCATTATTGTTTAGTAACTCGCGAAGCCTTCCGAATGCGATTGACTAGCTCCACCAGACTCTCGGGATCACGGAAAAGTCGAATCCCGGCGATCCCGCTTGCGCCAGCTTCAAAGCAGGCAACAGCGTTATCAAGGGTGATTCCACCAAGCGCAACTACTGGAAACGGCGCCAACTCTTTTGTGACTGAGTACAGCCCGACGGTGCCTAATGGTTCGCCATGCGTGCGCTTCGATTCGGTCGCGAACACCGGCCCCCAAACCACGAAGTCAGCCTGTGCTTCGCGGGCGGCGCGAGCCTCGGCAGCAGAATGGGTCGACACTCCAATTAAGAAGTCAGGACCGAAAGTGCGACGTACGACGTCGGGAGCGAGCGAGCGAGTGGTCAGGTGGACCCCGTCGGCGCCGGTTGCGCGCGCAATGTCCGCACGGTCGTTTACCAACAGCCGAGTGGGACTTGAACGCGTCAGCGCGGCAGCACTGGTTGTCAGTTCACAAAGAACTCGCGCTCTCAGTTCCTTCTCGCGGATTTGGATGAGGGAAACGTTTGCGGCTACCGCGGCTGCTACCAGTTGGAGGATGGATGCGAACTCTTCACTCGCCGGCGTTGTCTGCGCGGTCGTGACTCCGCTCGTGATCAGATAACTGATTGGCGTCTGCACTCTGGGCGGGCTTTCTCTTGGGCGGGAGGGCATTCGTCTGCAAAGCGTGCAATGTCTGCTTGAAGTTGAAGATTTCCCAGAATGCCATGCCGAGATTCAGTAAGCCGAGACCTGTTACGGCGCCCCGGACCCATCCTGAAGCGATCACGCTTTGCAGTCCATAGAACCCGGTCTTCCGCGCGGCATACAACAGAAAATAATTGTTGCCCCAGTCACTGAGCCCGAGAAACCCCTGCGGAATCCATGGCAACAACGTCAGCACTATACCGATTTCGAGGCAGAGAATAATGTAAAAAATGACGCTAAGCTTTGCCGACATCTGGGATCGTTAATCGCAAATCGTGAATCGTGAATTATAAAATCGTGAAATCGTGAAATCGTGCATTGGAAATCGTGAACGGTATAGTGAATCCTTTATCGCAAATCGTCAAACCTTCAAATCGCCAAGCGTTTGATTACTGATCGGCAATTATACCGGCAGGGAGTATTTCCGATTTCCGAATTCCGAATTCACAATTCACGATTCACGATCACTATTCACGACTTACGATTCACGATTGACGATTTCTAAACTTTGGTGCGTCCTCTTCGACCTGATTTTTGCATCTCGAGATCTCTCAGCCTATCACCCACGCCGCGATAGGAAACGTCCATCCCGTACACCTCCGTGAACAGGTCCCGGGCGCGCTTGAGATCTCCCATCAGCTCATAAGCTGCTCCCAACTCATAGCGCAGTGCTTTGTACTCTTCTTCGCCGTGGCCAGGCGCATCCAGCCCCTTCCGAAACCACAGCACGGCAGCGCGCGGCAGATCTTTCTGCATGAAGCAATGCCCCAGCATGTTACAGCATTGCAGATAGCGAGGGCTTCCGTCACCAACGAGAGTTAAACCGGCCGCCGTTTGAAATTCGCGAATTGCATCGTCAAGCAAGTCCATCTCTTTGTAGGCGGTTCCCATGTTGTAGTGGGTTTCGAAGTCTTCCCTGCTTGCCGGCTCTTCTTCAGCAGCGACACGAAATTCTTCAAAAATCTCGGCTAGCCCGGCGTCGATCCCTTTGCCTTCTGCTGCGCCAGGGGCAGGTGCAAACTCATGCACAACCGCGCCTTTCTCTGCCACTCCGGCAAAAGCAACATCGACATCTGCCGTGACTTGTTCCGCGGTCAATAACTGTTCAGCGTTGCCAAACTCAAAATTAACTCCTGCAGGACGGACACTGCCGCTTCCCTTAGCACCGCTTATAGATTGCAACCTCGCCCGTCGGGCATCAATCTCGGGACGCGAGCCAAATTGGCGTTGCATCAGGTCGAGGGTATCCGTTGCAATGTCGACATAGCCCTGAGTGATGTAGAAATCCACGCTCTCCAGTTCCTGGAGCATCAGAGCCGCGCGGCGCGCCTCTTCGTCAATCGGCGATTCCAATTGTGTATTGCCTCTGGAGCCCTCATCAGAAATTGCGCTATCTGCGTTATCCTCGTTGAGATCTGCGAATGAAGCACTTGGATCCGCCGGCGTTTGGTCTTCTACTGAGTTCCATTCGAATTCGACTGCGTCCACAGTCTCCTCTGCGTCTTCGGCGCCAACTATTTCATGATCACTCGTTTCGACATCCTCAAGTGCTGAGGTTTCAGTGAAGGATAACTCTTTGCCCAAGCCGAAACCCTCAGCGGCATCCTCCGGCACACCGCCCAGGGAAATAAGTCGCTCCGAATACCGATCATCGGGAGTCAGGCGGATGAGCTGGGTCAGGGCGTAGCGTTCGTCGTCGATCAGTCCTGCGGCTTCGGCAGCGTCCGCCAGCCGTTCGAGCGCAGCGCGCAGGTTTTCCATATCTCGCTGCCACCAGTGAATTCTCACAAGCAGCTTCAGGGCTTCCACGTGTTCCGGATCGCGTGTGAGCGCCTCGTTTACAAGCTCCAGCAGATCGTTCTCTTCACGCCCGGCAAGCAACTGTTCAATAACGCCGCCAAGGACCCGCGTCGCCTCGCTGACGTCTGCGGTTTTCAGATAAAGTTTTGCAACCTCGAGCAGCCGGATGTAGTTTTTTGGATCCTGCTTTAACAGGATCGCAGTGGCGCGCTCTGCGCCTTTGGGGTCCTCAGCGTCGACATAAGTGCGGGCCAGCATCAGGACCAGATCGGAATCATCCGGTCTGTCTGCCACCAAACGCTCCAAAAGCTCGGCCGCTTCATCCGCCTCGCCTAACGCTACATGCGCCGAAACCACACCTTTGAGGGCTGTTTCATTGTTGGGGGAAAGTTCCAGAGTTTTGGAATACGCGCTGAGCGATTGCTCAAAATCACCCGTTTCAAACAGACGAGCTCCGGCATCGGCGAAAGCCTTTGCCGCCTCATCCTTCAGGTCTTCGCTGAGATAGCCGGCAGCCAGCTTGAGCCGAATCTCAGTGTTGTTGGGATCGAGGTCAGCAACCTTGTGAAGCACTTCCAGAGTTTGCCTGGTGCGGCCTGCGCGCGTGTGAGCGTCCGCGACGATGAGATATTGCGCCCGGGCATCGGCGATCAACCCCTGTACCGCATAAAGCGAGCCCAGCTTGTAAGCGATGGCGGGATCGCGCGGCACAAGCCGTTCGATCTTTTTGTACATGGCGATCGCTTTAAGATTGAACTCTCGTTCCCGGTAGTGTTCGGCAATGCGCGAGAAACACGAAACGGCTTCATCGTTCTGACCGGCCCGGGCACACAGGTCTCCCAGCATGTTGAGCGTAGTTAGATCGTCGTCGTCATTTTCGACGATCTGACGATACTCTTTTATGGCAGCGCTAATTTTCCCCTGTGACAGGAATTTCTCAGCCGCTTTCAGAACCTTCGCTTTTTCGAAAGCCATCGGGAGTATTATGTATCACCAAATAGGGTTGCGGCGTCAAACGTGGCGGGGTGGAGGGTCGGGCCAGACCGCATGATCATCTTTCCGGACCATCCTCCGGGAGAAGAACAGTCACAAGATAAACTAACAGACGTAAATGAAGGTGTCAACGACATTGATTTTCAACGGTTTGCGGCGTTTTTGACTAACTCCGAAGCTTCAACCTGGCCTCAGGACACACTTTGACGGCTCCGTCCCAAACATCGCTTCAAAAGTCTGTTCCTGAATCAGATTCCGCTGGCGCGGCGTGTTGGGCCAAGCGGCTTGTTACCTTAGGATTCGTCCTTTATGCCGCTTTTGCACCTCACTCGATCGCCGGCGCCGAAATAGCGCTGGCGCTGGTCGTTATCGGCTGGCTGATTCACACGCAGGCAATCC
The DNA here is from genome assembly GCA_051000815.1 of Pyrinomonadaceae bacterium. Lineage (GTDB taxonomy): Bacteria > Acidobacteriota > Blastocatellia > Pyrinomonadales > Pyrinomonadaceae > PSRF01. The sequence continues at coordinate 8,067 of JBPCNX010000084.1, forward strand.
GCAGATCCGGTCTCCGTCATACCAAACTCGATTTGCCGATCTGCGTCTTCGCCATCTGGACAATTGCTTCATCACTTCTTTCCGAAGAGCCGGCCAGCAGCATTCCAAAACTTCAATCTGTCTGCGTGTTGTTCCTCTTCTACATTACGCAGGCGGTCGTCACAAAACGCACCGCGGTCCTGCTCGTTTGCATCATGATCCTCTCCGGCGTCGCGGGAACTCTTTACAGCGTCTACGACCTGGCGCGCGGACGTGGGGTGATCGTGGAGTCGATCGCCCTCGATAGCCCTCTACGACGAGTCCACGTCGAAACTGGCGACGCTATCTGGAGAATCAACAATCAGAGGGTCTATTCGACAGCTGACGTCGACGCCGCAATCAAGGCTGCATCACCTGAAACGAAGGTGACCGTGAGCCTCATCTCTCGGGGCGAACATGTAGAGCGTCCAGGTCTCATTTTGAACGAGCGTGAGAAGCAACAGGGGACCCCGTCCGGGATCACAGGCACAAGTCGAATCCATTGGTTTCGCGCCTCCGGCTGGACACGTCACTATGAAACATTTTCCGAGATTCTCCAGATTCTCGCGCAACTCGCGCTCGGACTAGCGCTCGCTCACCTCAAAAACCACGGCGCAAACCTGCGCTTTAAGTTGGCGATTGCCGCCAGCTTCGTCCTTGCGCTGGGTATTGCTCTGACAGCGATGCGTACTGTTCTGATCGCTTTCGCGCTCGGCGGTTGTGTGATCATCCTGCGCGCTGTACGAGGAAAAACTCGGGTCCTCGTGGTGGCGGCCCTGATTTTGGTTTTGGGCTTTGGCGCTTTCGTGGTTTGGCAAACGCGAGCGAAGGACGCCCTGGCGCTGCGGGACTCAAGCGTCTCCCTGAGACTTGCGATTGCGAAAGCCGGCGCTTCGAGAATACTGGTTCATCCGCTCTTCGGTCATGGAATGGATGCTGTGCACCGGCATTGGAACGAGTGGGGGTTTCCTGGTGATCAGATGCTTGGCCTTCATTCCACGCCACTGCAACTGGCCTTTGACCGTGGACTCCCCGCCATGTTTTTCTGGCTCTGGATTATGGCAACTTTCTGGATCATCACGGCCAAAGCGGAGCGCAGGCTCCGTGATTCCGGCCAGACCAATAGCTATGGAGTTTTGCTTGGCGCAACGGGAGCAATTGCCGGCTTCTTTGCCAGTTCAATGGTCAACTACAATTTCGGCGACGCAGAGGTTGCGCTCGTCTTTTGGTGGTTGATGGGAGTCGTCGTGGTGCTGGCTAACGAGGATGGCAAGAGACAGAAGCAAACAGCAGGACAGACAGCTAGCTATGAAAACTCTTAATCGAATAGCAGCTTTGACTCTGATCCTGGTCTCGAGCTCCATTGCTGCGATGGGAAACTCTGTCGCGGTTGCAGGAGAACTTCCTGCGGATACCGGCCTTGCCCAGAAACTCTTTTTACACTTCTTCTCGTTTCGTCCCTTGCGTGATCGGTCTTCAGCGAATCACAACGGTGCCCCGGCACAGGCCTCACGTAAGAAGGGGCGCGTCCGCAAGCCCGATGTGATCTATTACCCAACGCCGCCGGAAACCGTCGCCGAGATGTTGCGTTTGGCAAACATAAAGAAAGGTGAAGTGCTTTACGATCTGGGCAGCGGAGATGGTCGCATTCCAATTGCCGCTGCCAGGGCGTCTGGCATTCGCGCAGTTGGCATTGAGATAGATCCCAAGCTGGTAGCTGAGGCTGAAGAAAACGCCCGCAGCGCTGGAGTTTCAGAACTCGTTAGCTTTCGCACTGAGGATATGTTTCGCGTCGATGTCCGCGAGGCCAGTATCGTAACGCTCTACCTGTCTGAAAAACTGAATGTACTTCTGCGGCCAAAATTATTGCGCGAACTCCGCCCCGGCTCACGCATCGTGTCACACGACTTCCGCATGGGCGACTGGAAGCCGGAACAAACAGTTCGTGTCCCCTGGGGACAGCTTTACCGGACCGTGTATCTTTGGACCGTTCCCAGGCCTCGCAAAATCAAAAAGCCCCCGAGGGTAATTCCTCAACAGCGAGAAGGGCGGGTTCAAATCACATCCGCAAAATTCTTCCGCGTGCGGGCAAACCACCAGTAGCCGAAGACAAAACTCACGATCGCAAACGCGGAAAAGTAGGCAAGGCCTGTCCAATCGGGCGCGACGCCTTCTATCAACACGCGCCGGTAGTTTCTAATTAAGGGAGTCAGCGGATTTAGATTGATGAAAAAACGGTAGCGCGCGGGAACTATCGACTCCGGATAAATGATCGGCGTAAGGAACATCCAGGCCATCATAAAGAGCGAAATTCCCTGCGCGATGTCGCGGAGAAATACGCCGAACGATGCTATTAGCCATGCCGCGCCAAGCACGAAGAGCAGTTGCGGAATGACGAGTACCGGTAACCAAAGAGTAGATAAGGGAATTCCCTGGCGAATGATCAGGATGGCGAGCAGCAGCGCTACAGTGCCGAACAATTGGTTACCCATTGCCGCGAGAGTTTGCGCAATCGGCAAAGTCTCCAGTGGAAAAACCACACGCTTCACGAGGTTTGAATGTGAAACGATGGTAGTTGACGATTGCATCACCGTCTCCTGAAACATTGTCCAGGGCAACAATCCGCAAAACAGGTGGATCGCGTAGTCCCAGTGTGACGAATTGGCGCCGAATCGCGCCCCAAATATCCCCGCAAAGATGAACGTGAAGATCGCAATCATTACCACCGGCGTTAGCAAGGCCCAAAGGATACCGAGTGTCGATCCTTTGTAGCGGGCCACAAGCTCACGCCGGGCAAGCGACAGGATCAACTCGAAACGTCCTGGCAATTCCCAGAGTGGGCGCCACACTGCGCGTCGTGCTGTTTGAGCAGAAATCATTTGAGGTTGATAGTAAATCCTCAATCGCCATTAGTAAAAAGCAGAGAACGAAATAAGACTTAGCGGGATTGGAGTATCATGGCAGCATCTTCCGATGACCTTCGTTAGACGGGTGTGGTCGATAGAACAATGGGCCTGCACTTTCCAACGTGCGAGCCCATTTAATAGCTGGCGATGAAGCCGCTAAATTAATTAATCGTAATGTGCGGCGCCGTAGCAGCGGGCCGGCTAACGAAGGTTGCTCCACTTCTGGTCACGGTCACAACTATTGGCACATCACCCGCTCCGGCAAGCGATGCCGGCAGACGGAACTGAATAAGGTCCCAGCCAGGCATTTCCCGATTGGGACTGACCAGCACAATTGAGTCACCCGTAATATTGGTGGTGCCGGCTGCAGTGACAATAGAAACAGTCACCTCTGCGGCCGTGGCGGATCGGACTCCGGTTAGGCTGACCTCCAGGACGGTGGCGACTGTGTTGCCGCTAGCATCTGTCGAGGTGACATTAAAAGGCTCGGGAGTTCGGGTCATTGGATTAGTCACGTTCACGACAGCAGCCCGGCCTCCGGCATCCATTGTTGTAGTAAAAATGTCAGGCTGGGCAGGTACAATTGTCAGGAATCCCCGAAACTGCTTTCCGCCACCCATTCGCGTGTTGATAACTACGGTCTGGATCCCAGCCCGAACCCCGAGCGGCACCACGAAGTTGATTTGTTTTGAAGCCTGCCCCACGAAATAAAGACCCGCTGCTGCCCCGTCCACTGAAACAGACACACCATTGAGTTCAATCGGCAGCGCGGGACTTCGCTTCGTCTCCGAGCCGCTCGCGGCTTGATCCGAGGCGACAAACTCTTCGGTCGTGCGAATGATGCCAAGCTCGCCACGAGCAAGGCCCGTTACTGTACCGGGAGCCGGCGTTGGTGTCGGCGTCGGTGTCGGGCTGGGTGTCGGGCTGGCGGCCGGTAACGGGATGTTGCTTGCGCCAGTGAAGAATGACAACACTGCCGTAGACTCGGTAGTCACCGGCGGGCTCAACAAATAGAAGACCTCGGTCGACAAATCAGCGTTGCCCCCGCCAAGTTCCGCGCCGCCTGCACTGAAAGCAAATCTCTCTCGCGTGGCGGTGGTAAACGGACTGAAGGAGGCAAACGTGGAATTCTTTGTCAGCCGTGTAAAAGTGTTCGTCGTGGTTATCGGAAGCGGTGTAGCAAATATCTGCGTAACCCGGGCCGGATTCAATCCGGTACTGTCTTCGGCCACGGTCGGAAATGTCCCATCCGTTTTGAAGTTGAGTGCGGAAGCGAATATCAGCGTACCGGGCGCCAGTGAAGCGTTGTAATCGGTGAAAGTGGGAAAGTGAATGACGTCGCCTGGGAAAGTGGCGGCCCGTCTACCCACAAGGTCAAACCTGTCCTGCGCGATGGTGTAGACAAACACAGCCAGAAAAGTCTGATTCGTCGTTGAATTCGCTTTCGGATCATCAGCAAGAGATTCAAAAGCGAGTACGGTCCCGTCGCGACTTAAGCGCCGGCCCTGACTAAAGAGATTCACAGTCGCGCCAAAGTTTGTCCCAGCCGCATTAGACCTGGTTCGAGTCGCTTGCCTGGTAATCGTGAATTCCGAGCCGTTGAACGTGCCAATGTACACCTCGGCATTTCCATGACCGCTGCCATCGTCATTATTGTTACCGTTCAGGTTACCAGTCGAAATAAAGGCGATGACGGATCCATCGGCAGACATCGACGGATTCGATTGAAAGACGGAATGAAGCACCGGGCCCACAAAGCTGTCCTGAGTCGTTGTTCCCTGAACAAAACCTCCGGGTGTCGAGATGTTATGCAGAAACAACTCAGGGTTGCCGTCAGCGTTGGCAGTAGCAAGATTGCGGGTTGAAATGAAAGCAATAATTTCTCCGGTCTCAGAAATTGTCGCATCGCGATTATCGTCGGCGACAAAGGGGGAGACGCCGGTACTTCCTGGAGTAGGAACCCTGCTGGCAGGTGTATTAGTTATTCTCGTAAACGTCCCCGTCGTTAAATCCTGCAAGGGAATGTCGACGCCTGTAGTCAAATCAGCATCGGAAACAACCGGAAGCTCATAGATCCAAATCTCCTGATTCCCATCAGCGGCTAATGCGCCACCGGTATCAACCCCATCAAAGAAAGCGGGATGAGGGGCATTGGCGCTAAAGACGATACGATAGTGACCATTGATCCCCGGTACCAGGGTAATCATTGGGCGGTTGTTGCTGATCTCAATCTGAATTGTTGACGGGTCCGGAGGCGTTGGCGGTGTAGGAGTAGGCGTCGGTGTGGGACTCGGACTGGGGGTTGGTGTCGGCGTCGGTGTCGGTGTTGGTGTTGCCTTGGGAACGTGTTTCGTGTTGGTAATCTGGAAAATGCGGCGTTGCGCGTAATCGATCAGAAAGATTTCGCGGTTGCCGTCTTCATTGTTACGTGGATTGGGATTGAAATTACCGGCGGAGTCTCTCGTCGGAATTTTCTCCGTCGCGATATCCCCATTCGACTCGACAACCACGAACCGACCGTTGGCCGTGATGTCCTTGGCAAACGAACTGAACCCTGTGGGTGAAGACGTGAGTTGCGAGAGAAATGGCTCCGGAGTGGCGCTTGGTGTCTGCGCCACGGCAGAAAAAAAGGCGCCTGAAGCGAGCGTGAGCACAACCAGGGCGCAGAACGAACTAAGAACTTGCTTCACGAAACCCTCCGGAATAAAGACGCAATTAGGAGCAGATTAGATGCTCATGGGAGCCTGAGCAGTAGTCCGTCGCCTGGCAAATTGATTAAAGTGAATTCTCCGACACCGGGCGATTAAAGAATCGCTATTCTACGCAGAACCTCGCCTATCCGCAAGCCAGCCTCAAATTTGAACTTAGGGCGTCCATAGTGAACTTCTACTCCGGTGATTGAAGCTTGGCAAGAGTGTCATTTCGCCTGACTTTACGGCGAAGCCGGGAACAGCTATCGTTCCCTCCATGGCCACTGCACTGCGCGTCGATGGCGTTTCCAAACGTTATCGGATTTACGATCGACCAAATGATCGCCTTAAGGAAATGCTCACACGGGGACGCTGGAAACGTCACGACGAGTTTTGGGCACTCAAAGACGTCAGCTTCGAAATTGAGGCCGGGACGACAACCGGGATTATCGGCCCGAACGGCAGTGGTAAGTCCACCCTGCTGCAAATCATGACTGGGACGCTCGAGCCGACTCACGGAAGTGTTTGGCACGAGGGCAGAATCGCCGCGCTGCTGGAACTCGGTTCGGGATTCAACAATGAGTTCACCGGCATTGAAAACATCTTCATGAATGCGGCGCTGATGGGTTTCTCGCGGCGCGAAACAGAAGCCCTGTTGCCGGAGATCGAAAGGTTTGCCGAAATTGGCCCGTTCATCCATCAACCGGTTAAGACTTACTCGAGCGGGATGTATGTGCGCCTGGCTTTTTCAGTAGCCATCAGTGCAGCGCCGCAGATTCTGATTATTGATGAAGCACTTGCAGTCGGCGACGCCGTATTTCAACATCGCTGCATGCGCCGGCTGAAAGAAATGCAAGAGAGCGGAGTAACGATCTTCTTTGTGTCGCATGATCTGGCTTCAATTCGCGCCCTCTGTTCTCGCGCAATTCTGCTGCACGCCGGTCACGCGGTAGCAGATGGAAGGCCGACGGCTGTCCTCAATCACTATCAAAAGATCATCATGGCGCGGGAGAATGCTTACGAGCGGCAACAAGCGCTTACCGAAGCATCGGTTCCAGAGGAGGACATCAGCTTTGGCCTGGGAGATATGCCGAAGATTGAATGCTCGTATCGCCATGGCGACGGCAGTGCGGAAGTTGTGCGCGTTGATTTGCTGGACAACGCCGATCGTAACACTGCGATTGTGGAAACCGGCGAATCGGTAACGATCCGCATTCTTGTTCGCTTCAACACGAACGTAGCGGACCCAGTTTTCGGCTTTCTCCTGCGCAACCGGCATGGCATTCACCTTTATGGAACCAACACGGATTTGCAGCAAATCAGGGTCGGCGATGTTCGCCGCGGCGAAATCATAGAGATCTCGTTCCCGTTTGACTGCTGGCTAGCAGCAGACTCCTATGCTGTTACGGTAGCCGTGCACAGCCGTGATGCTATTGCCTTTGACTGGCTTGACGCTGTGCTGCTATTCCAGGTAATCAGTCCGGTTCCTATGGATGGAGTTACAAATCTCAACGCCATAGCAACCGTTCGCAGGTTTGCCCTCGCTGCCGATGAAGCAGAAAGACCACAACCGACCATGACTGAAAGGATCTGCAATCCAATGATCGCAGAGTAAATTCTCGGATGAGAACAAACACAAGTGTCAATTTGCGCTTAGGCACTGCCGAGGAGTTTGGCGTGGACTTTCATCGCAACCTTGAAGAGTGCAATTGGGAGCCGCATCCGCTCTATAGCGTATTCACTCAATACGACAAGGAGTACTACTTGGCTCGAAAGACGGCTTTCTTAGAAAAGTATCGATGCTTCTACGCGGTTTCAAAGACAATCTCACCGAAAATGATCGTCGAATTGGGGACTTCTGCTGGCGCCGGCGCTGACGCTTATCTGAGCGCAACGCCAAAAGCCAAATACATCGGATTTGATGTTTTCGCCGAGGCCACAGAACGGGATGACCGCCCGGCGTGGAAGCCCAACGAGATCGCCACAAAGCTGTTCACTGACCGTGGATTCAAAAATTACGAACTGATCAGAATGGATCTCAGGACGCTCGCTAAGTTGCCCTGCCGTTCGGATCTTGTCGTTGTTGACGGAGGTCACGACTTCGATAATCAGTATTCTGATCTACGACTCGCTTTGACTGCGGACCCGGATTTTATTTTTGTAGACGACACTGCCGCCGAAGGGAAGCCGGCGATTCAGAAGTTTCTAAGCGAGGATCTGAAAAGCAGAGTTGAATATACTTTTCCAATTAACTATATGGGGGGCGGGTTGGTCATAAAACTAAAGCAATCAGATTCGCCGAACTCCCTTATGACCAAGTTTAGACCCGAAGTTAGCGTTGAAGACCTGAAGGAAACAATTCGAGCAGCGGTTGCGCGTCGCCAGGCGGAAGGCCGAGCATCGTTCATTAATGCGTCCTCAGAACTTTTCCAGATTCTGGCTGAGGACCATCTCTCGTGGGACACGCCTGAGCCGACCGAACCTCAAACAACGGAACTCGCCTCCGAAGAGATTTCGCTTCTCAAGTTGCAGCCCGAGTTTTCTCTTCACGAGAACGGCCACTATCACGTCAACGATCTACTTCAATACCACGACAGCGCTTTCATCTGGAACGCTTATCTCGCGCTACTAAAGCGCGAACCTGATGAAGAGGGATTTCAGGCGTATCTCGAACTTCTCCGTAGCGGCCAGCGCAACAAGATAGACATCCTTGCGAGCCTGCAACGTTCGCAGGAGGGTAAACGCGCACAAGTCTCGATTGACGGCCTGGCCGGACCCGCACTGATTCGCCGCCTGTATCAGGTCCCGATTATTGGTTACCTGCTTGAGTTGACAGTCGCGTTGGTTCGCCTTCCCTTGCTGCTGCGTAGCCAGAGACAGATGGAGAACCATTTAGTCGCCCAGCAGGATCGTGTGGCCGGTCATTTCAACTATACCAGTCGCCAGTTAGCAGATGAGATTGATCGACTTGAACGGGAACTGAAACATCAGTTGCGCGAGGAAAAGGATCGAGTAACTTCTCGTGCTGATGTATTCCAGCGTACGCTAACCGACCTGTTTGAAAGGCAGCAGAAGATAGCCGAATTAAATCATCAGCAAGTGGCAGATCTTTTTAGCCGGCAGCAGAAACTGACTGAAAATCACAGATCGATCTCAACTTCATCCAATCATGTGCCAAGAGCGCAAGTTAATACCGCATCTCAACGGCGCGAGCTTGACCTTGATAAATTGGATAAGCTCGAGGCAGCGTTCATCGATCAGATGCGCGGATCTCATGAAGTAGTTAAGAACGACACGAGATCCTACCTGCCGTTACTCAAGCATGCCGGTGTAACTGCGGCAATCGTCGATCTAGGATGCGGTCGTGGGGAATGGCTTGAACTTCTCCAAGAGGAAGGCCTCCGCGCAGTAGGTGTGGAGTCTAATCGAACGCTGGTGACCGCGGGACGAAGCCGCGGGCTCGATATTACCAATCAGACAGCGATTGAATATCTGCGCGGGCTCGCAAATAACAGTCTACAGGCCATCACCGGGTTTCACCTGATCGAGCATCTGGAATTTGACGCGTTAATGGAGTTGCTGCTCGAAGCGCATCGAACTCTTAAGCCAGGCGGAATCATGATTCTCGAGACACCTAATCCAAAGAACCTGGTGGTTGGCGCTTGCAACTTCTACGCTGATCCGACTCACCACAAACCGATCTTTCCCGAAACACTTAAGTTCCTACTCGATGGTTTGGGCTTCGAGCGAGTTCGCATTGAATACAAGCACCCAGTCGAAGGAAGTCCCTTTGACAATTCTGAACGAGGTTCACAGGAACTACACACCTGGCTGTTCGGTCCGCGCGACTACGCGGCAATCGCCTGGAAAGCCTAACTTCGGGAACCAGCGGCGCTCTCCAAAACTTATGTCCCGTTTTGCAATCCTAACTTCGCATCTGAAAACAGGAGATGCCATCGGCAACGATGTGCTGGGCATGTATCGAGTTCTCGAAAAGCAGGGTCACGAGGCGCGGATGTTTGCCGAAAACTGGGATTTTGAAAACGAACAGATTCGGCCGGTTGGTGAAATTGGAGACTTCCTGCAAAAACCTGACGACGTCTTTATCTATCACCACTCGATCGGCTGGGACACCGGAATCAGATTGCTGCAAGAATTGCCGTGCCGAAAGGTGATCAGGTACCACAACATTACACCGCCTGAGTTCTTTGCCGGCATAAGCCAGTGGCACGAAGAAAGGTGTGCTGAAGGGCAACGACAACTAAAGGCGATCGTTTCGGCAGGCTGCGACCTTTATCTTTCCGCATCGGAATTCAACATGCGCGACTTCCTGGCTTTGGGAGTCGATGAGGACATCAATTTTGCCCTTCCTCCTTTCAATCAACTTGATCTACTACAATCGACACCTGCGGACATGAAGGTCGTTGAAACTTACCGGGACGGTAAGGCGAATATTTTGTCGGTTAGTCGCGTTGCGCCTCATAAGAACCAGGCCGCGTTGATTGAAGCCTTTGGACGCTATCATCACGATTACAACCTTCACAGCCGCCTCTTGATTGTCGGCCGCGAGGAAGAACCATTTCGAGCCTATTCCAAACGGCTGCGAGAGATAATTAAGTTTCTCTGCCTGGAAGACGCTGTTGTTTTTACTGGTGAGCTGTCGGACAGCGCGCTCAAGGCGCATTACCTGCTGAGTCATGTTTTCATGCTCGCCAGCAGCCACGAAGGTTTTTCAGTACCGCTTGTGGAAGCGATGGCACTGAAGGTCCCGATAGTCAGTTACGGAGTGGCTGCGGTGCCGGAAACGGTGGGCGAAGCCGGAATCGTCATTGAAAAACGAGACCCTGCGCTGATGGCCGAAGCTATTAACCTTCTGGTCGAAGATGAAGCGACGAACGTTGAACTGGGTGCCAGGGCGCGAGATCGATACGAACAACACTTCGCGAACGCTAAGATTGAGACTAGATTTTTGCGGGCCTTGGAAAATCTCAATTGAGTATGGCACGCATTGCGATTCTCAGTCCGAGCATGTTCAGTGGCGACGCCGTCAGTAACGACGTACTCGGGATGTACGCCGCCTTGAGCGGGCAGGGCTACGACGTAAGGATATTCTCCGAAGGATGGACTATCAGTACGCCCAAGGTTTGGCCCGCGCACACCATAAAAGGCTTCCTAAAAGATCGCGCGGACGTTCTCATCTATCATTATTCAAGAGGGTGGGCCCCCGGGCTGGATCTAGTGCGCGATCAAAAGTACCGGACAGTAATTAAGTACCATAACGTAACACCGCCCGAGTTTTTTGCCAGTTATAGCAGCGATTACGCCCGCATGTGCCAGGATGGCCGCGAAGAACTCGGACCAATCTCACAGGCCAACTGCGAACTTTATCTTTCTGACTCTGCGTTCAACATGCGCGATGTGCTCGCCGCAGGTGTTTCCGAGTCTAAGTGTTTTGTAGTCCCACCTTTTCATCATATCGACCAGATCGTCGCGCTGGAGCCTGACGCTAGCGTCTCGAAAGCTTTCGAGGATGGCCAAACCAACATTTGCATGGTAGGTCGGGTGGCGCCGAATAAAGGTCATCCGGCACTGATCGAAGCCTTTACTGCCTATCATCGCGACTACAATTCGCACAGTCGGCTCCTCATTGTGGGAAAGGAAGAGACGCGCCTCGGAAAGTATTCCAGGCTTCTGCGAGAGATGGTGAAGCGACTGGGGCTGCAGGGACATGTCGTGTTCACTGGTGGTGTCTCGGATCAAGCCCTTAAGTCATGTTACTTGGCGTCGCGGGCTTTTATGATTACCAGCGAACACGAAGGATTTTGTGTGCCACTAGTGGAAGCGATGGCCTTAAGACTGCCCATTGTCGCTTACGCCTCTTCAGCAATTACGGACACAGTCGATAATGTAGGCCTGGTCTGGGAAGAACGGAACCCTTACCTTTTGGCAGAATCGATTCACTCTATAGTGGGTGACCAGTCAATCAGCGGGTCGCTGAGCGAGAAGGGTTGGCGCCGATACCAGCAGCACTTCACGAATGAAAAAATAGAAGCCTGTTTTCTGGCTGCCATCCGAAAGCTGCTATGAGCAAAATCGCTATCGTCGTCCAGCGTTGTCACGAGAGTATCGTCGGAGGAGCCGAGTCTCTTGCGTGGCAGTACGCCACTCTGCTTAAAGACGAATATCAAATTGAGGTGCTTACCACCACAGCTGTCGATGCCGGCTATTGGGCTAACGTTCTCCCCGAGGGAGTGGAAATCCGCGAAGGGATCAGCATTCGCCGGTTTTACGTCGATATTGGGTACACCCCTTATCGCACTGATCTGACAGGTTGCCTGACGCGCGACTTCGACTCCTTCGGCCTCGGAAGAAACACTGGTGGTGAGAGCTGCTCTCATCTGCCGTGGAGCATTTCACTGCAGGAAGAGCTGATTCGGCACATCGGGCCTTATTCCGAGTCGCTCTTGACGTTCCTCAAAGAGAACTGGCGCCAATACCGCACGATCATTTTCATCACCTATCTTTACCCGACGGCGTATTTCGGGCTTTGGGAAGTGCCTCCTGGTTTCGCTCTTTTTGCTCCCACGCTTCACGATGAGCAGTTCGCATATTTATCCGCTTATATGCACGCGGCGCGACGTGCTGGTTCCGTTATCTGGTTGAGCAACGGAGAGCAACGCCTGGGACGGAGACTGTGGGGAGACCTACGGGGCCAAGTCGTCGGCACATACATTGAAGCCGGCCAAAGCGAACCCTTTGTTGATGAGCGCGGTCCCTACCTTCTCTATTGCGGCAGAATCGATCCCAACAAAGGTTGCAGTCAACTCTTCGAGTATTTCATCCAATTCAAGCAGGATCACCCCTCGCAGCTTCGCTTAATCCTGACAGGAAAAGCTGACGTTGAGGTGCCGGAACATCCCGATATCGACTTTCGTGGCTTCGTTTCGGAGAAAGAAATGCTTGGATTCATGGCGGGCGCAACGATCTACGTGATGCCGTCAGGTAGAGAGAGTTTCAGCATCGTGACTCTGGAAGCCATGGCCCAACGAACTCCTGTGCTTGCTAGCGGCGTGTCTGAAGTATTAGTCGATCACGTTACGCAAAGCGGAGGGGGAAGGATCTATCGCGACTATGAGAGTTTTGCAGCGCGTTTAAGGGAGATGCTTGCGGATGAGAGTTCCCGCAAAGCAATGGGAGAAGCGGGAAGAGCATATGTAACTTCAAGGTTTACGCGGCCCCAGATTAAGGAAGCGCTGGTTGCGGCCATTGAATCTTGTGTCGCTGCGTTTGAAGCGAAAGGCGTGGCTGCCGCGACACCTACGGTTCACACGAACTCTATTGAAGACAGCAAAATGCCGCAGGTCTTTGTTGAGCCAAAATCAATTGATATTTCTTATTCGCAGGCCATGCCCCTGCCGGCCGGATGGTTTGAACAAGACCTGAGATCACTGGTGATGTCTATTCAAGTGGAAGATGGACCTGTCGACGAGTTACGGAACTATGCGGATGACGATTTCCGGCGTTTTATTTACACGCTGGGTCTGGTTCCAGATCGTCCGGGAATAAAGGTATTGGAATTGGGGGCAAATCCCTACTTCACTACGACGCTATTGCACAAGTTCAGGACCGCCGAACTACATCTGGCAAATTATTTCGGAGGTGATGCGCCGGAAGGCAGGCAGAAAGTGACGATTCATGAGACCGGCGAAGTTCTCTCGTTCGCTTACAAGCAATTCAATATTGAAACTGACTCCTTCCCCTATCCTGACGACAGTTTTGACGTAGTCCTGTTCTGCGAAATCATCGAGCACCTGCTCTCAGATCCTGTTCACCCTTTGCTGGAAATCAGAAGAGTCCTCAAACCGAGCGGTATACTTGTGGTCACTACACCGAATGTCGCTCGACTGGAGAACGTGAATAAGATCTTCTCGGGCCAGAATATTTATGACCCTTACTCTGGCTACGGGCCCTACGGCAGACACAACCGGGAATATACGCAACAGGATCTCTTCGGTCTTCTTTCTGCAAATGGCTTCCAAGTTGATTCCATCTTCACCGCGGACGTACGCCCGAATCAGGAAACTGAATCCCACTCCTTGGATCAGATTCGCCCGCTCTTGAAGAATCGTCATCCTCAACTCGGACAATACATTTTTTGCAAATGCAGTCTTATGGGTGAGGCCAAGGACCAAGCTCCCGTGCGCCCGGATTGGCTCTACCGCAGCATGCCTCGCAATAAAGAGGCGAAAGCGTAAAAATAATTTCGCGCATCTGTAGACACGACCTCTCTGCGCCAAACTAACAGGACTGTTTGAATGCCCACTGCCTACTTTAGCGTCCTCCAAAACCCATCTCGCCGAAAGAAACTACTCATCGCTGCCATTCTCGTCTTATGGCTCGTTACTTTATGGCGGGCCATTTCAATTCTAGCGCCGGGTACTATCTACGTTATCTACAATTCTGATGGGGCTATCCCGATCTTGATGGCAAATGAGCAACGGCCGATCACAGTCTTCGACCACTATTATTACGCGGCGGGAAGGTGGGGCGGTTGGCCGATGATAACCGCACGATTAATCAACCATTCAACTGGTTACCGGTGGACGCCTAAGAGCTTCCACGCTATCAGAGCGGTTTGGCTGTTCATCGGCATACTGGTATTGGCCTTACTCAATCCCCGAAACGCATTATTTGTTGTTCTCATCGGCTTGTCGCTAATCTGCCTGGACAGCAACCTACGACTGCGTCTGTTTGATCCAGGTCAGGTTTATGCCTGGCAAATCACAGCTCTGCTTCTGGCCTGGTACAGTTTGAGGCGTCTATTCGGCGAAGATCTGGGAAGCTCGAGTGGAAAGAAACTTCTTTTAAAGCGAATTTTGTGGGGTGTCCTGCTGTTCTGGTTTTCCTTTCTGTCAATCTGGAGTTCGTTTGCCAGTGGGCCCTTCTTGTGTTTCCTGGTAGTCCTGGAAACTGCGTGGTCACGTCTGAGTAGTGGGAAAGCACCCGTCCGCAGTTGGAGGACGAAGCGTTACATTTGGGGGCTCGCGCTTGTTGGCGCAGCCATACTCCTGGAAATCCTGATGAGACGTAACTACCATCGTCATGGACTAAAACACTATGGCCACACCTTTGAAACATCGCTCTTTTTGGACATCGGTTATCTCGGAAAACATCTAGAAATGCTATTGGCTACTCTACCCGATTTCTCACTATGGCCACTGCTTCCGCTGATGCTGATAGTTGTGATCGCGGTCGTTGGCAGTCTGGTTTACTTCAAATTGAAGCGACGGGAGGACCGGCTGGCCAAGTTAAGAAAACTGCTGTTGGAGGAAACCGTCGTTTTGATCGTGGGCACTTTTGGAATTGCTGCGTTCAACTTTGTGCTGATGGTAATGGTGAATCATGTGCGCGTGAATGACTATGACAATAGGTTCATGACATTGACCTTTCTTTTTGGCGGGGTCAGTGGTCTGTTGACGTTGTATCTCCTAATTCGCGCTCTCCTGACTAAGGCAAAGATTGCAAGATACGGTATGCCGGCGTTGATGTTTGCTGTATTTCTTTTCCTCCTCGTAGCATTCCCGAGGTGGCGTGAGAACGACCTTTACCGCGTCGAACAGGAAACGGCGCATGTCCTGGCTAACAGGGTTCCGCATGCTTTTTTGATTGGAGGATATTGGGCAACCTACGTATTTCCGCCCTTTCTACCTACCGATAAGTTGATTCCGCTGCCGCGCGAAGGAGAGTTGGTGAGAATGCCGTGGACAATAAAGATGCTGAGCGGGGAAAAATTTGTCTTACTTGAGTATCGTCAAAGCAACTCCGCTCCATATACTCGCAACCCCGCTCTATTTACTCCTCCTGAAGAGCTTATTCAATACGGAAACACGTTGAGGCTAGTCGAGCCGAAATTCTATGAAAATGGTCCGTTTGGGTTTGCGTTGTACGTGAATACCACAAACTAGAAACCTTGTTCAGGAGATACCTTGGTTTCTATTTTTGTGTATCGTCGTCCCAAGCTTTGGAACTTCCGTTGACTCAGAAGCTGTTGTTTATGTAGCAAATAACGAAAGAGGAGCCACAAAATCCCCAATCCATAGATGGCGCTGTCTTTAAAATTCGCAGACGAGGCTTCCGGAAAATAACGAGTCGGGACAGAGACCTCCTTGATTCTGAACTCGGATTCCACTATTTGCGCGATTACTTCCTGGTCAAAAATGAAGCCATCAGAATTCAGGTGGAAATTGACCGTCTCTAGAACGCGCCGCTCGAATGCTCGATAGCCCGTGTGATATTCAGAGAGATCAAGACCGAAGGCTTTGTTTTCGAGCGCCGTTAATACTCTGTTGCCGAGATACTTCCACCAAGGCATGCCTTGTTTGATCGGAGATATTCCCATCAGGCGCGAGCCCAAAACCACATCGGCTTCGCCACGTTCGATCGGGTCGATAATCTGCGGCAGAGCGGTGGGATCATACTGGTAATCCGGGTGAACCATGACGATAATGTCGGCGTCTGCCTTGAGCGCTTCGATATAGCAGGTCTTTTGATTGCCGCCATATCCATAATTTCGATTGTGTAAAAAGATCTCCAACCCCAGTTGTCGGGCGATTCGCAACGTTTCATCAGTACTACCGTCATCAACCAGAAGGACTAAGTCGACCACCTCACGCGGCAGTTCCATATAAGTGAGCTTTAGCGTCTTAGCTGCATTGTATGCAGGCATGATAACTACAACTTTAGGTTTCTTCTTTTGTAACGCAGGTGTCGCCATACGGTTTGCTACTCCCGATATGAAATAAGATGTTCTTATCTAGCACGCTTATTACTCAACGTCTAGCCGAGGCACTGCGAATGATGTTTTAGCCGTACAACAGACTATGAAAACACTAAAGACATCGGAGCGCTACCGGTCCGTTGCAGGCCCTTATGCTTCTCTGATGGCAATACTCATTAGCTCAAGGCTGGTAGTGCTGCTGGCTATGGTGTTTTCCGCTACGTTCGTCCAGCGACCCGCCGGCGAAATATTCAAGGATGTAACGCCCAGATGGTATCGCTACTTATTGCGCTGGGACGCGGGTTGGTATCTGAAGATTGCGACCGAGGGTTACAGCTACAACGGCGATAATACGGTGCAGCAGACTGTGCACTTTTATCCGTTATATCCGTTGATAGCGAAGGCCATCGCTGTTCTATTAAATATATCCGAGGCGGCTTCGTTGCTGATCGTTTCCAGCTTAGTGTTCTTCCTGGCTGTTCCGTTGCTGTTCAAGTTCATCCGGGAGAGTCACGGAGACGAGGCGGCTTTGTATGCGGTGGCAGCTCTTTGCTTTTTTCCCAGCTCGCTTTTTTTCTCTGCCGGCTACACTGAGTCGCTGGCCCTTCTGCTAATTGCCGGCTTCTTCCTGTTGCTCAAACAGGAGCGTTACCTTCTCGCTGCCGCCCTGGCCGGATTAGCGCTCGCTACGCGTTCGACGGGTTTGCTGCTCTTACTTCCACTCGTTATTGAACTCTGGCGCAAATTCTCTCGCGATCCGAAGAAGCTTGCGACTCTAGCCGCGCCTTGCTTGATTCTGGCGACGTCTGGGATGTGGCTCTACATGATCTTTTTGTGGGCTTCTTTCAATAGTCCGCTCGCATTCGTGAAAAACACGAGCGCCTGGAAGAGCGACGCGGCTATTGAGGGAGGGCTGGTTGGAGTCCTTACGTTGCAGCCTTTTTATCAGCTGGGAGATATTTACAAATTCGGGCCAGACCCCAACACGCTTTCTTCGTGGTTCTTTATTCTTTTTATCGCCTTACTCATTTTCTTTCGGAAATGGCTGCCCTTTCCCATCTGGATTTACAGCCTTGGAGTGTTGCTCTTGCCTTATCTGACAGTTAGCGGCGACGTAGGATTCGTTTCTTTCACCAGATATTCCTTGATGGCATTTCCGGTGTTCATAATATTCGGCGAGTTATTCAAACGGCGATTGTGGCTTGGCCTGAGTGTCCTTGGAGTTTTTTCCGCTATGCTGTTTATGTACTCAGCATTTTACGCTCAGTTTTACTGGGCCGGTTGAGCTGCTCACGCGTACCATGGCAACCCGCTTTCCAGGCATTACGCTAATCTTACAAAAACTTGGTCGTCATAAATCTTTGCACGTGCTTTGCGCCCTTGCAGCGCTAACCGTGCTCGTTCGGCTGGGCATGTTCGTCGTTTATGAGCCATATTACGAAGGCGACACACAACTACTCGTCAAAGATCACATCAATGCCATTCGGAGATGCCTAAGCGAAGGACTTTTTCCTGGCTGTCCGGATCCCGGCGACTTTCCGCTGGTTCAAAACATCCCCAGCCTGATTCTCAACTATGCCGGCTTCTCACCCGACACCATCCTTCACGCCCTCGCTTACCTGAGCTTTGTTTCGTTTCTCGGTTCGGTTGTCTTGATTTTTTGGGTACTGAAGCGGAAGGCTTCATTACTGGCAGCGGCCGCCGGTGTGCTCGTCATAATTACCAGCCCTTTGCTGTGGTACTCGCATTCAACGTTTGGCGAAATGCTCTCCGCGTTTTTGATTCTGGCGTTCACGGTTGTATCGCTCTGGAGACCATATAAATGGATCCACGTTTTCCTTCTTGCGGCAGCCGGTTCTACGAAGGAGGTGGCGCTGCCGTTCCTCCTGTTAATTGGAGTCATTTGCCTGGCGCCCGAAATTGTCACTGATTGGCGCAAGGTGAGGAAGAGCGTTGCCTGGCTGGCGTTTGGTGGGATCCTCAGTCTCGCTCTCACTTTGGGGTTCAATTATTTTCGCTTTCGCATTTTCACAAATCCGAGTTATGTCTCAGAACCACTTTTCATTGTTCCTTCACTAAAACTTCAATTGAGTTTTTTTCTGGGGATGTGGCTATCTCCCAATGGCGGCCTGTTGTTTGTTTGGCCTTCATTTACCTTTCTGTACTTTTCGATACTCCTGGTGGTTGTCTTGCGACGGATGCGAAATGGCCAACTATTAAAGCGAGAATCATTGAATGCTTATCTTCCGCTTTCCGGAATATCGGTTCTTTTGTTGTTTCTCACTCTTGGCTTTTCGCGATGGTATACACCGCTCGGCGGGTTTGCGTGGGGACCACGTTACCTGCTGCCATGGATCCCGGCAGTCACAGTATTGCTGATCTATTTCTATCGATCACAACTGGCACTTGTTCTTTCCTGGTCACTCATTAAGCCGGCGAGATTCCTCTTGTCCAATGTTGTCTTGATACTGGCATCGATTCCCCAGTTTGCGATTCTCTTCGACTCGTCCGTGATGGCGCGCATCTTTTCCTACCCGGAGTGCCCGCGCGTACCCGTCATCCAGGAAGGTGTGGACTACTATTATCAGTGCCTGCAAACTCAGATTTGGCCGAAGCGGTTTTTCATCGCCCAGCTTTATCAGGTTGCGATAACGCCACCTGCCCTGTGGTTTGTATTACTTTATGCGGCAGCTGTGATTTGGATTTGTTATGTGATTAGAGGAGCTTGTTTGGGAGCAACACCTCTGAAAGAACAGCCTTTATCTAACCGACTGCCTATCTCCACGGTGGTTTCTTCAATCCGCACCGCAATCGGCTCGGATCGATACCACGCGCTCGTCGTCATTTTCTCTTACTCTCTGCTGTTCTTAGCTTTTTTCCTGCCCGTCATACTAAAAGATCATTTGCTAGCGGTTGGTGGCGACGGACTATATATCTACTTACCGAACTTCTATTCCAAAAAAGTCCTCTGGGATCTGCTGCTCTTTGCCGGATTTCCCATGATGGCCGACCCGCAGGTGATGACTTGGTATCCTCCCGCGACGTTGCTTTCGCTGTTGCCCAACGGCTGGAATATTTTCATGCTATTCGGCTACGTCGCGGCGAGCTCTTTCACCTACGGTTATGTCTATTCGCTGACCAACTCCCGATTAGCAGGGGCGGTCAGCGGATCCGCTTTTGGCTTGGGCGGATTCATGATTTCTCATCTTGGCCATGCTGTGATTGTTCATTCAACCGCCTGGATACCTTTAACCATCTGGTCACTCGAAATGTTGCGGCGAAGCCGCAGCGCACGATGGTTTGTAGCCGGCAGTGTCGCGTTGGCCATGAGTTGCATGGCCGGGCAATCGCAAATCTTCTTGTATGGCTTGGTGCTGAGCGGTTTCTATCTTCTCGTCGCCGGTTGGACCGCGCCGGTGGGTCGGTGGCGCTACTATTCGGTGTCGTTCGCAATGATGTTCGCGGGGATCGCTTTGTCCGCCGTGCAGCTTCTGCCCACTGCTGAATTGGTGGGGCAGGGCATGAGAGTTTTATATAGCTTTCAGGATTTTGTCTCTCACGCTCTGCCTCCCAGACAAGCGTTGACAATGATCTTCCCACTGGTTTTTGGCGGCGTGCCCGAGTCAGGAGCTATACCGTATTTTGGAGGTATTAATCAGACGGAACTGACCGGGTATGCCGGACTCCTTCCGATCGTACTAGCATCGATCGGCGTTATTACTACTCGACGAAAATCACTGTCACTCTTTTGGCCTTGTGTCGCCTTAGTGGCATTCCTCTTGGCGATGGGTGACGGAACTCCACTGGCTCGCGTTGTCTACCACATTCCGCTTATTAGTCAGGTCCGAGCCCCAGCGCGTCATTTCCTTGAATTGACTTTCGCCGTTAGCGTCCTTGCCGGACTTGGGGTAGCTGCCATCATCAATCGCCAAGTCTCAATGCGACAGCTGATAAGGGTAATTCTCGTTAGCATCCTGCTGATGCTGGGCTGCCTCGTTCTGCTGTTTCTTAACTCAAGCTATATGGCCGGACTCGCAGCCAAGCAAGGTATTTCGAAGTTGCCATTGCTCCCCTGGAACAACAGCGCTGTTGGTATCCCACTCCTCGTGTTTCTGCTTGGCCTCGGGGCGCTTATCTATTGGTACAAAGAGCCGAGGTCTGGACTGCGGAGCGTCTTACTTCTCGCAGTGCTGCTGATCGATCTTGGAAGTTTCGGCTGGTTCTATGAGTGGCGCTACGCTAACCAGGAGAAGAGTGCAGTCATGCCAACTCCTCAGGCTGCCCAGTATAAGAACCTACTAAGAGACACGAACCAACGTCTTATGCCATATCGTGGTCCTCGAGGTACTCGTGACGAGATGCCCCCAAATCTCACCAGATTGTGGGGGGTTCCCAGCGCCAGCGGCTACAACACATTAATGCTCGCTCGCGTCCGCAGCTTGTTGCCAATGATTGACTTTATTGATGTTCCTCTTCCCTGGATGGTGCCGGCAGATCAGAGTCTGAACCTGGTTGCCGCCCGATATTTCGTAATGCCTCGACTTAATTCAATCGAGGAGCGGGAAGGAGTTTCGTGGCTCAAGAACGATATGCAAATCTGGCTAGGTTCGGGTTGTACTCAACCGCCCCGGGACTTAATAGAGTTTCAATTACCAAGTCCAATCAAGGCCACTAGTCTGGCGCTGGTCACAAGACTCGCTTGTTCACCTGCCATACCACAGGGAGCCGAAGTCGCGCGTTACCATCTGACTGACGCCGGCGGAGTGGTCCACTCCGGCAGTATTCGCGCCGGTTTAGACAGTAGCGAATGGGCCTACGACTGTAATAACGTCAAGCCAATCATGCAGCATCAACAGGCTAGAATCTTTAAAGACTATCCAGCCAATATGGGTGGAGCTCCATGCGCGGGTCATTTTTATTTAGCTACGTTGGATTTGGACCGGCCCGCTGAGATCAAAACTCTGCAACTGGAATGGGTTGGATCCGGCGCCGCCATCATTATCGAGAAGGTATCGTTGATTGATAAACTCACGAACGCGTCCTATCCAATAGATTTGACATTAGTGAGCGCGGATCATTGGCGCTTTGTGGAAGAGACAAATGAAGCGCGTGTCTATGAGAATCTAAAGGCAATGCCCCGGGCGTGGTTGGTTTCAAATGTGTTTACTACGAACGCTGAGGAAGCTCTCAACGCTATCAAGACATCCAGGTTGTCCGATGGACGCGGTTTTAATCCTGCACAGGTCGCATTAGTGGAAGAGCCAGTTGCGCTACCATCACAGGACGAAGATTCAGAGGCATCGGCAACCGTGGTGGCCTTGTCGGACACTAAAATGGAGGTTCACACGTCGTCAAAAATATCCAACTTTCTGGTCACCAGCGACGTCTATTATCCTGGCTGGGAAGCGCGAATTGACGGCGCAGAAACCTCTCTTTATCGTGCGAATTATGCTCTGAGAGGCGTAGTAGTGCCACCCGGCGATCACATCGTACTTTTCGAGTACAGGCCGCGTAGGTTTCAGCTGGGCGCCATCATCAGCCTTTTGTCAGTCGTCGGGCTGGGAGCTATTTCCTTTGGCTATTTCCTTTTCGGCGGTCAAGCTGAACGGAAAAGAGGTAGCGTCTAAGTAACATCTTTCGTGGGCGTCCCGGAATGGTTAAAAAGGGACACAATTACCGCAGTTTAGGCCACCCCCCCGAGGAAAGATGACCCCATTGACACTACTTGCAGCTGCGGGCTATATTCGACAGTGCCTCTTGGGTGTCGTGGCACCTCCTTTGGAAGAGAACACCTCAGCCCGGCTTTCTTTTCCGATAATGAAACTAGGTAGGAGCAGCAAAATGAAATTAGGCGTGACTATTCTGTTGATTTCGCTTGCCGCGTCGAGCGCGTGGGCCCAGGCACCCACACTGCGCATCGTGGCCGAAGATCCGAGTCTTCCGGCTGAGCTCTACTATGGGAATACCAAAGTTAAGCCACTGCGTCTGCGACCGGGTACAAACACTCAGATCACGATTGACGACGCAGACTTCTTTGTCTTTCAGCAATACGTCGACTTTTTAAATCGTATGCCCGAACCTGGCGGGTATGCCGATTGGCAATCGGTCTTGAACGGCTGCGTGCCGGTATCAGCCAGCTGCGATCGGATCCACGTGTCTGGAGCGTTCTTTCAGTCGCCGGAGTTTCAGCAACGCGGTTATTTTGCTTATCGACAATACTCCGTCGCCTTTGGTCGTAAACCTGAGTATGAAGAGTTCACCCCTGACCTGCGACGCGTTTCGGGCTTCCTCGATACCACGCAGTTAGAGGCAGCCAAGGTGGCGCTCATTAATGATTTCGTGGCGCGCCCTGCCTTCGTTACCCGTTACAACGGGTTAGGCAACACAGCATTCGTCGATCTTCTGCTAACGACTGCCGGAGTTACGCATCCAGCGCGCGATGCCTGGATTGTGGCTCTAGGCAATGGGTCGAGAACGCGAGCGCAGGTATTTCGCGAGATACTGGAAAGCTCAGAGGTTTATAACAAGTACTATAACCAGTCGTTCGTGGTAATGCAGTACTTCGGTTATCTGCGTCGAAATCCTGATGCGCTCTATGTTGATTGGATTGCGGTGCTCGATCAAACGGGCGATCCGCGACACATGATCCAGGGTTTCGTGAACTCGCTGGAGTATCGCCAACGATTCTAAGTATAATAAGAATCTCAGTGCATAAAAGGCCGGCTGCTGCAGTTGGCCTTTTTTGTTTTCTTTGGCAGTGAATAATAATGGCGGAATGAGTCTCTGGAACCCGATAACATCGTGGCGGCGTAACTCACGGTCCGGTCTAAATTCGCAAGCATTCCGGATAACCTGGCATTCGTGTGTCCCAACTTGCTGAATAAGGAGTCTTCTGTGGCGCTTCCATCCCAACCGCCTGATATTGCCGTGGTTATTCCGGTATTGAACGAACGCGAGAACCTTAGACCGCTGCTCGTGTCATTGCTGGAAGTTACCAAAGCGCTTAACCTCGTTGCGGAAATAATCATCGCTGACGGCGGATCTAACGACGGGTCGCAAGAGATTGCTCGTGAACTGGGAGCTAGCGTTGTGATGCAGTCAGAGCCGGGGTATGGCGGGGCGCTGTCGGCTGGATTTGCAGCAAGCCGAGCGCCGTATGTGGTGACTATGGATGCAGACTTATCTCATCCGACGGTTTTCATCAAGGACCTATGGCGGCATCGGGAAGAAGCGGAGCTAGTGATTGCCTCGCGCTACATCAAAGGTGGCAAAGCAGACATGAGCGCGTTCCGTCATCTGCTGAGCCTCATCCTAAACAGGACCTACAGAGGAGTATTAGGGCTATCGACAGCGGACTTGTCCAGTGGCTACCGAATGTATCATCAGAATGTTTTAAGAAAACTGACGCTTCAGGCGCGGCACTTTGATGTCCAGGAGGAGCTCTTGGTTAAGATTCAGCTTCTCGGCGGACGAATCAAGGAAATCCCTTTTCATTACAAGCCAAGAAAGTCAGGCAAGTCACACGCGAAATTACTCAAATTTGGCTGGGCCTATCTCAGAACTCTCGTGCGCATGCGGCGGCTGCGCAACTCTACCCCGCGTGATTGCAGTTCATAGGAGATCGTCATGAAGTTGGAACGCCTAACTCCGATTCTAAATGTATCCGACCTCCAGGCGAGTTTCGCCTGGTTTGAAAAGCTTGGCTGGAAGAAAGGGTGGGACTGGGGCGATCCGCCGGACTTCGGCGGAGTATGCAGTGGAGTCTGCGAGATCTTCCTCTGCCAGAACGGTCAGGGATCTCGCGGTGGCCCTCTGCCTCGGCACGTGGGAGACGATGATACGGGCGGGGTTTGGATGAGTTGGTGGGTGGCGTCGCCTGCGGAGGTCGATGCAACCTATCAACTCGCGCTGCAACAAGGTGTAACCAGGGACAAACCGTGGGGTTGTCGGGAGTGCCACATCATGCATCCCGACGGCCATACCTTTCGCGTGAGCGCGGGACTCGGGGAAAAATGAAGTTGGGGCTTTCCCTAACAAGACTAAGGTACTGGTTATTGCATGCAGGTGGTCGACTGAATCATTCAACGAGCCTGCGGCAGCAGGCTCATTTCTTTCTTCTTGCCAAAACCTCGCGATAAACCTCCAGCGTCATTCGTGCCGTCGTTTCCCAGGAAAATGTGGCCGAGCGTTGCAGACCCGCGGTTGATAGTTGCAAACGCTGCGGTAGGTCGTTCCAAAGCTCAGCGATGCTGCTCGCGAGGCCATCGACGTCGGTGGGATCGATCAAGATCGCAGCACTGCCGACGGTTTCCGCAATCGCCGGGATGCGGCTGGTAATAACGGGAGCACCGCAGGCCATTGCCTCGAGCGGAGGCAGGCCGAAACCTTCATAGAGGGAGGGATACACGCTAATGCGGCATGACGAGTAGAGTGATCGCAGTTCATCGTCGGAGGTGTAACCAATAAAACGCACACGCTCTTTCGCAACGGATTTTTCCAGAAACGAGAAGAGTTCTTCCATCAACCAGCCTTTGCCGC
This sequence comes from Pyrinomonadaceae bacterium, assembly GCA_051000815.1. Lineage (GTDB taxonomy): Bacteria > Acidobacteriota > Blastocatellia > Pyrinomonadales > Pyrinomonadaceae > PSRF01. The sequence continues at coordinate 32,996 of JBPCNX010000084.1, forward strand.
CGGCGATCACCAGCTGCGGCCGCAGTGACGTGTTTCGCAGGATTTCCTCCAGCGCTCGCATCAGCGTCAGTAAATTCTTGCGCGGCTCAATGGTTCCAACGAAGAGAATAAAGTCGTCTTCAACGCCAAGGCTTCTCCTGATTTCGACGGTCTGTTCGAGCGGGACACGGCGAAAGCTGCGCCGCGGCGCCTCAGGCGTGACCGCAACACGCTCCGCCCTGACGCCGAGATGCTCGCAGATCTCTCGCTTCATACTCTCCGTGACCGCGATGATCATCGCTGCCGATCGGACCATCAGTCGCAAGCGACGACGAGCTCGGCGTACCAGGTAAGGTTCGTGATGCTCGGGATAGAGCAAAATTGAGAGGTCGTGAATCGTGACGACATTTCGTGAGCGATTCCAAAGCGGTACCTCGTAGTTTGTGCCGTGAAATAGGTCGCAGGTGTTCTGCCGCAGATAAAGCGGAAGACCTATCGCCCACCAGTGACGGCGGAGGAAAGTAGCTTTTGGATTGACAAAGCTGAGATTATCAGTTGAGGTTCGCTGGATTTCCTGGGTGACCGAATCGATGTAAGGAACTGGTGAAATCAACTCGAAGCAATCGGCCGGAGCGATTTGCGCCAGGGCTCGAGCCAACTCAAACGTATAGTGGCCGATGCCGGTCTTGGGGGACGCCAGGGGAAAACCGTCGAGTCCTACTCGCATTCATCTGCCGCAGACCAGAGTGATAACAGAACGTGCTTGCAGCTTATCAGAGGTACAAGGGATTGCCGATTGCAGTTGGAGCTGACGCTTCGTGATGAGCGCTGATTGCTGCGTGCGGTGGCCTGATGTGCGACGATGGCTTTGCCCGCCGACCGCGACCTCACTAACTTTGGGGCTTAGCCCCCAAATATTCTCAGGCACATCGGAAGGGCATAGCCCTTCCGCACATCGGGCGGCGAAGCCGCGGAGCTGATCGCTGATTGCTGACCCGCTGATCACGGGCCGAAGCGGAAGCGATACTCGGCGGAATTCATGAAACCGTTGATCATGTCACGGGAATTGCCGCTCGAATCCAGGACTTGGATCCAGTTCAGGTAAAAAGCATCCGGATCGCGCCGCAGGTAACCAAAATACTGCATCACCACAAATGCCTGGTTGTAGTACTTATTGTATACCTCGCCACTATCCGAAATCTCTCGCAGCACCTGCGCTCTGGTTCTCGTGCCATTCGTCAGCGCCGCAATCCAAAAGTCGCGGGCCGAATGCGTAACCATCGCCGTCGCCAACAGCGTATCCACGTATTGCGTGTTATTCAGACCATTAAACTTCGTCACAAATGCCTGCCGCGCCATGAAGTCGTTAACGAATTGCACCCTTGCTGCTTCCAGCTGCGCATCGCTGAGAAAGCCGCTGACACGCGCGAGGTCCGGGATGAACTCGACGTATTCAGGCTTGCGGCCGAAGGCCACCGGATAAAAGCGGTAGACGAAATAGCCTCGCTGTTGAAACTCCGCCGACTGGAAGAAGTTTCCGGAGACATGAATGCGATCACAAGTGGTATCGCCTGAGGCGCAGTTATTGATCACCGCTTGCCAGCCCGCGAACCCGCCTGGATCCGGCTCGCGACCGAGAAAGTCTATGTAGTGCTGTCGCACGAAGAACGCTGTCTGATCGATCGGATTCGGGCCGTTTGAGGCTTCGTTATCACTGATAGTGATCGACGCTGAAGATGGCGAACCCAGAGTTGCTCCTGTCGCATTGCTGAGGTTTATCCAGAAAGTCTCCGCACCTTCTGCGTACGAATCGTCCCCAATCGGAATCGAGAGCGTCTTGGAGGTTTCGCCGGCAGCGAAACTGATTGTCCCAACGGAGACCGCGTAATCACAGCGAGAAGAAGCGACGTTATTTACGACGTTGCAATTGGTCAGGCCAGCTGTATCGCTCGTGGCGTAGTTGACGTTCGAGCTACCGGAGAGAGCGCCGCTTCGAGTTATGGTGACGTTCGCCCGGCCGTCACCTTCATTGGCGCTGTATGTCAGTTGACTCATTTGCACCGAATTAGGTGAACCTGACGTCAATCTTAAGTCGTAGCTTCCGGTGGTGCTCGGGTCGAACGTTGTCGCCTCAATGATATAGGTTCCGGCAACGGGTAAAGAGAAGAACCCGCTGAGTGGAATACGTGAATCCAAAATGACGCTGGTCTCAATGTCGTCATTTTCGGCGACCACTGTTCCGCCCGGACCGATGAGGTACAAGTAAGTATCAAGGGTTGCTGGCCCTGTTCCAAACATTTCAATCCTCACCGGCTCGCCTGCTGCGCCTGTAAAGAAATACTGATCAGCAAACGCACCCGGTCGTTGCGAAGAATGGCAATCGGTGCCACTTATAGAGCCAAGGATCTGCTGTCCTAAAGAGATGGGAAGGATGGCGCAGGCAGGGCTGCCCGCCTGCGATACTATGAAATTCTGTTCGGCAATCCGCACGAGGCCCGAGCGGGCAAAGCCATTATTGTTTGGGCCCACGGAAAAGTTAACTGTGCCGTTGTTGATACCATTGGCCCCGGAAGTAACGATTATCCAGTCGACAGCGCTGTTCGCGACCCAGGCGCAGTTGGTTCCAACTGTGGTGACGTTGACGCTTCCGGATCCGCCGCTCGCGCCGACCGATTGACCGGTAGCTGAAAGAGAATAAGTGCACCCGGGTGTGAGCGCCTGTGCGAGGCAAGCCACGTTCGAATTAGCGTGAGTTTCAATTTGTCCTACTGAGAAAGGACAAAACGACTGTATGGTGTTGCTGCCGAGCGTTGTCCCCATGATGGTGTTGGCACAGCCAGGTTCGCTGTCAGCGTGCGTAGCATTAAAATTGTGACCAATCTCATGCGCCGAAAGAATAAATTTCTGCGGGGACGAACTTATTCTCTCCGACATGCCATAGCCAAACTGATCAAGCGGGCACGCCAGGCCCGGACGATAAGCGATACCGATCGTGCTTCCATCAAAACTCTTGCCTGTCCACATGTGCGCGAGGTCCCGAGGCACTGAACCGTGGTTCGCATTCCAATAGTTCCTAAACTCAGGAAGCGCCGCCGAGGCTTCAGTCGATGTGTAGGGGTCCCCCGAAGTGGCCCACACATTTTGAAAGACGATGGTGAACTGCAAACCAAACTGGGTGTTGTAAAGACCTTCCACCTGATTCATCACACTGATGATTTCGTTGTTCGCGGCAGTCGAGCTTCCAAAGAATGTGAAATATTCGAAGTCCGCCTCGGTCGCCAAATCCACTACCCGCGGCGGTGAAAATAGTTCTTCTGCGACCCTTCTCTGCGAGAACTCAACATCTGGCGTGTGACTTTTGATCCGAGCTGCTTCGCTGCCAACCCTTTCGGCTAGAGTAAGTCCGCATTCTCCAAATGAGGCCTGAAGCAAGTCTGACTGTTTATAGACTACAAAATCCTTGTTATCGGCTGAAGCTGAATACCGCTTTGCCGGCTCAATGAAGTAAACCTGGCCGGGCGTAATCATCAACCCCTCGAACGTGTCTGCGTCGATCGTCAGACGAGCCTGCGCTCCCGGACGGCCGGCAATGGTTCCCTTGTAAGTGCGAACCGGTTCGGACTCCAATTCCCGGACCACTCCACCGTCCAAAGTTTCCTGCGCCCGGTAGCGCTCGGAACGCATGTCGTTCGGCGAGAGCGCTATGTCGAAGCCCCCATCAGATGTGGGCAGCACTAACCGGCCAGTTTGACGAACCTGCTTGGCGACGTTAGCCGGATTGAGTTCCAGTTTGTCGTACCTTTTGAGAACCTTGTCGAGGTCCTTCGCATAGGCTTTAACATCCTGAACCAAGAGGGCGGACGAATTCTGAGCGGTAAAGGAAGGAACATTGGCGCTGCGGGGTTGAGAGCTAGAGCGCTCTGCGCGCACCTGGGTCAGTGGCAGGATGTTCGAGACCACGAGCAACACTACAATCATGAACACGGCGAGTTTGAGGTTTCTTTTCACAGCTTTCTCCGAACCAGGTCACAAGGACTTTCGATTTTCTGCTTAATGACCCACCAACGAGGGGCCCGGGCGACAACCTTGGGAGTTGGTTACTAGTGAGGGCTCAAATCCTGCGAGGAGGCAGGTCGGGGCTTCCACTAGTGAATTTACCAGATTAAGTAAGGTCGGGGAAGACTAAGAAGCATGATTTGTGGGCGGAGTTGGCTCGAAGCCAGGAAAATGAATTCGATCAGATTTTTTGGGCGATTCGGCCCTCAGTGGGAAATCCGGAGTTGGAGAGGCGCAGGCCGAAGCCCAGTCACCAAGGTTCCGGAGTCGTGCGGCAAGGCCTCAAAGCAGGGGCTTTCATTGATTCAAGGGCCGAAGCGGAAGCGATACTCCAACGAGTTCACGAAACCATTAATCATGCCGCGCGAATCGCCAGTCGTATTCAGAACCTGAATCCAGTCCAAATAGAAGGCGTCAGGATCACGCCGCAAATAACCGAAGTACTGCATTACCACGAAGGCTTGATTGAAGTACTTTTGCGAAACCTCGCTACTCTCCACAATCTCACGCAGCACTTGCGCCCGGGTCTTTGTTCCTGATGACAAGGCATCAATCAGGGTTTGCCTGTTCGCGAGCGTAACTCCCGCCGTCGCTATCAACGTGTCGACATACTGGGTGTTGTTCAAGCTGTTATATGTATTTGCGAATGCCGATCGAGCCATGAAATCGTTAACGAACGCGACTTTGGCCGCCTCCAATTGCGCGTCATCGAGAAAGCCACTGACTTGCGCGAGATCAGGAACAAACTCTGCATAGTCTGGCTTGCGTCCGAGACTGACCGGATAGAAGCGGTAGATGAAGTACCCACGTTGCTGGAACTCAGGTGACTGGTAGAAATTTCTGGAAACATGAATTCGGTCGCAAGTCATGTCGCCGGGCCCGCAGTTATTGATTACATTCTGCCACCCGGTAAAACCTGGGGGATCTGGTTCGCGACCGAGGAAGTCGATGTAGTGCTGCAGCACAAAGAATGCGGTGTCGCCAATAGGGTTTAACCGGCCGGAATTCCAAGTGTCAGTGATACTAACGAAGGCTGAGTTGATGTTGCTCAACGTGGCGCCGACTGCACCGCTGAGACGAACGTTGAAACTCTCAAAGCCTTCCAAAAATGCGTCGTGTACGATTGGTATCGAGATGGTTTTCGAAACCTCGCCGGGAGCAAACGTTAGCCTTCCCACAGAGGTCACATAATCGCACCGTGAAGATGCAATGTTGTTTACAACATTGCAATTGTTGAGCCCAGCGTTGTCGCTCGTAGCGTAGTTAACAGTAGCCACCGTGTCATTCGATCCCAATCTGATGACTGTCACAACATTCGCGCTACCTCCCTCGGTAGCGGAAAACACCTCCGAGGCGAATCTAATCTGCGATTGCGAATTGGCAGGCTGCGAAACGAAATCAACCGTCTGATTGCCGACGAGATTTGTAAGGCTAACAGCAAGGGGGGCAAAAGTCGTGACTGGGCTGGAAGGTGTAATCGTGTAATTTCGCCCCGGCTCTAAAACGAAACGGTAAAGACCGTTGGAATTAGTGAGTGTCGCCCCACTTCCATCGCCGGACAAATTCACTTTCACGCCGGTCAGTGAGACCCCAGTTGAAGCGAAGATGCGTCCCCCAACGTTGTAACTGCCCAAACCAGGCCGCCGCATGAAATTCACAATTTGATTGGCGCTCAGATTCTGAAAAACTACGCTCTCCGGCGTAAAGGATCTGTTGAAACCTTCCGTTAAAACAGCGTAGTCCAGACCTGACTGAAGTCGTTCGATTTGATAATCGCCAGTGCTGTTGGTGTACGCCCAGGCACTCGTACTTGGGCTCATCACGGAGACATAGGCATCGGGCAGTCCGACGCCATTTTCGTCGGTCACTCGTCCTGTAATCTTCAAGAACCTGCGCGCGGTGAAATTAATCGTATGATCCTGATTAAGTTGAAGAATAGAGTATTCAACGGGTTCAAACTGATAATCCTGACTCTCAGGCCGGATCCGCTGAGTAGAGCCCTGTGTCAAACCAGCCATGACGTAATAACCGTTTGCATCAGTAAATACCGGCGGATTGAAGAAACTACCCACCCGAATACCTGCCAGACCATTACCTTGGGCATCTGTGATTCGACCGCTAATCGTGTGGGTCAACGAGGCGACCGTAAAGTCTGCCGTTTTATTCTCCCTTAGGTTAGTGAATGTCCAGCTGAAAGGCGTCCAACTGTGAGGATTAGGGTTCTGGGTTGAAGGAGTCACGGTATAAGTTCCGCCTGCTCGCAAGTTTCGAAACTGGTAGTTTCCTTGACTATCTATCCCTGCAAACCCGCTTTGTGAACCGCTTAATGTAAGAATCGCGTTCGTGGTCCCTGAGATATGTCCGGAGATGGTGTAAGTTGGGCCTCCCCCAAGTTCAATCGCCGCTGCAATGTTGAGTTTGCCGAAACCGAATTGCCGATCCCACCCCGGAGCATAGCCGGGAGTTGCACTGTTTTGAATAGCAACTTTGATCTGCTCACTAGATAGTGTCAGATCCGATTGCATCATTAGCGCCACACTCCCGGTCGTAACCGGAGTTGCCATACTCGTGCCTGCGAGGCCGGTATAGTGCGTGCTGTCCACCGGCGCATCACCGGCGGTGCCGATGATCCCAAAGTTTGGATCAAGCACATCAGTTGACCGGGCCGAATACAGATAGTAACCAGCCGCACTGATGTCGGGTTTCTGTCTGCCATCAGCCGTGGGTCCGGGACTTGTGAAGGGTGCCGGATAACCCAAGACGAAGGTTGCCGAGCGCGTGACAAAAGCACCGGCCGTTATCGCGCCGCGAGCAGTGCCAGGCGAAGCAATTAAGTGAGAAATGTTGTCGACGTTGGTGCTGAAGTAAACGTTATCGCCCTCGGTCCACGCGTCAAAATCCTGATTGGGATTGCTATCAGCGTCCTGCAACTTAATTTTCCAGACGCCCGTGGGTGCGACAGGATTGAACAGCAGGACGATGTCAGGCTGATCATTAGTGGGATCACTGTCTCCCTTGTTGTCGTTCGAGTTAAAGAGCGAGAGGTACTGGTTGGCAGCCTGTCCGTTGGGAAAGGAGAAACCGTTGGGATCATAAGCGAGCGGACCAAGGATTACACCGTCGGGGCTAGTGACGGTTACGCTAAAGCGATCCGCTTGCGCTTGATAAAGATCAACAATCTCCGCGGCACCATCAACGTTGAAATCCAGAGTGAGATTGCCACCGGCGGGAACAGTCGCACGTGCATGAATATTACTTTCACCTTCGTTTCCCGCAGCAACGCAAACAGCGCGACCGGGGCCTGGGCTTACAAGATTGTCTATCGCGCGTTCATCAGGACTTGTGCCGTCGTGGGGACCGACTTGGCTTCCGAGGCTGAGATTGATGACGAACGGTTTGTTTAGTTCTGCAGCTTTCTGCTGCACAAACTGCATGGCATTGATAATGTCGGTGGTGAGGAAACTTCCGCCGCCATCGTTGTCCCGGCTTGCCTTGACTATGATCAAGTCGGCTTCATGAGCCATGCCGTTGTAAACGCCAACGGTCGAAGATGACAATCCATTACCCGCGGCAGTGCCGGCCACGTGCGTTCCGTGACCATTTTTGTCTCGCTGCTTGACCGCGTCCAGACTTTGATCGGCAGGCTTGGGAAGCTGCAGTGCGTTGTTAATCTCACCTTCGCTGTAAAGATGACCGATTGGGGCAGACTGACCCGGAAGAACGTAGTTCCATCCTGGATCCGGAACCTGCGCGCCATAGAGAGTCATGTCCAGAAGCGCCTTGATGCGCGTCTCGCGGCCCGAGCTACCAGGGACTGTGAAATCACGATGACGAAAATCGATTCCGGTATCGATGATTGCCACGATTACGCCTTGTCCGGTCTGCGGCACAACGCGTTGGCTCATGAGATTGTCGATACCGGCGGCCCACCGCGCGCGATCATTGGTGGGATACCTGCGAACCGAGGCCGAAATCTTGTCCACTGTCGCCAGCGAAGCCAAGTCCTCCAGACGGTCTACATCGACTTCGAGGGTGGCAATATCGCCTACCCGAGCGCCAACGGAAAACCCTGCCCGCTTCAATTCTGCGTCACTAGTCCCCGTCAGTTTCACAGCAACATCGACTGTTACCCGATCGTCGATGTGTCGCCGAACGCCTACTGTCCGAGACAAGGATTCAACCTGAGACTTACCAACCTCAGGCCGGCCCGTCTTATGCGCGTCAGCGTCATGAATCCTGGCCTTGCGAACAGCTTGCAATAGCTTGTCCGCCTTGTGGTCCAGGGCTGATTCGCGATTGCTGGGATTTTTCTGGGCAAGGCTGTGAGGCGTGAGAATTACAGCCAGGCCAACTTCAAGGATCACCACCACGGCAAGTGCAGTCAACAGTCCGCGGCCGAGACTAGCTGCAGCTCCAACTCCTCGGAGGCTGAGGCGCGCGCTACGCGCTGAGAGGTGAGAGGTTTTGGGCATAAGCCTAACTCCTGGTAATTAAAGCTTCGGGCTCTGCACCCTAGGCTATCAGAGCACTGCGGCGTTTTCCATCTTTATGACAGCGGCTGACCAGCGGACGAATGCGGCCTGCCGAAAGAATTACATTAGTAGCGGAAACCGGCGAGTTCGTTGCTTAATCGGAGGCGCGGCCTAGCGGAAGTTTTGCCCGATTTGCTCGGTGCCGAAGGTGCCGATGCCATTCAGCCGGAAGCTGAAGACGAGACGGTTTTCCTTCCGCAGCCCGACGTTGAACGTATGGTTCTGCGCCGTCACCGCGCAGCAGTCCCAGGTGTAACCGAGTGTAATGGTGGAGCTGATTAAGGAATTGTTTCCCTTCCCGGGCCGGTCCTGGAAATCGAAAAAGAATGAAGCGCCACCAAAGAGACCGCGCTCGCGATCCCCGAGGAAGATTGACGGGCTCCATTGCGAGCCGCGCTGTGTACCCGGCTCGTTACCACGCACATCGGCGAAGCGAGCCAGATCTCCTACCAACGCCACGGCGCGGGTGTAGTAAAAGCTTTGAAATGCCTGAACGAGCGCGCGATTGATTCCGAAGGTTGTCGAGATGGCCCGCAGTCCGCCATCGCGAGTATCGAAGTCGGTGCGCAGGTCCACAAAGATGTTATTGCTGGGGCGATAACGCGCTTCAATGTTGATGGGAGAGAAACGCCGCGGGAAGCCACCGTAGCTAAAGCCGGAAAGAGTGTTGATGGGATAAAACTGATTGCGCTGCCCGGGCCGCAAGGCGCCGCCAAAGGAAGGATCAAAGAAGTATTTGCCGCGCACCGTGATCGTCAGCGCTTCATAGGGCTGTGTGGAAAGGGGCGTCAGTTCTCCTTTGCTGGTCGCGCGCGCCGCGGCGCCACTAACGTTCTCCGTCGAACGCCGCGTGAAGAAACGATTTGAAATACCGAATTCGATCTCGCTCGTGTTGGCGATTGCGTCGTTGTAGTCAAAGCGAATCAACCGATCGAATTCGTTAATTCCATAGATCCTGCGATAGATAATGTACGGCTCAATGACATGGCGGAAGAAGAAGTTGTCTCCCCGATGAAAGTCTTTAGCGAGCGCCGGCGGTCTGATATCGAGTTCAAACTCTCCGTAACCGCGAGTCAAGTTCTGGGTCAATACTGAGCGGTCGGCCGGGTTTAGTGTATTCGAGTAGAAAGTGACGCGGGAACCAGCGGTGGCGGTGACGCTGAAGCCGGCAAAATGAAGCGGGACCTGGACCCGTGGATGAAAGTCCAGCCGCTGCACCAGTGACGGTGAAATAATCGGATCACCACCTACCTCGGCCCTAAATGCGATCGCATCCTCAACCGTCTCTTTGCGACTCATGCCTCCGGCAGTGCCTTCGAAAGAGAAATAGATGGGAAGCTTTTTTATGAAACTCAACAAGCCCGGACGCTTCTCGATCGAGAGGCTGGGCAGCTCGCGAATGCGGATTCGTGAAGTGGGTAGCGACGTCACCTGAGTCCGAGCGAGGAAATTAAAACTGTATGACCCGTGGTTTTTATTAACGAAGACCTGCGAACGCTCTTCAGGTGAAATCGCCTGTTGAATGCTGTCGGAAAAGATCTGGCGAAAGGCCAGGTTGGAGGTTATGTTAACGTCGGCCGCGGCAATGAATCCGTTGGGAAAATAGTGGACGCCATCTACATAAAAACTTGACCCCCCCTGATCCGGGTGCGTGGCGTCCGCTTTGGGCCCCAGGATTCGGTCCTTCACTGAATAGAAACCAAAGTTTAGGTAGGAGCGTGAATTGGCTCGCGTGCGCACGTCGGCGCCGATGCCGACGCCACGAGCCGTGTAAATATCATTGCGAAGTGTAACGTCGGCTGAGCGACCCAGGGTTCTATAGTAGGCAGTCGACAATCGGGCGCCCTTGGCACCCGATCCGCCAAATGTTGGCGTCAGGAATCCGGAGGCTCGATCCCGACGCTTAATCGAAATCGAAGTGTAGGGCATGTACAACACCGGCACGCCCTTGATTTTCATCGTGGGCGAATAGGCACGCACGCGGTCACCGGTCTTAATCTTCGCGCGCCTGGCATGAAAGCTCCACTTGGGCACGTCCTCGTCACAAGCCGTTATCTGTGCGTTCGTCGCAATGATGGTGTCGAGGCTTACTTTCTCGACACGGTCCGCGGTGAAGTAGATCCGCGTACCGTCTTCAGTCTGATTTGTGAATCCGGTGGAATCCACAAAGAACCCGGTCTTGGTCCGGTAATTCCATTCCGCGCGGGTTCCGGTGATGCGCTGCTGGTCGCCCTGATCAAAAACCACATTGCCTTCGGCAAACACTTTGTTTGTCGCTTCGTAAACGGTGACCTTGTCGGCTTGCAAGCGATACGTGCCGATGCGGGCGTCCACGTTTCCTTCGTAAACAAAGATGCGGGCGTTTTGCGGACCCGAGACTGTCTGGGTACCGGCATCGACTTTGAGGTCTTCAGTTGTTTCGGCTTGCGTGCCTTTCTTTGGCGGCAAGCGAGGCCGCACCTGCTGATCCTGAGTGAGGGGGTTGACGTTCGGTGTGTCGGTCATCGGATTAGTGACCTTCCGATCAACCGGATTGGTTTGCTGTCCAGGCACACGAGAATTAGCACTCAAGACAATGCCGGCGAGTGCGATCAGGGCGAAGCGGAAAAGGAATCTGGGGGGAACTGCAGCGCGCAAACGAGTGTGAAGACCTCCCGAGTTTAACGGGCGAGCACTAACCTTGATTGATCCCGCGAAAGAGCGCGCCTTGTTTGTGTAGAGCGAGGCGATGCTAACACGAAAAAGCATGAGCCGAAACGCAGAAAGCAGAAGGCGGAAAGCAGTGAGCAGTTAACAGGAGACAGTAGACAGTAGACAGTAGACAGTAGGACGTAGGCACCAAGGCAATTCCCGGCGGCAGACAATAGTATCAGAAAGGTGTTTGTTCTAATTCGCGTCCTTCGCGTGCATCCGCGGCTGGTTCATTTTCCGCGCTGCTGCTGAGCCCTACTGCCTACTGCTTTCTGCCTTCTGCCTACTGCCTCCTGCCCCTGCTATGATGGGCTTCAAAATGCCAGCGCCAATTCGTCTGATGATCGTTTCGGGTGAGCCTTCCGGCGATGCGCACGGAGCGGACCTGGCTCGGGCCTTGCTCGAAGCTTGCGGCGAGAACTCATTGGAACTTTTTGGCGCCACAGGCCCTTTGATGCGCGCTGCCGGGGTCGAGTCAGTGATCGATTCTGATGACCTCCATATCATGGGCATCCTGGAAGTCGGACGCGTTCTGCCTAAGTTTTGGCGCGCGTTTAAGTCGTTGAGGCAAGCGGCAATTGAACGGAAGCCTGATGCAGTAATTCTCGTCGACTGGCCCGAATTTAATTTTCGTCTGGCGCGCTCATTTCATCGTCGCGGTTTTAAGGTTATTTACTACATCAGCCCGCAACTTTGGGCCTGGCGCTCATATCGTTTGCGCACTATTCAACGCGACGTTGACCTGTTGCTGGCGATCCTGCCGTTTGAAAAGGATTGGTATGTAAGCCGTGGAGTGAATCATGTGGAGTTTGTCGGTCATCCGCTCACCGGCGAAGTTCACGCTCGCTACGATCGCTCTGAGTTTTGCCGCCGCACAAAGCTCGATGCCAGGCTGCCTATAATTACACTCCTGCCTGGAAGTCGCCGCAAAGAGCTGGAGCGTATTTTGCCGCCTATGCTGGAAGCCGCCGCTCTGATTTCTGCCCGCCGTCCTGGAGTTCAGTTCGTTGTGGTTGTGGCGCCCAGCCGCACGTCCGCTGAGGTGCGAGACATTGTGCGAGCGCAACGAGCAGAGCCATTGCCGCTGCCGTCGTGTCTCCATATCGTTTCCGACTCGTCGCGCGAAGCTCTCGCGGCCTCGGATGTGGCGGCGATTTCCAGCGGAACCGCCACATTGGAAGCGGCAATTCTGGGGACGCCGATGGTCATTGTTTACAAGGAGTCGGCGATCAACTGGCACACGCTGGGCCGCTTGATAACCACTGACCATTTTGGTCTCGTAAACCTCGTGGCCGGGGAGCGGGTGGCGACTGAACTGATGCAGGATGATCTGAACGGCGAGCTGCTGGCTGACGAGCTGCTTTCACTTCTAAATCCGCAGCGCAACCGGGAGATGCGCAGACAACTTGAAGATGTTACCCGGCGACTCGGTGAGGGTGGAGCTTCCCGGCGGGCAGCAAAACTCATTCTGCGGTTCGTGATCGAAGGCGAGTAGTTGCAGAAAAGGTCTTCACTTGGCTGTTTTGATCCTACTCGTACAAAGAGGATCCACGAAATCACACTAAATACACGAATCTATTTAGCGTGACTTCGTGTAGGTTAGTGGATCGTGCTCCGTTTGACCCAAAAACACTTAGACCGGGATGAAGTAAGACTCCGATATGATTGGTGTGACTTCTTGTTTACTCTTTCCGTTCGAGGTCTTCCAAGCGCCGGCGCAGCTCCTTAATTTCTTCTCTCATCTGCGGCAGTCGTCCAATGTGGGCGTTGCGGCGTTTGTATTCATCAAGCGGTTGGATCGGGACTCCCCACCAAACTCCCGGACGCACGATCTTACCTGGAAGCACTCCTGCCTTTGAGCCAATCACAGCGCCGCTCTGCACGCGAATGTGATCACCAAAACCAACCTGACCTCCGATTACGCAGTCGTCTTCAATGATCACGCTCCCGGAGATACCTGTCTGCGAGGCAATCACCACCCGTTCACCAATGTCGACGTTATGACCGACCTGTACAAGGTTGTCGATCTTAGTGCCGCGTCCGACCCGCGTGCGTCCCAGAGCGGCCCGGTCAACGCAGGTGTACGCCCCTAACTCCACATCATCTTCGATCATGACGGTGCCGAGCTGGGGAAACTTGTGATAACCCATGTCGTCGCGGACGTAACCAAACCCGTCGGCGCCGATGCAGACTCCCGCGTGAAGCGTCACGCGATCCCCCAGCGTTACCCCATCGTAAAGCGTGACGTTGGGATGCAATACACAGTCAATGCCGATTGTGACGTGGTCGCCAATGACAGCGCCTGCTTCAATGCTGGTGCCGGCACCGACACTCGTATTCTCGCCAATCACGACGTGCGGCCCAACAAAAACCGTGAGTGCAATGTTCGCTGTCGCAGCGACTACAGCGCTCGGGTGGAGCTCCGGTTCCCGCTGTTTCTGGGGATGCAAAAGCGCCGCAATCCTGGCAAACGCCACTTTCGGACGCGCCACCTCAATCACTGCCGGCCGCTTCGCATTGGAGGATGGCTCGAGCGCGAAGCCTTCTGGGACAATGAGGCACGAAGCACGAGTCGACTGTGCGGCAGCGAAGTACTTTGAGTCTTCCACGTAAACAACTTTGCCGCCGCCGGCGACTTCCAAATCGGCGACTCCTGTAATCAACACGGCCTCATCACCAATTAAGCGGCCTTTTACGTGTCTCGCGAGTTCACCAACGCTGAACTGTTTCTCGTCCTTCATCAATTCCTCACCGCACGAAACCTTAAACTCTAACAGCCAACGACTCTTCCAGATCTGCGTCGCTACTCTTGCTCGGCCCTGTAAACCCTCGGCACGCGCCCCGTATAAAGTCTATGAGATGTTTGACATGCTCATCCGCAATTCGCTAGGCCTCCGACACGTGCTGCACCCAACGGCGTCCCGATCTGAATAGAATTTGGTAGGCCTGCTTCAGCGCCTGACGGCTTTCGATTGAAAATCCCGCCCGGCGTCGACCAAAGCTATTTAGGCCTCGCACGCGTGGCGGATTTCCGTCAGTCGTGAGGAACGGCAGCACATCCTGCACAATCTTCGATTTGCCGCCGACCATAGCGTAGCGACCCATTCTTACGAACTGGTGCACCCGACGTTGTTCGAAAGAAAGACATGATCGGCCACTGACACATGACCAGCGAGTGCGGCCCCATTCGCGAAAATGTTGTCATCGCCGATCACGCAGTTGTGCGCCACATGCACTCCCACCATGAGAAAGCTGCCCGAACCAAGGCGAGTAACTTCTGCTTTGCCGCTAGCGCGATGAATCGTGCAAAACTCTCGAATCAGATTATCGTTCCCAATCACTAACTGACTTCGTTCACCTTTGAATTTTACGTCCTGAGGCTCGCCGCCCAGCACTGCGTGCTCGAACACGCGATTCCTTGCTCCCAACGTGGTGAAGCTTTTAATGACAGCATGCGCGCTGACGACGCAGTCGTCACCAATCTCCACTTCCGGCTCAATAACCGCATACGGTCCGACGCAAACTGCCTTTCCGAGCTTCGCAGTGGCACTGACTATTGAAGTTGGATGAATATCCATAAGCGTGCAACGGAAAGTATCAGTTTGCATAAGTTGTAACGCAAACTGTTAGTTTGCGGGAGATTGAATAACGGTAGATGGTAGATGGTAAACCCTCAAATGGTAAATGCCGAAATTCCAGCTAAACCTGGCGCCGCAAACCCAATAGTTCGCAATCCAACCGTATGGTCTAAACCACCCTCAAAGGCTTTCTTGCTTGCCTTTAACTGGGTAGCAAACTATCATGTCACGGCCGCAAAACAGGCCGGGATTGGTTTGTTTAGCGCGTTATATTAAGTAATAGTTGATCTTAATGATTAGTAGTTGCTCCCACGTTTTTAAGGAGCGATGAGGAGACAGCAACTTTGTTTAGTGATCAGTTTCGCAGGGGAGAAGCGGAGAAGGGCACACTGACCGGGGTCAGGGGCTCCAAGTTACTAGCGAACATTTCCAATGTCGCCTGGAAGGCCTTTCAATCCGTCAATCGTCGACTTCCCGAAGGCGAAGCGATCCGGCCCAACTGGGCTCCTGGTCCGTTGCTGAAGTCATACGAACGAAGCGCTCCGCCTCTCGGCTTCCCGCGCGAGACTGATAGCCTTTGTCCCACCTGTGTGAAGGAAGTCCGGAACGCGGTCATCTCCGGCGAAACTCCACTCGACACACTGATGCATCAGCATCCGGGTGAAATCAAAGCTCAAATCCTGGAAGAAGATGGCCAGGTGATCATGCGGAAGACCTGTCCGAAGCACGGGCAGTTTGACGACGTCATGGCTACTGACCCCGCCTTCCTGGAAAGAATCGAATCACTTTTCTTTGGCCGAGACTTTCGCGCCGCGGAAGATGCGGCGATCCACCGTCACGGAACCTCAAACATTAAATTTGGCCGCGGCGCCGTGTTAACGGTAGACCTGACGAACCGCTGTAACATGATGTGCAACCCCTGCTTCATGGACGCGAATCAGGTTGGTTATGTACACGAACCTACATTTGAGGATACGAAAGCGATTCTCGACCGGGCGGTCTCGTTCAAACCTAAGCGCCAGATTATCATTCTCTTCTCCGGCGGAGAGCCGACGCTGTCGCCTTACTATCTCGAAGCAGTGGCTTATGCCAGGAAGGTGGGTTTCTACAGAATTCTGGCAGCGACTAACGGTATTCGCTATGCCGAAGACATCGAGTTTTGCAAAGCCGCGAAAGCCGCCGGTCAGCATGGTGTTTATCTGCAGTTTGACGGCGTCAGTGAAGAGAAGAATAAGCACCGCGGGGTCGGCAACCTCTTTGATGTGAAATTACGCGCGATCGAGAACCTGGCGAGCGTGGGGATTAAGGTGACGCTGGTTACCACGATCGTGAATACCATCAACAACGATGGTATCGGCCAAATTGTGGAGTTTGCGGCAAAGAACATCGATAAGGTCCAGACGATAGCTTTCCAACCAGTTTCTTTTACAGGTCGCGATGAAGATATTTCTGACGAACTGCGCATCAAGCAACGCTATACGTTAGCGGGCATGACCCACGATCTGAAAGATCAGCTCAGCGGCCAACTACAACCTTTGCGCGACTGGTTTCCGCTCTCGTCTTATTCCGCTTTTACGAGTGTGATGGATATGCTGCAAGGCGCCGATGCGCCCTGGGGCTGGTCATCCTGCAATTGTCACCCAAACTGCGGCATTTTCACGTTGATGGTCGTGAACCGGAAGACCGGCGAGTTCAAGTCGCTGTTCGAGTTTTTTAACTACGAGCAGTTTATGAAAGACGTCGGAGTAATCACCGACACAGCGCGCGGGCAGAAACTCTCGTATGCGCAGTTGGGAATGGCGATTTTGCGTAACTTTAATGCCGAGCGCGCGCCGGAAGGGTTTCCGATTTCTCAAATACTGAATCTTTTCAAACCGTCGTCGACGAACTCGAGCTCAGATCGCAACGATCGCATGAAAGCCGAAAACTCCGACGCTCCGGAAGACGTTTGGCGTGTGCTCTGCGTCGAAGGCATGTGGTTCCAGGATCTGTTCAACTACGATTTCCGCCGCACCGAGATGTGCGTCATCCCTTACGGCACACAGGAAGGCGAGATTTCGTTCTGCGCTTATAACACGGGCGTAGGCTGGAGACAGATCATCGAGAACATGCATAAGACCGCAAGTCTCTCTGAGTGGTATCAGGAACACGAGCGCCATCCAGTTTATGCTGCGGGTCACAACGTTCCCGGCATAACGAAAAAACATTCGTTGAGTCTGCCGATCATCCAGGCCGTTCTCGCCGAGGATTCAGACGAGAAGCCTGTTGTCGTGACACCTTACCTGGTCGAAGAAGAAACAGTTTCAGTCTAGTCCATCCGGCAATAAAATAGATCGTTAACCGATTGGCCCTCTAATGCTGGCACGCATTTTTATTTTTCGGCATCAAGCTGCACCAATGACAGAATTAAACTAACTTAGCGTCATTTAGTGTGATTTCGTGGATCGTGCCTTGTTTGGTAAAAAATTGACGCCACAGTTTGGCTGGTACATTGAGAAACACCCGCGATTTGCGCATAATGCACAACGCATGAACCTGGCTCATACAGTTCGGAACCTCGCTAAGACCGCTCGATTTTTTGTCACCGGTCTGCCGAAGTCCTCCATTGGGTCGATTGACGTTACAAATCGCTGCAACCTCCGCTGCGAACACTGCTACTTCTTCGCCGAAGATCACAGCAACGAAAAAGAGCTGTCAATTGAAGGTTGGGTTGAAAAACTGGAGGCGATGAAGGCTGCGGGCCATCCTATGTTGCTTTGCACCTGGGTTGGGGGCGAGCCGATGGTGCGCAAACAACTTATCGAAGTAGGAAGAAAATATTTCGAGCACAACACTATCGTTACCAATGGCACCATGGAGTTGCCGGATTGGCCCAACTGCACCTGGGTCATTTCCATCGACGGAACGGCGGAGGCCTTCGCGCGAATGCGCGCGCCGGGTATCTACGAGAAGATCAAACAAAATGTCATTGACCATGCCGAGCTCAACATCCAGATTTCCTGCGTGTTAACCAGCATCACGAAAGACTGCGTCGAAGACCTGGTGGAAGAGTGGGGACCGCTGGCACGCGGCGGCATCATCTTTGATTTCTTCACTCCGGTCACGGGACTGGACGAGGCCCTCTGGCTTAACTGGCCAACGCGCGACAGGCTTATCGATCAGATTCTGAATTTGAAGAAGAAATATCCGGGTGTGATCAATATGATGGATTCCACGCTGGAGTTGATGCGTTCTCAAAATGCGAGGCGGGTAACTGATAATTGCGAGTTTCGTTTGAAAGCTTTTGCGTTGGGTCCAACCGGTGAGCAGAAGGGCAAATGCATGATGGGTAATAATGCCGACTGCGATCGCTGCGGCTGTGTAGTCCCTTTCCACATGGCAACACTTAGCAACCGTCGTCTGATGATCAAAGAATCAATCCAACGTTGGCGTGCGCCCCGCCGCGCTCCGCTTGCGGTTCAGAGCAGGCCGGTTTCTGTTTCGCCCGTCTCCAACTAACTCTTCTCACGACTCGCGAGAGGCTTTTGCACCTGCCGCAACTCAGCGGCGATATCCCTAAGTCGAATGGCCATACCTTCAATCGTTTCTACTCGTTTACGCGCCTTGTCGCTCAAGTCCTCGCGTAAAAGCAGCTGCGCCTGACCCAGCACGCCGGTCAACGGGTTATTGATCTCGTGGCGGACGCGCGCCACCATTTCCGCAATTTCAGCCAACTGCGCTTCATACTCGGCGATGCGCGAGCGTAGACGTTCTTCAGCTGCCGCTGTCCGATTCTCTCCTTCAGTCATTTACACCCCCAAGCACACCATTCTTCAAACGTGGGAGGCTGGGATTAGAGAGTTGCCGCTGGGAACAATTGAGGATGGTTGATCTATTGTGCCTTGAGAAACTGAAATCGTAAATAGGAAATTGGTCTCTTTGGACTTTGGCCTTGAGTCTTTGGACTTTGGCCTTGAGTCTTTGGCTTTGATCTTTGTACTTTGTTCTTCGAGCTTGTTCGCTTTGGTGAATTGCTCGCTCCAAGAAACTATTTAGTGGCGTAAACTAAAACGAAGAACAAAGTTCAAAGTACAAAGTTCAAATCGGTTCAAGCCTAAGGCCAAAGACCAAAGTCCAAAAGCCCAATACCAATGCTGCGTTTGACAACCTATCGGCGCTGCACGTAAATTGAAAACTCTTGTTGGGAGGTCGTCTAACGGTAGGACTGCGGACTCTGAATCCGCCTATCGGGGTTCGAATCCCTGCCTCCCAGCCAATCACTTTCAAAGACTAAGGGCCACCGGGTTTTCGACCAGGTGGCCCTAATTTTTTGAATTCGTGGGCTTTGCCCCCGCAACGAGTTGTGACCAACTGAATCAGGATTCCAGCGGCGGGTGCATCTCCTGCACCTGCAACTTATGTTTGCGGGCTGCGCGGTAAAGGTTTACTGCTTCTTTGGCCAGCCGGAAAACTGGGCGGCGATTTTGCACCACCAGCATTGTCCAGTCGCGCTTAGTTAATTGTGGGAAGTAGATACCGCGAAAGAACAGACGCGAAATGAGGTGCATCAATTTATAGTCAATCCGTCTGTCGGCGATCGCCTCGATTGCCTGCTGATTAGCTTTCGCGCTGTATGAAATTCGCCAGGCTTTGTCCACTTCATCCTGCGCCTGCTCGATAGTCATCTTCAAAGGCGTGTGTGCCATCTTGAAAGGCGCAAAGTCCATCCAGTGTCGCGGGCGCGTCATGCGACCGGCCGCGCCAAGCCGCGCATACAAAGGCGTCCCGGGAAAAGCCGTCAATTGACCGAATACAGGAAGCACCGGCGGCCAGGTGGCGATTTGCTCGAGCGTTCGTTCAGCAACGCCCGGTGTGTCGTTGTCCATGCCGAAAATGAAAGAGGTAATGGCGTAGATGTCGCGCTTAGCAAGTCGACTGAGGACGGCTGCATATTCGCCGGGCTTGTTAAAATTCTTGTTCACGTCGGCGAGGTTGGCCGGATCAATCGACTCCATGCCGATGAAAATCCAACGGCCTCCGGATTCAGCAATCAGATCTACGAGTTCTTCATCCCGGAGTAGGTTCGCGCTGATTTGCGCCGTCCACGGCAGCTGGGCCCCTGCGGCAATAATTTCCCGCAGCAAAGATTTTGTTCGCTTAATGTTGATCGCAAAATTGTCGTCGATAAAGAAGACGCCGATTTGGCCGCGATGACTGTGCGCTCGCTCCTTTAGCCTTAATAGTTCTTCCACTACGCTTTCGTTCGTGCGAAAACGAATTGAATCGCCAAAGAATCCCGTCACGGTGCAAAACTCGCAACCATAAGGACAGCCGCGTCCGGATTCGATCGGCACCATATGAAATGTGCCCCACCCCGATCCGTGTCTTTCGAGTATTGAGCGCGCAATTTTTGGCACCAGGTTAAACTGATCCAAGTCCAGCTTTTCCCAGGGGATGATCGGATAATTATCCAAACTTGGTTTGCGTTCCTTACCACTTTCGTCAACCGGCTCATAGATGTCCTTGAGCTGGCCGGCGGCGGCATCCGCAACGATTTTCGGCCATGTCTCATCAGCCTCTCCCAACGCCACAGCGTCTGCGTGGCGCGGCCCACCATCCCGACCGAGCGCCTCATCCGCGGCTTCGGTAACGTGCGGCCCACCCATCACAACCGGGACTCCGATTGCGCGTATGGCATCGGCCATGCGGTAGGCCCTGGCAACCATTCTCGTCATTGCCCCAATGCCTACCAACCCGATCTTCTCGTCGCGGATAAATTGCACCAGTTCTGCTTCCGTCATTGGCTTGGCGTTGCCATCAACCAGCAAAACTTCATGTTCGGGTGGCGTTAGGGACTGGAGCAAGAACATCCAGAGATGGGGCATGAAATTGCGCGTCACCCCGTTATCCGGGTTATACAGAAGAATTCTCAAGTTCAAATACTCCAGAACCGGCTCAGGGGTTAGCCGTAAATTGCCAAAGGCCTAGGGGTTATCGGATAAGCAACAGGAGGAGGGAGCTCGGAACCCAGTCCAAATGTCACAGAAACTGATCGAGCCGAGACTATACCATTTATGGTTGCCAGCGTACATAAGTGAGCTGGGCTCGCCCAATCTTCGAGGGAAAAAAGATGCCGAATTAAAACTTCTGGCAGCTTGTTTTCAGTTAGGCGCCCCGACTCCAAAATTGACTTTCGGCTTTCCCTCTGTCCGCGGACACACATCTTATGATCAGAATATAAACTTTGCCGCCAGCTGAATCTGTCGCTCGCCCAGGAAAGTGCGTGGTCCGCCGAAAGGTGTGGACGGGGCGGGATTAGTCAGCACAACGGCAGACGAACTGGCTATTCCATACCGCCCGGTGTTGACCGTCGCAAGATTAGATCGATTGAAGAGGTTGAATGCCTCAGCAACCAGATTAAGTTTGTATCTCTCCCCAAACTTGAAGGACTTTGTAACGCGAGTATCAAAAATATAGATACTCGGCGTCGTAAATTGATTACGTGCGGTGCCAGGTACACGATCGGTGCTCGAGTTGCCATCGCGATTAGCATCGCCAGAAATCAAAGCCGAATAGGCAAATCCACTCTGTAAGGTAATGATTCCGGAGAACGTCCAATTGCTCAACAAGGTTCGTGCAAAAGCATTCTCATTATTGGTACGACCGACTTCGTACACCGGACTGAAAACGAATCGATGCTTGATATCGAGATCGCTGCGCCCCCAGTCTGCCGCGATGTCCAAATTGTTCTGCAGACCCTTGAAGTCGTCAACGCCGACCACGACCATTGTTTGGTCCGGACGGTCGTCTTTGGCTTTCGAGAAAGTATAGGCAGCAATGAACTGGAACCCGCGTGCAAACCGTCGCTTGAGTTCGACAGCGAGTCCGTTGTAACGCGAGCTTGCTGTGCTCTCAAACAAATTGATACGCGCAAAGCCCGAGATCGGCCGCACGGAGGGGTGACGCAAAACCGTAAATGTTTGGCCTCCTGGATCGGTCAAGGTGGTAGCCACAGGCGCGCCCAAGTTGATGTCTCTGGTCCTCGAGAGGTGTACCCCGCGGAAGTACAAGTAAGTAACTGCAAGACTCATATTCGACAACAATTCCCGTTCAATGCCCAGACGCCCTTGTTGCACATATGGCTGCGCGTAGTCCCTGGCAAACATATAGAGACTTGGGGTTAGGGTTCCCGTGCCAGGAGCCGTGGTGAAGATGTTCGGATAGGTGGGACAGGGATTGGTCGGAAGGGTCGTGCAGGCCAGGCTCACGCCCGTTACCTGAATCCCATTTTGTGAATGCGATGTGGCGACCATGATGGTGGGCGTACGTCCGAAGAAGATTCCATAGCCACCTCGCATTACGGTCTTGTCATCGAACGCATAGCTAAAACCGGCGCGTGGGGCAAAGTTGTTAGCGTCACGAATGGGGGTTGTAGTGGATAGCCCGGCCGCTGCCACAGCCGAACTAGGATTGTTCACAGTGGGCTCGGCAAGATCCTGCAGGTCATAACGCAGACCGAGGTTCAGGGTTAGCTTGGGATTCACGCGCCAATCATCCTGCACAAAGAATCCATATTCGTTCATATCAGGATGTGTTTCGGCGCCGGAGGTACCTGGCCCGGCAAAGTTTTGCGTAAACGATGCGGGTGTGTTTGCAGCGAACGCTGCGTAGGAACTGAAGGTGTATTGCCCCGAGAACAAGCCGGGAAAGAAGTTGAAGGTGCGATCAAAGTTCAAATCAGCTCCAAACTTGAGGCTGTGAGCTCCGCGGATGATGCTGATGTTGTCAATAACCTGGAAGCGCTTGATGGTGGTTTCGCGCGGGCTAAAGTTGTTGCGTCCCAACTGGAAAAAGCCGCCGCCGGTTTGAATGCGGGCTTCCGTTACATCGCTGTTCGCTTCACCTGGTTCGCGATCGCGACCGTACTGGAAACGAAGTTCATTGATAACAGTGCTGGTGAGTGTCGAAGTAAGCGAACCGGAAAGCGTGGTTGTACGCGCCACACTGTTGCCAGAGTGTTCTTCCGCGCTGAGCGGGCCACCATTTTCATTGTTATTGCCCGTGAAGTTCTGCTGATTGAAACGAATGGTCAGGTGGTTGGCATCATTTAGAAGAAGGTCCGTTTTAAGCATGTACACGTCCTGATTACGGCCGATCTGATACGTGGTGACCGTCGGACCCAAAAGCGCACGGATATTAGCCGGCTGGGCGAAGAAGTTCGGCGGATCGACGACATTCGGAATGTTTGACCGCTGTCCGTCATAAGCAAAGAAAAAGAAAGCCCGATCCAGCTTGATCGGTCCGCCAACGGTGCCCCCGAATTGGTTTATCTGTGACTTCGGCCGCTTTGCTCCGCGGGCTGTCAAGATAGGAGTGTTGGAGTTTAAGGACTCATCACGGAAGTACTCAAAGGCACTTCCGTGCCACTCGTTCGTGCCCGACTTGGTGACGACGTTAATAACCGCGCCTCCGGCCCGTCCGAACTCGGCCGAGAAACCATTTTGATTCACCTGAAATTCTTGCACTGATTCTTCCGAGAACTGATAAGGCGGGCGTGTCCCGGTGCGGCCAAACGATTGGCCGAAGAAAGTATTATTGTTATCCGCTCCGTCAACCTGCAGGCTGTTGAGCGTTCCCTTTTGACCACCGACGGCCAAATCCCCTGCGCGAGTGGGGTCGCGCACAACGCCGGGAGTCAGAGTGGCGAAGTCCAAAAAATTGCGGCCGTTAACCGGAAGGTTTTGAATGGCGCGCTCATTCACGGTCGTAGCAACTGAGCTGCGCGTGGTTTCGACGATCTGGCCTTCAGCCGCAATATCCACCATGGTTGCGATACCGGCAACACTTAGCTGAATAGAAAGCGGGGTCTGTCCGCCGACCGTGACTTCGACGTTCTCGAATGAGGATTCGGCGAAGCCTTGGGCGCCGCTCGTTGTGACTTTGTACCTGCCCGGGGGTAAAACAATAATGCGGTAGTTTCCTTCATCGTCGGTGGTGGCGGTCTTCACCAGACCAGTATTCTGGTTCCGAGCTGTGACTGTCACTCCCGGAAGTACTGCGCCACCGGGGTCAACGACACGGCCCTCGATATTTCCAGTGGTTGCCTGGGATTGGGGGAAGGCGCCAGGCGTAAGGGATAAGAGACAAATGAGAAACAGGGACGCTCTTACCAGCAAGATCGGGGTCATGAATGTTCTCCTCACGATGTGAATCTGATGAAAAAATGCCGGCCGGCTGTGACGCCGAACAGCGGCTTAACCTCGACGTCCTGCGGCCAGGGGCCGCCAGAGCGACAAGATTCGTTTGCCGCTCGTGGTTTGGAGAATGCTCATCACTCCCATGTAGCCAAAGCCGAGAAAGAACAGCGATAAGAACGGGACTGTTCCCCACATATGCAGGTGCACCGCGTACCAGATCGCCAGAGCGAAGTAGACCGCAAATCCCAGTTCCAGCAAGGGCAAGAATCCCCGCTTGCGTTTGTACTTCTTGGCCTTCCAGGTTTCGTCTGTGGCCTTCTCCACGCTGTACTTCGGCGTGCGCACAAATTCTGATTTCACTCCCAGCAGAGCCTCTAGCACTGCTTTGGCATTCGAAAACGCCAACCCAATACCCAGCGCCATGACCAGCGGCAGGTGAATCATCCGCGGGGAACGCTTCTCATCGAGATACCAAACAGCGGTACCGTAAAAAAGGAATACTGAGATTGACGAGAAGAATAGAAGCGGCAGGTCAAGGATCATGAGGTGATAAAACGGCTGATTGTAACGGACGAGCAGTAACGGAAACTGGAGAAAGCTCGCAACGATCATCAACGGGTAGCTGATGTTTCCGGTCAGGCGGAAGAACATTTCCAACTTCACCCGCAACGGCAGAGGCGCGCGCCAAATACGCGGGTAGAGTTTAATTCCCACCTGCATAACGCCTTTGGCCCAGCGGCGCTGCTGCGCTTTGAAGGCGTTTATCTCAACAGGAATCTCAGCGGGAGCATCTTCGTCAAGCAGGTAAACGAACTTCCAACCCATTAACTGCGCGCGAAAACTCAGGTCAGTGTCCTCAGTAAGCGTGTCGTGCTGCCAGCCACCACTCAAGGAAATCGCCCGCCGGCGCCAAATTCCTGCCGTACCGTTAAAATTAAAGAAGCCGCCAGTACGATTGCGCGTGGTTTGCTCAACCACAAAATGCCCGTCCAGCATGATGGTCTGCAGCTTAGTTAAGAGGTTGTAGGTACCGTTGATATGCGACCAGCGCATTTGCGCGCAGCCGACCATAGGATCGGTAAAGTAATCAACCAGCTTTCTGAGGCAATCAGCCTTCGGTACAAAATCGGCATCGAAGATAGCGAGGAGTTCACCCTTGGCCACCTTCAGTCCCGCCTCGAGCGCGCCGGCCTTAAACCCGGTGCGATCGCTACGGTGAATGTAATGAATATCGAATCCCTGTTCGGCATACCTCCGGACAGTTTCTTCCGCAAGCTTAACTGTCTCGTCGGTTGAATCGTCGAGTACCTGAATCTCGAACCTGTCCCGTGGGTAATCAATTTCCGTAACCGCTTTGACCAGTCGCTCGACCACATACATTTCGTTGAAGAGCGGAAGCTGCACAGTGATAAACGGCAGATCTGCTTCGCTGAACTTGTCTTTCGGTTGTGGAACAAATTTGCGATAGCGCCAGAAGTCAATTACCTGCTTCACGCGATAGCCGCCGTAGATCGCCAGCACTGTGAGGATCGTGAAATAGAGGATCAGGATCGTCCAATCAAAGGCATCGAGACGATATAAAGGACTGATATTCCCCCAGGTCTTATAAACCGATTCGCTGAAATACCGCTCAAACAGCTCAGTCGGCGTCGGACCAATGGGTTTGATCTCTTGAAACAACATAATTTGTAGCTATATCGGCCACCGCGAAATTCCGGCAGGGGATTCTAACCTACGGGGCTCCTGATGAGAAATCGCGAGCACGTTATGGCGCGGTGGACACAAGTTCAGCACGGATCACAACGCTAGCGATCGGGCCACGCAACCAAATCGGTATTCGACTTATCCAATGCTGAGTGTCGCCGCTTTTGAGTCGACGGTGGTGGGACTGCGCAAGTCCCCCAGGCGATCAAGACCTGCCCGAAGTCTATTTCGTGTCCGTCAGAGTGAACTCGTGAACCGTCTTTCGCTCGTCGATAGTGCCCACGAGCCCAGACGCTGGCTCAATTCAGCCAGAGCAGGCATCACGTAGAAGACGGAAACTGACCCCAGGAGGGCCCCGGTCAGAAAGCGCGAGAGGTGAGTGTTCGTCCAGATTCCTGCAAAGCCCAGTGCGAAGTCTATCGCTAAGGGAGTCGCTGCAATAAACAACCATTTCCGATCCGGGGTTCTGGTTTGCCGCAAAGAAATCAGCAAGGGATACAAGAGGGCCGCGGCAGCAAAACCGAAGTAGACGCCGGTGCAACGGGCACAAACGGCAAACTGCTGTCCGGCAATGTAGAAAGATCGTTCCGGTTCTTGATGGCAGAAATGGCTGAATGTTTGGTAGAGCGCGGCCGCCAGAAAGCCTTGTTGATTCGCTTGCCCCAACGGCGCCGCGATAATTAAACCAACGAATAGCAAAGCACCACCGGCAACCACTGCCCACATCAAGAGTGGACGTCGATCAGGGACACACTGGGGAATGTAGTGTTCGGCAGGTGAGTACATAACTTGGAACTTGGAACTTGGAACTTTGTACTTGGTTCTTTGTTTCCGGGCCTTGCACTTGTCGAGAAGGAACCGGCGGGCTTCAGGGGCATCAACTTCAAAATACCAAGTTCTAAGTACTAAGCTCGGTTTAGAATCGTATCACCGTATCAGGCCCGCCTTCGATGTGCAGCGTATCGACGAAGCGAATGTGCCGCGATTCGGTGGTCATAACAACCGAGTGGGTCCGTTTGCCTGAGCCAAAGAATCTGACCCCTTTGAGTAATGCCCCATCCGTCACTCCGGTCGCGGCAAAGATTATTTTCTTGCCGGGCGCCAGATCGTTCGTGTCGTAAATCTTATTCGGATCGTTGATGCCCATTGACTGTAGCCGTTCCAACACGACTTCCCTCGCGGGAACTTTGTTTTTGTCGACCCCCAGACGCTCCGGATCAAAAATCAGACGTGCCTGAATCTCACCATTCAGGCATTTCATTGCCGCGGCAGTGATCACACCTTCGGGAGCGCCACCGATTCCCAGCAGCGCGTGAATATTCGTCCCAGCCACCGCGGCAGAGATTCCCGCTGACAAATCTCCGTCGCCAATCAAACGAATGCGCGCGCCCGCTTCGCGGACGTCCGTGATGAGTTTCTTATGACGCGAGCGATCCAGAACGATCACAGTCAGATCTTCGACGTCGCGTCCCAGGCGCCGCGCGATGTTCTTAAGGTTGTCTTTGACCGGCGCGTCTAAATCCACCACGCCTCTTGATGAAGGCCCGACAACAATCTTGTCCATATAAATGTCGGGCGCATTCAACAAACCCCCGCGTTCAGCCGCAGCCAGGACCGCAATGGCGTTGTTTGCTCCCAGTGCGCACAGGTTTGTTCCCTCGAGTGGGTCAACCGCAATATCCACTTCCGGGCACGAGTCCGCCAACTCCTCTCCCACTCCAAATCCACCGCCAACTTCCTCGCCAATGTAGAGCATCGGGGCCTCGTCGCGCTCGCCCTCGCCAATCACAATTCGACCGCGCATGGGCACAGTGTCCATTGTTTCGCGCATCGCTTCGACCGCCACGTGATCGGAGTATTTGCGATCGCCCTGACCCATCGTACGGGCGGAAGCAATTGCAGCCGCCTCGCAGACGCGCAGGAAATCCAGAGACAGTTCGCGATCTGTCCTAAGCTCGTGACCCATTTGCGTCGTTCTCCTGATTCGGAAATTTGACCGCGAAACAGTTAGTGAACTTGCCGCTCGCAGACGAAGAAGTGCCTGGTCATACTAACAGACAGCGCGGGGGATTTGTAGCGGCTACGAGGTGCGCTACTGACGTAGTTGGGCAGGGACTCAATATCAGAACCAGGAGCGGTAACGACCGGGTCCTTTCGATTGCCGATTGTCGATTGTCGATTGCGGATTGGGATGCTTGCTAGAACAGAAGGGATCAGCCATTGATGAACACTGATTCCACGGATCAATAAATTGGCCGCCAAGAGGGACGCAATCCATTTTGCTGTGCTGTTATCTGTCGGTCTCCGTGTTCATCTGTGGCTTCTCATCCAATCGGCAATTGGCAATCGCCAATTGAGGGGCCCGGTCCCTCCCGCTCCCGGTTCTGACATTGAATAGTGACGCAGCCCTTTGCTCAAACTGCACCCCTACCCGATGCTACCGAAAAGCTGGATAACGCCCGTGATTAGTTGTCTTAAGCATTTGGTGGCGACGTTCTACATCTATAGCTTCTCTTTGTTAATCCAAACAATCTAGAATGAAGCGCAGCTGCAAGAGTTCTATCGTTCAAAAACCTGATTCGTAATCGTAGGAGGCAGCAGATGGCAAAGACTTTCAAACCCCTCGTCCTCAACCTGAACGAAGTTGGCGCAGGCGATGTGGAACTGGTTGGCGGCAAGTGCGCCAGTCTGGGAGAACTCTTTCGCGCGCTCGTACCGCGCGGTGTTCGAGCGGTTGATGGTTTTGCGACTACCAGTGAATCCTACCGGCTGCTGCTGGAGACAAACGGCCTGGGCCAACGGCTGCGCGAGCTCATGAGTGGGCTGGACCACAATGACATCAGGGCGCTTAACAACGCCGGCAAGGAAGCCCGCGCTTTAATGCTCGATACACCGCTGCCACAGAATGTTAACGACGCCATCCTCGGTGCGTACAGGCATCTCTGTCAGCGTCTCGAACGTACACCGGAAGTTGCCGTTCGCTCGTCAGCTACAGCAGAAGATTTGCCAGACGCATCGTTCGCGGGACAACAGGACACGATTCTCAACGTGCGCGGTGAAGAGCAGTTAATCGAAGCTTGCCATCGCTGCTTCGCTTCTCTGTGGACGGATCGAGCCATTTCCTACCGTGCCGCGCGCGGTTTCGACCATTTTGAAGTTGCACTCTCGATCGGCGTCCAGCCGATGGTGCGTTCAGACCAGGCCTGCTCGGGCGTGATGTTCAGCCTGGATACAGAATCGGGCTTTCGCGACGTAGTGGTAATAAACGGCGCCTGGGGTCTGGGCGAAGCAATCGTTCAGGGGATGGCCACTCCCGACGAGTGGGTTGTGTTCAAGCCAACACTCAAAACTGGTGCGCGGCCAATTGTCAGCCGGCGACTCGGCGGCAAGGAAGTGAAGATGGTTTACGGTCTCGACGGCCGCGGCACGCGCACGCGCGAGGTAGTCGAAGCACAGCGCAACCGGTTTGTACTGGGCGACTACGAGGTGCTCGAGCTTGCGCGCTGGGCCTGCATCATCGAAGAACATTATTCGGGACTGGCGGGAAAGCACGCGCCAATGGACATCGAGTGGGCCAAGGATGGTTACACCGGTGAACTTTTTATTCTGCAGGCGCGACCAGAAACGGTTCACGCCAGCAATCGCGAGAACTACATCGAAACCTACCGGCTCACCGGAGATCACGGTGCACCACTTGTTTCAGGAATCGCCGTGGGTGAAAAAATCACTCACGGTCGCGTGCATGTTTTGAAAGATCCCGATCATCTTACTGACTTCAAAGCGGGCGATGTGTTAGTGACGTCAATGACCGATCCTGCCTGGGAACCGATCATGAAGAAGGCCGCGGCCATCGTCACCGATCGCGGCGGTCGCACCTGCCACAGCGCAATCATCAGCCGCGAGCTGGGACTTCCCTGCATTGTAGGCACGGGAAACGCGACACAGCTGTTGCAGAGCGCGACTGACGTTACCGTCTCGTGTTCTGAAGGCGCTCACGGCAATATCTATGAAGGGTTGATTGAGTTTGCGGTTGACCGGCGTGTGGTTGGCGATGAAGCGCGTCCGCGCACGCAGGTGATGATGAACGTTGGCGATCCGGATCATGCGTTCGCCGTGGCTTCACTGCCTAACGACGGTGTAGGTCTTGCGCGACTCGAATTCATCATTAACAACCACATCGGCATCCATCCGATGGCGCTGGTCCGTTATCCGGCTTTGGAGAGTACCGATGTCGTGAAAGAGATTGCCCGCCGCATTGGCGAGGAAGATCCTCGTGAGTTTTTCATCCGCCGGTTGTCCGAGGGAATTGCACGTATTGCGGCGGCGTTTTATCCGAAGCCCGTCATCGTCAGAATGTCGGACTTCAAATCCAACGAGTATGCCATGCTGATTGGCGGCGAGGAGTTTGAGCCGACCGAAGAAAACCCGATGCTGGGTTTCCGTGGCGCTTCGCGTTATTACGACGATCGGTATCGCGAGGGCTTCGAGTTGGAATGCCTCGCGATGCAGCGCGTACGCGACGACATGGGTCTGGTAAACGTAAAAGCAATGATCCCGTTCTGTCGCACGGTTGCGGAAGCAGAACGAGTGGTAGCGCTGATGGCCGAATTTGGCTTGCAGCAAGGGCAGCACGAACTGGAGATCTACGCGATGTGCGAGCTGCCGGCGAATGTGATCTACGCCGATGAGTTCCTGCGCGTCTTTGACGGTTATTCAATTGGCTCTAACGATCTGACTCAACTAACACTTGGCCTGGATCGTGATTCGGAAATGGTTGCTCATCTCTTTGATGAGCGGGATGGTGCAGTTGAAAAGATGGTTACTATCGCGATTGAAGCCGCTCATCGCGCCGGTAAGAAGATCGGCATTTGCGGACAGGCGCCTTCGGACTATCCGGAGTTTGCGCGCTTCCTGGTGGAGAAAGGGATTACATCAATTTCGCTTAACCCCGATACCGTGCTGCAAACCACCCATGTGATACTCGAAGCCGAGGCCAAACTCAAGACAACCCAGCCGGCAGCACCCAGGGTCAGACCACGATCGTTGGACAATGAAGGTTCGATCCAACCCGTCGCCTTCAGCGAAACGGGTGTGAACTAGGCAGGTCTTTGGAGTGCGCCGGCAGAGCGAAGCGGCGACGGCGCTTTGGATTTGGCAACCAATCAGTGAACTCAAAGCGGTGTCGCGCTGCGCTTGCCACCGCACTCCAAATGAAACTGGCAGTCCTTGCATCCAGCCTGCTTTCGGGGCAACATGCTTTTTTGACGAGTTCAAATCCTCATAACGCCCTGGAGAAACCTGTATGGCCACCCTGTTGATCGTCGATGACGATAACAACATCCGCGAGACCCTTCGTGACCTCCTCGGAGACACTCATGAATGTCATACGGCGGACCGTGCCGAACAGGCTTTGGCTTACCTGGAACTGGAAACCTACGATGTTGTGCTCACCGACATCGCGATGCCCGGACTGACGGGCCACGACATACTCAGGCGTATTCAACAGGAGCATTTCACGACGCCGGTGATCGTTATCTCTGGAAACTCTGAAGATGAAGCCGCGAAAGAATTACTGTCGATGGGAGCGTTCGCCTTCATTGCCAAACCCTTCAAGTTGGAAAGCGTCGAGACCGCCGTGGTGCGCGCCATCGCGCGCAATCAGGAACTAACAGAAGCTGCGCGCAAATCGCGAGAGTCGGACATTGCCGAGCCGACCAACTCTGCATCTTAGTTGAGTCAACGAATCCGATTCCTTTGCGATTCCTGGTTAACTTTTGAAGGGAAGCTGGATCGATTCATCTCAGTAAGAATAATCCAACAAGACAAACTTAGAAGATCGTGCTGTCTTTGCGAAACCCGCTTCTCGATATGGGTGTAGTTTGGACAAGTCTCGGAGGTACCTTCAATTTCAGAACCCAGACTGGTCGGGGTAGCGACCGGTCTTGTGGCGTGACCGTGGACTAACGATGAATCTAGCTTCTTACTACTTTACGCTGCACCACCGACCCGGTCGCTAACGCTCTCGGTTCTGTATTGAATGATCAACTAAATTACCCTCGGCGGTCCGGCAGTGGGAGTTGTCGCCACTGAAGCTGCTATTGGCTATGTGGTTCGCCGGCGGGTTCACTCAATTCCGTCGCGCGATGGAGACGGTTTTCAATCGCATTTTCGAAAACGAAATAGGTCGGATTTGAGTTCTAGTCCATAGCAGAGCCTGGAGTTTACTGGCCTTTGCTGGAGAAAGAGGCGAGTCTTGTTGACCAAGAGACGTCTCGCAAAGGACCTAAAGTGCTTGACACGTCGTATTGTCTAGCATAACCTTCGGCTCTCTCCTAAAAAGGTTTATTGATAGTTAACCTTGAACCCTGCCCACAAAGGGGACTGCAATGTTTCGACGCCTTTCTAGTCTCGCTCGTGTTTCTGCATTCCCCGCGGCATTGGTCCTAACCCTGGTTACTTTGACGGCATTAGCAGCGTTGCGAACTCAAAATGACCTGAAACAAGAACCCTTTGATGAATCGCAATTTCCAATAGTCGAGGAATCTAGCCCCAGACCATTAGATGCAAAGGAGATTGCAAAAAGGCAGCTCAAGGCGCCGCGGTTCCGAATGGCCATTCCCGTAAGTTCAAATCCAAACTTCAAAGTAGCAGCGTCCATTCAACATTGGCCGGCGGATTTTTCAGCCATTCCGATTTCTCAAAGCCAGACAATCATTGTCGGGGTCATCTCTGATGCGAGAGCTTATGTCTCCGAGGACAAGCGAGCTGTTTATTCCGAATTTACTATTAACACCGCGAAGGTCATCAAAGATACCTGCAATCTAGCCGAGGTGAATTCAACACTTACCGCAACGCGATACGGAGGCCGCGTAAGGTTCCCAGACGGTAGTACTCAGTTAGTATTTAGATCCGGTTTGGGGATGCCGAGAGTGGGTCGGCGGTATTTACTTTTCCTTAAGCAGACAGATACTGATTATGATCTGCTCACAGGATACGAGCTTCGGGCTGGAAAGGTCTTTCCTTTAGACGAAGGTACTCCAAATTTTGGCCGCTACCACAATATAGGCGAAGCGGATTTTATCAAAGAGGTGGAACAAAGCATCGCTAGTTTCTCTAACGCAACTACGAACCAATGAAGGGCCAATGAAAGCCGGTTCTCATAGCGAACTACGCTCGGCGTTCCTATTGAGCTTATTCCTCTGCGCTTTGGTCTTTAGTTTTAAGATTCTTCAAATCAGTGCCCAAAATCCTCCACCATGTAGCACTCCGCCGATATTGCCCGGGCATCCCAAATGGAAACAGGGTGCGCAGGTAACCGTGTATTTCAAGTAAGGAGATTTCAATGCTACCGAAAGGGCTGCGATTCAGACCGCGATCACTAATTGGAATGCAGCGAATGGACCAAACGGCAACAACTCCGGCGTCGTTATTGGGACGGGCACCGAAACCACAATGCCCGCCCCAGCCTTTAATTGTGTAGGTCCAGGGTGTCCTAGCGTGGGCCAACCTGTGATGTATATCGAAAATGGAACTGTAACCGAAGGAGTTGGCAGCACACAGAATTTTGGTAATGGTATCAACGGTGAAACTCATTTGGCGTTAGTTGTCTTTGAATCCACTTTTGATTGGACGCCTTCGTCGGATACCAATGGAGATATTCTAACCAACGCTGCCGCACATGAGATTGGACACACATTTAAGTTAGGTGATTGTTACCCCTCCTGCAATGGCACCTCAGTTATGGGGGCCGCATCTGCCAATCACCCCAAAGGACCTACGCCGTGTGACAACAGTGCTGCCAATCAATACGGCGGCTATCCAGCAATACCAACTCCGTCACCCACGCCGCCCACCTGCCAATTCACTGGCGAAGAGATTAGCAGCCTGTTGATTGGCCAATGTGACACAGGAGAGAGCCCCGTCTGTACTGACGGAGTGGATAACGACTGCGACGGACTTAGAGATGCCCAGGATTCTGGCTGCGTGTGCACCACGCCGATTGTGATCGATACACTAGGGAACGGTCTTGATCTAACAAGCCTGGCCGACGGCGTAATGTTTGACATCCAGGGTTCGGGTACCCAAATCCAAATTTCATGGATTCAGGATGATGAGGCCTGGCTTGTCCTGGATCGGAATGGCAACGGTGTTATCGATAGCGGCGCGGAGTTGTTTGGCAACTTCACACCGCAGCCTGTCTCTAATCAAGCCAACGGGTTCCTGGCCCTTGCTGAGTTCGATAGGACGACGCAAGGCGGAAATGGCGACGGCAGACTCAGCCGGGAAGACGCGGTGTTCTCGTCGTTACGTCTTTGGCAAGACATCAACCATAACGCACTTTCTGAGCCCGATGAACTGCATACTCTCCCGGCGATGGGCGTAGCAGTAATACACCTCGACTATAAAGAAGCAAGACGACGGGATGAGCATGGTAACTGGTTCCGTTATCGCGCGAAGGTTAAAGATGCCCACGGCGCGCAACTTGGGCGGTGGGCGTGGGATGTGTTTTTGCTGAGGGCACCCTAATACCGATCCCGGTATCTCCTAATGCTATCTGGATGAGTTCCTTCTCAGACCGGCCTGGCATTCCAGGGCGGCAGAGTCTTGCGGGCAGGCTTTTCATTCTTCAAACCTAACGCCCAGTCAGCTTGCATTAAAGTGTGAATGTCGCGAGTTCCTTCGTAGATGATCGCCGCTTTGCAATTGCGAAGATAGCGCTCAACCGGGTAATCGTTTGAGTAACCGTTCGCGCCATGGACTTCGATTGCCATTGAAGCTGCTTTCTCACTCCGCACCGTCGCCTGCCACTTAGCCAGGCTCGTCGCACGACCATTCGGCTTGCCTTCATTCTTCAAGTAGCCCGCTCGCAGCCAGAGCAAATGCGACATCTGGTAATCGGCTTCCATCTCCGCAATCTTTTGCTTCACGAGCTGGTGGTTGGCGATCTTGGTACCGAACGTCTCACGCGTGTTGGCATACTCGACCGAAGCATCACGCGAGGCGCGAATCACGCCGGTGGCTCCGGCGGCAACTGTGTAACGTCCCTGCTCGAGAGCAAACATGGCAATCTTGAACCCCTCGCCTTCCTCGCCCACAAGATTCTCCTTCGGAACGCGGACATCCTGTAACGAGAAGTAGCCCGTGTTGCCGGCGCGGATACCCAGCTTTCCGTGAATGGTGCCGGACGAAAATCCTTTCATCGTGCGCTCGACAATGAAGCACGACATCCCGCTGTGATCGCGGTTCCGCCGCTTCTCTTCGTCAGTCCAGCAAAAGAAAAGAAAGTTGTCCGCCATGTCGGCCAGACTAATCCACATCTTCTCGCCGTTGAGGACATATTCGTCACCTTCACGTCGCGCCGTTGAGCGGGAACCAACCACATCGGAACCGGCGCCGGGTTCAGTCAAACCATAAGTGGCCAACTTTTCGCCCTTCGCCTGTGGCAGCAGGTACTTTTGCTTTTGTTCCTCGGTCCCCCAAGCGTAGAGCGTTAGCGAATTGAGGCCGGTGTGTACAGACATGACGACGCGCATGAAAGTGTCGACAGCTTCCAACTCTTCGCAGACCAATCCGAGCGAAATATAGTCGAAGCCGGCGCCACCGTATTGCTCAGGAATGCAGACGCCAAGCAGATTGAGTTCGCCCATCTTCTTCAAGATGCCCGGCTGATATTGCTGTTTCTCGTCCCACTCTTTGATGAAAGGCGCAACTTCTTTCTGGCCAAATTCCTTCACAGTCTGCACCAGGGCCTGATGGTCGTCAGTCAATTCGAAATCGATCATTTGAATTCTCGCTTCTATTGTTTTTGGGATTGATTATTGACCGCACATCTTAACGAAAGCGCAGGTCCAAAGTCCAAAGGCCAACGTCCAATGTCTGCTTAACGAGAAATTGTCAGGACCAGGGGTTGCGACATTGGACTTTGGACATTGGACATTGGACTTCCTATACTTTCAGCCATGGCAAAGAAAGCAAAGTCGAACATCATCAAGGTTGGCCTGATCCAGATGAGCTGTGATGAACGGCGGGAGGCGAACTTTAAGAAAGCGGTGGCGCGCATCGCCGAGGCCGCAAAAAAAGGCGCCCAGGTGGTTTGCCTACAGGAGCTTTTTCGTTCGCAGTATTTTTGCCAAACCGAAGACGTCGCCCTCTTCAAACTTGCCGAGGAGATTCCCGGTCCCTCAACCGAGGCCCTCTCCAGGGTCGCGCGCCAGCATAAGGTCGTCATCATCGCGTCGCTGTTTGAAAAACGCACAGCGGGTATCTACCACAACACAGCCGTGATCATTGATGCCGACGGCAAGCTGGCGGGAAAATATCGCAAGATGCACATTCCTGATGACCCGCTCTACTATGAGAAATTTTATTTCACACCTGGCGACCTTGGCTTTCAAACTCACGACACCAGCGTTGGAAAGCTGGGGACTCTCGTCTGCTGGGACCAATGGTTTCCCGAAGCGGCGCGTTTGACTGCTTTGAGCGGGGCCCAGTTCCTCTTCTATCCCACGGCGATCGGGTGGCTGCTGGATGAAGATCCTGAGATGCACCTCGCGCAACATTCCGCCTGGGAAATAATTCAGCGCTCTCATGCGATTGCCAACGGCCTTTATGTGGTAGTCGTCAATCGTGTCGGGCGTGAAGGCAACCTCACTTTCTGGGGCCAGTCGTTTGTGGCCGATCCATTTGGACGCATCATCGCCAAGGCCTCAGCCGACAAGGAAGAAGTGCTCGTAGTTGAATGCGATTTGGATAAAATCGAAGAGACACGTCAGAACTGGCCCTTCCTGCGCGACCGACGCATTGATGCCTATACACCCATCGGGTCTCGTTTTCTCGAACCAGCCACGAACAAGTAATGGCAAAGCCGACGCCCGCCGACCTCGGATACTTCATGCCCGCCGAGTGGCATACCCAAACCGCGACCTGGCTTAGCTGGCCCAAAGATCCTCTTACCTGGCCCGATCGCGTGCCTCAGGTTGAAGAGATTTTTCTGCAGATGATGGCAGAATTGACGCCTTACGAGATCATTAATCTGCTCGTCGACGACGTCGACGCGGAGCAAGCGATCAGGCGCCGCTGCACGTTTCCGGGCGTGGCTAACATTCACTTTCATCAGATACCCACGGTGGATTCCTGGATTCGAGATTACGGTCCCAACTTCCTGGTCTCTGCCGACTCTGCATCTGCAAGACATCGCCTTGCGTACAACGATTGGATTTTTAATGCCTGGGGGAACAAGTATGAGGAACTAAAGCATGACGACGCCATCCCAGCCCGGCTGGAAACAGAACTGCGGATCCCGCGCTTCGAACCGGGAATCGTCATGGAAGGTGGGTCAATTGAAGTTAACGGCGCCGGCATTGTAATGACCACTGAACAGTGTTTGCTCAATCCAAATCGTAATCCCCACCTCGATCGCGCAGCAATTGAGGATTACCTTAAAGACTATTTGGGAACGAGACAGGTTCTTTGGCTCGGGGAAGGAATTGTCGGCGACGACACCGATGGACATATCGATGACATTGCTCGCTTCGTCGCGGCCGACACCATTGTCTGTGCGTTGGAAGAAGATCCCGCCGACGCTAACTACGAGGTACTCCGGGATAACTACAAAAGATTGAAGGCCGCGAAGGACGCGAAGGGCAAGCCGTTTGAGATTGTCTCGCTGCCGATGCCCGGGGTTATCACCGCTTCAGACGACAGTGGTCCACGCGCTCTGGATCGTCTGCCTGCAAGCTATGCGAATTTCTACATCGCCAACAACCTAGTGCTGGCTCCAATCTTCGGTCATGCCAACGACGAACGAGCTTTGAATACGCTGCAAGAAGTCTTTCCCGAGCGGCGAGTGGTGGGCATCAATTGCGAGCCCCTGGTCTGGGGCATGGGAACCATTCACTGCGTGACGCAGCAACAACCGGATCAGACCAAGAGAATAAGCCGCGGATAAACGCAGATGCCCGCGGATTAAACCAAATCTCTGATAAGACAGAAAAATTCTATTTCTGATCCGCGTGATTCCGCGTTTATCCGCGGCTAATTCCTATACAATCCCCACTTTGTCGAAGGCTCTGGCCACCGCTGTGAGACGAGCCTGTTTGTTAGTCTTGTTCGCAAAAAGACTGCGAGCTGCCAGTTCAACACCGCGCCTGCTGTCCCCAAAGCGTGATGTTCGTGAAAGACTCTGGGTCAACGCCAGATAGAACAGCGCTGCTACATCACGCGGCTTCAGTAGATATTTCTCCTGCGCGTCCTTCGCGGTAAGCATGTTATGAGCCACTTTGTTGTGAATGCCGCTGTTTGTATGAACCCCTCCAAAGTCGTCGTTGTTGGGAATCTTCTCATAGTCGTCCATGTGGGAAGGCTGCTGAAAGTTTCCCGGCCGCCGCATATCTCGCAGCGCTCTCTCGCCCTCCTGCAGTCCTTCGCCGATTAGCCAATTCCATTTTTTCCCGTCAGACTCGCCAAAGTTCGCAACGATCAAACCCATGATGTCAGAATAAGATTCGTTGAGCGCACCTGACTCTCCCTTGTACTCAATACGTGCTGTGAAGTCCGTGATGCCATGAGTCAGTTCATGCGCCACGATGTCTTTGGCTAGCGCCCAGGAGCGAAGCTTACCGCTGACTTTGCTCTGACCATACATCATCTGATCCATGTACCAGGTCGCATTGTCCCATTCCTTTGTGCCGTTCCTTTCGACGCAATTAATACTGGAACGGACAGATCCGCCCATGTTATCGAGGCCGTTGCGTTTCAAGACCGTACTCAAAAACCTCAACACGTCAGCCGCATTCGCGTGGGCGCTTACCGCCGCTCCATCCCAGGGATCCGGTGGGTTGGCAACGTAGTCGCCTGGAAGTTTGTCGATTAAAACGTCCACGTTGCCGAATCTGAAATCGAAGGTATGCAGATTGTGGTCGGGGTCGTGGAGAACGTTCCCGATGGTGTTTTGAGAGAAGCGGATGGTCCGCATTTTCTTCAAACCATCGAGGACCTTAACACTTGTGTTGTGCGAACGCGGCAACTCCGCCACGAGTTCTCCCGAATGTGCATCGACGACGTAATCAAACGCCTGGGGCAGGCGAGACGACTGTGTGCGCCGATTGGAAACGCCCGCTGTGTTCTCTTCCGAGTCTTCGGGATCCCTCTGCTTTGGAA
This sequence comes from Pyrinomonadaceae bacterium, assembly GCA_051000815.1. GTDB lineage: Bacteria > Acidobacteriota > Blastocatellia > Pyrinomonadales > Pyrinomonadaceae > PSRF01. The sequence continues at coordinate 71,870 of JBPCNX010000084.1, forward strand.
CATCACGTGTGATGTAAACCAACCGCCAGCGCTGCGCGTCGCGATCGAAGTAATAGTAAACGTTGGGCGTGGCTTTGATATTTTGTAAATCCTGGCCGGAACTACGCGCCACAGTCTTCAATACATCAGCGGGCGCAACGCTCGCAACGGGATCGACGTTCGTGGGCTCGGTTAAAGCTGAGTTGATTGAAACCAGCTGGTTCTTTTTATCCAGTTCAACCGCGACGAGTGAACCATACACCGGCGTGCGGCGGTAATACTGGCAGAACTTCACCATCTGCGTGCCCGTTAACGGAACGGCTTCGACTGCAATCAACTTGAAGTCGCTCTTCTCGGCTTCCGGTCCCCCGGCTGTGAAAGTAGGAAGCTCTTCACTTGCCAGGGCGTTGGTCAGATAGTGCCGCGCCACCGTCTCAGCATCCATCGCCTTCATGCCTGCTTTGGCCGCAGCCGCGCTGGGGCGTCCCGCTGCAGCGCCCGCTCGAACTACGTTGGGGCGAATCGAACCTAGGACCGCCTCAGCGCCCTTGTCGCCCCTATGGAAAGCGAATGAGCGAAGGCCATTCCTCGCAACTTCTTTCTTCCGAAATGAAGCTGGTGCGGCAGTCGCGGCGCTCGCAGCGTTTGGCGCTGCCTTTCTGGGAGATTTCTCTTTTGCTGAGGAAGATTTTGTGGACTTCGACACTTTCCTGCCGGGTTTCGTTGAGGACTTCGTCGCCATGATCTATTTACTCCTTTGTTATTCGCCGAGGTAAAAATTGCGCATGGTAGTTCTCTCGAGGTAACTCTAAGAACGAGCGAGGAAGTAAGCGTGACCGGTCTTTCAATAGTAGCTTTCGGAGATGAAGTCAAGGGAGAGCCTTGGCTAAGTAATGGGTCACTTTGGGGAGTGAGGTCAGTAGCACTGTGCGGGTGGGCCGGTGCCAAAGCACTTAGGCCTCGCGTGGTAATGATTCATTACGGAACTCCGGATGTTGGACGCGATGCCGCAAGGGTTGAGTGGCTGCGTATCGGCCCACCGGCTACCGCCGGGTGGTACTGACTTCACCTGATCGGCAATTGGTAATGACACGACCCATCCGCTACTCCCGGTTAAAGCTAGCCCTCTGCTGCGCCTTGACGATTTCCCGCGCGGCTGTTTTTGCTTCTTCCAGAGTGCGAACGCGATTGTCGACCTGCATTTCGTAAACTGACCGCGTAATCTCGCCAATCTCCGGACCGGGCGGCACACCCATCTCCAGCAGATGACGACCCATCAGCAATGGAGCAGGCGGTCGCTGCGCCACGTCCAGCTCGCGCACTCGTTCAATAAACCATTCCTGCGCCTCAGCTCCATACCATTGTTTGCGAGGGACCCATTCCGCGTTGCGCCCCAGGGAATCGGCGCGAGCAACGCGGTAAAGCAGATCCGGTTCACATTTGCGCGCAAGCCGGCGAAAAGCTCCATCGCCTACTTCATCCCGCTTCTTGTAAAACTCGCCAGGCTTCAGATGCTCGCGCACCAAAGCGATCACTTGTGCGCGGACGTCGTAGCCGTCCAGTGTGTAGAGATTCAACCGATTCAGGAAATCCTTAGTTGGCGCAACGCCGGCTTCCTCGTGCCCGCGCGAGCGCAAGCGACCGTCGACGAATTCCGTCGTCGCAGGTTTGCCGAAGTCGTGGGCGAGAGCGGCAAGCATTACAGTTACCTGTTTGGCGTAGGGTAAGTCATCAAGCAACTCGCGCGCGCGGTCAACTACCAGCAAGGTGTGCACGAACACGTCGCCTTCCGGATGCCATTCAGGATCCTGCGGCACATCAATTAAAGCTTGAATCTCCGGAAAGAGTCTTTTGAGCGCGCCAAAGTCATTCAGGAGCTTGAGCCCTACTGACGGACGTTTCGCTTGCAATAACAGCTTTGTTATTTCGCCCCAAATTCTCTCCGCGGGTAGATCACTCAAATCAATCTCGCGACACAGCGCGACTGTTTGCGGCTCGATCTGGAACTCGAAACGCGCTGCAAATTGTGCTGCTCGCAGAACTCGCAGGCTGTCTTCGACGAAGGTCTCAGGCGAAACGGCACGCAGCAGTTTGCTCTTGATGTCTTCGCGTCCGTTAAAGGGATCGATGACCTCGCTCGTCAGCGGATCCTGCATGATCGCGTTGACTGTGAAGTCGCGACGGCTGGCCGCAGCTTCAACACTCATCTCCGGATCCCCTTCAATCACGAACGCCCGATGTCCCAAGCCTGACTTTCGCTCGCGCCGCGGCAAGGATACGTCGATGTCGTACCCCAACTTGTAGACCGTGAACGCTTCGCCCACCACATTGACACTGCCAAAACGATCCAGCACTTCCCGAAGTTTGGCTGGCTCCAGCCCATAGACCTCGAGATCCCAGTCTTTTGGTGTGGAACCCATCAGCATGTCGCGCACACAACCGCCCACGAGCAATGCGCGGCCTCCAGCGTCGCGAATTGCACTGGCCAGTTCGACTATTTTTTCTGGGAGCTGAGACATTGGAAGTCCAATGTCCAATGTCCAATGTTCAATGTCAACAACAGGCGGGCAGGCAATGTCTGATGAAAGTTCGAAGTTGCACACGAAAGGACCTTGGACGTTGGACGTTGGACTTTGGACGTTAGATTTTGGGTGTGATTATTCGTCGAGAGGATCAACCATTACCTGAATGCCGCGCGTAGATGGGATGCAGCTAATTATCTGGGCACGATCAATCCTCATCATGTCGCTGCCGGCGGCGTGCCAAAGCTTGACCCAAAACGTTTTGGTCTCACCGTGAATCGCGAAGGTTGAGCCATCAAGCATCACCGGAACGGGCTCGGCAATTGTGCCGGCACGTAAGGCCGCCAGAAGCTCCGGGACGAACGGTTTGAATTTCTCAAACTGAACCAGTATCGAGCGATCGTCTATTTCGGCGGGCGGCAATTCGATCGGATCACGCGACTCCAATAGTAATCGCGTCTCCGTTTGTTGGTTCTGTTTTTTTACTACCGGCATAAAACTCTAGTCCAAGGTCCAACGTCCAAAGTCCAATGTTCACCAGCGTATGAGGTTCTTCTCACGCCGGCGATTGAATGCTCCCAAAGCGACATCAGAAAATCACGGAACAAGACTTTGGACATTGGACTTTGGACTTGGGAAAGGATTGAGCCTTCTCTGCAGATATTCGCTCAGCTCCGATACTTTAACCCTTTCCTGTTCCCAGGTGTCTCGGTCGCGCACCGTCACCGATTGGTCTTCCAGTGATTGATGATCGACGGTCACACAAAACGGCGTCCCGATCTCATCCTGGCGCGCGTAGAGTTTGCCAATTCCGCCGGTATCATCGTAAACCGCGCGCAGCGTGGGCTGTAGTGAACGCTTGATCGCTTTCGCCATGCCCACTATCTCCGGCTTGTTCTTCGCCAGCGGAAGAATAGCAGCTTTGATCGGAGACAGCGTCGGATTGAGTTTGAGAATGACCCGCGTCTCGCCCTTATCGTTAGTCTTCTCGGAATAAGCATCCAGCAGCAAAGCCAGCACTGTACGGTTGACACCTGCAGCCGGCTCGATTACGTAAGGGTAGAAACGTTCCTTCGTTGCTTCATCAAAGTAGGATAGATCTTCTGTGGAGTCAGGATTGAGTCGTTTACCTTCGGCGTCCTCAGGTTTCTTTGAATGTGTCCGCAGATCGAAATCAGTCCTATTGGCGATCCCCATCAATTCGTCCCATTGACGTTCCTCCTCAGCGCGATCCGGGAAAAAACGGTAATGAATATCTACGGTGCGTTTCGCGTAATGAGCAAGCTCCTCCGGTGGCTGTTCGTAGAGTCGGAGATTCTCCGCGGCGATACCAAGGCTGAGAAACCACTTGTAACAGTTATCAATCCATTCCTGATGGACCTGCTCGTCTTCACCGGGACGAACGAAGTATTCCATTTCCATCTGTTCAAACTCACGCGTACGAAAGATGAAGTTGCCTGGTGTGACTTCATTACGAAACGACTTTCCAATTTGAGCGACGCCAAAAGGCAGTTTCCTGCGGCTCGTAGTGAGGATATTCGCAAAATTAACAAAGATTCCCTGCGCCGTTTCCGGTCGCAAATACACAAGCGATGAAGCGTCGTCTTCAGCAGTTGCGCCCACATGGCTTCGAAACATGAGATTGAAGGGACGGGGTTCGGTCCAATCTATGGCGCCGCAGTTGGGACATTTTATGTTTTCCAGGCTCGCGGAATTTCCTGCACCCTCTCCCTGCACTTCGTCAACGAGCTTATCCGCCCGATACCGACTCTTGCACTTGCGGCAGTCGATTAGTGGATCGCTGAACGTGTCTTCATGACCGGAGTATTTCCAAACCAGGCGATTCAGAATAATCGACGAATCGAGGCCCTCCATATCGTCGCGCTCGTAAACCATCCAGCGCCACCACGCCTGTTTTACGTTATTGCAAAGTTCAACGCCGAGCGGACCGTAATCCCAGGCGCTTCCGAGACCCCCGTAGATTTCCGACGAGGGATAAACAAATCCGCGCCGCTTGGAGAGGGAAACGATTGTTTCGATATTAGGTGCTGCCATAGGCCGTTAATCGTAAAGGTGGAACTGGAATTAGTAAACGGAGGAATGCGGCTTCATTAATGTGAAAAAAGAGGAGCGCCGATCACGCTCCTCAATTCCAGCAAAATCTGAGACAAGTTCTTTCGTTATTTACCTGCTGGGTGTTTGAACGTTAACGTCAATCTTCTGTGTGCCACCGCCGAAAAGGCGCCCGCGGAAAGCAAACAGGACTACGAGAACTATGATCACGAAGATCACCAGCACCGCTACGACACCGGCGCTGCCGCCACCACCATTGTCACCCATGGAAAATTCCTCCTGTTAAATGAAACTCAATGTTGGGGGCTTATGATTCGGGGAAGTCGGGCTTGTTGTTACCACATGCGCGAAGAAGTCTCAAGTCTCAGGTCCTAATGTCTCAGACCTCAAACCCGAGAATCTCAGCCCAGAAGACTTCAGCCCTCAAAAAAAGTCTCAAGTCTCGGAAACTTGAGACTTGAGACTTGAGACTTGAGACTTGAGACACCCACAACCTGCGTATTAATTTCGCCGGCGTCGGCGAGCGGGCGATTCCGGAGCCGGCCTTACATCACCAGGCTGAATCGTAGGCCGTGGTTGCGGCGGCGTAGCGCCGCTCGGCAGTATCCACAGTTCCACGCAATCGTCTTCGCGGAAGCCGCCATTGATCATTTTGATTCGCGATGCGTCGATGCCGCGTCGCGTCACGAGATAATCGTGGGCACGAGCGCCTCGGCGATCCGCTTCGCCAACGCGGCTCGTCCGTCCAGCATAGGAAAAGATGTAAGCGGTTGCCGAAGGATCGTTTTGCAGTTCTACAACCAGGTTGTCCAGGCGAGCCTTGAGGTCGTCATGCGAACAGTTGCAGCAAATATCAAACTCTCTACCCTCGCGATGCACCTGGGGTCTTCCTGGAATTGAGGTTGAAGCATACGCAACTTGCCGGCAGGTGACTTCACCGGAACCATCGTTCACTACCAGCGTCGCCATAATGGTCTGATTGCCCAGCCCGGTGGAATCTACGGCGATGGTGGGAGTGCCGACGCCGCTAAGAATCTTTGCCGCGCCCGGAGTCACAGTCCAGGTGTAATTAAGTGGTGTGGTTCCGTTGTAGGACACATCAGCCGTGTAAGTAACCACGTCTCCTTCGTTAACTGTCGTCGGCGCGGAAAGATTTACTGGATACGGGCAAGGAGAAGCGATGAGCGGCAGACCCGGTCTGTAATTTAGAGTCACGCACTTGATGCGGCCGGCATCCAGATTGAATTCACGAGCCCAGCGCTGTCCGTCTGGAAGAATGATCACCACGGTGTGCATCCCTGGCTCGCGATTCCACGAGCGCCACTCGGCTGTAGTGGTTCCTTCGGGCTTGCCATTCACTTCAATCGGCAGACCGGCGGGAGATGTTTGAATTTTTATTACTCCATGCTTAGCAGGTTTTCTCTTCGCTTCGGCAGAACGGGGATGAACTGCAAAAAACGTCAGTGTAAGCAGGGCAACAATGGCAAACTTGCCATAGGCGAAATTGTTTCGGGCCATCTTCAGTTTCATTTCGATTAGCCCTCCTCCGTCGTTTCGATCTGAGCGTTAAGCTTCGCTTTCAGGAGCCGTCGACGCAGACCCCCTGCGACAGCCGCGAGGCCTGATCCGAACAACAACAGCGAAGCCGGTTCGGGAACCGGAGTCGGCGGAGTAGGCGTCGCAACCGGAGGAGTTGGACTTGGAATTACGCGTTCACAAGTGACGCAGTCGTCGTCGTCGATGAAGAAAAAGGGTATTGCTGCCAGGAAAAGCAATGGCCACTTGGGAAATCCGCCAGCTACAGTCACTTCACCGCAGTCACAAACCGCTCCCTCAACATCGCCCTGAACGCTGATGTTTACAGGACTCTGAGGGTCTTGAGTGTCGACAACAAGACCTGAAAGCAAGGAGTCGGAATTGCCGAAGGTCGCCGAACCATCAAACTTATCTAAGTTCCCGGTTCCTCCTGCTAAGTGGGTACTGGAAGTCTGCGAGCGAAGATGGAGTTCAGGAGGATTTTGATAATTGCCAAAGATTTGAATTACGTCGCCAATTGCCACTGGCCCAGCCTGGACCGGCGTGCTCGCCACGAGCAAGAGACTGAGTAATACGGCAATGGGGCGAAAAGCTTGACTCCTCAAAGGTGAAGGTTCCTCCTGCGTCTTTTTCTTCGAAGGGATCGAAAAAGACTTCGTGTTCTTAAGGACCTGGTGAAGACCGGAAATGATGGACTAACTACAAACCCTCAGGTGGGCTTCACTGGTGTTAAGAGGAGATGCTCAATGAGATGGCGATTCCAGTGTAGGACCAAAGACTGGAGTGGTAAACAAAAAGAAGGAGGTTTGCGATAACCACAAACCTCCCGAAAAACCTCAAGTTTGATCTTTGTTAATCCGAGTCCCCTGCGTTTGCCGCCTCGGCCTTGCGCTCCTCATCCCGCAAAACTGCTTTGCGCGAGAGTTTGATCTTGTTGCCCTCTTTACCGATGCATTTGACCAGTATTTGCTGGCCCTCCTTGAGCTCATCGCGGACGTCTTTCACGCGGCGATCTGCAATCTCTGAAATGTGCAACAGACCATCAGTTCCGGGAAATATCTCCACAAAGGCACCAAAATCCACAATTCGCGATACGGTGCCGAGATAGCTCTGGCCAATTTCCGCCTCCGCTGTGAGACCGCGGATACGGGCCACAGCAGCCTCAGCGGCTTCCCCGCTCGCAGTAGCAATCGAGATGGTGCCGTCGTCAGAAACATCGATTTTCGCGCCCGTCTCTTCCACTAGTGAGCGGATGATTTTGCCGCCAGGTCCAATGACGTCGCGAATCTTGTCAGGGTTAATCTTGATTTGGATGATGCGGGGAGCGAAAGAGGAAATGTCTGCGCGCGGCGCGGCGATGGCCTGCTCCATCACGCTCAGAATGTGCAGGCGGCCCTTCTTGGCCTGCTCCAACGCCTCGGCCATGATTTGGGCGTTGATGCCGCCAATCTTGATGTCCATCTGCAACGCGGTGATTCCGTCTCTTGTTCCGGTAACTTTGAAATCCATGTCGCCGTAGTGGTCCTCAGCGCCGGCAATGTCCGTCAGAATCGCGTACTTATTTCCCTCCATCACCAGGCCCATCGCGACGCCTGCTACGGGCGCCTTTAGAGGCACACCGGCATCCATCAGTGACAGAACACCGCCGCACACGCTGGCCATCGAAGAAGAACCATTCGACTCCGTGATGTCGGCGACGATGCGGATCGTATAAGGAAATACGCTTTCATCCGGAAGCACGGACTCGATTGCACGACGAGCGAGGGCCCCATGACCAATCTCTCTGCGACTGGATCCGCCAAAGCGGCCAACTTCGCCTACTGAGTAATGAGGGAAATTGTAGTGCAGCAGAAAACGCCGCTTCAGTTCGCCCTTTTCCAGGTCGTCGATGTACTGCTCGTCTTCCTTAGTGCCGAGAGTCGTTGAAACCATCGCCTGAGTTTCGCCACGCGTAAACAGAGCGGAACCGTGAACTCGCGGCAACCAACCGACTTCACAACTAATGGGACGAATCTCTGAGAACCGGCGACCGTCGGGACGACGTCGCTTATCGAGAATGTCTTCGCGGAAAATCGACTCCTTGAGATGGTCGAATATCGCCTTGGCCATCTGTCGCTGCTCCGGCATATCCGCAGGATTAGCGTCGGCCACTTCCTTCTTCAATTCGTCCACAGCCGCATAGCTCGCCCGCTTTTCTTTGTTTGTCGTGTCGAGTGCTTCGCGCAGGCGTTCGCTGTAGTTACGTTTGATCTCCTCGAGCATTTCTTCATTGAGGCTGGGCGCCACCACTTCACGCTTGGTGATTTCCAGGGCCTTGTAGAGTTCATTCTGCCAACGGCAAAGACGATTTATTTCCTTGTGCGCCAGCATCAGAGCCTCAACCATGATCTCCTCGGAGACTTCCGAAGCACCGGCCTCGACCATCACGATGGCCTCTTCGGTGCCTGCGACAATCAGGTTCAGACGCGAATCGCGCACTTCATCGTAAGTGGGATTGATAATGTAACGTCCGTCGATAAGTCCGACGCGAACGCCTGCAATCGGATTCATAAACGGAATGTCGGAAAGGAACAGAGCGCAGGATGCCCCGGTAATTGCGATTACGTCAGGGTTATTTTCAGTATCGGCGGAGATAACGGTGGCGATCACCTGGGTCTCATTACGATAGCCTTCGGCAAACAATGGCCGGCAGGGCCGATCGATCAAGCGGCAGGTCAGAACTTCCTTTTCATTCGGCCGGCCTTCGCGGCGAAAGTAGTTGCCGGGAATGCGTCCCGCGGCAAATTGTGATTCACGATACTCAACCGTGAGAGGAAAGAAATCGATGCCCTCGCGAGGGGTTGGAGCACCGACGGCGGCCACTAACAACATCGTGTCGCCATAACGAATGATAACTGAGCCGTCAGCTTGCTTGGCCACGTGCCCAGCCTCGACTGTCAACTCCTTATCTCCTAATTTGATCGATTCTTTGAGGTACTTCTTAACTGGCATGTCTTTGTCTCCTTCGGGACGATGACGCCTGTTTTCCAGGCGCGCGGGCGTCTCATCCGCCTCGCTTTTCTAAGGTGAAACTTCTTCTCTTTGAGCTTCCTGACAACGTGAAGTCAGCGAATTCAAAGCTGCAATAATCGAAAAGGCGGCAAGAGCCACTAACCGTGAAGCTCATGCCGCCTTTGATGGAAACTCGTAGGCTTAACACGTCTACTTGCTTTGGAGTATCGCCGTCACGTTCGGCACCCTGGCAAGTTCTTCGATAGACGTGGGGTCTAAAATCCGAGATTCGAAGTTTTCTCGTTTTCGCTAAACCAACAGCTGAGCCTTAGCGACGCAGGCCCAGACGACTCACTACCTCATGGTAACGTTCGATATCTGTGCGTTTCAAATAGTCCAGCATACTACGACGCTGGGAGACCATTTTAAGCAGGCCCCGGCGTGAATGATTGTCTTTCTTGTGGGTCTTGAAATGTTCGGTGAGTTCGTTGATTCGCTTGCTCAGCAAAGCCACTTGAACCTGTGGTGAGCCGGTATCCGCGTCGTGGGTCCGGAAGTCGGTCAAAATCTGTGCTTTTGTCTCTTTTGCTAACGACACTGCTTAATATGATCCTCCTCAGCAGCAGTAGATCCGGCTAAAGTCGGCAACCGCTAAACTTAAAAAGCGGTTCAATTTAACATGGGCCTTCTAAAACTGTCCAGCGAGGGCGCCTGGAGGGTAGTATCCTAAACTTGAAATGACTCCCGTTGGCTGCTCACAGCCTGCGCCTCCGCGCTTTCACTGAGTTCAGCCTTCTTCTAAAAGTCGACCGGCTCAATGGAGATCTGTTATGAGAATGCATCCCCGCAAATTACTGGTTTTGATGTTTGTTTTGTTCAGTACCGTAAGTGGGCAGCAAGGCCACACCAAGACCTTGACGGTTGGCCACTTTAAGAATGAGCCCGTGGAAGTCGTCAGTATCAAGCTCTGTGGCGCCACGGTGACGCCAGGAACAGCGTTCACGATCGGCGACGACTGGACGAAAGATTTAGAAATAACGATTAAGAACGTATCGGAGCAGCCCGTCAGCTACGTGAATGTCCTTCTTTACACTCCCGCCGATGAAGGCAGCAACCAGATGATCTCCAATTCGGACTATGAGTTTGGCAGCAGGCCTGATTTTGACGGACCGGTTTCGTTATTGCAGCCGAACGAAACCGCAAAGCTCGTGCACCGGTTTACCCATGGCAATACGCGCCACCCGCAGCCGGCGCAGATTCTGTTTCAACAAGTGTTTTGGAACAACGACAAGTGGTTGATGTGGGACGCTGGTAAGCTGATGAGGCGGGTCTCAGAAGATGAGATGATTTACAAACCAGTTGCGCCCTCGGGCGCGAGGTAGAAGATTCCTAAGAGCTACGTGTCATCGCCGGTGCTACTGAAGGCTTCGGCGTCCGTCCTTCAGAGCATTGGTTTCTGTACACAGACTGCCGACCTGAGATCCCTACCGCGTTTTGATATTTGATTTTTGCGGGCGGTAACGCCTCTCTCCCAGAATAAACGTCACCGCCCTGGCATTTGGGAGACACTGCTTTGCCCCGTGATGACGCCCGCCGGGTGGGGAAACATCACAGACACCGCTCCCACTATCAACACAGACTGAATGAAGGATGAATTCCAAAGGAATGAACGGGCGGCTCTTATCTATCGGGACAAGGAGCATGTCAGTGAGCGGGTTCAAAGATCAGATTAGGACACTACATGTTTCGTAAGTGTAGTGTCCTGTATTTCGGTAGTGCTCTATCAGTATTGCTGATTAGCCACTTGTGCTATAAGACTCACATTCCAGGAAAACCCTTTGGAGTTAAACTCCTATTCCGTTTTTTGAGTGTGGAGGCGATGGTTGTGGGGCTTCCCGGCTGGGAACGTCACATGTGCCCCATCGTTTCCCACGCTGGGCGGTGGCGTCACTGAGGAGAGAGACGTTGCCGCCCTCGTTCTAATCCATCCCGCAAACTAGCGCACTCGCTTTCGAGGGTTCGGTTACGTACCTTGAGCGTCACTTTCCGAGTCCTCTCCCAGTCGCACGTTCCCTACAGCAACGCGACAACCGCTCGCGGTTCTGTAAAACCTCTCTGTTTGTTACCATCCCCTTATTCCAAACAATTAGACGAGGCATATGGCAACTCCAGGAACCAGGATAGTAATCATTGGCGGTGGTATTGGCGGCCTTTTTACGGCCCTTGAACTCGCCGGCGAAGCAGACGTTACGCTAATCAGTGACGAAGACCACTTTCTGTTTACGCCCATGCTTTACGAATACCTGAGCGGCGAAGTTGAAGACTGGCATATTGCTCCTAAGTACAAAGAACTGCTGGATGAACGGGTGAAACTTGTCCAAGGTCAGGTAACTGCCGCTGATCTCCAGACGCGACAGGTGGTTGTGAACGAGTCTGCCGAAACCATGACTTACGACATTCTGGTAATTGCCGTGGGCGGAGTTACCAATTACGCAGGTGTTGAGGGCGCAGAACGGTTTGCCATTCCCTTCCGTAAGATTGCCCACGCAGATGCGCTGCGTCAGCGGATGGTTGATGCGCTAGATCACGTCCCTCCGAATCTGCCGCCCCAGGACACACGTCGCGCCCTGACGTTCGCCATTGTCGGCGCCGGTGCCAGTGGCGTGGAACTCTCGACCAAGATGGCCGACCTGCTGCGCGACGCCTTCGAGCGGCGGGCGTTAACCGGCGAGCCGCGCGTGCTCGTAATTGAGATGGGGGATAAGGTGATTCCCGGAATGGGAGACCAGATTCGCGAGTATGTGACGGAAGCGTTGGCCGAATCGCGTGTTGAGGTGCACACGCTTACACGCGTGGTTCGAGTGACGGAGAAGACTCTCACCTTTGAGCACGCTGGTCGCGAAACCGAGATCGAGACAGCGGCTGTAGTCTGGGCGGGCGGGGTCCGTATGAATCCACTGGTCGAAAAACTCCAGGTGGAAAAGACGAAGCGTGGTTTACTAGTGATCAATCCGACATTGCAGCTTCGTGGACATGAAAACGTATTTGCGCTAGGCGACATCGCCTACTATCCGGATGCCACACCGACCCTCGCAGGTACCGCTCAACTGGCTTTTCAAGAAGCCGGCCTCGCAGCTCGCAACATTCAAGCGTTCATTAAAGGCGACAAACTTCAGACGAAACATTTCGAGGAGTTGGGTGAAGCGATGAGCCTGGGAACGGAACGCGCGGCTGTGCTGGCGGGTGGCAAAGCTTTTGGCGGTCCCATTGCGAGGCAGGCAAGGTTCGCGATGTACACTTCGCGACTGCCAACCTGGCACCACCGGCTGCGTGTAGGTGCGAGTTGGTTTTTTGAAGGCACACAACCCCGACCGCTGCTGCCTTTGGGAATTCAGAGAAATGGTTGAACTATTCGCCACGCGTAAAGCGACTTGCCGCGGATTTATGCGGAGGACGCGGATTAGAAACAGAACAACAGTCGGCAGATATCCGGTACAGCTGCGAGATTTTGGCGAATCTTTTTGTCACGTATTGACGCCAGCTGCATCCTTCTCGTTAGCGTATTCAGCGCGAAACCGCGGCTTTGCAACGCAGTCATGATCAATTCTGCTCGAGTTCGTGTTTTGTTAGTCAGCGCAGTCGCTATAGCCTCGGTGGTGACCGCGGTTCGGGTTCTGCAAAAGCGTTCAGGCTATTACGCCACCGAACAAACCAGCACCCCCTCATCAACAAAGGCTTTGCCGGCAGGGTCATCGGCGGGCGTTGCTCCTGAAGTTGCCTCTTCGCCAGGGGTAAACCATCCGCCACCGTCACCCCCAGACTTGTCTGAGGTTGCTTCGAACGCGAGTCCTCTCCCGACGCCGGGCCAGACGACTGTATCGGTGTCGCTGGATCCGAGCTACGTTGGGAAGCTCAACCTTATAATTCCAGTTGCCGGGGTGAAACCGGAGCAGCTCCAGGATACGTTCAAGGATGCTCGTTCAGAAGGTCGTGTTCACGACGCGATCGACATTACTGCTCCAGCAGGCACACGCGTAATCGCCACCGCTGAGGGCGAGATCCTGAGGCTTTTTGAAAGTGAACGGGGAGGCACAACGATCTATCAGGCTAGCAAAGACAAAAAACTGGTTTTCTATTACGCACACCTACAGCGTTACGCCGAGGGGTTGGTTGTGGGGAAAACGGTGTGGCAGGGCGAGACGATTGGCTACGTGGGCGACACCGGAAACGCAGGTGCCGGGAACTACCATCTACACTTTTCGATCATGGTAGTGAAAGACCCAAAGCGTTACTGGGAAGGAACGAACATCAACCCTTATCCTCTGTTGCGGAAGTAGCCGTCTGTCGAGAGTCTTCTTTTGTGTCAGTTCCGGTTAGTTCCGGATCGCTTTTAGAACAAACGACTTGAAAACCATCCACTAATCCACACGAAACACACGAAAACCGTTGTGGAAACGGAATTGCGAACGAAATGCAAGAACTAACAACAGTTAAGAAGATTGAGGAGCTATGAACAAACGATTTCCTTTTGTAACTCTGGCGCTGGGGTTATCACTGCTCGCAATTTCCTGCGTAACGCAAACACCAACTAACACCAATTCAATTGTGGTTAGTAGTCCGACCCCAGCTACAGCCGCGTCGCCTGCGCCTGGAGTTGTAGCCGATGCGGTTTCAGTTCCCGTTACCCTGCCCGTTCTCGACGCCTTGCTTGCCGATGAAAGCTTCAAAGGGGAGCTCAAATCTAAACTCAAAATAACTGAAGACCAGATTGCTGCTTTGCGCAAAGCGGCTGCTGACGAAATAGCACGTCTTCAGCAGACGAGTTCCGAAACTCAGGAAGGCGCCGCGGCAGAAGCTCGGGACCGCGCTACAGAGGCAATCCAAAACGTAGTCGGCGCGCAACAAACCGAAGCTCTCCTAAGCCTCGCTCGTGAGCGTTGGCTGAAAGGAAGTGAAACAGAGGAAGCAGGAAAGCCGGCAGAGACCACCATGCTGCCGGGTCCCAATGCGGTCCCTGAAGACACGCGCGTGGTCGTCAACATTCCCGCCTACCGCATGGATCTGTTTCACGAAGGTTCACTGATCAAGTCTTACAGGATCGGCATTGGTTATCCGCAGTTCCCATTGCCTACTGGCCTAAGAAAAGCGCAGACAATTATTTTCAATCCCACCTGGACGCCGCCCGACGAGCCGTGGGTAGCAAAAATGAAAGACATTGCCGTGGGAGAAAAGGTGCCCGCCGGTAGTCCTCTGAATCCATTGGGCCCGATCAAAATTCCGATCGGCATGCCTTCACTGATTCACGGCGGCAAGCCGCTTGCTAAGATTGGAACGTTTGCTTCGCACGGTTGCGTAGGTTTGACCAACGCGCAGGTCAGGGATTTCGCCAAGACCCTCGTCGCCGCTGCGGGCAAAGGAGTTTCTGACAGGGAAATTGCTTCCTATCTCAAGGATCCGACAAAGACTCGTGTGGTGAAACTGGATGCCTCCGTGCCGGTCGAACTGCGTTACGAAACCGTCGTAGTCGAAGACGGCAAGCTTTACATCTTTAAAGATGTCTACGACCAAAACACAAACACGGAAGAGAACCTGCGGGTGGCTTTGGAAAAGAGTGGTGTCCGGTTTGAGGACTTCAGCAACGAAGAGCGAGATCAAGTTTTGGAAGCGCTGAACGCCATGTCATCGCGACCGAAGAAACTTCCGCCCAGAGCTGCTAGCCTGAATCCGTCACCCACACCTACAGCCAATGCAAACGTAGGCAACGAGAACTTAAACGCGACGAATGCAAAGAACCAGAGGTCTAAAGTTGCACGAAAACCGATTAGTAGAAAACAGAAGCAGGTTGTCCTGGAAATTGCAGCGCTAAGCGGAAAGGGATATCCCGCGCCGGTGGACCTGGATTCAGGAAGTGGCAAGCCGGCCCGCAAACAACCAACAGCAGCCAGCACCCAATAAGGCATCAAGACGCACTTGCTGCTTCACAGGAATCCAGCTCCGGGGCTTCTTCAATTGGAGCTCCCGCCTCGCCGAAGTAAGGCTTACCGGCCTCAATCGCGCCGAAGTACTCCTCGATGCGATTCAGGATCTCCTCAACTGAATGAGAATGGTAGAGCGAGGTGCGGAAGAGCGCGCCCCCTTGTAAGCCGCGCGTAAACTGTCCGGCCAGTTGCTTCATCCGATTGATCGCCGGAATCTCCGGCATATCCTCACGCAACATATCAAAGTACTCCAACAGCAACGCTCGCTTATCGGCAAGGGTCGGTTGAAACATTTCGCGACCATTCATGGCATCTTCGATCTGCCGGAAGATCCAGGGATTCGCCATTGCTCCGCGTCCGATCAAAACACCGTCGCAACCGGTTTCGCGAAAACGAGCAAACGCCCCTTCAATCGTCGTCACATCGCCACTACCCGAGACCGGAACACTTACGGTCTCTTTGATCTTCTTAACCAGGTCCCAATTTGCCAGACCGCGATAGCCCTGTTCTTTCGTGCGGCCATGTAGGGCGATGTGTTCGACACCGCAAGCTTCAGCCAGCCTCGCTGTCTCCAGAGCGTTAATTGTATGGTCGTAAAAGCCGGCCCGGATCTTTATCGTTAGAGGAATCTTGATCGCCTTTTTGATCTCTTTGAGGATTGTTTCGAGCCGCGAATGATCTTTCAATAGCCCGGAACCGCCGCCGTGCTTCACAACCTTGGGCGCAGGACAACCGCAGTTGATATCCAAAATGTCCGCACCCACCTCCTCCGCCATCTGCGCCGCCATTACCATTCGTTCCGGCTGGCCCCCAAAGATCTGCGCGGCAAAGGGCCGCTCATCAGCGTAAAAGCGCATCTGTCGTTTCGACTTAGGATTGTTGCGGGTCAGTCCTTCGACGGAAATGAACTCTGACACCGTCAGACCCACACCGCCACAGCGTTTCAGCAATCTTCGAAACGACACATCTGTGACT
Organism: Pyrinomonadaceae bacterium; assembly: GCA_051000815.1. Lineage (GTDB taxonomy): Bacteria > Acidobacteriota > Blastocatellia > Pyrinomonadales > Pyrinomonadaceae > PSRF01. The sequence goes on from JBPCNX010000084.1 coordinate 87,924, forward strand.
CCCGCCATCGGCGACAGAATCAAGGGTGGATTAATCTCCACGTCGCGAATCTTAAAAGGCTTAATCTCTGACATCACGGCCTTATCGTTACTGGTGTTCCCACAGAAACCAACCTGTAGAGTTCCTCAATGTCTTCATTCTCTAATGCAACGCAACCCCATGTCCAATCGCGCCCGCACCGTTTCCGTGGATAAATATTAATCCGCCAAGAGCCGTATACTGCGGCGGTGCCTGTTTCCTTTTGATTGCCTTGACTATGGCATCGTGTTGAGCGCGAGTGATCAATCCATCTTTCAGGCCTCGCTCGGCGTCTTCGATATTCGGATAACTCAGGCCGAGGGAAAGGTGATAAGCGCTTTTTGGATTTTTGAGAGAAATGTAGAACTCCCCCTCCGGAGTCGCGCGATCGCCTTCACGTTGCTTATCTGGTACTGGATTTAGGCCCAGTCCAATCTTGTAAGTGCGCGTTAACGCCCCCGCCGAGTAGAGTTCCAACTTGCGTTCACTTTTCGTGACAGTGATCCGCGGATTCGTAAGCGGCAACTTCAGAGCCGGTCGGGAAGTTTCCTGATTGTTTCTCGCTGACTCCTGGCTGGGCACCTCATTCGGTTTCCGCGCAACTGTGTTTTGCTGACAGCCAATGCTGGATAACAGAAGCAGGAGAAGTATGACTCAGGCGCAACGGTGGATCATGTCCGATTGGGGTTCGCGGGTCTCGTCTAACTGTCGAATCAAACTAGTCCGCGTAGCGAACGACGTTCTGTCGCCCGCGTCGCGGGCTGTAATCATTCAATGCTCGTTGACCGTGGGCTCACGCCCCAGGCTTTATGCTTTCACCTGCTTCGCAGGTTTTTGAGCGGAACGAAACTGCCGTAGTATCCTTTTGCATAGTTCGTGATGCTTCGTGTGGTTTTCGTGGATCGCAAGCCAATTGGTTCCGCAAAACACGATCCACGAATAAACACGAATCGGCACGAATGAAGAATAGCAATTCGTCTTAAGAATCCAACTTCTTGTCCCATAGCCGCATCACGCCGTAGCTAATCTGTCGCCAGCTTATCTTCGCTGAGAACCTCATAAAGGGTGCCCGCCTCGCCGCGCGATGTTTGTCGAGAAGTAGGCAGCGCCAGGACGCGAACCCTGGTCAAGCGATCGCGCCGCCGTATTAATACTTCATCCCCGGGCTTCACCGTGGTGGAAGACTTGGCGGGGTTATCATTCACTGAAACCAGTCTTGCTTCGCACATTTTTTGCGCGACGGTGCGACGCGAGCAAAGGCGACTGCTTTTGAGGAAGAGATCGAGCCTCATCGATTTGCCGGAACCAGCAAGTTTTCCTGTCCGACTCTTACGCAAAAACCCGGGCTGGCTTTGTGGCCAAACCGGGCTTCCAGTTGATTTGCTGTTTGTTAGCCCTTCTTCTTTGCCGCGGGCTTGCCCTCGGTGGCGGATTGGGTAGCGGTGGAAATCTTCAGCAGCGGAAGCACCGCGTCCTGATAGTCTTTGGCAATGTTGACATAGGCGTCGTTACGCAGCGCCTGCAGGTAAGCGTCGCGCTCTTTTGGCGAACGCTCGACAGTGATGGCTTGCCTCACCTGGTCTTCATTGAAGGTTGCCGTGATCGCGCCAGGATTACGCTCGTCAACACGGAAAATCTGATAACCGTCCCCACTCTTGAGCGGCTCGCTAACGCCACCGACCTTCACGTTCCTGATGGAGACTGCGATATCTTCCCGCAACTGGGGAGTTTCAAATCTTCCCACCTTGCCTTTGTTCTGCGGCGCCACCCGGACGCCGTTCACTTCACGCTCCGAGTTCGTAGTAGCCACTGCGCCAAAATCGGCGCCCGCTCGAAGTTGCGCCACCAACTCCATCGCTTTCGCTTTCACATCTGCCTCATTCTTTCCGGCAGTGCCGAGATAGATTTCTGAAATCACCACATTCTCAGGCTTGAGGAATTTCTCTTTGTTGGCGTCGAAATACTTCTTTGCCTCATCCGCAGTGATTCCAAAGTAAATCCTTCGATCAACTTCTTGTTGAATCACTTGCTGCTTCATGATCTCGTTACGCAACGTTTGGCGGGTACTCGCCGGATCAACGCCGCTTTCTTTCATCGCCTGGTCAAGCTTCTCGATAGTGGTAATACCCTGCTCCTTCGCCACCTCGAGCATTCGACGGTTCACCTCGGCTTCCACATCGGTCGCCAGCTCGAGCTCTTTGCCTTTCTGCAGCAGCAAGCGTTCGTTAACAAGCGTGGCGATAAGTTCAGCCTTGCGCTTGGTGACTTCCTCGGTCGCCTCCTGTTCCGACATTCCGTTTTGCTTCAGGGTTTCAATGCGTTCACGGGATTCGCGCTTGAGCATTGAAAGCGTGATGACATCGTCATTCACCTGCGCGATCACCTCATCGACGACCTTCAGTTCGCCCTCCTGCGCCCTGACTGCCGGCGCCGCAAACGCGAACAACAACGAAACGAGAAATAGCGCAGAGCTGGAAAAAATAAATTTGGGTTTCACAAAACTACTCCTGGATTAATTTATTAGTCGGAAGCAGTAAATCAGTAGAAAACGCCGAACCCTTTCACTACTGCCTACTAAATTCGGCTTCACTATCTTCAAGGCCCCGATTCTAATCTTCGGAACGAAGTTCGAGCAACGCCACACGGGCGACTTGTAACTCGCTGTCGGCCTGCCCCTTGTCAAGATTGATCCGCAAAACACCAGCTGGGGTAAACGTTGACCGTTCATCTTTGCTCACAAATTCAGCCAGCTTTTGTGGGGAAACATGGGCATTTTCGCTGAATTTAATAGCAATTCCGTCAGCTGTTTTATCTATCGAGATTACGCCAATCTCTTCGGCCAGCCGCCGCAACCGGGCATACGAGAAAAGATCTTCCACAGGCTGTGGCACGCGCCCATACCGGTCTTCTGTTTCCCGCCGAATAGCGGTCAGCGTTTCTTCGTCTCGGGATGAGGAAACGCGCTTATAAGTGCGCAAGCGCTGACCCATGTCCTGAATGTAATCGTCGGGAATCGCGACATTAACGCCGAGATTGATGGAGACACTCGTTTCGTCGTCCACCTGCTCACCGCGAAGTTCGGCGACCGTGCGTTCCAGCATTTGCGTGTAAAGATCGAAGCCCAAGGCGTCCATGTGGCCTGACTGCTGGCCGCCGAGAAAATTCCCCGCACCTCGCAGTTCGAGGTCAAGCGCCGCGATCCGGAACCCGGCACCCAGGTCCGAGAATTCTCTAATTGCCGCCAGGCGTCTCCGCGCTATCGGCGAAAGCTCTTGTTCACTGGAAATTAAGAGGTACGCATAGGCCCGCCTACTGGAGCGCCCCACGCGCCCGCGCAACTGATATAGCTGAGAAAGACCATAAGCGTCGGCGCGGTTTATGATGATTGTGTTAGCACGGGGGATGTCTATTCCGTTCTCAATGATCGTAGTCGCAACCAGAACATCATATTTATGGTCAATGAAATCGAGCATTACGCGCTCCATTTCCTTCTCATTCATCTTCCCATGACCGACGACGAGACGCGCTTGCGGCACCAGCCGCCGCACGAGCGCCGCGATAGTTTCGATGGTTTCGACCCGATTGTGGATCAGGAACACCTGCCCGCCCCGACCCAGTTCAAGCTCGATCGCTGATTTGATAACATTCTCGGAAAACTGAACTACCTGAGTTTGGATCGCCAGGCGATCACGAGGAGGAGTCTCGATTAACGACATATCGCGGAGGCCCGTTAGAGACATGTTGAGCGTTCGCGGAATCGGAGTTGCCGACAGCGTCAGGACATCGACCCGCTTCTTCAGTTGTTTGAGCTTCTCCTTATGGGCCACTCCGAACCGCTGTTCCTCATCAACCACAACGAGTCCGAGTTCCTTGAAACGAACATCCTTCGACAAGATTCGATGTGTGCCGATCACCACGTCAACCGCTCCTGACTCCACTTGCTTGACTATTTCTTTTTGCTCCTTAGAAGAGCGGAACCGCGAGAGCAACTCCACCTTCACCGGAAAAGGCGCGAAGCGACTCCGTAAAGTGTCGTAGTGCTGATACGCGAGCACTGTCGTCGGCGTTAGGATCGCCGTCTGCTTTCCTTCCATCACTGCTTTGAAAGCTGCGCGCATCGCGACCTCTGTCTTCCCGTAACCGACGTCGCCACAAAGCAAACGGTCCATCGGCGTTGGCTCTTCCATGTCTCGTTTGACGTCCTCGATCGCGGTTTCCTGATCGGGCGTCAGGACATATTCGAAGCCGTCTTCAAACTCTCTTTGCCAGGGTGTGTCGACGGCGAAGGCGTAACCCCCGACAAGTTTTCGCTCGGCGTAAAGTCGCAGCAGTTCGTCAGCCATGTCGCGCATGGCGCGTTTGGCTTTGGCTTTGGTCTTCTGCCAACCGAGCCCGCCCAGGCGGTCTAATGCCGGCTGATGCCCTTCGGCGCTCGAGTATCTCTGCACTAGATCAAGCCGCTCGACCGGCACGTAGAGCTTTGCTTCTTCAGCATAGAAGAGAAGCATAAACTCGCCACTGCGCGGACCGAGATCGAGTGTCTGCAAGCCCCCGAACCGGGCAATCCCATGATCGATGTGTACGACAAAATCGCCCACCTTCAGGTCGCGAAAATCGGACAGAAACGCCGCGGTCTTCAGCTTCTTCTTTTTTCCAGTCGCCTTCTGTCTGCTGCCGTCTGCAGTTGCAGCACGCCGCTCAAGGGTCGGCTCGCCGGCTTCGTCGAATAGATCACCCTCGACATGGACGACCAGATTCGCCGCAGGCATTTCAAACCCTGCGCTCAGTCGACCGACGGTTACCAGGATCTCTCCGGAACCAGGCGCGTCGGCGTTAACGTCTCGAGGCATTACGGCGAGTCGCGCGCTTAGATCGTATTCGCCGAGAATTTCCCCGATGCGTTCAGCGATGCCGGGACTGGGCATTACAAAAAGTGTTGTGCTTCCCTGGGTCAGGTCGCGGGTAACGTCTGCCGCCAGGTCAGCCAGCCGGCCGTGGTAGCGCATTACCGATGTCGACCTCCACTCGACCTCGGGCGCTTGCCCGACCGTGGGAAACAAGAAAAGCGGCCTGCGTCTCGCGCGAGCGCGGCCGAGCTGCACCTGAGGCGACTCTGCATCGAGGGCCAATTCCTGATCTACTCTCGAAGCGGCGCGGCCAAGTGTCCGCAACTCCAGCCTCGGGCGCCCTTCAATCTTCGCCTGCAATTCATTCACAGGGAGATAGAGTTCGTCAGGAGTTAACGCCAGATCATCCGCGGAGTCAGTTTCGCTGAACCGATCGCCAAGTGATTGATAGACCTCGCTCAGGTACGAATCGATTCCCGAAGGATCATCAACAATCAGCACGGCGTCCTGGAGATAGTCGAAAACTGTTGAGGTGCGCTCCCGCACGAGGGGCAGTAACCATTCCCAACCGGGAAACGACTCACCCTCATCGGCAAAAGCGGTCCGATCGCGGAGCGACCGGGCGTAGCGAGGCTCACTCCAGCGGTCTCGTGCGGCTTCCGCCCAGTCCCTGAAGTCACGACTGGTAACGGAAAGCTCGCGCATCGGCGCGATTTCAATTTGCAAAAGCTGCGTAGTGGAAAGTTGAGTTTCGGGATCAAACTCGCGGATTGATTCGATCGTGTCACCAAAAAACTCGATGCGGGCCGGGGCTTCAGTTCCGGGAGACCAGAGATCAAGGATGCCTCCGCGCATCGAAAACTCTCCCACCGCACCGACTGGATCCTCACGCAAGTATCCGGAAGCAAGTAATTTCTCAGCCAGATCTTCCGGTGATTGGTCTTCGTTCCGCTTCAATAAAGATCCCGGTCGCGCCATTTCGTTTGGCGCAACTGTCTTGCGCGCGAGCGCTCGCGCCGGGAGGAGCACAAAATCATGACGCTTCTGCGTAAGACGCCAGAGCGTCAGCGCGCGTTTCTCAAGTGTCTCGGCATGCGGCGACGAGCCGGCATAGGGATCGCTCTCCGACGCAGGCAGCAGCAGCACTTCGTCTTCACATTTCGCTTTTCCATGCAGGGCGCAGTACCAGAAGCGCAGGTCGTTTTCCCAGGGCTCAAGGTCACGATTAGACTGTGAGACAACAGCAAACAATCGCCCGGTGGCGCGTTGCAAACTCGCGAGCGCGAGTGCACGAGCCGATCCGGTCACCAGCCCACTTACCGAGATAACCCGCGTGCCGCGCGCGAGTTCATCGGTAAGGTTCTTAAACTCCGCAGTTTCGCTGACGCGCAATAATGCGCTCTGCAAAACCGAATTTGTTTGGGTCGTACTGCTCATCGGTAAAACAGTTTCGAGTTTTCTGCTTCGAGTTTCGTGCTCGAAACCCTAAACGCGAAACCAGGAACTCGAAACTCACTTGTGACGTATGCGTTCAATCATCGCACTGGTCGACTCTCCTTCAACGAATGGCAGGGACACAACGCGGCCACCGCCTGCCTCAACCTCCTCGCGACCGTGAATTTCATCGAGTGTGTAGTCGCCGCCTTTCACGAGCACGTCAGGCAACAGTTGGGCAATTAAGGAACGCGGAGAGAGTTCATCGAAAATCGTGACATAAGTCACAGCCCGCAGAGCTGCCAGTATTTCACCACGTTCCTCCTGGTCGACGATGGGCCGGTCGTCACCTTTCAACGCGCGCACCCAGCGGTCGCTGTTGATTGCCACAATAAGAGCGTCGCCTAAAGCTCGCGCCTGAGCCAGGTAACGGACGTGGCCGACATGCAACAGATCGAAAACACCGTTTGTAAACACGACGACTTTGCCGTCAGCGCGCAGATCGGCCCGCTCCCGAAGCAGATCTTCGTGGCTGAATAGCTTGCTCATTCGCTTAACAATCTAGCACGAGGCCAAGAGGATTGCCGATTGGTCATTGCCGATTGCCGATTTGTGATTTCAGCCACAGATTGTACGGATCTCCGCAGATCAGAGTTCTTTCCTTCTAATCCGTGAATATCCGTGTCCATCTGTGGCTAAGATCAGCAATCGGCAATTGGCAATCGCCAATCGGCAATCAAAGGAATTGGCAATGGACCCGCCGCTCTCTATAATCAGCGCTTTCCGTTTGGGGAGCATCAGCGTGTCGACACCCTTCACCGAAATTACCGGCGAGAACGATCAAACTCGTGCGCGGCAGGAGCATCTCGAGGCTCTGCGCCGGCTCGTGGGAAATGTCTACCCCAACAAGTTCGAGCGCAGCGAAGTTGTCGAGCCGGGTCGCGAGGACACCATCAGTGCCGTCGTCCTGAAGTTTCGCGACTATGAGCCCAAGGTAGCCGAGGGCGAACGGCCCGCGCCGGAAGAGATTGAACTAGCCAACCAGCAGCTTAATGAAACTACGGTGCGGCTCGCGGGAAGGATCGCCTCACCGCCTCGCGTGATGGGCAAAGCCGCCTTCGTGCATCTGTCTGACGGTATCTCGCGTTTGCAGATATACATTCGTAAGGCCGATGCGAAGGCTGTTGACAACGCAACGCAGCAATCGATCGAGGAGGAAGGAAAAGGCTGGGAACTCTTTGAGCTGTTGGATCACGGCGATTTCATCGGCGCCGAGGGCTATCTCTTCATAACTAAGACCGGCGAGCTCTCGGTCCACGTGACGAAGTTGCAGTTTCTCGCTAAGGCCCTCTTGCCAATGCCGGACAAGATGCACGGCATTCATGATCCGGAAATCCGCCAACGGCAGCGTTACGCCGATCTGATTGCCGGCAGTCTTAAACTTGAACACGAGGAAGATGAGCTTAATCCCCGTGAAGTCTTTGAACGCCGTTCGGCCGTAATTCGCGAGATGCGGCGCTTTTTAGATGAACACGGCTACGTGGAAGTTGAAACGCCGATGCTGACTTCCAAAGCCACCGGGGCCGTCGCGAAGCCTTTCGAGACATATCACAACGCGCTCAGCATACCTCTGTACGCGCGTATTGCGCCGGAGTTGTATCTCAAGCGTTTGCTGGTTGGCGGCTTCGAAAAAGTCTACGAACTCAATCGCAACTTCCGTAACGAGGGCATCGATCGCACCCACAATCCCGAGTTTACGATGCTGGAGTTTTACTGGGCTTATGCCGACGTAAACCAGATGATGGATTTCTGCGAAGAGATGATTCGAGCGACGGTGTTCAAGGCCCTCGGCCACACTCAAGCTCGCTATGGCGACCACGATATTGATTTCGCGAAGCCATTTCAGCGGTTGACGATGAAGGAAGCAATAAAAAAGTTGGCGCCGGCTGAAGCTCCCGCGCTCGAAGTCGATCAGCTCTCGGGACAAAAACTAGCAGAACTATTTGAAATAACGGGAGAACCGCGGCTGATTCAGCCAACCTTTATCACCGACTTCCCCAAGCCAATCTCGCCTCTCTCGAAAGCATCGCCGACCGATCCGGCAGTAGCGGAACGGTTCGAGCTTTTCATTTCAACGATGGAAATCGCCAATGGTTTTTCCGAGCTGAACGATCCGCGGGAACAGTACGACCGGTTCCATGATCAGATGCAGCAGCGCGAAGGTGGTGATGAAGAAGCGATGGTGATGGATGAAGACTATATCCGCGCTTTGTCGTATGGCATGCCGCCCGCGGCAGGGATTGGCATCGGGATTGATCGCTTCGTCATGCTGCTAACCAACCGTCCGTCAATTCGCGATGTGATTCTTTTCCCGCACATGCGACCCGAGCGCAAGGCCGAGGTCGAATCAGACGCCGCTCAGGAAAGCTAAAACTAAACCCCAAGTCGCCAAGATAGGCCAAGCACTAAACTAGAAAGGGAGGCAGCTTAAGTTTGCCTCCTTTAATTACTCTTGGCGTGCTTGGCGTTTCTCGGCGGCTTGGCGGTAGGTTTCTACTGTTTCGCCGGGGTTTGCGCGGAGGCAACTTTGCCACGCAGCGAGGCGAGGCGGGCATCCGCCCAATCAGGCTTTTGTCCTTGCTTTTCTTTGCGACTGACGTAATCCTCCAACGCGGAAAGCGCTCCCGAGTAGTTTCCGCGCTTTTCCCGCACGCCACTCAGATTCAACAGAAACTGAGGATTCTCCTCCCGGTAAGTCTGCGCAGCTCGAGTGTAATAATCCTCGGCCTGTGCCAGATCACCTTTCATTTCATATAGCCTGCCCAAGTGGTAATAACTGATAGGAAGCCGTGCCCCATCCTTTTGCGCCACGGGCAGCAGAGCGGCGATCGCCTCATCGCGTCGCGCCAGTTCCATCAGTGAATAACCGAGTTCCAGGTTGGCGGGAGAAAAGTAGCCGTGCATACGCTGAATGACTCGGCGAAAACTCAGCACAGCCTCCTCATAGCGGGCGCTTTCGTGCGCTGTCCGAGCACGCTTAAGGAAGGCGTAGGTTTCCGGATCCAAAGTAAGCGGCCGTTCAGCGGTTGCAGCCACCGGTGACGATTTTTCCCTGCCCGCGCCGATCACGACTGGCCCTTTGCTCGCAGGCGTAACGAGTGGACGCGGCCCAACTGGAGAAATGCTGAAGCTCTGTTTACCATCAAGAGCACGCGTTGCCGCCTTATGGTTCGGATCGACTGTTATGGCTCGTCGCCATTCCTGCGCTGCTCGGTCCATCTCGCCGCGGGCCGCATACAAGCGGCCCAGGTTATAGCTGGCTTCCGCGTAATGAAAATTCTCCGCGCGTAAGGCTGCGAGAAAGGCCTCATAGGCCTGGTCCCAAAAACCCTGCCTCAAAAGCACGACACCCAGATTGTTCGAGGCGCGCGAGTAGTGACCTTTGCGTTGTTCGATGGCTTTGCGATAGGTATTGATAGCAGCGTCGGTTGCCTCCAGGCGTGCAAACGCGTTGGCAATATTGTAGAAGCCCTGGGGATCGAAACGATCTTCGGCGCTGAGCAAACGCAATTCGGCGATTGCTTCCTGCTTCAGACCTTTCGCGATCATTTGCTCCACGACCTGGAGCTGTTGTCGCAGTCTTTCTTCGGGGGTCAGAACCGGTTCGACTTTTGGCGTTGGTGGTACTTCTTCGGACTTCGCTTCAACAGCCGGTTCAACTTCAGCTTGAACCGGAGGGACAGCGGCGGGAGCAGGATCATGGGCCGGTTGCGATTTTGGCTCGACCTGTTCAGCAGATGTGTCTGAAGCTTTTTGGACAGAAGAACCGGTGGCGGCCACCGGGGGTTTCGCAACCGTTCGTGATTTTGATCCCTGCCCGGCACGTCTGACGCGCGTCCTTGTTTTCGCCGGAGTAGGAGTCGCTTGAGGCCCAGCCTGCGAAACGTCCGCTGCAGAAAGTGTGGCAGCAAAAGTATATCGGGCAGATGCGAGGGAGCCGCCGCAAACCAGACTCAACACGAATGCGGAGAAAGTTAGGGGAATTGAATTTTTCATCTCACGTTTATCCGTTGTCGAATAGATCGCAGTCCTATTTTCGCAGTTCGGGCGCTTTGGCTGTGACGTAGGTCAATATCGTCCCGCCAAAACCTACCGCCCATCCGTGCGTACGATCCGCGAAGAAGACTCGCTCTAGAGGATGTGTCGTCGCGCTCTGTTGCGTCGTCCAGGTTAGGCCGCCGTCACCGGTGTAAATCACTGTACCCTCCGCGCCAACTGCCCAACCTTCAGCAGCGTCGAGGAACTTAACATCAAAAAGATCTACTGAAACTCCTGAGTTCTGCGCTTGCCAGCTTCGTCCCCCGTTTACCGTGGAGTAAATGTGGCCGCCACTGCCCACGGCCCAACCCAGGCGATTGCCTATGAAGGAGGTAGCATTGAAGCGAACGTCCTTCGCATTTCCAAGTTGTGAGAGATGCCAGGTTTCGCCGCCATCGGAAGTTTGCAGGATTGTGGCGCCGGCGCCGACAAACCAGCCGCGATTATCATCTATGAAGGCACCGCCGAGCAGCAGGTGACGCGTGGGCGTTCGCAGGCGAACCCAATCTGCACCGGCTTCCTGCGATGTAAAAATTGCCCCACCTTCGCCGAAAGCCCAGCCACGCCCGGCGGGGCTAAACACCGCACGAACCAGCCGGTCGTCTACGTCTGCGCCGCGGATTAGGACGCGCGTCCAGTGTTCGCCGCCATCGGTAGTCTTGAGCAGATAGGTGCGGTGTTCATCTTTTGTCTTCAACTGATAGATGTTGCGTTCACAAACGATCCAGCCGTTAAGTGAATCTGCAAAATAGATGTCACGCAAGACATCATCAGCGGGGCGCGGTTGGGCACTCCAGGTTTTGCCGCCATCGCTGGTGGCAAGGAAGGCGCCTTTGCTGCCGACGACCCAACCGCGATTCTGATCGAGAAAGAAAACTCCATGTAGCCAGGAAAACGAGCTGGTTGTCTGCCGCTTCCAGCTGCCCGCTTGACCAAACGTGTTCGAGCTACCTGCAAAGCACAAGGTGAGGGAAAGGAGTAGGCCGAACGCACGAGGCAGCATTGCGTTTTTGGCAACAGACGAACCGGCCCTGCGTCGAGTCTTGAGCCTGAGAGTTTTGCGAAACATGCTGAGGGCCTAATCGGGCTGTGTGCTCTTGCCTGCGGCTGTTCGTTCCCTAGAAGAGACCTCCGGTAAATATGCGGGCGAAGCTGAGAATGGGTGAAAAACTCATAATCTTGGCCAACGTCTTCAACTTGTTGCCGGGCACGATCACTTGATCTCCGGGAACGAGGTAAGTGTCATCTGCGGCTTTTCCTTTGTAAATTGCGGAGACGTTCACGGCGATTGGCGCCAGAACTCCGTTTTGTTGCCGGCGCAGAACTACCACCTTGCTTTTGTTCCCGGTCATCAACACACCGCCCGCTTCGCTAAGAGCTTCGGTCACAGTCATGCGACGACTCATCAATCGAATTCCGGGTTGGGCAACATCGCCAATAACCGCGTAACGGTAAGAGTTGCCCTTATCAAGAGACACTGTAACCTGGGGATCTATGAGGTACTCGTCATACCGCTTCTTAATCAGCTCGGCGACTTCTTCGACGGTCTTGCCATTGACAAAGATACCGCCCGGAATTAGGGCCAGCGAGACCCGTCCGCTCGGGGGAATAATGATCGCGGAGCGAGAGTAGCGATCCTGACCGAAGACACTGACGGAAATCACGTCTTCCGGTCCCAGTCGATACGTGTTGAAGAAGTTGTTGTAGTAAGGAACCACCGCATTTTCTTCAGAAATCTGTTCGCGGCGGTTGGCTTGTGTCTCAGCAGGAACGTCCGTCGCCGGGCGCGTCGTATCGTCGGACTCGAGCCGTTCACCAGTCGGTAGTTCCGCCGGCTTCTTGTCTGAGTCCTTCGGCTTATCCTGCGGTACGGTTGCCGGTGGAGTGCTCGCGACACGGGGTCGCGTCTTGTCGCCGGAATCCGGTTCCTGGGCCACAGTCACCGCGGCCGCCGAAATCAAAAGCACAGCCGCCAAAGCCAAACCTGTTAACTTGTTTACTGCTTTCATTGCGAACCTCCAAAAAACTTTCCGCGATGGCCTCACTGGCCTCCGCGTCCGAAAAGAATGATTTTGATCGTCTCAAACAAGACGATTGCGTCGAGGATCAGACTTTGATTCTTGACGTAGAAAAGATCGTATTGCAGCTTCTGCCGCGCATCTTCAATGGAAGCTCCATACGGATACTTTATCTGTGCCCAGCCGGTCAGGCCCGGCGGAATCAAATGACGCTGTTCGTAGTAAGGAATCTCCTTCGCAAGTTGAGATACAAAGTGCGGGCGTTCGGGGCGCGGTCCCACAAAGTTCATCTCGCCTCGTAGTATGTTCCAAAACTGGGGAATCTCATCAATACGAATCTTTCGAATGATCCGTCCCACGCGAGTGGTGCGATCATCATCCTTGCTGGCCCATACCGGGCCGGAATCCTCCGCATTCACGCGCATCGAGCGAAACTTCAATAGCACAAATGGTCGACCATGCTTACCCAAACGCTCCTGGCGGTAAAAGACAGGTCCTTCGGAATCCAACTTGATCAGAATCATCGTCACGAGGACGATCGGCAGCGCAAGAATCGCGCCGAGCAGCGCCACAAAACGGTGCACTACACTTCTTACCAGTCCTGAGATGCGCGCCTGACGGCCGCGGCCGGAAAAAATTAACCAGGAAGGTCGAATCATGTTCAAAGACACACGACTCGTTAACCGTTCATAGAATGTGGCGCCTTCCTCAATTGAAACCGCTCCCGCCAGGCTCAGTTGCAGCAATTCCGCTGTTGGTAAGACGCCTCGTCTCTCTCCCATGGCCACAACTATCCGATCGATGTTCTCTTTTTTCACGATCTCCGCAAGTTCAGAGGTCAATCCGATCACTCGCGGGTTAATCAGGCTCTTGCCCAGAAGTTCAGCATCAGAGCCGACGAAACCTACAATTCGGTAACCGGCGTCAGGGCGATTGAGGACCTCGCGAGCGACCTCCACCGCCAGATTACCCGAACCCACGATCAGTATTCGGTCACCAAAATCAGGATGACCCAGGAACCAGTGAATTGTCAGCCGCCACCCCACCATCAACCCCAGGGCCAGCGGCAGTGCAAAGAGAGCAACACCCCGCCCAATCATCAGGTGTGGGAAGAGGTAAAACATCAGCGCGAGCGCGATCCAGGCAAAGCCAAGTGCCTGCACGAGCCGCAGCACCAATTCGCGCCGGTCGTACATGACAATGAAATCGTAAAGATCGAAAAGGTAGAACGCCGCGAGACAAAAAGCTGTCGCTATGCCGGCCTTCAAAAACCCGTGACGCTCCCACAATTCATAGGTTGCACCCATGAATCCGAACCTTAAATCGACAGCACCCACTATCGCGCCGAAGATCACTGTTGCTTCGGCGAGCAATAGAAGCACCGTACGGGCATTAAGGCGGGACGCTCTCAACTGATTGTTGCAACCTCCTCATTAGAATTCGCGACGAGCGGCATCGAATCTTCCACCGGCATGCTGCGATCCCTTTGGTTGTAACGTTTCTGGTAGTAGTAGGCAGTTGAATCTACCTGGTCGTCCGTTCGATTCAGTATCACGCCCAGGATCTTCTCGCGAGGCAATTGCGCCAACATCTTGTCGACCATGGCGTACCGTGTTTTGCCCGCTCTTACCACAAGCAAGGCACCGTCAGCCCGACTCATCAGGACATTGGCATCAGTGAAAATTCCAAGAGGTGGAGCGTCAATTATGATGTAATCAAACATCCGGCGTGCATCAGCAATTATCCGAGCAAAGGTCGGCCCGGAAAGCATCTCGGCTACATCCGATCGGGCTTTTCCTCCCGGCAGCAGAAAGAGTCCGGCAGGATCCAGCCGCACGATGGCCTGCTCCAATCCGATCGAGCCGCCGAGCACGTCTGAAAGTCCGATAGGCGCGTCAATCCCCAGATAATCGGCGGCGCAGGGCTGGCGCAGATCGCTGTCAATAACCAGGGCCCGAACTCCCTCGGTCTGGGCCAGCAGCCAGGCGAGGTTCAGGGCAGTCAAAGTCTTCCCCTCTCCGACACCTGTGCTGGTAATGACGAAGGTACGCATATGCAAGCGTTCGCCAGCCTGTAAAACTCTGGTCCGGAGTGAACGAAACTGCTCACAGTAGCCTGACCGAGGTTGGCTCACCGCAACAAGGTGAGGCTCAACGCGCGCCGCGGAAACGTCATAAGAAACGAATCCCGCGGCACGCGTCGCCCCGGCAGCGCCCAAAGTTGCCCCAACAGCACGCGAAGTCATTCCGCCGGGGAGTGCCGACC
>JBPCNX010000085.1:0-2642 GCA_051000815.1 Pyrinomonadaceae bacterium
CCTGCAACGCGTGGAAGACTTACTTAATAACCGACCTCGTAAGACGCTCGGATACCGAACGCCGAATGAAGTCTTTTTCAAACAACAGTCTGTTGCACTTCCAAGTTGAATCCGCTAATGAAAAATGTGAACTGAGAAATGGAAAATGGAAAGTGTTTTGGTCCGCCCGACAAGACAATCCCGCACAAAATAAAAGGGGAACAGCCTCGCAGCCATTCCCCTGTTACCCTGTTAACCCGTTGCCCAGCTTACGCCGGAGCGGGATTACCACCGGTAATCGGCGGCAGGATTGGTTTGAGCGACTTCGCCGCGGGTTCTTTCAACTGCGGCCGATCCTCGTCGTCACCACTCAGATCAGATACTGGCTGCTGTTCATCCAGCGGTAAACCGGCCACGATGCGCCGGATCTCGACAGCGTCGAGAGTTTCGCGCTCGAGCAGGCATTCCGACAACCTGATCATCACATCCCGGTTCTCTTCAATGATGGCCCGGGCGCGTTTGTATTCTGCCGTGACGATCTTCTTCACCTGCTCATCGATCTTGATGGCGGTGTCTTCAGAGAAGTCGCGGTGCTGTGCAATCTCACGTCCTAGGAATATCTGCTCTTCCTTCTTGCCGAAGGTAAGCGGGCCCATTTCCGACATGCCGTATTCGCACACCATCGCGCGCGCCAGTTCAGTGGCGCGTTCGATATCGTTGGAGGCTCCCGTGGTGATGCTGCCGAGGAAGGTCTCCTCCGCAATGCGCCCGCCCATCAGAATAGCGATCTGGCCGAGCAGGTATTCTTCGCTGTAATTGTGCCGATCGCCTTCCGGCAATTGTTGCGTTAGACCCAGCGCCATGCCCCGGGGAATAATCGTGACCTTATGAACCGGATCTGCATTCGGCACTTTAAGGCCAACCAAGGTATGGCCCGCTTCGTGATAAGCGGTCACTCGTTTCTCTTCGTTGGAGATGACCATGCTCTTGCGTTCGGCGCCCATCAGCACCTTGTCTTTCGCCAGTTCAAAATCCGCCATCGCCACTAGTTTCTTGTTGTAACGGGCGGCGTTAAGCGCAGCTTCGTTTACAAGGTTTGCGAGATCGGCTCCAGTAAACCCGGGAGTGCCGCGAGCGATGACGCTGATATCGACATCTTCACCCAGGGGAATCTTGCGCGTGTGAACTTTCAGAATGCCTTCGCGTCCGCGAACGTCCGGTCGCGAAACGACAACACGTCGATCAAATCTTCCGGGCCGCAGCAAGGCTGGATCAAGCACGTCAGGCCGGTTGGTAGACGCTATCAGGATTACGCCATCGTTCGATTCAAAGCCGTCCATCTCGACCAGCAACTGATTCAGTGTTTGTTCGCGTTCATCATGACCACCGCCAAGACCAGCACCACGATGCCGGCCCACGGCGTCAATCTCATCAATGAACACGATGCAGGGCGCATTCTTCTTGCCTTGTTCAAACAAGTCGCGAACGCGAGAAGCGCCTACACCGACAAACATCTCGACGAAATCCGAACCGGAAATTGAGAAGAAGGGAACGTTGGCCTCGCCGGCAATGGCCCGCGCCAGAAGAGTTTTGCCCGTTCCCGGAGGTCCCATCATCAAAACGCCTTTGGGAATACGACCGCCGAGCTTTTGAAACTTTTGCGGCTCCTTAAGAAACTCGATGATCTCCTGGAGCTCTTCCTTCGCTTCTTCTACGCCGGCCACGTCCTTGAACGTCACCCGCTTTTGCTGGTTGTTGAGCAGCTTGGCGCGCGACTTTCCAAAACTCAGCGCCTTATTGCCCCCCGACTGCATCTGTCGCAGCATGAAAACCCAGATGCCAATGATGAACAGCAGCGGCGCCCAGGTGATCAACATGGGCCAGATATAACTGCTGCTGCCCGAGTCGTCTTCAAACTTGTCTACGCGCGGCTTGCCGTTGTTCAGCTCATTCGCCTTTTTGAACAACTCATTCTTCATCTGCTCATTGGTGAGCTGGACGCGAAATTCCTGCCCGCGCGAGTCGATAGCTGTGGTTTCGTTTTGCTTGACTGTCAGATGTTTGATTTCGCCCGCATCGATCTTTGTGTAGAGCGCGGTCAAGTCGATTGCCGTCGTGTTGCGACCGGTGGGATTAACCACCAACTTGTAGAGCAACAGGGCACCCGCAACAATCAGCAACCAAAAAATTATTTGTCTAGCAGTGGAACTCAATGTCATTAAAGCCTCCGACGCTGATCATAACCCAGATAGCGTCCTTTGTCTTTCCCGGACTGTCGAACCAGCTCCCATAACGAGCCGGCCCTCAGGTATATCAAACAAGCCGCCGATTTGATGCGGCGCAGCTGACAGCGGTTGTGCCCTTGCGCCTCACCTAGCCAGACCGTCTCGCCGTTCCCAGTTGGCCGAAAAAGCGAAAACCGCCGGCTCATGCTGCGGCGGTATTGGCAACTTCGATTCTAGCAGGCTGCTGAAAAAGCGGTGTTTGGGGCTAATTTCATTTTCCCTGTAGTCACTTTTCAGTTCGATTGGTTTTAAGTTTCATGACTTTGCGATGCGCTTTTGATTCATTCTTGCTTGGCGGAACGATCTTTTCGCGCCGCCAGGCACACTACTGCCTAAACGGTCACCAGCTTTCTCATTCTCACCAGGTTGTAAGCGGCC
>JBPCNX010000086.1:0-58575 GCA_051000815.1 Pyrinomonadaceae bacterium
AACGTCGTCTTCCCGTGATCCACGTGCCCGATAGTCCCGATGTTCACGTGCGGCTTTGTACGGTCAAATTTTTCCTTGGACATTTTTCAGTGGCCTCTTAAGCAAAGATGCGTTAACGCTTTGACGCTGCAAATTTTCTGGAGCCCGCGATGAGATTTGAACTCATGACCTCCTCCTTACCAAGGAGGCGCTCTACCCCTGAGCTACGCGGGCGCGAAGTCACACCGACCATTTACCAATGAACTGGAGCGGGCGACGAGATTCGAACTCGCGACCCTCAGCTTGGAAGGCTGATGCTCTACCAACTGAGCTACACCCGCCCTTTGAGATTTCAAATTTGAGATCTGTGATCTCAGATGGTGCAGGGGGCAGGATTCGAACCTGCGTAAGGCGTTAGCCTGCCGGGTTTACAGCCCGGTGCCATTAACCACTCGACCACCCCTGCTTAACATCTTTTCAAGTGCCTAATGGAGCCGGCGAAGGGACTTGAACCCCCGACCCTCTGATTACAAATCAGATGCTCTACCAACTGAGCTACGCCGGCCCGCTATAGACTGCAATAGCGCATTCCGACAAAAGGCGGATACTACCAACACGAAAACGAAAACGCAAGTCGCAGACAGAGTTACACATATCTTTCGTGCTCAGATTCTCAAATCGCGATCATCCGATGCTTCAACAACACAAAAAGTCTATTCCCGGACAGCAGAGATTCGAGCACTTTTGGCGCCGTGGGTGGGGGGGTCAGGGGAAAGAACCGAATGATAAAATGACTTGAAGTATCCATACATCGAAACACACGACGAAACGACGACCAACCATAACATCGCTCTCCCCGCGGCATATAACAGGACCTGCCAGTCGTTGCCTGTAGTATCTCCGGAGCCAAACACATGCTGTAACGCCGCTCGCAATTCCGGCACTGACCAAAACTCAATGGCCGGGAAGGGTTGACCGAAGTTGGACACTTGCGGAGGTTTGCCCCCGACACTGGAGACAATCAACAACGCGACCGTTACCACCTGCGCCAGCATCTTAAACTTGCCCATTTTGGAAGCTGAAATCACAACCCCATCGACAGCGGCAATTGAACGTAGCCCGGTTACCGCGAACTCCCGTCCAATAATAATCACCACAGCCCACGCCGGCGCCAGTTGGTTCTCGACCAATGAAATCAAGGCCGCCGAAATCAGCAACTTGTCAGCAATGGGATCCAGGAGTTGACCAAGTCGAGTCACCTGATCACGCCTGCGAGCCAGATGACCGTCAAGATAATCAGTGAGGGCCGCCCCCAGAAAGAGAGTAACGCCAAGAATGTGACGAGGTAGTCCAACCCAGTTTTCCGCGAACGGAGTTAGCAGAACCACGACGAGCAGCGGCACGATGAAAATGCGCAGCAGCGTCAGAGCGTTTGGAAGATTCAATTTATGACCGCCGGACGAAACAATCAGAACTAATCTGAACTGTGATTTATTTGAGTTTAGGGCGGCGTTGGAAATGGTGTCAAGATAACCCGTCGCCAACTTGCTCACCACTTATCGCTCAGCTAGAATCATGGTTTCTTCACCGCGAGAAATTCGCATCTGTGGCGGAGCGCATTAAAGAAACCAATGGCAATCGATCTCATTACTGTAAGGGGCGCTCGGCAACACAATCTCAAAGACATTAATGTCCAAATACCTCGAGACCGCTTCACAGTGGTTACGGGACTCTCCGGATCCGGTAAGTCGTCTTTGGCCTTCGACACGATCTATGCTGAGGGCCAGCGCCGCTATGTAGAATCTCTCTCGGCATATGCGCGACAATTTCTGGACCAATTAGAAAAACCGGATGTAGATTCGGTTGAAGGCCTTTCACCGGCGATTTCGATTGAACAAAAGACCGTTTCGCGCAGTCCCCGATCAACGGTGGGGACAGTTACTGAGATCTACGACTACATGCGGCTACTGTTTTCCTCCATCGGGCAACCGCATTGTCATATTTGCGGAGCCGCAATTACACGCCAAAGCGTCGATCAAATAGTCCAAAGCGTGCTGGGATTGCCTGAGGGCGAACGAGTGATGATCCTAGCTCCCATCGTTCGCGGGAGAAAAGGCGAATTCAAGAAAGAACTTGAAAAGCTTGCGAAGGACGGATTCCTGCGGGCCCGGGTAGATGGCGAACTGCTTTCGCTCGACGAAGAAATCAGGCTGGATAAGCGGCGAAATCACACAATTGAAGCCGTGATCGATCGGCTGTTGATAAAAGCCGGAATCAAAGAGCGACTTTCAGAGTCCGTCCGTACAGCACTTAAGCTCACCAATGGCGCCGTTCTGGTGTCGGTGATTGACGGTGATGAAAAACTCTACTCGGAGAAGATGGCATGCGTGATATGCGACATCAACGTTCCTCCGCTTGAGCCCAGGTCTTTTTCCTTCAACTCCGCTTACGGTGCGTGCAAACGATGTCATGGACTCGGAAATGTTTTGGAAGTCGATCCTGCCAAGTTAATTCCCGATGCGACCTCGCCATCCGACAAACTGGCTTTCATGGGCCCGGCGGATCGCCAGGGGTCGGCGTATTTAAAGAGCGCACTTGCAGCGGTCATTAATTATTTCAAGGCCGACTCAAAGACACCCTTCAACGAGTTGCTAAAAGAAGTTCGCGAAGCGTTTTTTGAAGGACTTACCGGCCACCTGAACTTTCGACAAGGCGCGTACTCGTATCAAAGTCGCTGGAAGGGGGCGTTGCATTGGCTTCGCGATCGCCTCAACGAAGCACCGTCAGAAAGAGTTCGGGTGGCACTCGAAGAACTCGTTTCTCCACGCACCTGCCCCGCGTGCAAAGGGCGACGGCTGCGTGCAGATTCGCTGGCCGTACGTTTGGGCGGGCACGGCATCGCCGACTACACGACGCTGCCGATTGCGGATGTCACGTCTAAATTTGCAGCGATCAAACTTAACCCGCGCGAAGAACAGATCGCCGGCCCCATTCTGCGAGAGATCGTCAACCGGTTACGCTTTCTGAACACGGTCGGTCTCGGCTATCTAACCCTTGATCGTGTTTCGTCTACTCTATCGGGCGGTGAGGGCCAGCGCATTCGTCTGGCTACACAGATTGGCTCGCAACTCCGGGGCGTGCTTTACGTCCTCGACGAGCCCTCGATCGGCCTCCACCCTCGGGACAATCAGAAACTTCTGGAGACACTCTGCGCGCTCCGCGATCTCGGTAATACCGTCCTGGTAGTTGAACACGACGAAGAGACGATAAGGCGAGCCGACTACGTAGTAGATCTCGGCCCGGGCGCTGGAGCACATGGCGGTGAAGTGGTTGCCATCGGGACGGCCGCCGACGTCGCTGCCAACCCGAATTCCATTACGGGTCTGTATCTCCGCGGCAAGAACAAGATTGAGGTGCCGACGCAGCGCCGCACGCCAAATGGCAAGAATCTGACCATTCATGGAGCCCGTGCAAATAATTTGAAGGAAATTGATGTCACCTTCCCGCTGGGCCTGCTGATTGTAATAACGGGTGTGTCGGGCTCCGGCAAGTCGACGCTTGTTGGCGATATTCTTTATCCCGCGCTCGCCCATCACCTTTATGGATCATTAGCTGAGCCCGGTCATTACACAGCTATTGAAGGCCTGGACGACGTCGATAAAGTGATTGAGATTGATCAGTCCCCGATTGGTCGCACGCCTAGATCCAACCCCGCAACTTATACTGGCCTCTTTACTCCGCTGCGTGAACTCTACGCAATGTTGCCGGAGTCACGAGAGCGGGGTTACAAGCCTGGTCGCTTTTCCTTCAACGTCAAAGGCGGTCGTTGCGAAGCGTGTGAAGGTGACGGCATGAAGCGCATTGAAATGAACTTTCTGCCGGATGTCTATGTACTTTGCGACGTCTGCCGTGGCGCTCGCTACAATCGCGAAACGCTGGCAGTGAAATTCAAAGGCAAGTCGATCGCCGAATTGTTGGACACGACCGTAGAAGAGGCCTTACCACTCCTGGAAAACATCCCGCAGGTTAAACAGAAGTTGCAAACCCTTCTTGATGTGGGACTCGGCTACATAAAGCTGGGCCAGTCCGCCACCACACTCTCCGGAGGTGAGGCCCAACGGATTAAGCTGGCGAAAGAGTTATCAAAACGAGCTACCGGAAGGACGATCTACATTTTGGATGAGCCGACTACCGGACTTCATTTTGCCGATGTCCACAAACTTCTGGACGTACTGCAGCGGCTGGTATCTCTGGGAAACTCAGTCCTGGTTATCGAACACAATCTCGACGTAATCAAGAGCGCGGACCACATAATTGACCTTGGGCCCGAAGGAGGCGAACAAGGTGGCCGTGTCGTCGCCTCTGGCACGCCTGAAGAAGTTGCCCGTGTTCGACGCTCACACACGGGCCAGGTTTTAAAACCGCTGCTCAATGGGCGAGCCGGCCGCAACGGCAGTGGTTCTCGAGGCGAGGATAAAAAGATCGCGTAATATATTGACCGTAGGTTAGCGTTCTATCATCTAACCTAAAGCCCCGGAGAGCTTAAGCCCCAGCAAGGAACAACAGATGCGCGGAATAACTCTTTTAAGTTTAAGGAGAGTCTGGCTCGTATCGATCGTTATCCTGTTGGCATTCATTTCCGCTGCAGCCTCGATCCAAAAGGAAGACGATTGGCAGAAACATCTCGGCAGTGAAGATCATATTCCCTACCTGATACTTGATAAGCTACGTACGACCCCCGATGTCGATTGGTCACGAGGACTCACGTTCGATGTCTTCAAACCAGCCCTGTCGACCTTTTACGAGAAGTTCAACTGGGCACCCAATGACTGCTGGGCAGGGAGTGTCTTGAAGAATGGCGTAAAAGCGTATTGCTTACCTCACGCGCGGTTAGGAAAACACTATAGAAGTCCTCACGATCCCACTGTCGATAGCTTCAGCGGTATTGGCGCTTGTGCGGGCCTCTACGTGTGGCACATTCCTCGCGAGAATAGATTTTACCTATGGGGGATCTGTTGGAACGCTCCCGGAGTTCTGGGACCATTCCTGGGTGATCCTCGAATAGAGCTGCGTCAGGCAGTGAAGCCGAGAAAGGGTCAACGCACCTTCCCCGGTGTCACGTTAACGGTTGTGTCGCAACGGTGGGTGTACCCAGACGCTAAGGATGCGCGCGTTCCCCGTGACGCGCACTACGACTGCGCCCACGGGCACATGAGCGGTAGGTCGGTCGAGATGTTGCAGCTCAACAGTTTTGTCACACGCCTTCGCCTCGCCAACAATGGTCCCAAAGATATCTGCTATCAGACAGAGTTTGCGTGGGCGGATAAACCAGCAGTGTGCGGATTGTTTAGTAACCCCGAAAAGGATTGGAGCCGGGCACTTAAAACAGGTTACCAGTGCGATGTGGCAGGTCCTACATGGCGCAAACTGGCGAGCGGAGAGGTACTGGAGTTTGAAATAAAGGACCAGGCATTCGCAGGGGGAACAGCAGGCTTTGTGGTACGGCTGAATGAAACACCGTTTTACTGGGATGCAAGCAAGTTGCTGGGAACCTACCCCGTTATGTATGGCAGAAAGTAGTTGCGACGAGTCAATTAAAAATTACCGAGAGTGGAGCGAGAAACGCATTGTCAATCTATGAAGACGATCTAAAACCGCTCGGTCTGGGTGAGATCACAACATACCCGCTAGCTTCTCGTCTCAGCATAGTTTCGCTGGACGACTTCGCTCATCCTGTCCACCCGATGTCTTCAGTCCGCGATTTTCTTACCAGTCTTCCCAGAATCCTCGCCGTACAAAGCCTGAGAGATCTAGCGTCGCAAATGCGACGGGCGCGCGCGCTGCGCAAACCGATCATCTGGGGCCTGGGCGGTCACGTAATCAAGACTGGCTTGGCGCCTGTAATAATCGATTTGATGAACCGTGGGTTTGTCACGGCCATTGCAGCAAACGGTTCGGTGTTGGTCCATGACGCCGAGATTGCCATGGTGGGCTCGACCTCGGAAGATGTTGACGCCACACTGGGCAAGGGTGCATTCGGTGCCGCAGAAGAGACTGGCAGGCTTATTAACGAAGCAGCGCAACAAGGTGCACGGGATCGAATTGGTCTGGGTGAGGCAATGGGCCGGGCGCTGGTGGCCCTCAATCCAGCCCATGAGAAGTATTCGCTGATCTGCGCCTCTTACAGGACGCGTGTCCCCTTCACTGGCCACCTCACGATCGGTGGTGACACTGCGCATTTCCATCCCGAAGTTGAGGGTGCTGCGCTTGGAGCAACTTCCCACACTGACTTCAGGCTACTCGGTGAACTTGTACGTCGCATGAACGGCGGTGGGGTTTATTTGAATGTCGGTTCAGCCGTCGTGCTGCCGGAAATTTTTCTGAAGTGCGTGACTCTTGTGCGAAACCTCGGCCACGAGCTAAGCGACATCACGACTGCGAATTTTGATTTCATCCAATCTTACCGTCCGCTGACTAACGTGGTTCGGCGCCCTACCGCCGACGGCACCGGCAGAGGTTATTCAATCATCGGCCATCACGAACTAACGATTCCGCTCCTCGCCGCCGAGCTTGTCTGCTCCGGCCAATCCGACGAGTCCCAATAGATTTATTCCGGTCTCCCTTCCATCCAACAGAAGCAGGTTGACAGACAAAATTAGAATGGGCATACTGAAAACGGTTTTCAATTTCAAACAAGGCGCCTCCGAAATCCCTCAGAAAGGCAGTGTCATGTCGGCCCACTTAGTTTTGAGGCGACTCTACCAATTCTGTAGATCCCTGGTAGCCGTCGCGATTTTTTGTTTTCCGGCGCAGGCCGGCAACGGCCAATCCGCGGTTAGTGGAAGAGTGCTTGACCCGGACGGTGCGGTGATTTCCGGCGCGACTATTGTTGCCGAGATTCAGGGTCGACACGTCGCTTCAACAACAACGAACGACAAGGGAGAGTTTTTTCTCACACTCCCTGCCGGACAATATACGATTAAGGTTTCTGCCGAAGGCTTTGCCGAACACACCCAGTCCGTAAACCTGAAGCCCGACACTCCCGGCTCGCTGGACATAGCTCTTCAGCTCGCTCCCTCCAGCGCGTTCGTCACTGTAACGGCAGGTGCGGGATATTTGACGGAGGCAGTTTCCAGCGCCACCAAGACCTTCACAGCACTTCGTGATACACCGCAATCGATCACTGTGGTGACGGCTGAGCAAATCAAGGATCAGTCATTTCAAAGCATTTCTGACGTGGTGACTTACGTGCCGGGCATCTCGTCTCATCAAGGTGAAAACAATCGTGACCAGTTAGTGATTCGCGGCAACAGCACCAGTGCAGATTTCTTTCTTAACGGCGTGCGCGACGACGTGCAGTACTATCGTGATCTCTATAACGTTGACCGGATGGAAGCTATCAAAGGCCCGAATGCCATGATCTTCGGGCGTGGCGGCGGCGGGGGCGTGATTAACCGCGTCACTAAAGAAGCGGGCTTCACCTCAATCGGGGAATTAACCTTTCAGGGCGGGTCCTTTAGCAATCGACGAATCACAGGGGATCTTAATCGGCCCTTCACCAACAAGATCGCCTTCCGGATTAACGGGCTCTACGAGAACTCCGGGAGCTTCCGGAATTCTGTTGACCTGGAACGCTACGGAATAAACCCGACAATCACCATCACCCCTGACACTCCGACGAAGATCACCATTGGCTACGAACACTTTCACGACGTCCGGACCGCCGACCGAGGCATTCCCTCATTCCATGGAAGGCCCGCTGACACCCCAATCTCGACTTTCTTTGGTAACCCCAGCGGCAGTCATGTGCGAGTGAACGTGAATCTTCTTTCCGGGTTGATCGATCGGCAGATTGGCCGTTTCAACTTTCGGAACCGAACAATGTTTGGGGACTACGACAGGTTCTATCAGAACTATGTTCCCGGGGCTGTCAGTGCAGATAAGCTGCGAGTTACGATTTCTGCGTACAATAATGCGACCAGACGCCGCAATTTCTTCAACCAGTCGGATCTAATCTTCAGCGCGTCTACCGGGAGAGTTCATCACACTTTCCTGGCCGGAATCGAAGCAGGACGCCAGTCGACAGATAATCTAAGGAACACAGGCTTTTTCAATAACAGCACGACTTCCTTGTTGGTGCCCTATGATAATCCAACCGTCAGCACGCCAGTGACGTTTCGGCCCAGTGCGACGGACGCCGACAATCATCTCAAAACCAATTTGGCGGCGAGCTATGTACAGGATCAAATTGAATTTTCAAAGTATATCCGCGTCATCGCCGGCCTTCGTTTCGATTACTTCGATCTTCAGTTTCACAACAATCGAACCGGAGAAGATTTGCGACGCATAGACCACCTGTTGTCGCCACGCCTGGGGATCGTATTCAAACCGTTAGTGCCACTCTCCATTTACGTAAATTACAGTGTCGCGTATCTGCCCAGTGCCGGAGATCAATTCTCGTCGCTGACGACGATTACCCAACAAGTCAAGCCGGAGAAATTCAATAACTACGAAGCCGGTCTTAAGTGGGACGTCTATCGCCACCTCTCGCTAACGGCAGCGCTCTATCGTCAAGATCGTCTTAACACGCGCGCGACTGACCCGGCTGATCCGACGAGAATTCTTCAGACGGGCAGCCAGCGAACAAATGGGTTTGAGCTTGGATTGAACGGGAACGTGACGAAGTCGTGGCGAATCGCGGGAGGTTACGCGTATCAAGATGCTTTCCTTACCAGCGCCACGACCGCTGCGGTTGCCGGCAAACAGGTTACGCAGGTTCCGCGACACACGTTCTCGCTTTGGAACAGTTATCAGATCATTCCCAAACTGGGAATGGGACTCGGCATTATTCGTCGCGGCGATGCTTTTGCCGCTGTAGACAATGCTGTGATCTTGCCAGGCTACACGCGTGCGGATCTCGCGCTTTTTTATTCAATAACCGAAAGATTGCGACTGCAGGGAAATCTCGAGAATTTGTTCGATACGAAGTATTACGTAAATGCGGATGGCAACAACAACATCTCACCGGGCCGTCCGCGGGGCGTACGTTTCGGATTGATCGCCCGCTTCTGATATTTATGGCTCGACTGCTGGCTTGTGGTACAACTTCATAATCGCCTAACCAAGGACGTTGCTTTACGAAGTTACGCGAAGCGCACGGCTAAGTTATAATGCCAACCTCCAACAACTTGGTCAGAACAAGGGCGGTACCAGGATGAAACCGGAACAACTGGCTCACTTCAAAGAGGTTCTTCTCGCGCAACTCACCGAACATACCGAACACATCCGCACCGATCAGGCAGCCGCGCTTGAGCTGTCCGATGATGGCGTTAAGGACAGCAGCGATCTTTCTGTGATGGATGTAAATAAGGAACTGGCCTTTCGGCTTGGGGACCGCGAGTCCCAAATGGTCGCCGATATTGATCAGGCGCTACTAAGAATCAAAGAAGGAAACTACGGTATCTGCATTCGCTGCGGCAAACCAATCGATGAGCGGCGACTTGAAGCGGTTCCTACCGCCCGTTATGACGCCGACTGCCAGGCACTCCTTGAACAAGCCCGGGGCGCAAGCGAAAGACCTTCGCTGTAAGAAGTCCAACGTTCAAAGTCTAAAGTCCAGACTCGACCGCCATACACTCTCTGGCTTTGAACGTTGGACGTTGGACTATTCCTTACGCCTTCGGATGCGCCTTGTCGTAAACCTCGATCAGCTTCTCCATGGAAACGTGTGTGTAGATTTGCGTTGAAGAGAGACGCGCGTGCCCGAGAAGTTCCTGAATGTCGCGCAGGTCGGCCCCGCTGTCCAGCAGGTGAGTAGCAAACGAATGGCGCAGCGCATGCGGACTGATGTCGTGCATGCCGGCGCAAATGCGAATATATTTTTCAACCATTCGACCCACCGATCGCGTTGTAATCCGCGTGCCCTGGTAATTCAGGAAGAGCGCATTTGGTTCACGTTCGGAAACCGGTGCGTTGTTTAGAATTTCGTCTCTTGCGCCCAGGTAAGCCTGTAGTGCCTCCTGCGCCGGTTCACCAAATGGAACAATCCGTTCCTTACGCCGCTTCCCTGTCACCCGAATCAGCTTGTTTCTAAAGTCGATATCTGAGAGCCCCATTTTGGTGAGTTCCGACACACGGACGCCGGTCGCATACATTAGTTCCAACATGGCCCGATCCCGTTTTCCCAGATCTGTTTCCACATCTGGCGTCTCAATGAACTTGATCGCCTCCTCAATTGAGAGATGCTGAGGAAGCTTCTTCTCGAGTCGGGGTGTGGAGACTAACTTGGCCGGATTCATCTCCAGCAAGCCCTCGCGCACAGCAAACTGGAAAAACGTTCGCAGCGCCGCAAGTTTGCGAGCGACTGACGATTTCATTTTCTGTGCCGAGTGAAGTGTCGAGAGCCACTCGCGAATTGTGATGTGATCGATGCTGGTGATGTCGACCGGTGTTCGCTTCCCTGTTTTCGGATGCGCCGGAGCCAGATGCTCCAGAAACTGATTCAGGTCGCTGGCGTAGTTGCGAAGCGTGTGTTCACTAACATTCCGCTCGTAGCGGAGGTGTTCGAGGAACTGGGCTAGCAGTTGCTCCATAACTATTGGGAATTCCGCTGAGCCTTGAATGAAGGATGACTACCAATCTCTCGTCGCAACGCTCGCATTCTTGGGTGAATAGTAACCCTTTCGCGCGCGTACCCGCACATCCTTGCGTGATTTAATCCGCAAATCTATTGCATGAAAGCGGCCGTCACGCTGCTCAGCTGCATGGTAGTAGCTCAATACATATTGCTGCGCCAGGTCAGCTGCGATTTCCTTGAAAGCGGACTCCAGTGCTGGGGTGGTTTTAGGAATGTAAGCGGCTCCTCCGGTTTGGAACGCCAGCTGTTCCATGCGTCGCTCCGCCGCCAGTGCGCGTAGATTTGCGCCCTCATACAATCCGGTTTGAACCACGAAGACCTGACAATCGTCAGCCAGCACGCGATGCAGCGTAGTTTCGAAGTCTGCCCGGCTGGTGGTTTCAATGCCGTCGGACACGATTACAATTACCCGCCGCCCCAGATACGGCCGAAGGTAACCGGAGGCCGAAATGATTGCATCAAAGAGCGACGTGGATCCCTCAGGTTTTCCGAAAGACTCTATCGTCTGTTCCAGACTTCTTACGTCTCTTGTCATTGGTTGCGCGAGATAACTCTCAGACTCCACCGAATAAATGGCAGCCTCATCAACGGGCCGCAGCACTCGCCTGAAGAACTGCTGCGCGGCGTGCTTCTCAAAAGAACGCGCACTGTCCAAACTTCCACTGTTGTCGAATAACAGCGCCAGACGAACCGGCGTTTCCGAACGAGTCAAGTCGCTGATCGGACGCATCTCTCCATCCACCCACAACTCAAAGTCCTCTAACATCAAGTTGGTGAGAGCCAGTCCTTTGTTATCAACCACTGAAACCGGGATTGGTACGAGGTTGGAAGAAATACGAACGACTTCAGCCTCGGCTACTTCCTCACTCGGGGCTGGTGATGGAGTCGCGCTGGCGGGCGATCTGGGCTTTTGCGGATTGCCGGACTGACTACTCTCGACGATGGGACCGAGAACCGGCCTTGGTTTAGTCTTGTTGTCTTTTCGCCGACCTGACTGTGCGGCCAGGCTTCCCGCCAAAGCCAGGCTGAAGATAACGAAGACCAGCCTCCGAACTGCTAGCCGCTGGGCCCTTCGCGCAAACCAACTCACAGCGCCCCGGCGGTTAACGGCGTTTCTTGTTCCTGAATTTCCCTGAGCCAAGCGTCCCATTCTTTCAGCGCCAACTCGACCTGGAATTGATGGCGGTCACGTTTTTTACGAAAGCGGCGGCGATCTTGTTCTTCTAACGGCTGCAAAAGCGCAAAGGTAATATTAACAGGTTGGAAGTTTTTGGTCTCAGCCTTAGTAACGTAGCGCGCCAGCGCACCAACAGCGCTACGGGGAGGCGCTTCAATCAATCGCCGCTGGGAGGCAAGCCGTGCCGCGTTGGTGCCGGAGAGCCAACCCATCGCGACCGATTCGACATAGCCTTCAACTCCTGTGATCTGGCCGGCAAAGAAAAGGTTCTCCCGTTCACGCATCTGCATCGTCGGCGCCAGCACGCGCGGCGAGCAAATGTAAGTGTTGCGGTGGATCTGACCAAACTGCAAAAACTCCGCATCCTTGAGTCCAGGTATTAGTCGTAACACTCTCGCTTGTTCGCCATAACGTAGATGATTCTGAAAGCCTACAAAGCTGTATGCGTCGGCCATTAAATTTTCCTGCCGCAACTGTACCGCGGCATACGGCTGGCGGCCGGTACGAGGATCGAAAAGACCAACTGGTTTCATGGGACCGAAGCGCAAGGTGTCAACACCGCGTCGCGCTAGCTCTTCGATCGGTAAGCAGGCTTCAAACCAGCGCGTGTCTTCGAATCTCTGCAAGGGAACGCTCTTGGCTTCAATTAACTCCTGGTAAAAGAGGGAATACTCTTCCTGATCCAACGGACAGTTCAGGTAGTCGTCGCCACCCTTGCCATAGCGGGCTGCCGCGAAGGCAATTGTTCGATCGATCGAATCAGCGGAGACTATCGGCGCAATTGCATCGTAGAAGTAGAGTTGCTCGCTGCCAGTAAGCTTCATAATTTCCGCGGTCAGGGAATCCGACGAAAGAGGTCCGGTCGCAATGATCACGAGCGAGTCGTTTGGAATTTGCGTCACTTCTTCGCGCAGCAGTTGAATCTTCGGGTTCGCTTCGATCTTCGCAGTAATCAGCTCGGCAAAGAGCTGACGATCGACTGCCAACGCCGCTCCCGCCGGAACCCGTGTGGCCTCCGCGACTTCCATCACAAGCGATCCGGCTCGCCGAAGTTCCTGCTTCAACAAATACGGAGCACTACCAGGTTCATCTGATTTAAGTGAATTGGAACAGACGATTTCGGCAAGCTTGTCGGTACGATGCGCCGGAGTTTGTTTGACCGGACGCATTTCATAAAGCAGGACCGACACACCGGAGCGCGCCGCCTGCCAGGCGGCTTCGACACCGGCCAAGCCGGCTCCGATAACTATGACCTCATTCACCGGGGCTTCTCCGGCAGTTCAGCTTGAGGAGCGTCAAGTTTGTAGTCATTTACATCGCCCTTGAAGTGCTTGTAGTCACTCCATTCGATCGTTTTATTTACGTCGATTCCGCGAAACAGGAAAACCTTCACCGAGAGATTCACGTGGGCGAAGCGCGGCAACCAGATACCCTCAGCCATTCGGGTTTGCTCCATTACGAAACCAGCTCCCGGACGCAACGACAGGACAAGTCCGCCTGCCATTTTGAAACCTTCAGCCAGTTTTGCTTCAAGTCGCATCACTTGTTTGTCGACCGGATCGATCCAGGCCACACCAATAAGCTTGGCGATCAAGCTCTCGGATCGATTGCCTGGTTTGAAACCAGGGCGTGGGCGAAAATCAAATACGATAGCTTCACGATCGTTAAAGCGTTCCCGGCGTGGCGATACAAACTCACAAACCTTCAAGAATTGCGAGATAGTGGGATCTTCATCCGGCTCAGCTCCCCCGTTGCCGGATTGCTGCTTCATTCTTGCTGCCTTACGACGCGCGACTTTCTCTTCCGTCTTCTCCCGTTCACGTTCCACCTTTACAAGCTCTTCATCGACGCGTTGGGCTTCTTTAGCCGCGCGCTCGCCGCCCAGCACGTCTCCATTCTCGCTAATCAGTTTCCTGATCGGCGCGTGATGAGAGACGGGAAACACCTCATAAACCCGTGTTTTCTCCTTCTTCAGTTCCCCTTTGCCATTTATTTCTCGATCCGTTTCTTTTTGGAAAAACGCGTACTCGCTGATCCGCTTCTCTACGGTTTCCTGATTTCGCGCAACCTCACGCAACAGACTGACAACGTCCAACGCTTCCTCGCTTCGCGGCGGATCGAATAACGAGTTGGGAATATTTGTGTTGTAAGTGGCGCGCTGGAGTCGAAAGGTCAACTCCCCATCTCCCGTCTTGAGTTGTACAAGATGGGGCTCAAGCGGTAGCTGTCCAGTTGTGGACTTGTAATCACCAAAACGCGTCGTCGTTTTCCGCGCTTCGTCTTCTACCATCACCAGGAGGTTGCTTTGCAGGCTGAACCAGTAACGCAGCCTGGCTCCAGCGCGAGTGGAAAACTCGACGATGTATGCCGGCTGCGAAGAAAGATCCCCGAGCGCGATGACACGCGGCATCACGTTCAATTTCTTATAATCAATCAAGTGGCTGGCTGTCAGCAGGGCTTGAAGTTTGGCGGATGCCGCGTCCGGCCCGGTTAGAGTAAGCAGGCGTTTGTCCAGGCCCCATACCCAGGCTGAGGCGGGATTCGCGCCCGAGATGATCTGGCCATTGCCGAATGTCATCTCGGAACGCAAAGAGGCCGGCGATTTGACTTGAGTTTTTGCAGTACCAATTGGCTGGCCGCTGAGATGAATCGTCCACTCGTAGGTGGCATCGCGAATCGGCGCCAGGCGTCTCTTGCCGCCGACAGCTTTAAAATACCCTTCGACAATCTTCTCAGCACTGGGCAGTTTTTGGGGAGTAGCGTTCTTGCTTGACTGCGCCCGAAGCGGTTGCGACCCGAAGCTCAATGCCAAGACAAGTAGCAGTGAAGAATAAACTGTGATGTCTGCGAAGCTCCGCCCAGGACCTCTCTGAATCCAGGTCGAACGCCGTGGGGTTATGGTAGAACTCACTAATGCCTTATCCATGCCGGCGAAGTCTTACTTCCGCTTGGGCGCCGCAGACTTCTTTTTCGAAGTCCTCCCGGTTTCTTTCTTCTTTCGCTTCGCCACCTTCTTGTGCGCTTCAGCCATTATTTGCTTCACCCGCTCAGCCTGCGTCAGGAGTTTCGAGTTGGCACCCTGCTCATCGGGATGCTGTTCTAATTGCTCAGTCAATTGGCCCTGATTCTTCTGGTATTCAAACTCATTCACCTGGCCGCTGCCAATTTTGAACGTCTCTAAGTTCCGCATCTGCTCCCTGCCCATGCTTGTTTCCCCCTCTCAAAACGGTTGCTTGACACTCGAATTAGTAGGTTCGTATAGTGCAATTCTTCCAAACGCGCTTGGCGTTTACTTGAAGGCCGGCTTAGCTCAGTTGGTAGAGCGTCTGATTCGTAATTAGAAGGTCGCCGGTTCAACTCCGGCAGCCGGCTCCAATGGTCTCAACTGTTTACGGCCACTCTCGTGAGTGGCTGTTTTTTGCGTTTGTGACCACTGCCTGCCCACTTTCTCACGGCATCTGCAAAACCACCCCCAGTCCCATGAGTATAGCGCATGGCCATCTGCAGGTTCACACAACATCGACCTTCCGCCGCCTGATTTGTTTGCCTTGGACCGAAACTTGATGCCCAGGAGATGGAGTAGCCGTTGACTACCGTCCAGTAACAGGTATATAAGGCATTCAGAAGCGAAGGGCCCGTTCGAGTCGGTTAATCCTTACGAGAGTTTTACTCCCGTTATTGTTGTTCCTGGGAGGTCAGTTACTGACTCAGACTCCAGGAAATTCAAACCGAAAAATCTCCGATCAAATCGGGTGTGGACCCCACGGCGCCGCTGTTACTGCGGGGGAAGACCGTCAGTATTGTCTGCTCAGCTTTATTAGACTCGGCGGCGTCTCGGTCGAGAGACACGTAGTGCCACTTAGATCTTCTTTACAAGGTAGAACAGAACAACGAACGAAACTATTAGGGTGCAAGTTGACACGCGAATTAGTAAGGAGACTGCAATGCCAAAACCTCTCACAGTAGCTATTACTTCCTGTTTCCTGGTATTGGGGATTTGTATGGCCAGCCCCGCGCAACAAGGAGCCGCGCAAACATCTGTTGCCATGACTGACGAGAGGAGTAGCAGGGAGCAGGATGGATTAGAAGGACCGGTGCGCCGCGTTCGTGTTGAAACGGCAAAGATACTGATGAAGGCCGGCAACGTGGTAGAGGGACCACGAGTAGTCCGCGGGATCGCGACTTACGATGCGCTCGGCAGAAAGATTGACGCCGTTGATTATCCGGTGGAAAGCAACACCCTTCCCGGCAAAGAACGTTACCGCTATGACGACAAAGGGAACATCGTGGAGATGGTCGTATTAGGGAGCGACGATTCAATCCTCAGCAAAGAGTCTTACGATTATGAGTTTGATCAAATGGGTAACTGGACAAAGATGAACACGTCCGTTGCTGTGTATGAAAATGGAAAAGTGATTTTTGAACCCATTGAGACTACCTACCGCACAATCAGTTATTACTACAACCAGGCAATCGAAAAAATCAGTGCGGCGGCTGGGAAGGCAAAGGGCACGACGCCTTCCGCCCCGGCGAATGTCTCCGGCTCAATGAGTCACGTAAGGTCAACTCCCAAACCGGTAGCCACAAACACCCCGGTTCCCGAACCGGTTACCGCCGAACTGAAAAGCTCCCCACCTAAAGCGTCCGAACCGGTCGCCCCGCCTCCTCCAACTGCAGGTAATGACACGAAGGGCGGCGACGCAGCTACAAAGGCGAAAGAGGTCATTGCCCCAGCCGACAATGGCAGGAAACCCGCCGTGGTTAAGATAGCGGAAAATGTGTTGCGAGGCGCTGCGATGGAATTGCCTCACCCTGAGTATCCCCAGGGGGCAATGCTTGCGCGGGCTACGGGCAAAGTGGAAGTCGAGTTATTAGTAGACGAAAAAGGCCGCGTGGTAAACGCTCGCGCGACGTCTGGTAACCCTCTCCTTACCCAGGCTGCCGAAACCGCCGCGCTCAAGGCGCGATTTTCGCCCAACAAACTCTCTTCTGACTCCTCGATGGTTTTCGGCGTAATCACTTATGACTTCATGCCCCCAGAAGTACCCCGTGCGGAACTGGTGAGTAATCCGACACCAGAGAGTAAGTCATCGAAGGTTGATGAGCGTAAGCCGCCGACCAAACAACCCGATGAAAAGACTGCTTTCGCGGAACCCAAACCGGCCCTCTTCAGGGAACCTAAACCAAAGACGGAAGCGGAATCAGAGTCGTCGCACTACAGCAAAGGCGTAGCGTTCCTTGCTGCGAACCGTTACGAGGAAGCCGTAGCAGCCCTCAATGAAGCAGTACGAGTCGACCCAAATGATGCTAAGGCGTATTTGAAACTCGCCATGTCTTATTCAGGAATGCATAAGGAAAAAGAAGCAGTAGCCGCCTTCAAATTGGCCGCCCAAATCAAACCAAGCGCGGTCGACGCCCCTGCTTACTACATGTGGGGCGGTTCTTATCTCGCACTTGATAAAACTTCTGATGCGATCTCGGCGTTCAAGCAGGCGCTCTATATTATTAGAGCCGAAGCGATCGGTCTTGAACCAAAAACAATCCAGAGCTTTCCCTCACTTGAACAAGTGCATAACGGTCTGGCAATCGCTTACCTTAATGCGAGGCGCTTCGGCGATTCGATTAAGGAGTTAAAACAGGTCATAACCCTGAATCCAGCAAATGCAGAAGCCCATTACGCTCTCGGAGTGGCCTATGTCGCCAGCGGTGATCGGAGAGCGGCGGAAAATCAGATTAAGATTCTAACCCCGCTTAGCGCCGAGCTGGCTCAGAAGATCTCCGCGGCCCTGGGCGCTCCAGCATCCCGTTATGGCTGTCGTAACATAACATGCCGGTGAAGACCGGAATCTTTGTTAGTCTGAGACAAGCATAAATTAATCTTTAACATTACCAAGCCGGGGCATTCCATTACGTAGTAACCTTTCCACGCAATGACAGCCGCTCCGGACCAGCTTGCCTGCTATCAACGTGACGGATTTCTCATCCTGAAAGACTTTGTCGCGGCAAGCGTTTGCGATGATCTGCGCGCACGGGCAGAGAGCCTCGTGAGCGAATTTGATCCCGCCGGTAGTCTCTATCTTCAACTCATCATGGCCTGCTGCCTCACAAAAGTTTCGCCAATCGTTCGCACAGGTCGCGCCATGCTTACACCCTCCATGTGATCGGAGGTCGCAGCCGCTACGCTCCTGAAAACTGGCTGCAGCCTCCGCCGAGCAACTGCGCATGGGTAGATCGTCGGGTTAAAAACGAAAAGAAAGATGCCTCGAAACAAAACCAAAACCGGAGCTTGCAACGGCACTAAGAAAGCTGCGATGCCCCCCGCAATCAAACCAATGCTGGCGACCCTCGTCGATAAGGCGTTTTCAGATCCTAACTGGTTGTTTGAAACGAAGTGGGACGGCGTTAGAGCGGTCTGTTTTATTAAAAACGGCAGGGCCCGGTTTATTTCGCGAAACCAGATCGAGATGACCGGCCAGTACCCGGAGTTGGCTGGTATAGCCGGGAGCGTGCGCGCTACCAGCGCAGTTCTTGACGGCGAAATTGTGGCTCTCGATGAACACGGGGTGTCAAGATTTCAATTGTTGCAGCGCCGCTTAGGCCGCAAGAATGCGGGCGAGATTGGCAGGCTCATGGCAACGACGCGACTCGTCTACTACGTTTTCGACGTGATTTATCTTGACGGTTTTGACCTTACGGCCTGCCAGCTGACCGAACGAAAGGCAATGCTCGAGGAGATCCTTAAGCCCGCAAAGAATGTGCGGTACTCGGATCATATTATCGGTGAGGGTGAGAAACTCTATGAAGCGATCGCCAAAGTCCCGCTTGAAGGAATCATTGCTAAGCGCCTGGACAGTACTTACGTGCAGAGACGCACGCCTGATTGGTTGAAGATCAAGACGACGCTGGAATCGGAAGTTGTGGTCGGCGGTTATACGGAGCCCCGAAATTCACGCTCCTATTTCGGCGCTCTCGTAGTCGGACTCTACAGTGAAGGCAAGCTTCACTACGTTGCGCACACGGGCGGTGGCTTCAACCAAAAAACACTTGAGCAGGTCTACAAACTGATGCAGCCCTTGAAAACGAAAGAGTCTCCGTTTGTCGACCCTCCGAAAACAAACGAACCCGTGCAATGGATCAAACCGAAGCTGGTGGCGCAGGTAAAGTTTTCCGAGTGGACGGCAGACCGCCGGCTGCGACATCCAATCTTTCTCGGTCTACGGGAGGACAAAAAGCCTCAGGAGTGCACGTTTGAAACGAAAACCGCTACCAGCAGGATAGTTTCCCCGGGAGCTGCAAGCAAAAAGAAACGTTGATTTAGGTGGCGTAAGTTGCAGGAGACCAGGAGTTTTAGGCGATTGAACGCAGGAGCCCGCGGAAAATACCCTGGACAGCAATTTCTCTGGCAGGGATCGTGAGCGGCTGGAGGTCGGGATTGGCCGGATGGAGTTCGACGTTTACGCCGCGCCGATAGAATCGCTTCAGAGTTGCCTGATTGCTTTCAGTAAGCAGCGCCACAACAATCTCGCCATCTCGCGCTTCCGTGCGGTTCTCGATTAGAGCAATGTCGCCATCGCAGATGTGCTCATCGATCATTGAGTCGCCCTTGACTCTCAGCGCATAGACGCGCTCCGGTCGCACCCGTCCCAACAAAAAGCGGGGCACTGGAATTGTTTCTTCATCGTCAACGACTTCAATAGGCGCACCAGCCGCGATCCTGCCAAGTAATCTAACTTCACAAAGGGCATCAGTGTTATCAACCTTGACGGTCAGGGCAAAGGCGCCGTCTTCGTTCTTGCGCGTAAGTAAACCGCGACGTTCCAAAGCAGCGATGTGCTTTGCAATGGTTGCTCTGGATTTTACTCCAAAGTGTCTGGCGATCTGTGCGTAGGAAGGTTCGTAAGCGTGACGCTCGAGGAAGAGCGTAATGTAATCGAGAATCTCTTTTTGTCGTTGAGTGCGTGGGAGCATAAGTTCCAGCATTCCCGATGCCTAATACCTAATGCCCGCTTGAAGAAGAGCGCCCGAAGGCGACGAGGCATTCTAGGGCGCGCAAACAGAACCGTCAAGTAAGTTACTACCAGTAACGCAAGTTGCCAGTCAGCAGACTGACAACTTGATTCTGGATGCACGTACAGCGAAAAGGAAAAAGTTGATCGACTAGCGAACGGAATAGCGAGCAAGAGTGCGCGGAAAAATTCGAACACTCGCAGGCATTGTCCCGAGTGTCATCGGCTTTCCTGTAAGCAGTTCCGTGGCCTTCATGCCATAAACCGCTTCGTTCAACTTGTTGTCCGGACTAATCACTACACCTTTGAGGGCCGCCCCGATGAAAGCGCCCTTGCTGCGCGAGTAGGAAAGAATTCCTGCGTCGAGTGTGGCGTTCGTAGTTGCTGAAACTTCCCTGCCGACCGGCCCCGCGACGATGCCGGCCTCGCCCCCCATCTCAAACTTGTCTTCGAGCAGACCCTTCACGCCGTCCTCGTTCATTATCAGAAATACATAATCATTTTTCTGCGCGCCAATCTGTGCCCCGAAGCTGCCGCCACCTAGATTGAAGAATGCCGGGGCACTCCAGCCGTTTTTCTGGCGCTTGCTAATCACGCCCTGACCGCCGCGACCACCAAAAATGAATGCGGCCTTGATAACGCCTGGAAAAACGGCAATTGCCTCGGCTTTATCCAACAATTCCTTAGGAATTGCCTTATCGCGGACGTTCATAATTTGCGTAAACACTTTGGCCGCCTCGCTCGAATGACGCGCGGCGTCCTGCATCCGAGACTTATTCTGCGCCGTCGCGTCAATCGCAAAGACAACCAGCGACAGCGTCGCAATTAGTCCACTCGTTACCTTCCTACTCAACAAGATTTTCATCACCAACTCCTCCTCTTATTAATACCTGACACCATTAGTGCCAACCAAATTTGAACGACGAATGCAGATCGCCGCAGCTAAGGTTAATGCCAGCGCTTTGGTTCGATACTACACCTGAGATGCCCTTCGCGGTAGTCAGCTGAACTTCGAAGTTACCTCTCTTGTCCCTTTCTGCCCTCTTAGGCACTGATTCAATTCCTGATCTCAAAGGTCAAGGTAGCCCATTGAGACTCATAATTGACTTTCGGATCTGCAAGCGGCGTCATATGAATTAGTTTAACGTACCATTTGGCGGGCGCTTTCAACTTGAAGCGCGCGAGACCGTTCGCGTCAGTACGCATCGCGATCGAATGCAGCTTGCCCGCTCGCGATTCCCAGCCGGCTATTACAAACTGATTGACAAGCGGCTTAGCCATTCGCGTGCACAGGACCGCGAGCGTCTGGCCGACCTTCAAAGCGTAGGGATTTTTTTGCGGAATGATTTCAACTGGATAACCCAGCGGCTGTTTGTAGTCGTCGGTTAGTTTGTCGCCGACCTGAAACACCGCACGAACGTGCTTCGAGTAGCGCTCGCGAACATCTCTGGAGAGTTCCCTGTTCTTTTGCCGCTCTGCAAGCGTATCAGGAATTCCATCATGTCGCAGGTAGTCGTTGAAGTCCGCCGCTTTAAGATCGATCTCTTTAGCGTTCGTGGAAACAGCGACAACATAAGTGCCTGGAGCACCGGTCTGAAGTTCAAGCAAACTTGTCTTGTCTTCATCTTGCCACGAAAAGGACTCGGCCCCCGACCTGCGGGCGCCATCCGCCAGGAGACTCACGTCGCGAAAGCGTTCACGGGCCACAAGCCCATCGCTTCTCGTGAAAGTTCCATTTAGTAAACGGACTGACGCCGGAGAGTAAGGTTGAAGGAAAAAGGAATCGAGCTTGAGAAACAGATCGTGGCCGCTCGCCAAGCTCGTCAACGAGAGGATTGCCAGAGCCAGAAGCAATACCTGTTTTTTCATACTTTGGTGTTAGTCCGTTGACGCAGAACGGTTGAGTCTATCATCCGTCACTCCCGAGGCTATGTGACCAACCCAAAAAGTGCGTGAGCAGTCCGTTACCTGCTTTAACTCTAAACACGAGCGCCACGTAATCGCAGTGCATTGGCTATCACAGAAACCGAACTTAGACTCATGGCCGCAGCGGCGATCATCGGGCTTAACAGGATGCCAAAAAACGGATAGAGCACTCCAGCCGCAATTGGAACTCCGATCGAGTTATACAGAAAAGCGAAGAACAGGTTCTGTTTGATATTGCCCATCGTCAGGCGGCTGAGCACGCGAGCTCTTACTATCCCACGCAAGTCTCCCTTAACCAAAGTGATGTCGGCGCTTTTCATTGCCACATCAGTTCCCGTACCCATCGCGATACCGACGTCCGCCTGAGCGAGAGCGGGAGCGTCGTTGATACCATCTCCGGCCATCGCCACTGACCGCCCCTGGTTCTGCAATTGTCTGACAATCTCGATTTTCTGGTCGGGCAAAACATCCGCAATCACTTCATCGATGTTTAATTTTTGGGCCACAGCACTTGCCTGCCGTCGTAGGGTTATCACCAGTAACCATAATGATTCGTATTCCATCAGCATGAAGTTGCCTAACCGCTTCCGGCGTAGTTGGTTTGATTGGATCAGCAACGCCTAATAATCCAGCAGGCTGCCCGTCGACCGTGACAAACATCACCGTTTGCCCATCTGCTCGGAGATTTTCCGCGTTCGCCATCAATTCCGGCGCTTCAATTCCAGCTGCTTCAAGCAGCCGGGCGTTACCGAGCCATACTTCATGGCCATCAACCACGCCTTTGACACCCATCCCAGTCAGCGACTCAAAAGAGGAACTTTCGCCGAGCAAGATTCCACGCTCATCAGCGCCGCTCACAATTGAAGCTGCCAGCGGATGCTCGCTGCTTCGTTCGACACTTCCCGCCAGCCGTAGTAGCTCCTGTTCGGTCCAGTTCGTTGTTATGATCGTGACCAACCGCGGCTTTCCCTCGGTCAACGTTCCGGTCTTGTCTACCAACAGAGTATCCACCTTGCGCAGCACCTCAATCGCCTCGGCGTTTTTGAACAGCACTCCCAACTGCGCACCCTTGCCGGCAGCAACCATGACAGACATCGGCGTAGCCAGGCCGAGCGCGCACGGACAGGCAATAATTAACACGGCAATCGCGTTGATCAGTCCATAAGCCATTTGCGGTTCTGGTCCCAAGATGGCCCAAACCACAAAGGTAACCAAGGCAATGAAAATCACCGCCGGCACGAAGTAACCCGCGACTACGTCGGCGAGCCTTTGAATCGGAGCTCGGCTGCGCTGGGCCTCAGCAACCATTTGCACAATCTGAGCCAGAAGTGTCTCAGACCCAACTCGCTCCGCTTTTATCACCAATGTTCCCGTACCGTTTACCGTGCCGCCGATCACTCGATCCCCGGACCGCTTCGCGACGGGAATCGGCTCTCCAGTGACCATCGACTCATCGACGGCGCTGGAACCTTCAATCACCAATCCGTCAACGGGCAATCTTTCGCCAGGCCGTGCGCGCAACTTATCATTTACTTGAACATCGCTGAGCGGGACGTCCTCATCCGTTCCATCGGCGCGCAGCCTGCGTGCAGTCTTTGGCGCCAGACCAAGAAGGGCCTTGATGGCCGCCCCTGTTTGGCTGCGCGCTTTGAGTTCCAGCACTTGTCCCAGCAAGACAAGCGTTGTGATTACTGCCGCAGCTTCGAAATAAACGGGGACGCTGTCGCCGTGTCCCCGAAACGAGTGAGGAAATATTTCGGGGAAGAGCGTGGCAACAACGCTGTAGAGAAAGGCGATGGCGACACCGACACCAATCAAGGTGAACATGTTGAGACTGCGGTTCACGATTGATTGCCAGGCACGAACGAAAAATGGCCAGGCGCCCCAAATCACCACTGGAGCGGCGAGGGCCAACTGGATCCAAGCCATCATTGTGGCCGGCACCAGACGCTGCAATGGGGTTCCCGGAACAAGATCGCTCATGCCGATAGCAAAGACCGGGAGTGTGAGAACGGCACACACCCAGAAGCGCCGCCGCATGTCGGTGAGTTCAGGGTTCTCGCCTTCCGCCAGAGAAACGATTCGAGGTTCGAGAGCCATGCCGCAGATCGGGCAGTTTCCCGGCGCGTCCCGAACGATTTCCGGATGCATTGGGCATGTGTATTCGGTTCTTTCTGTGTGAGTGAGTGGCGTTTCCGGTTCCAAAGCCATGCCGCATTTTGGGCACGCACCTGGGCCCGGTTGCCGGATCTCCGGATGCATCGGACAGGTGTAGGTTGTCTTGTCAGAACCGGGAGCGGTAGCGACCGGCTCTGTCTTGTCAGAACCGGGAGCGGTAGCAACCGGGTCATGATGTGATTCTGATACTGATCTCGAACGCCCCACCTTGCTCCCAGCGCGCTGAATGCCAATTGCCTGCGCCGGCTTGTTGAGGAATTCCTCGGGAGCTTTGCGGAATCTATCAAGGCAGTGAAGGCTACAGAAGTAACGTCTCGCCCTTGTACTCAAACGATCCCGCCGCAGAATCCGGGTTCACTGTCATCCCGCAAACCGGATCAATTGCAATCTTAGGGGAGTCCATCTTCTCTTATCGCACGACAAGCCTGCCGCGGAACATGTCCATGCCACAGGTTAGTTTGAATCTGCCTGTCTTTGTGGGTGTGAATGAGACAACAACTGGAACATTCAGAGGTAGAGGACGG
Organism: Pyrinomonadaceae bacterium; assembly: GCA_051000815.1. Taxonomy (GTDB): domain Bacteria; phylum Acidobacteriota; class Blastocatellia; order Pyrinomonadales; family Pyrinomonadaceae; genus PSRF01. Next base: position 24,427 of record JBPCNX010000086.1, read on the forward strand.
TTGATGCCGTAAGCGGGAATGACGATCTCCGTGCCGCATCCTTCAGCGACCCTGCGAATAAACGTCAGGCGGGTTGGTACGCCCCGACGCAACCTTATATTCGTTGGTTCATAACCCTCGGAATTTACAACGACGGTCACTTTTTGCACGCGGGGTCGTCTCGGTTTGGCTAGAATCGAGCCAGGTCCGTGTTGATTGAGAAGGAGTGGTTTGATTTGCGCGTCAAACTCGTCTGCAAAGACGATGCCCTCGATCACTTCATTCACGTTCCCTGCTGCATCAATCACTACGGTCAGTGGCAGTGCGTCACTGGAGGTGAAAAGGGTCTTAGTTGCTTCGGTTCCCAACGCGATCGGATAGTTCACTCTATTCTTTCGAACGAACCGCAGCACTTCAGAATGGCTCTGCGGAGGGTAGGTGATGCCAATGACTTGCAGGCCTCGATCTTCATAAGCCCGTTGCCATCTGACCAGATCTGGAACTTCCGTACGACACGGAGGGCACCATGTCGCCCAGAAGTTAAGGAGCACGACCTTTCCTCGGTAATCCGCAAGACTTAGTTTCCGACCCCGCAAATCTTTTAGTTCAAGCAATGGGGCTGGCGCCGGAGTCTGAGCAAACACCGATAACGACACAACGATAGTTACCAGCACTATGCGTACGGCCACCAGGACTCGGACTTTCAAAACAGATACCTCACTCCGACCAGAATGTTGCGATCGTTCCTTAACACAAAAGGGCCAGTGTTGCGTATCACCGGAAACTGAAAGCTTCCTTCGATCACAAATTGCGGAGCTGCTGCGTATTGCAGTCCCGGAGCAAGGTAATATTCAGTCGAAGTACTTCCAGGAACGGATGCGCCTGCCACGCGACCAATTCCTCTGTGAACGAATGTGGTTTCGAGGATGATGAAAAGCTCGCCGCCCGGAGCGACATATTTGCGCGGCAGCAATACATACTCAAGATCAGTACTCATCCGGACTTCGTTGCCCATACGAAACCCGTCGCGCTCCGACCGCAGTATTCCCTCAGCGTTACCACCGAAGATAAAACGTCCTCCGGCTTGGGAAAAGGCCACGTCAAAATGCGGAGAAAGCCCGCCACTAATCGGGGTCAGTTGCTGGCGCACGAAAGCCGGCTCGTTAAATTGGGTAGTGGTTGGCGCAACTTTCTTGCCAGTTGGAAGTTCCAACCCAAATCGCACTGCTGCCTGGCGATCCCCATAGGTTTTCACTTTGCGGAAGAAACGATACTTCACCCACAAGGTTACATTTCCCAACCCCGCACCGGATCCCGAGCTGACCTCATTGTCGAACGAGGTATGGGAGATCGGCAGCTCAACTTCCACCAGCACGCGGGGCGACGGCGTATACGAAACGCTTAGATCCAAAACTTGCCGGTTAACTTCGAGACTTCCCAGATGCTGCTTAATGAGATAGAGGCGAGGCGTTACCGCTCCTCCTTTGTAGACGGTAAGACCAGGATGTTACGCGAATCGGAGCAGCTGGGTTCGTGTGAGTCACGGGCGACTCATGAGTTTCGCTTGAGCGGTTAGCCGATGATGATCCAGAAAGGTCAAACTTCGCCGGCACAAGCCTGACTCGAGACCATCGCTCGACAAAGCTGACGGTCCGGATAACAGAAGCTACTCGTTTTGCAGCCCCAGGCGTAATCACTTCGCGCCTGCTAAGACCTTCGCCGACTGTCTTCCAATCACCGGTAATCTCGATGCTGGATCCAATTTCGAGGCCTGCAAGGATCTCATCTAGATTGCTGCCTTCGAGAATAAATCGTTGCCCTGAAGCAGCGACGAGTAAGGAGACTTCGTTTGCTTCTCTGGTCAACGTGCCCTTGACGGTTATGTCGGCCGCCGCAAGTTTGTAACCTGCTTTCTTGAGTGATTCTTTTAGTGCTGCGAAAGAAACCGGCTTTGCAGCGATCGGTGTAAACACACCGAGGCCCTTCTTAATATCGGTAACCCTTATCTCTTTAAGTTTAGGTGCGTAGTCTAGACGGCTCACGGCCTTCTGAATATTGAATACTCAATTGCCGCAAAGGTAACCGTCGATGTGCATCTGGATCTGTGCCACCTGCGCCTGAGTAGGTGCGACACACAACAAGAGCAATCCGAATGTTGCTAAGAAAGTGCTGCGACTCATTTCTCTTCTCCTAACCCAATTGCGTTTATGAAACCCCACGGAAGTGGCTTCTGGAACGCTACGCAAGAGCATACGAATACTTCATTTTACCTATGACTCAAAGAATATTAACATGCCGACGCCAACGCGGACGGAAAAGCACAATCTCTATGCGAATAAAGCTAACCATAACTATACTGATCCTGCTCACATCTTCCGGAACGGCCCAGACACCGAGTCGCACAGACAACTGGGAACCGTTTAGATACTTCGTCGGGATTTGGGAAGGAACCGGAAACGGACAACCAGGCGCCTCAAAGATTCAACGTGAGTATCGGTTCGTTCTGAACGACAAGTTTCTTAAGGTGCAAAACAAGAGTACGTACGACCCTCAGCCAAAGAATCCAAAAGGAGAGGTTCATGAAGACTGGGGCATGATAGGCTTCGATAAAGCCAGGAAGAAATTCGTGCTCAGACAATTCCATGTCGAAGGTTTTGTAAATCAGTATGTGATGAGTCATTCGAGCACCGAGAGTAAGACGCTCGTCTTCATCACGGAAAACATCGAGAACATTCCAGCAGGATTTAGAGCACGTGAGTCCTACAAGATAATCGGACCCGACGAGTTCATAGAAGTCTTCGAGATTGCCGAACCCGGAAAGGACTTTGAGCTTTACAGTGAAGGACGCTTTCGACGCAAAAAATGATTCGGACGCCGGTCCGAATGACATTCAGACAGAGGCGGTCTTGCGCGAGTGGCGTGAGTCAGCCTTCTATTGGAAAAAGCACTTCGGCACTATACGAACGATGTTCCAGCCTATAACGCAGGCTCTCATTGATGACGCAGGCATCGTTGAAGGGCACTCGGTACTGGATGTTGCCGGTGGGTCGGGCGAGCCTTCGTTAACCATTGCCGAAACCGTTGGGCCATCTGGCTCAGTGACTTTCACAGATGCCGTGGCAGAAATGGTCAGCGCGGCTCAAAGCGAGGCGAAGCGCCGGGGAGTGACAAACGTCGCCTTCCGGCAATGTGTGGCTGACTCTCTGCCCTTTGAAGACAATTCGTTTGACGCGGTAGTTAGTAGATTGGGAGTAATGTTCTTTTCCGAGCCTTTGACTGCTTTGCGCGAGATGCTAAGAGTAATGAAGCCCGAGGGCGCGATAGCGCTTGCAGTCTGGGGCAAAAGCGAACTCAATCCGTTTTCCTACCTGATTACCGACGTCGTCGCACATTACTTTGAGGCTAGTGCACCCGCCGACCCCAACGCGCCCGGCGCTTTCCGGTTCGCCGAACCCGGCAGTCTGGCTCGGATTCTTGCGGGTGCCGGATACCTTGATGTTAAGGAACGCGCGCTGAGATTTCACTTGGCCGCGCCGATTTCGCCCGAGCAGTTTTGGGAAATGCGCTCGGAGACTTCCGGAACGCTGCGAGAGAAATTAGCCACGCTGCCTCCACTACAAGCCGATTCCCTGGCACATGAGGCCACCGAAGCAGTGCGAGACTTCTTTCCGAACAACCACCTGAATATTCCAGCGCAAATGATCATTGTTACGGCGCGGAAGCCTCAATGATGCAAACAGGAATTGCGAACAACGAATCGAGAATTACGACCGCTCAATTGATTGAAGCGCTCAGGGAGACGCGAGCGCGTACGCTGGAACTCATCGACGACCTCAACGAACAGCAGTTGATGGGCCCGCGCTTGCAGATCGTGAATCCGCTGCGCTGGGAGATTGCTCACATCGCATGGTTTCAGGAGTTTTGGATCTTACGGCATCTAGGTAGTCAGCCGCCGAGCCTTGAACAGGGAGACGAGCTTTACGATTCCGCACGGCTGACCCACGACAAGCGCTGGGATTTGCCATTACTCGAGAGAGACGAAACCCTGGCTTATATGGGGCGTGTTCTTGAGCGCGTGGTCGAGCAGGCTGGTAACGCGAGCTCCAAACTGACAGACACTGAAGGCTACGATCAGGAGTATTTTCTGAACCTCGTGTTGCTCCACGAACAGATGCACGCCGAGGCGATCGCTTACACACGTCAGACTCTGAGCTATCCCCCTCCAGTATCCCGCATTACCGAAAGGCCGGTTGACGACAGAGAGGTCGTTAAGGAGATAAGGTTTGCCGGACACAAGGCAGCTCATGCTCAAACCGACAACAGCCTGACGGGCGACGCTGCGATACCGGGCGGCACATTTACTCTGGGATGCGCTCCCCAACAACGCTTCGTCTTCGATAACGAACGGCTGGCTCACGAAGTTGAGGTTGCCCCTTTCGCGATCTTAAAGACTGCTGTGACCAGTGGTGAATTCAAGCATTTTGTGGAAGACGGGGGGTATATAACAAGCGAGCTCTGGACTGCGGAAGGTTGGGAGTGGCGGACAAGTGTTAGTGCAGAATATCCGGTGTACTGGCGCCGGGAGGTCAACGGTCGCTGGTTGCGGCGCAACTTCAATGAATGGGTCGCGCTGGACGAGCGCCTGCCAGTAATCCATGTCAACTGGCACGAGGCTGATGCGTACTGCCGCTGGGCGGGGCGGCGGTTGCCAACGGAAGCTGAGTGGGAGATTGCGGCGAGTGGTGAGCCGGCGGCGAATGGTAGAGATCTTAAAACGCAAAAGCGCGTGTTTCCCTGGGGCGATGATTCGCCGACGCTAGAACGTGCAAATCTTGACTGGCGCGCGCTTGGATGCGTTCCGGTTAATGCGCTACCGGCGGGTGATAGTGCGTTCGGGTGCCGGCAAATGATCGGCAACGTTTGGGAATGGACGGCGAGCGACTTTCAGCCATATCCCGGATTTGTAGCCGGTCCTTACAAAGAATATTCCGAGCCCTGGTTTGGAAACCACAAAGTCCTTCGCGGCGGTTGTTGGGCGACTCGTTCGCAGCTCATTCATAACAGCTATCGAAATTTCTACACGCCGGACCGCCGCGACGTATGGGCGGGTTTCCGAACGTGTGGGCTGCAAACTTAGAAGAAATGAGGATTGGCATAGTCACTCCGGCTCCGCCGGAGTCACTCCACGGAAACTGGATTACTGCGCTTCGCTGGGCCATGATTCTTAGGCGACTTGGCAACCGCGTTTCGATTGCTCAGACCTACGACGGGAAGCCGTTTGATTTGTTAGTTGCCTTACACGCCCGTAAGAGCCATCCGGCCGTCATTAACTTCCGTCGTCTGAATCCCGAAGGCCCGGTCATTGTCGCTCTTACGGGAACCGATGTTTATCGCGATATTCAGAACAGCCACTCGGCGAGAAAATCGCTCGACATGGCGACCAGGATTGTTGTGCTCCAACCGAAGGCGGTCGAGGAACTGCGACCGATCTGGCGACAGAAGACTCGCGTGATCTTTCAGTCAGTCAAATATGGACAGACACTGATAGGAATGAACGGCAAATCAGCCAAACCCCGAGCAGGTAATTACGCTAAGAAACGATCCGGCGCCAGTTTTGATGTGTCTGTCATCGGACACCTCCGTGCTGTGAAGGATCCGTTTCGCACCGCCATGGCGGCGCGGTTGCTTCCTCATTCGTCAAAAGTCCGAGTCTTGCAGATCGGCGGCGCGATGACTGTTGGAATGGCTAACAGAGCGCGCAAGGAAATGATCGTTAATGAACGCTATCAATGGCTCGGTGAGCAGCCTCAGGCACGGGTCCGCCGCATCCTGAAGAAGAGTTCTCTCTGTGTGCTTTCATCTCGCATGGAGGGAGGAGCGAACGTGTTGTCGGAGGCAATAGTAGCTTCCGTTCCTATTCTCGCTTCGCGCATTGACGGAAATGTCGGCATTCTGGGCGCAAATTATCCCGGCTATTTCGACGTTGGTGATACAAGACGGCTAAAGCGACTGTTGACCCGCGCGGAGGCTTCTCTTGGATATCTCGCAGAATTGAAGGCGTGGAGTAAAAGCTTGGCGAAGCTTGCTGATCCCGCGCGAGAGGAACAAGCCTGGTCAGATTTGATCAGCGAATTATTTCTTCGAGAAGCTACCCATACTCGCTCTGAAACAGCGCGCTACTGAGCGAACGGGTCGCCAGCATGAAAGATCGGACACTCAAATTGCTTCTCGCTCTTGACCTAGGCCAAACCACTAGTTCGCTTGCAGTCATTTCTATTAAACAAGGAGCCAAAGAATATGAAACAAATCATTTGCGCTTTCGCGCTAACAGTCGTGTCCAATTCGATAGCAGTGGGTCAGGTGTCTCAAACGCCTCAAAAGCACGAAGACTCAATGAAGGCCGAGATGAGTCTCTATCCGGCGGCTGAGATTCAGTGGAAGGATGGTCCAGCATCTCTGCCTGCGGGAGCTAAATTTGCTGTGCTTGAAGGCGATCCTACGAAGGAAGGCTTTTTCACGATGCGTCTCTGGTTGCCTGACGGCTTCAAGATTCAGCCACACTGGCATCCGAAAGTGGAGCATGTGACCGTCATCTCCGGAACTTTCAATGTAGGTATGGGCGACAAGTTTGATCAAACTGGGACTCGGGCGATGCCGGCGGGGACGTTTGGCTTCTGGCCCGCAGAAATGAAGCATTTCGCGTGGGCCAAGGGCGAGACGGTCCTTCAACTTCATGGCACTGGCCCATGGATGATCACTTATGTGAATCCGTCAGATGATCCACGCAAGCCAAAGCAATAGCCCTTATCCGGAACTGCGGCGACTGTCGCTATGAAAAACTACCGGCGCTTCATATCAGCCCTCGTTTTGGTGGCGACCGCAGCTGTGAGCTGCGCTCAGAGGTCTGATAAGGGGGCAAGCCCTTCCCCCAAGCCAGGACCAGAACTTCGTTGGAAGTATGAGACGGGCGGTTGAGTGTTCTCGACCCCCACGGTCGTGGGGGAATTGCTGTTCATCGGTTCTTGTGCCGGCAACTTCTACGCAATTAACAAGACTACGGGCGAGATGCAGTGGAGCTATAACATCCGCCAGGACGGCAAGCAGCAGAGCTTTCACGGCGACCCGTTAGTGACAAATAACCTGATCCTAATCGGCACCGATAATTCCTGTGACCCGGAAGGGGTAGGACACGTTTACGCTTTCGAGCGAGACACTGGACGAGTCCGCTGGAAGTACCGCTCAACCAGCATCCCTACGGATATTCTTCAACTCAATTCAAATGTGTACTTCGGAAGTTTTCAGGACAACTGATCTTCCGTAGATCTTCACACTGGAAATTTAAACTGGAGTTTTTCTACTGGCGCACCTAATAAGAACTGTGACATGCCCAAGGCACCGGTTACAGACGGGAATCGCCTGTTCATTGCCGGATTAGACTTGGTCATCTATTCGCTCGAGGCGTCGTCAGGTCGAGTGACCTGGAAGCGCAAGCTAGCGGCAGCTCCGTCGACGGCGCTAGCTCTCAGGGATAAGTCCATTTATTTCGGCGCAAACGACCAACGCATTTATCGACTGAATGCGGAGACCGGCGCAGTCATATCCGAGCTGGCTACTGAAGCAAAACCTGTGGGAAGGCTGGCATTCGCCAACGATTCACTGTTCATGTTTTTGGAGAACGCTTCGGAACGGGTGGGTTACATTATCTCTGTCGATTCGAAGTTGAGCGGCGTGCGTTGGAAGCAGAGATCATTCCCTGACTGGGCCTCCGAGCGGCCTCATCTATGGAAAGAATCCGTCGTAGCCGGGAACTGTCGTGGGGGCCTGGCGGCGTTCCGAGCTACGGACGGTGAGCCTCAATGGAATCTCAGCCTGAAGGGATGCATCCGGAGCATCGGCAGTTCCGGCAATATGTTGTTCGCTGGCGTACAGGAAGGAACCATCTACGCATACGAGCTCTCACAGAAATAAAAGATTGGCTTTGCGGTCCAATAACTCTAATAGGAAGCCACTCTTTTGTTTTCGCATCGCAACTGCTTCAATCGGTCATTCATTTAAGGAAAGCTTTTTAATTTAGGCGTTATAACCGAAGACCTTAGCTAAGAGTTCACAGCTTAATATCGCCCCATTCCGGTGAGAGCTTCTTTATCCAAAGACTTCCCACCACCTGGACTGCAATCAGGGACAAATGAACTCCCATAAACATCCACGGTGGTAGTGGAGCCCAGGGGGGAACGCAGAGGACAATGGCAGAGACTACTTCGGCGAAGCTGATGTGACGCTTTGCAAGTCGATGATGAAGCAGATGCAAAGCTTGAACAATCAGCAGAACGAGATAGGTGTTTTGGGGTGTGAACATCAGTGGCAGGCTCGATCATCGCAACAGGTTTCTCCGCGAAGAGCTTCAAGACCCGCTTTCGCTATTATCGGCACCATAATCAGGGCAGCCACAGGGTCCGCCCACCACCAACCGAGTGTTGCGTTCAGCAATAGTCCGGCTAACAGGATTGCTGAAAGGTAGGTGCACAACTCAGTCTGTTTTGAGTCCGCCATCAGGGCGCGGCTGTTTATGTGCCGCGCAACTTTTCTTTTCGCACGAACAAGTAACGGCATCACTACCAGCGACACGGCCGCCAAACCGATTCCAACCAGGCTCTCTTCCGGCGCCTCGCGTCTAATTAAAGACTTGAGTGAATCGAAGCTCACGTAGATCGCGAGCACAACGAAACAGGCGCCAACTATTCTTAGACTAATTGCCTCAACCCGTTCGCGACGCGCTTCATCAACATCGGCATTCAGCCGCCATAGCAAAACTGCTCCAGACGTGACCTCGATCAGGCTATCGAACCCAAACCCGACAAGCGCAACGCTACCAGCAACCAAACCAGCGGCAACGGCGATCAGGCCTTCGAGGCTGTTGTAGCCAATCGTAAAATATTCAAGATGACGCCCACGCCGTACCGCAACATCCCGCGGAGAATCTTTCTCGAGTAGATACATCTCCGAAATTACCTAAAACGATATGCTGTAACTCGCACCCAGGTTGCGACCTCTTTCAAGCATCACCCCGAACTGATGTCTTCCGAGCGTGTAATTCACTAGTGGATGAATTCGCACACCGTCAAACAGAATTGTGGAATTCCAGCGCTCGCTAATCGTGATATTCAATCCCCCAATCAGCCTCGCCCGATCCTCGAACGTCCCGTACGCGACTCCAACATATGGAGCCAGAGGCAATCCAGTATGGTGCTTCAAGCTCTTGCTGAGAGTTGCATAGAACGACTGACCTGAGGGCGTCCCGATTCGATCGGAACTCGTTCCCAGGATCAGCGCTGGGCGCTGGTGAGTTTCGGTCATCGCAACGAGGTTCGCAATAGGGCTCACTTTCTGGGCGAGCGGGTTGTATTCAACACCAGCAGTAAACCTTGGGTGAAATCTATAGGTAAGCGTGTTTCGCCATTTCGCACGATTGATTTGATTCGCGATAACGCGAATCCCATAGGTCCACTTGAAGTTATTCTCTCCTGCCCCGCTCACGGCGCGGCCCTCGCCAGGTCAAAGCGGTCAACTGGGAACGGACGATACCTCACCGGCTTGCGAGTCGTTCTTTGCTACTTCCTTTACACGCTTGCCTGCAGCAGCATCTGCGATGACTGGCAACGCAAGCAGCGCCTCAATCTGTGTCCGCAAGTCCGCCTGATTTACCACGCCCGAAATCACTCGCACCACTCTGCCGTCCTTACCGATGATGACCGTGCCCGGCAACGCGCCCCCGAGACCGAAGCGAATCATGTCTGCTGTGGTTGCTCCCATCCAGATCGGAAAGTTGATTTTCGTTTCTTTGATGAACTCTAAAACCTTGCCGCGGTCCGCGGCCTCATCCGTCGAGGCGCCGATTACCTGAACGCCGAGCGCCGCGTACTCGTTCTGGATCGCGGCCAGGTCGGGCATTTCGGCTTTGCAGGGAATGCAGTAGGTTGCCCAAAAATTCAGGATCACAACCCGACCTTTTTGGCTGACCAGACTCTGCTCGACGCCGGACAGGTCACGAAGCCTGAGTTCGACTTCACTGCCGACGATCTTCGCTGCTTCCTGTTCGGCAACACTTGGCGCGAGCACGTCAAGGGTGTCGACCTGGAACTTCTTCTTTTCAATTGTTCCGGTGACAGCTACTCGCTTGCCAACAAACTGAAGCCAGTTCTTTCCCGGCAAGCGAAACCGCCGCGGCTTTAGTTCGAAGAGGGTGAAATTGTCGGCCGTGCGAACCGCCAGTAATGTTGGGTCGCCGCCTTCGACGCACGACTTGGCTTTCAGCAGGTTTTCCGCCGTACCGTATTCCACTCTTGTGCGGTCGGCTTCCGCCCAACAGTCGGCGCAACAGACAACCTGACCTTGGAATCGTGTTTTGTCCTGCGCGAGCAATGGTCCCGCACAAGTAAGCACGAATACCATCGCTAAGAAAATTTTCGTCATCGACCCTCCCGAAAGCTCAAATGCGTCATGCTGCCGTAGCCGTGATCGGTGCGGAACTGAAATGGTGCGAGCACTCACCCAGAAGCGCCACCGCTGCTCGCTGCTGATTTTCTTACTAAGCGAGGTGACGGTCCGCAACTCGAACGCCATAGCACACCTGTCATTATAACTCTGTAGTCGACCGCCGCCGCGGTTGAACAAATGAGCTAACAGTGAAAACCGACAACGCTCGGCCAAAGTTACGGTTTCTTGTTAGCGTTGGCGTTTTTGTTGTGATTCATATTCATGTTCGCGTGCTCGCTTGCGTTCATGTTGTCATGCACGTTGGCGTTTGCTGCCGGGCTCGCAGTCGGGCTCGGGGACGCAGTAACCAATGTGTTGGAGTTAGCATTCGTGTTTGAATTATCTGCGGTGTTACAGCCAGCCCAGAAAATGGTGAAAGCCAGCAACATCAGCAAACCAAGAGATCGTTTCATTGAAGTTCCTCCACGTGAAAAAGGAATAAACAACCGCCAGGGGGCTATTAACTCTTCGTTTTGGTTTCGTCTCAGCTCCCGTTCTGTTCTGTTCCGCGTCCAATCTCAGCATCTTCGACTCTTCAAGGCGTCGTTGTCCCACGATCAATGTTTGTGCGGAGACTGTACCGGCTGGCCTGTCGGTGGTTCCGCAATGCCTCCTCTAATCCTTCTTTGGACCTCCTCATACACATCGGGCGGCAACACTCGGACAAGCGTCATCATTCCCATCATCGAAGCTGTCCATCCCGGTGGCAGTCCGTAGGTTTCGGGCTTTGCTACTTCCTTGTCCATGATCATGACCATGTCCTGCGGATAACCGGGGACTCGCTTCTTGTCGCTCTCTTTCAGAGTGTTCTGCTGCAGGTGTGGGCTGGGCCCGACCAGATTCGACGTGTTTCTTTCTTTTTCTGTGCTGTCGCCCATGCCCCGGCCCAGACCCGGCGCGAGATCTTCTGACAAGGCATGCCCTTGCTTCACGATGCCCATCCCTTCCTCCATACCTTTGCCTGTCTGCACCCCATGGCCGGCCATTCCCATCGGCCCAACCATGGAAACCATCTGGTTCATCATGTGGTGCGGCAAGTGGCAATGAAGCATCCACTCGCCCGGATAAACGGCGTCAAATTCTATGTTGCGCGCCTGGGCCACGCCGACGAGCACTGTGTTCTCGCGAAACCATCTCGACTCCGGGATGCGGCCGCCCTCTGTTCCCGTCACGTAAAACTGATTCCCGTGGATGTGCATCGGATGATGATCCATGCCGAGATTTACCATCCGAATCCGCACTCGTTCTCCCTGCCTCACAATCATCGGCGTTGCTGCTGGTCCGGCCTTTCCGTTCAGCGTCAGCCAGTTAAACTCCATGGCAAGCGAGTTTGGAACCGGATTGTTTGGCAATAACGCCCACTCTTGAAGAATCAGCCCAAAGTCTTTGTGACAGTGGGGGGCATAGACCTCTTTTGGATGGATGATGAAGAAACCGATCATTCCCATCATCTCTTGCATCGGCATGTGCGAGTGGTAGAAAAATGTTCCGTTCTGATGGAGCGTAAACTCATAGGTGAAAGTACCCCCTGGCTCTACCAGCGGTTGGCTGATAAAAGGCACGCCGTCCATCGGGAGCGGCACTTCCAAACCGTGCCAGTGAACAGTAGTTGCTTCCGGCAGCCGGTTCTCAAAGTGAACCCGCACCCTGTCACCTTCATTTACTTCAATCGTCGGCCCCGGAACACTGCCGTTGTAACCCCAGCCGTACATCTCTCTCATCGGGTTAATTTTCGTCTTAACGACCTCGGCCGTCAGGCGAAAGACTTTGACACCGCCTTCCATAGTCCATGGAAGCTTTGGCACATCAGGCGTATGCACTAAGACATTTTGGCCATTGGTCGCCTGGGCGGTCTCCCTTTTCGGCTGGGCCTTCGGCTGTGGTTGAGTGGGAACGTGCCCCTCATGTTGCGCGGACACGAGCTGCGTGTTTGCCAACAAACCCGCCCCGACCAGTCCGGACTTCTTTAAGAAATTTCGTCTACTGTTACTCATTTTTCTTGCTCCTGTGATCTGGAAAACTGCTCTCTTCGGACGGCTTGGACTCACCTGATGTCGGAATCTCCAGTAGCCTCGTTGGGCGCTCTCAATTTCAATCCTTCTGTTGTCTCTCCCGGTCGTGTAAGCGGATCCAATCCACCCTCCAGCAGAAAACCGCGCAAACCAACCGCGCTCTGGCGCAATTGGATCAGGGCTCTCGCATACTCAACCTCGACTTGGAATAACGTCCGCTGCGCTATTAACACCTGCGGATAGGCCGCGGCCATCTGGCGAAAGTTTGACAGATACATTTGATAGGCTTGGCGGGCACGCGGTACCACCTGCGTGCGATATCGCTCGACCATCTGCTGCGCGTTTCGATATTCGCGGAAGCTGGAAGCAAACCGCGAACGCAACACCAGTTGCAGACGCTGGAGATCGCTCTCGGCAATCGCCAGTTCCGCTTCAGCGGCTGCGATGCCGCCCTGATTGCGATTGAAGATCGGGACGTTGATACCGACTTCCAGCCGTCCCTCCGGACCCTTCCGGCGCCCCGCGATCGACGGCACCACAGGCTCAAAGCGTTCATAGTTGTAACCAAGACCACCGCGCAAAAAGAGATCCGGTATTCGTTGCGCGCGCGCGCTCGCAATCACAGCACGCGCACGCTCGACACCTGCCAGCGCCACCTTTGTCTCCGGACTTTGGCTGAGCAATGTCTCAAGTAGCTGGGCTTCGTTTAGCGGCGCAAGTTCGTCTTCCGGGCCCCCGGCAAGGCGTGCAGGCGACAGCTCCGGACTGCCTACCATCGCCGCAAGCGTTTGCCATGAGCGCAGCCAGTCGTTTTGCGCTCGCAGAAAATCTATTTCAGAACGCTCCGCTTCAATTTCTATCTCGAGCTGATCAGGCCGGTCGGCTTGGCCAACGTTGGATAGTTCTTTGGTAATTTCCACCGCTTCGCGCGCCAACTGCGAGAGATCGTCACGCAATTCAACAAGTCTCTGGGCCCCGAGCGTCTCGTAATACAGCACCCGTATCGAGTTGGTAACGCGGAGACGTTGCGCCTTAGCAAGAATAGCTGCCTGGTCCTTTTCACGTGCAAACACTCGACGCGCCTTGCTCAGTTTTCCGCCCAGCGGGATGGTCTGTTCGATAAAGACTCCGTGTTCCATGGTCTCGCTCGGTGAACGGAAGGCAAATTCCTCCAGGAAGTAGCCGGCTATCGGATTGGGGAACATTCCCGCCTGACGTCGGCGTCCTTCTGCGGCTCGGATAGAAGCTTCAGTTTGAGCGAGTGTCGGATTTCGTTGAATCGCCATAGCCTCCAGATCTTCAAGTCTGAGAATCGGTCCAGCCGGGATGACTTCACGACGCGGCCTCTTTATTTCCTGAGCCTGCGTTGGTGACGGCATTTGCATGCCCGGCGTCATCAAATGCCCCGGACTCGGTGACGGCGACGCTGTTGGCATCTGCATACCCGGCGTCATTACATGCCCCGGAACCGGTGACGGCGATGCCGTCGGCCTTTGCATGCCCGGGGTCATTACGTGCCCAGGATTCGGTGCCGGTGACGCTGCTGGCATTTGCATACCCGGCGTCATTACGTGCGGGCTGGGCGAAGGCGAAGGTCTCGGCCTACTTGCTCTTCTCGTGGGAGCTCGCCTAGCGCGAGTAGCTGTTTTCTTCTTTCTCGGCGCAGCCTTCGACTTTGGTTTAGCTGCCGGTTTCATTTTCGACATGTCATGCCCTTCATGCTGCGGCAATACGCTCGTGGTGAGCGCAAACATCACGGCAAGTGCGCTAACTGTTCGCAGCGCAATACTCAAATTACTAGACCGGTTCATGCTTTCCCCCTACTTGGCCCGCCAAAGCGAACTCTGACGATCTTCTAGACCGCGATATGAAATTGAAATAGGAGACAACACAGGCTGACGCCCGCGTCACCATCACGAGTGTGATTGTCGGTAGGGACTAAATGCGGAAGACGTTAATGAGGATATGCCTGGGGGTGGACTCACCTGGCGGTCCGTGCGCTCTTGAAGTAACGACTGGAACGGAAGACAAAGTAACAGGGGCAACTCTGGAAACAGGGAGCGGGGTACTAAGATCGACTGAACGCTTGATTGCTTCTGTTACCCTCAGCGAGGCGGCATTAGAATTTGTACGCGAATGTACGGCGCAGTGTGAACACGGACCAATCGGCTGACCCGGAGCGAAGGCGTCACCAGTCGGGTGAGATGCAGCCTCGTGCTCCATCTGCATATCGCCCATGTGCCCCATGTCTTCATGAGACATAACGGGGTTACTAACCTGCATCTCACATGAAGCCATTCCCGACCGGAGATGCGGGCAGAGCGCGGCGACCAGGAAGGTTCCTCCCTGGTTGAACAGCAACGTAGTTGCCAGGACCGTGGTTGCTAAGAACCGCTTCTGCATAGTAGTTTGCGGTCATTCACCGCAAATAGTCGTTAGGGGAGCGTCGAATATAGCAGATGTATCGTAGCTTCCCAAGCGTCTCTTGTGTTTGCTCCCCAAGAAATCTCCTTCATGTTCTATACGCTTCTCGGATGGCGCAGATTTAAAGATACTGGAGCTATTAGGATCGTCACGGGCCTTCTTTCATTGAGTGACATTTTGGATCTCCGCCGATCAACGGCAGATTACTCGCAACTCATGCGGCTAGGCTGTACTATCCGTTACGGGTTTTCATAACAAGTATAGTTCCCCTATATAAGAGTGTACCTCTGCATGAAAGCGTCGTTACGGTCACGCGCGTTAGCGCTATTGATTCTGGGCCTCCAAACTTTCGCTTGTAATCAAAACGTCACCAGGACCTCCCAGAAGGCCGTTAGCTCTGCGCCAACCACTGAGCCGGCACTCACTATCCAGATGAGCAATTCCCCCGCAGGCGTGGACAGTCGCGAGCCCGATATCAGTGTGACCGCCGACGGCCGGGTCTTACTAAGCTGGGTAGAAAAGATTGGCAGTAAGCGCTACGCGCTACGCTTTGCTACACGAAACACAGGTAACTGGTCCCCGGCACGCACAGTCGCGGAAGGTGAGAACTGGTTCGTTAACTGGGCCGACTTTCCCTCTGTGATCGCACTGGCGGATGGCTCCTTCGCAGCGCACTGGCTCGTGAAGAGTGGTTCAGATACTTACGCCTACGACGTTAACATCGCCCGGTCTAAAGACGGCGGCAAGACCTGGGGGAAACCTATCATTCCGCATACGGACAGAACGCAGACTGAGCATGGCTTCGTCTCATTGATACCGCTCCCTGACGGGCGAGTGGGCGCGATCTGGTTGGACGGGCGCAATCTAAAGGACGTTAAAGATCATGGCGACGAGCACACGCCACTGCCGGCAAGCATGACTCTGCGCTACGCGGCAATCGACGCCGATGGCAAGCTCTCGGACGAAGGTCAACTTGACGACCGCGTGTGCGAGTGCTGCCAAACGTCAGCCGCACTCACCGCCGAGGGTGACATTGCTGTCTATCGTGATCGTTCGGAAAAAGAGGTGCGCGATATCTACTTTGTTACCCGTCAACAAGGCACCTGGAGTGAGCCTCGCCCGGTGCATGCAGACAATTGGGAGATCAGTGGTTGCCCGGTAAATGGTCCGGCGGTTGCCGCGGATGTCAGGCGCGTGGCAGTAGCCTGGTACACGGAAGGCAACGACCAGCCCACCGTTAAAGCGGCGTTCTCGAACGACGCAGGCGCGACCTTCGGCAAAGCCATTGAAGTGGACGACGGTGAAACCCTGGGACGGGTTGACGTGCTGTTATTACCGGATGGATCTGCTCTCGTGTGTTGGCTCTCAGGAAACGCAGAAGGTGGGGCGATTAAAGTGAGACGGGTGCAACCTGACGGCTCATTAGGCCCGCCAGCCGTCATAGCTAAGACGGACATCTCCCGCTCAAGCGGTTTCCCTAGAATGGCTCGACTCGGTGACGAAGTGCATTTTGCATGGACCGAATTTGGCAAGCCCTCCTACGTCCGGACCGCTAAAGCAAACATCGCCACGTACAAATGAGAACTCTGGTCCAAACCCGTGGCATACGGACAAATGCGAAGAATCTCTAGTGGCAATCGTCGTCACAACATGTTTCTCCCCGCAAAGCTTCAATGCCTTCTTTCAAAATGATTGGGACCATTATCGCACCCGCCACGGGATCGGCCCACCACCAGCCTAAGAGTGCATTCAATAGAAGACCCCCGAGTAGAATTGCTGAGAGATAAGTACAGAGTTCTGTTTGCTTGGAATCTGCGATGAGCGCTCGGCTTTTGATGGCGCGAGCAACTTTTCTTTTCGCCCGAACGAGTAACGGCATCACGACCAGCGACACTGCAGCTAAAACGATACCCACCCAACTCTCATCCGGCGCTTCGCGCCTTATCAAGGAGACGACTGCATCGTAGCTCACATAGATCGCGAGCAGAACGAAACACGCCCCAACGATTCTAAGGCTGATTTCTTCAACTTGTTCCCGGCGCTCCTCATCCACATCTGCGTGCAGTCGCCACAAGAGCACTGCCCCCGACGTGACCTCAATCAAACTATCGAAACCAAACCCGATAAGTGCAACGCTACCAGCAAACAAGCCCGCGGCAACGGCGATCAGACCCTCGAGGCTGTTGTAGCCGATGGTAAAATACTCAAGGTAACGACCTCGCTTGACTAACTCCGTCCGATTACCTCGTTCGGTGCTGATGACTTGATGACTCATATTCGTATAACGCTTCCTATCTTACAGCTGCGTCAATTCAAGCAAGCTAGAAGGTGCTTCATCGACTGCGCGCACTCTCAAACCATTCGTACAGGGTTGGAAGAATCAGCAGCGTCAAAAGGGTTGACGTGATCAAACCTCCGATCACCACAGTCGCAAGCGGACGTTGGACCTCAGCACCGGCCGAGGTGGCGAGCGCCATCGGAACAAAACCAAGGCTGGCGACCAGCGCTGTCATTAACACAGGTCTAAGCCGGGTCATCGCGCCTTCTTGTACTGCATCCTTCACGGATTTACCTTCCTCGCGAAGTCGGTTGATATAGCTGACCATCACGACGCCGTTCAGCACAGCCACACCGAAAAGCGCAATAAACCCGACCCCGGCGGAAATCGAAAACGGCATCCCGCGCAGGGCGAGCGCGAAAACCCCGCCGACAATCGCAAACGGAATTCCCGTGTAAATCAAAAGCGCTTGTTTGGCCGAATTAAACGTGGTGAACAGTAAGATGAAAATCAGAAAAAGCGCTAAGGGGACAACCAGCATCAGCCGATTAGTGGCGCGTTCGAGATTTTCGAATCCGCCCCCCCATTTTAAGAAATAGCCGGGCGGCAACTTCACTTCCTTCTCCATTCGCTCTTTGGCCTCCTCGACGAAACTCGCCACGTCGCGGTCACGGACGTTGGTGGAAACCACGATCCGTCGCCGCGTATCATCTCGCGAAATTTGGGCGGCGCCTTCAACCAGCGAAACATCCGCCACCTCTGTAAGCGGCACGCGCTGGCCAGTCGCAGCGGTCAACATCAGGGCACGCACAGACTCCACCGTTTGGCTGGCGTTCTCGTCCAGGCGCAACACGAGATCGAAACACTGTTCGCCTTCGAAAACCTCGCCCGCTTTCTTCCCGGCAAAGATCGACTCAACTACGTCGTTAACATCCTCGCAATTTAAGCCGTAGCGCGCGATTGCCGCGCGGTTGGCTTTCACTTGCAGTTGCGGCAAGCCCGTCGTCTCCTCGGCTTTGGTTTCCACCGCACCCGGCACAGACGCGAGAACTCGCTCTATTTCTGCACCTTTCTTCGCCAGGATGTCGAGGTCGTCTCCAAACAACTTCACGGCGACGTCCCCGCGAGTTCCGGCTATCAACTCGTTGACGCGCATTTCAATTGGCTGCATAAATCCGAAGGAGGCCGCATCGGGCACTTCCGCTTCCAGTTTTTTCGACATCGCCTCGACGAGTTCTTCCTTCGCGTAACGGAACACGCGCACCAGTCGTTGATGGAAAATCATTACCGCCTATCCTCAGGAAATACCTGGTGTGACTACTAACGAAGTTAGAACCAGGGAATCGATAGCAGAAGATCAGTTGGCGGACACAGGAAAGACGTGTGCCGACTGAAATCTTTAATAACGCTTCAGCAAAGAAAGGGATTACGCGAGACGCGGAGGGTGAAATGCGCGAGCTAATGGAGGTGATGGAGCCACCTGGTATTCAAAAGTGGCTGCTGATGAACGTAGGTCGGTTACAGCTATCGAAGCCGTGACCGTTCCGGGAAGGACATGTGAGCAACAGCAAAAACAACCATCTTCACCTGATGGCTGCTCGGAAGGTTCATTCCTTCGTTGCGTATCCGAAGAGGCGATGCTGGCAATGGACGGGCTTGCATTGCCGATATGCTGGATTGAAGCTATCGCGATCAGCCCCTGGCAGGTATCTTCCAGCCCCTCTCCTCTGCAAAGGTCGGGGGACACAAGGTCGAAGCCAGCGTGAATTAGAAACAGCAACACAATGCCCCGGATGACTCGGCGCGTTGCGCTGGACCTTGTGTTTGAATCAGACATAGCCTAAATCAAATGACGTTTCTTGTAACACGGGCGGCGGAGAACAGTCAAAAAGGCAAATCAGAAAGCCTTTCCTAATTTGCCAGGGACAACCGACCCAATTTCGATAAGAACTCGCTCATGACCACTTCTCCTGCTTGATACTACGGGCCGCCCGCCGGCACGTCGAAGGAACGTCGATCGTCGCGCCGGCGAGAAGCCCAACTTCAGACAAAGATCTACTGTTGCTTCTCTTTCATCTTCGTCTTCATCTGCATGTCGCAGGAGTCGCCCCCGCAGCAGCAGCAACAACCTTCACCTGTGTGGGCCTTCATCTGTCCTTGAGCGTGTTCTTTGGCGCCGCCATGCATCGCACACGAATCTCCGTGGCTGCCTGAGGTCATCGCGCAACACGACTCGGCTTTCTGAGTTTGATTTTGAGACTGATCGGCCGGCTTCGTACCCTGGGCTAAACCCACAGTAGCGATCGCTGCCGCAACTCCAAGAGCAAGGCCCAGAGCAAATCCTCTAATGCTTTTCATTTTTGTTCTCCTGTTCTGAGAAATTATTGCCTAATATCAGCGAACACACTGATACATGTCTGTTGGTGACAGAAACAAACTATGTCCACGTGCAGGCAGATCTCTAGATTAGGAAAACACAGCAGCGCAGGTAGGTGTGGCCAAGATTGGGTAAACGGGCGAGTGGAAAAAGGGAGTGCTGCCGTTCGCGAGAATTCTCAACGGCGTGTGCGGCGAGCGGTGACGCAACCAAGGGAACGACTTCTTTGCTACTACTTGTCTTACTAACTGCGACGGCGCGGCTCAAGGCCAGGGGACACTCTGTGACGTCACTCAAAGGTTCCGGACTGAGGGCAACAGTCGGCGACATGAGGGCTGCGGTTTGCAGGGATGGTTTGACAGTCGACTTTGCAGCTGCGAGCGGCTTCCTGGTTTTCGCTTCGGCTTGTTTCTTCGCACAACAATCGTGAGATTGAGTCGAGGCGCAGGCGTCACCGGAGACAATCATCGCCAAATGATCCGACGACCGCGTCTCCAAAGGTTCGGGCGTGGCGGCAAACGCCGTCATATTCTGACAGCCCAACATGCAACCCGCTCCGGCGATCCAGGCACTGAGGACGAGTGCGAAGCTGATACGAAAAACTTTAATGGGGTAGCGCCACATCCTTGCGAAGTGTAACGCGGCGCGGGCAACGTGTCGAGCTTTGGTTCATCGCGAACGGGCCGGCGGAATTTCGTCAGGTCGCGCGGTTGAATTTCGTCGCGCCAGCGCCGAGACGCGGTTGTTGCTGATCGAATGTTGTGATTTGGTAACGCCTGCAACACGAATTAGCGTGCGCTATGGCCTCAACTCTTAACTTTCGTTAGACTAACGCCTTCCCCCTTTCCAGATTTTTAACGCAATACTAATAATCGAATGGAGAGCCCAATCATGGAAATTGATAAGAACAAGATCGTGACCCAGGATGAGTTGGACGAGCCGGCGCCCATTGATCAGGTTGAAGATCGTGTCGAAGCCGAAATGAAAGTGATTGAAGGGCAAGCGAAGGAGCAGGTGGCTGACGGACTCCAGGATGAAAAGTTGAAGCGAGAGGCGCAACGCCTGCAACGAGAGGGCGCCAGAGAATTAAAGCAAGCAGCAGCTGATAATGAATAGTGAAAGGCGAGGATTTCTATAGGGGGATCGTCCCTCGATGGACGACCGTGCATCGGCAGGGAAAGTGCGCCACGTTAAGACGCCCTAGAATTAAGTCTAGCCCTTTTCGTTCAATGCCTGTTCGACAGCTTGTCTCAATTGAGGCGGCGTGGTTGAGGCGCTGAAGCCTACAAACCGTTTGATGATCCGACCGTCACGCGCGATTACAAAACTTTGCGGAATCGCGTTGCGGTCCTGCATTAGCGCCAACGACACCTCAGGTGGCGCCCAGCCGACACGATAATTCATGTTGTAATCGCTCACGAATTTCCGCACCGCAGCAGCCGACGCATCCGGATTCTCCGTCGATAATCCGAGTACCTCCAGGCCCTTCGGGTGGAATTCTTTGTAGAGTTTGACGAGTTCCGGAATCTCCGCCCTACAGGGCCCGCACCAGGTGGCCCACAAATTCACCACCAGAACTTTGCCCCTGTAATCTGAAAGCTTGAGCGGCGGCCCGCTGTGGGCCCGCAACTCCACATCCAGAATGCTGGCCGGCAACGACGTCAGCGCGGCCGCTGGAGAGGGACGAGCGGGATTAACTGTTATCTTCGGCGCTGTTTCCTTCGTGGCACTCTCGTCAGTGGAGTTACAACTTGAAGCGCCAAACCCCGCAACGAGCATGAGCACGAGAAGGCTTGCCGCCAAACGCATTGGCGTCCAAAAGGGCTTCCGAGTCCCGATAGATCTTTTTTCACCAGTCATGAATTAATCCCTGATTATTATCAACCTGCGACGC
Source organism: Pyrinomonadaceae bacterium (assembly GCA_051000815.1). Lineage (GTDB taxonomy): Bacteria > Acidobacteriota > Blastocatellia > Pyrinomonadales > Pyrinomonadaceae > PSRF01. Next base: position 45,924 of record JBPCNX010000086.1, read on the forward strand.
GACAAGAAATTTGGCATTCGCCTATTTTTTGGCAAATCTGAACGACTCTAAAATGATCGGCATCTGGCCCTTATCACCAACATCGTCGATACCAGATAGCTCAGGAGCCAGAGAGGTAGCCAGCATGATTAGAGTGGCTCCGGCGGTCTGACCCGGAGAGCCGCTTGGCAAAAAGATCACCCGGCCCCAAACCTGAATGTCGCCCTTCTCTGTTCCCTTCGACAAACTCACGAAGCGGAATTCGTACGCGTCCATCGAATTAACTTTCGTTGGACCTTCCGATACCTTGCGATACTCCGGAAAACCCTTCGACAGACTCGCACTCAACAACTCCACCAACTGAGGAAAAGTTGGCAGGTCTGCTTCGTAGGTGCCTTTGCTCGTATACCAACCTACCGCAAAGTTCTCCTGCGTAAAGTCGGGCGGCAACATTCTTTCGACCTTGACGAAATTAGTAGCTCCAGCGACTCCAGCCTTCGAGTCGGATTGCCACGACTCGGGGTAATAGAACGAAAAATCCAGATAATGCTCAGCCAGTTTGCCGTCGAGGTTGTCTTTTGAGTTTTCAAACTTAGCAGCGCCATCCGGCGGAACGAAGTCCGCAACTTCGGACGCCGGGGGCGCGGTATTGGTGTTGGCCGGAACCTCGTTAGTGTTGGTCACCTCGGGTGTGGGAACGTCCTGCGCGACAATGGGTTGATCCTGCATTTGATCCAGGCGCGGTTTAATCACAAAGAAGAAAGCTGCCGCAATTCCTCCTATGCCCAGGATCAGCAGTACAGCGAGAATTCCCAGAATCAATGGAAGCTTGGACTTCTTTTTCGCTACCGGAGGCGGTCCTTTGGCGGCCGGTGCCTCAGCCGGAGCCGATGTCGCTGGCACTGGCGGTAGATCAGCAGAGGTCTTTGCTTTTGCAGGGCTGGTCGGACGTGGCGCGGCAATCGTTTCTCCCAAGTCAGGCAGCTTGCGACTTGTGGCTGCGAGTTCACTGGAATAACCGCCCTCCGGAATTCCCAGATCCGCCGGCGTGGCGCGTATGGTTGCGTTGGGATCAAAATGCACCTCCGCAATCAAAAGCCCGCCATCAACTGTGCAGAACTTCTGGGTATCTTCCGGGAAAGTACGATTGCATTTCGGGCAACGCTTCATGGGCAACTTCTCCTGTTAGTCTCAATAGGATCAACGCGAACGAGAGGATCAACGCGAACGAGCTTTCGAAAGTCTCTGCTCCAACTCCTTGTTGCCGGGATCAAGATCCAACGCCCGCTGGTAAGCCCTCGCGGCGTTAGCTTTATCTTTAGCTTTGAGGTAACCGTCACCCACCCCGCCAAAACCAAAATCTCCAGCCAGTTGTCTGCGGTCACCTTCAGAAGCAAATCCCGCGGCGCGCTCGTAAGTGGCCTCAGCTTCTGAGAATTTCTCCATCGCCAGATAGACCCGACCAAGCAGATTAAACGGCTGGAACGCACGGGGGCTGACTTCCGTCGCAGTCTTTAAATAAGGTTCTGCTTCATCAAACCTCTTGAAGACCACCAGCATTCGGCCCATCAACAGCAGTGACGTGGGATTGCGCGCATCGAGTTCCAGCGAGCGCCTCAGAACCGGGCCGGATTTTTCCCACAGTTGCTCCGCCTGCATCGATTCAGCGATGAGATTCAAGGTGGCGGGATCCTTGGCAAGGGAAAAGGCTTTATCGTAGAGCGGTGCGGCTTCTTCAGCTTTGCCGACGCGTTTCAGTACTCGGGCCAGATGTGCGTAACCGACAGCAAATTCGGGCTCAACTTCGATAGCGCGCCGATACGAATGCTCGACTTCCGGAGTCATCGAGCCGCGCATTTCAAGCGCCACTCCCAGCCGGTCCCAGGCGAAAGCATTCTTTGGATCCAGTTGCACAGCCCGCCGGGCAAACGTCTCAGCATCAGCAAGACGTTTCGCGTTTCCTGCGCCAGTGCGTGGTTGAACCAGGACGACACTCAGAGCTATGAGGGCGTCAACGTTTGACGGGTTCCATTGCGCGGCATTTCGATAAGAGGTTTCGGCATTCTCCCAGCGCTGTTGATCGGTGAAGACGTTTCCCAGCCCGTAGGCAGCGCGCGCGTCGCGCGGTCTCAGAGCCAGCACGCCTTGATAGGACTGCTCAGCTTCAGCGAAACGCCTCGCATCACGCAGTTGATTTCCCTTGTCCAGCAGGTCCTCGATGCGATCGTCGGCTGCGGCAGGGGCCACGCGGCCTCCGCGCGAGCCGGATCTTGACGACGTCGTCGTTTTCGTCACCGGGGTGGCGGGCTTGCCGGCTTTCTTCCTGGTCTCGGGATTCTTGGGACGAAAGATTCCCGCACCGCCGCCCACATCCCCGCCGACGTCCTGGCTCAAAGCGTTTGGGGCAGCAGCCAGGATAAGGCCAAGACCAAGCGCTCCAATTACCAGGATCGAGCGCACTATCGCATAAGCTTTCATCGCCGTTCTCCTAACCTGACTACGTTGAAAGTAGAAGTCGGAATATTTCTGCAGAACTTGTCTTAGTTTAACCAACCAGCGGCCTGACGGGAAGTCGGGATGCGTTAACTATGCTGCAAGTTTCGTCGTGCGGACTTTTATCCAGGAAGAAATTGCAGCACGGCTCTGCTGCACAGTTGTAATCCCTGGTCCCGGACTCCGACACGGCAAACCCTGCACAGCTCCTGTTCCTTACTCGACGGAACGAGCAAGACGAAAGCCAATAGTCGGGTGCTTTGTCGAACCCGGAGCGAAATCTCGATAGGTGGCCGTGATCGGGTTAGTCTTATCATTGGGATCGCTCAGAAATGACCCGCCTCGCTTAACAATCCACCCCCTGTAGTCGGGCGGCATTTCGGCTCCTCTATTGCCAGGATAAAACGCAATTTTCGTTGAGGTCCATTCCCAAACATTACCAATCAAATCGAAAACGCCCCAGCGGTTCTTTCCGTCCGGCAGCGAACCCACTGTCTTGGGAAACGCCTCCAGCACGACAGCACGATTGCTTTGCCACTCGTTACCCCAGGGATAAAGATAACCCTGGTCTCCACCGCGCGCAGCATATTCCCACTCCTCTTCGCTCGGGAGACGATAGGCAACACCGTCCCGCTTTGAGCGCCAGGCGGCAAAATTTTTGGCGTCGTCCGCCGAGACGTTTACAACCGGCCACTGCTCCTGACCGAATAGTGGTTTCCCGTCAGGCCAGTGCGACGGCGGACTGGCGTTTGTCTCGCGAACGAAGTCGGCGTACTCGCCATTTACGATTTCATTTCGATCAAGAAAAAAGGTCTTGACTGTCACCGGGTGCGCGGGACGCTCCTGGACCGGCCCCTGGTCGCGCCCCATCTGAAACGTGCCACCAGTTATTTCTACGAGGTCGGCTTTCAATGTTTGCGGCAGAGCTGTCGGCGAGGGTGTGGGCCGGTCGACAGGATCATCAACGATCGGCTTCGACCTCAACAGCAGGTAGCTGCCGATCACCCCGCCGATTAGCAGGACCGCAACGACACCGGCTGCGATTAGAATGGCGGGGTTGCGACTCTTTGACGGAATACCGACCTGGAGGCGGGGTGCTCTCTCACCGGCCGCGGGTAAACCTGAAACAGACCGCGCAGCCAGCGATCCATCGGTAGCCTGATGAACGTGTGTCGCTTCGGGATCGACCGTACCCGCGCCGGGAGTCATGCTCGTGGAGAGTCGGGCCAGCCGCTCTTCCAACTCGCTGGCCTGACGCGCCACGCGTTCCAATTGTTCGCGCTGCTGGCGCTCCTGGTTTTCCTTTTGTTCGCGCTCCTTTCGCTGCTGCTCCTCTTCTTCTTTTCGTTTGCGCGCGACCGCGTCAGCCGCCTCTCGTCTTGCCTCGGCTTCACGAGCCAATTCTGCCCGCGCCGCTCTTTCGCGTGCTTCCTGCTCAAGCTTGTATACTTCGGCGGAATCAGCAATCTGCTGCCGTTCGTCTTCGGCAAGCGCAGTGGTGTTGACGGTGCCGGCCATCGACTCGAATGGCGTCTCGGGGTTGGTCTCAGGGCCAGGCACGACTGGCGAATTCGTATCCGAAAGAGGCGAAACGAGCGTTCGGTTTGGATCGAGCTCTGACGTCGTGATGCGTACTGGTGGCGCAGTCGCAGTCGAGTTGACGGCGTTGCGTAATTCAATCAGAAACTCGCCTACTGAGGCAGTGCGTAGGGCGATGTCCTTCTCCAGTGCGTGGCGCACGACTGCCTCAATCGCCGGATCGATCTGGACACCAAGCGATTGAAAGCTGGGCGGCGGCAGTGTCAGGTGCTTCTTCATGATCGACGGAATCGACGAACCTTTAAAGGGCACGTCACCCGCGAGCATCTGGTAAAGAATGATTCCCAGACTGTATACATCGGCGCGCGAGTCTGGCTCTTCATCCGACCATTGTTCAGGCGCCATATAAAACGGCGAACCCATCAGTCCCGTTGTCTTGGCTTGAACAAATGAACCCAGCAACTCCCCTGATTTGATCTTTGCCAGTCCAAAATCGAGAATCTTTAACCCTTCGGCGACAGACATCTTGTCCTGAGCCATGATGTTCAGGGGCTTCAAGTCCCGGTGCACGATGTTCTGTCGGTGCGCCGCAGCCACGCCGGCGCCAATCGCGTTCATAATTTCCAGCGCGCGCGGTGGCGGCATCGCTCCCTCTTCAGCGAGCATCTCCTGTAGTGATTTGCCGCTAACAAACTCCATCACCAGGAAAGGCATCGTGCCGCGCACAACTCCAAAATCAGTAACGGCAATGATGTTGGGATGGCGAATGGCTGCGGCGGCGAGCGCTTCCTGACGGAAACGTGTGACCAGCATCGAATCGTTACCGACAAGGTCCGGCAAGATCACTTTGATTGCGTGAGAAGTCTTGAGAAAAATATGCCGGGCCTGGAAGACCACGCCCATGCCACCCTGGCCCAACCGGCGCTCCAGTTGATAACGAGCGTCGAGGATAGGTTCGCCTATCAGCGATTGAGTGGTGGCATCGCCGTCCTGAGGACAATGATTTATGTCGTCGGGGAAACAGCGCCTACAGGCTGGGCATTCTTTCATGAAGGGCTCGAAAGGTTTTCTGGACTACCTGTTTGGGGAATCGGAAGTGATCAGGAGTCCACGCGCTCGCGCAAGGCTCACTGGTGCAACGCGCGGGCTGATTCTAACTAACACTAAGCCCCGCAAGCAATAGGGTCAGATGAGGACGATCTCCGAAATAACACTAATCGACACCAAACCTGCCGTCTTATCTCGCGTCCTTCGTGAAACTTCCTGGATCGTGTCGTTACTTGATTAACTATTGATTCTAACGCTCAACGCACGACGATGTTCACGAGACGACGCGGAACGACAACCACCTTAACAACCTCGTGCCCATCAACAAAGCTGCGAACCTTCTCATCGGCGAGGGCCGCTGCCCGCAGATCGTCCTCCGTAACATCTGGAGCGGCGATCACACGCGATCGCAATTTGCCATTCACCTGAACGGGAATTTCCAGTTCTTCTTTAAGGGCCCACTCCCGATCCGCCTTCGGCCAGCGGGGAATGCCTGCTCCTGACTCGTCCTTCGCCAGCAAACCGCCGCGATGTCCCAATCGCTCCCACAATTCTTCACCAATGTGCGGACTGAAAGGGGCCAGCATCAGCGTCAAAGCTTCGAGGGCTTCGCGTACGGCAAAGAGATCGGTTAACGATGCGGTACTGGGGTGAACGTCAAAGTCGGTCAATTCGTTGAATAATTCCATTAACGCCGCGACACTCGTGTTGAGGTGCAAATTATCAAAGTCGTTTGTGATCCGAGCAATCGTCTGGTGCGTCTTGCGGCGCAGGGCGCGCGCTCCGGAGCTAAACTCTTCATTGGGCGGCGGCGCAATCCCCTGCGACAGATCTGATAATCGCTCATGCCAGCGCCAGACCATCGTGTAAACCTTCCGCAGAAAACGCACGGCGCCCTCGATGCCGGCTTCATTCCAACGCAATTCGTTTTCGACGGGAGCCGCAAACAAAATAAAGAGACGCGCCGCGTCGGCGCCAAAAGCTTCAATCATCTCGTCGGGATCGACACCGTTGCCCAAACTCTTGGACATCGCTTTCCACTCATCGGTGCCCTCGATGCGATTTGTGACCATGCCCTGCGTTAAAAGCTTCTTCACCGGCTCGTCAAAAGACACGAGCCCAAGGTCGCGCATGACCTTCGTCCAGAAGCGCGTGTAGATCAGGTGAAGCACCGCGTGTGAGTCGCCGCCGATGTACTGATCCACCGGCGTCCATTGTTTTACGATCTGCGGGTCAAAGGGAGCAGCATCGTTGCGCGGATCGCAGTAACGAAAGAAGTACCAGGAAGAGTCGACAAATGTATCCATAGTGTCAGTTTCGCGTCGGGCCGGACCCTTACACCGGGGACAAGTCGTGTTCACAAACTCTGCTACGCCGACTAGCGGTGATTCGCCGCTGCCAGTGAATGCTGCACTCTCGGGGAGCAGGACTGGCAGATCTTCATCAGGCACCGCGACCGAACCGCATTGTTCGCAGTTGATGATAGGCACTGGAGCTCCCCAGAAACGCTGACGGGAAATTCCCCAGTCGCGCAGACGATATGTCACCGCGCCGCCGCCAAACTTTTTCTCTTCGGCGTATTTGGACATTTCTTGTATAGCTACTTCAGAAAGCTTGCCACCCCACTCGTCACTATTAATCAAGACTCCAAAATCGGTAAACGCCTGGTGCATTTCGGCTGATTGATCGGTGCCGGTAACGGATTGTGGTTCGGCGGCAGCCTGGCTGTGAGTTACAGGCGCAATGACCTGCCGAATCGGTAACGAGTACTTTTGAGCAAGCTCGAAATCACGCTCGTCATGAGCGGGAACACTCATCACCGCACCCGTGCCGTAGTCTATCAAGACATAGTTTGCGACCCACACGGGAATCGTCTCGCCACTGAAAGGATTGATGGCCAGCACTCCGGTGTTAAGACCTTCCTTGATTTCTGCTTCCGCGGGGTCAGCGGATCGCTTCCGATCAGCTGCGACTTTCTGCGCAAATCTTGTGACATCAGCCTTCAATGCAGAGCCTTCGAGCAATTCCGCAACCTGTGGATGGTCGGGAGCCAGCACCACGGCCGTGGCGCCAAAGATGGTGTCGATGCGAGTTGTGAATACTCGAATCTTCTTGTCGCTACCCTTTATTGCGAAGTCGATGTACGCGCCTTCGCTGCGACCCACCCAGTCGCGCTGGCGTTTGATAACCTTCTCCGGCCAGGTCTCTTCAATCTGCGCAGTATCAGCGACGAGCGCCTCGGCGTAATTTGTGATTCGCAGGAACCACTGCTGCAAGTCCCGTTTCTCGACGGCGGCCCCGCAGCGCCAACAAATGCCTCCCGACGACTGCTCATTCGAGAGCACGGTTCCCTCTTTCGGGCACCAGTTCACAGGCGAGAGCTTCTTGTAGGCGAGGCCGCGTTCATACATCCGCAGGAAGAACCACTGATCCCATTTGTAGTAATCCGGCCGGTGCGCCGCGATCTCCCGCGACCAGTCGTAGCTGATCCCGAGACGCTGCAGCTGGCCGCGCATGTGCACGATGTTTTCTTCGGTCCAGACTCGCGGGTTAACTCCGCGCTTAATCGCCGCCTGCTCGGCGGGCTGGCCGAAGCTGTCCCAGCCAATCGGATGCAGAACGTTAAAACCCTGTAACCGCTTGTACCAGGCAAGCGCGTCGCCGATTGAGTAGTTGCGAACGTGGCCCATGTGCAGGAAGCCGGAAGGATAAGGCAGCATTTCCAGGCAATAGAACTTCGGGCGCGGGTCGTCGTTGCTCACTTCAAAAGCACGCGTTTCGTCCCATTGCTTCTGCCACTTCGCTTCAATAACTTCTGGAAAATACTTTTCGTTCATCTGAATTATCCCCTGCGGTTAATTTACACTGAAAATTCGATTCCGCACGAATACACCACACTTTTACTTAAGTTGTGCTCGTCTGCTTAGGATTGAATTGTCGGGCTGAGCCGCTCTCGACGCGCTTAGACTGCGCAGCACAAAAGCGGCGACGTAAGGAGGAGTTTGGTAAGTGGGCGGAATGAAGTCATTGCCAATAGTTCTTAGTTGTCCTGAACGGCGGCATATTACCGCAGCTACGCGGGCTTGTCGATTATTGCGTCAGAAGGGGGTGGATCAGTTTGAAGACATTCGCATTGTAACGCTGACATCCTTTGCCTATTCACCGCCGTTCAAGGGTAACCGGATCTTCCTTCGCCTCCGCCTCCGAAAGTGAGTCCGGCGCAAGCGAGTCATCGTCCTCAAAAGGAGAGTCGAAGTCTTCCGGCAGATCTACCTCGATTCCGGTCTCACAATCTTTGGGCCAGAGCAGCGACGCCGCCACCGAACCACCCAGCACCAGCGCGACAAAGATGAGCGAAGCTTTTATCGGAATGTGAATGCCCACAGCAACTACAAGCATCTTCATGCCAATAAAAGTCAGCACGATGGCCAGGCCCATTTTCAGATACTGAAACTTCTCCACCACCCCCGCCAACAGGAAGTACATCGAACGCAGACCCAAAATAGCAAAGACGTTGGAGGTGTAGACAATGAAGGTGTTGGTCGTAATCGCAAAGATCGCAGGAATCGAATCAACGGCAAAGACAAGATCAGTTATTTCCACAATCACCAACACGAGCAGTAACAGCGTTCCCACCCGCTTGCCGTTTTGCCGGGTGAAGAAATGCTCCCCCTCGTAATGGCGGGTGATAGGGATGTATCTAGTGACGAGTTTTACGAGGGGATTGTCCTCCGGTTGAAGGTCAAGCTCTTCCTGCTTGAACATCTTGATTCCAGTGTAAACGAGAAAAGCCCCGAAGATATAAATGATCCAATGGAAGCGATTAATCAGGGCCGCTCCGATAAAAATCATCGTCAGACGCATGATTAGCGCGCCCATCACTCCCCAAAAGAGCACGCGGTGCTGATACTTTGCCGGCACCTTGAAATAGGAAAATATCAGCAGGAAAACGAAAAGATTGTCGACTGAGAGAGAAAGCTCGATCAGATAGCCCGTGAGAAATTCAAAACCGCGTTCCGAGCCCTGATACCAGAACACGAGGCCGGCGAAGATCATTGCCAGCGTCACCCAGACAGCGCTCCAGGTGACTGCTTCCCGGTATTTTATTGCGTGGGCTTTGCGATTAAGGAGTCCGAGGTCCAGACTCAACATCAAGAAGATAAAAAGGGAAAAGCCGATCCATAACCATGTTGTACTGTTCATCGAGGAAACTAAAATAACATTTACCAGCGTCTCATGTCAGGTGGCGGAGGGCTTTGGTCTTTGGGCTTTGGTCTTAGAGTCTCTGTTCTTTGAGCTTTGTACCTGGAACTTTGAACTTTGAATTTGAGGGGCTGCTCACTTTACGCCCCGGTATTTTGACAAAGCACCAAGCACAAACACCAAAGACCAAAGCCCAAAACCGAAGACCGCCTCCGGCACGTTGCAGTGCTGCGGCCGCTCCTTTACAATCCGCCATTTGCTGGAAAGGTAAACATTCAAATGCTTAAACAATTAGGACGTCTTGAACGCACGCGCAGCATCATTATCGTGGGTTTCGCCGTATTAATGGCTGTCAGCTTAATCGTTTTCTATGCGCCGGGGCGCAACACCAACTACCAGGAACCGACGAAAAGTACGGAAGTAGTCGCGAAGGTTAACGGCGCCGAGGTAACTGTTGCCGATGTAGCACTGCAGAAAGAAGCAATGCAGTCCCGTTACGCTGGACAGATCAGTCTGGCCCAGCTTGGTCTTACCAATGCCCGCATTCTTGATGGCGTAATTCAAAGGAAGATCATTGAACAGGAAGCTGAGCGTTTGGGATTGTCTCCCTCGCAGGCGGACGTGGCCAGCGAGATTCGCAAACAGTTTAAAGATCCCGCGACCGGACAGTACGTCAACGTCGATCCTGATAAGGATCCGGAACGTTACCGGCAGATTGCAGTTTCCCAGTCAGGCGACGTCGAACGCTTCGAACAACAGTTTCGCGATCAATTGGCATTCCGCAATCTGAAGGCATTTGTCACGTCCAGCGTCACGGTTTCTGACGAGGAGGTGGAGGATAAATACCGGCGCGACTCCACAACGCTGAATCTGACTTACCTCTTAGTTTCACCTGACAAACTGGCCGAGAAGATCTCCGTTTCAGACGAAGAACTCCGCTCCTATTACGAGCAGCACAAAACTGATTACCGGATTAACGAGCCTCAGAAGAAGGTGAGATATATGTATATCAATCAGGAGAAGGCGGGTGCAAAACTTCAAATCTCCGATAAGGATTTGCGCGACCGCTACGACCAGCTCACTCCTGAACTCAAGCAGGCCGGAGTAAAGGTGCAGCAGATTCTTCTTAAGGTTGCCAGCCCCCAACTCGACGCCCAGGTAGAACAAAAAGCCAAAGACCTCATTCAAAAGCTTCGTGGAACGGGTGGCACGACTACCAAAGAAGCTTTCGCCGAAGTTGCGCGTGGTAATTCTGAAGATCCGGCGACGGCCAAAAACGGGGGTTTTCTGAGTCGGATAGTGAAGAAGAATCCAAACAAGCCTGACGCTCTTTACGAGCGAGCGGTCGACATGCAGCCCAATGAAGTTTTCGACATTCCCATCAAGTACGCAGGAAACTGGTACATCCTGCGGCGTGACGAAGCCGTGCCTAAGACTTTCGAAGAGACGAAACCGGAGCTGCTTGCATCAATGCGCAATACGCGTGCTTACGGAGTCGCGGCCAAGCTTGCTGAGCGCGCGCAGAATCGTCTAAAGGAAACAAAGGACCCGCAACTGGTCGCGAAAGAACTGGCTGCTGAGGCCAACATGCAACCTGGAGAGATGGTAAAAGAAACGGGTTACATCAAACCTGGCGACGAGGTGCCGGACATCGGCAGCAATCAACAATTCGAGCAGGCGATCGCTCCTTTGAATAACCCTAATGATGTCGGCGAGCGGACAGGAGTTAAAGGTGGTTTCGCAATTCCGATGTTCGTCGATAAGAAGGAACCGCGCATTCCGGAATTCGACGAGGTAAAGACCAGGGTTACTCAGGCGATCAAGCAGGAGCGGGCTAATTCACAACTCGAACAGAAAGCTCGAGAACTCGCGTCCGCCCTTAACAACCCCGGTGAGATCAAGGCTGCTGGCGAGAAGAATGGGTTTGAAGTCGCTACTGAAGAGGACTACAAACTGGGTGCAACTCTCGGCAAAGCAGGAACCAGTCCTGCGCTCGACGAAGCAATATTCGCTCTTAAGGAAGGCGAAGTCACCAGAACGCCCATAAAGGTTGGTGACAGCTGGGTAGTTGTGGGCGCCACAAAACGTATCGAATCTGATCTCGCGGCATTTGCCTCACAAAGGCCAGGGTTAACGCAAACCCTTTTGTCGGAACGGCAGAATCAGGTTTTCGATGATTACGTGGCCCAGGTACAGCAGCGTATGAAAAACGAAGGCAAGATCGAGATTTACAAGGAAGTGCTGGCGACTATCGAAGAAGAGGAGCCGACCGCCGCCCCGCCGCAGTTTCCCTTTCCCACACAATAGCTAACAGCGAACAGCAGTCGGCGAATTGCGCATAAATGGCCTTCGCCGCTTGCTGTTTGCCGGCAGCTTCAAAATCCGGTTACTACTGGAGCAATCTCAGCCTGGCCCACGGTCGTGCGGAGTTGCAGGTCATTGCCAAGAACCGTGATTTTCAGATTTTCCACCGCGCTTCTAGCCAAAGCTGCTTTTGCTGCCGGCAAACGATTCGTGAAAAGACCGGCAAAGGCGCTAAGGCCTTCCAGAGTGGAACCAAGACTGCGCGCTGCATTCGGATCAGCTGTGCGCGCGGCAGCCAACACTTCGACGTCCTTGTCTGTCATGCCTACCGACCCATAGACCTGCCGCACTGACGCCAAATCCCTGGCGACCGCGTCGTTCCCGATTCGCAGATGCTGTAACAGCGCCGGCGAGAAATTGCCCCCGAATCCAACGATGGCGTTTGGATTCTGTGTGGCGAGGGTGATCAATTCAGTGTTCGAACGCCGCGTTCCCTTGCTCGCTTCGATGGCGCTGCGTACCCGAGTTACATCTCCTAAAGCGAGTGTGTTGTTGGTAAGTGCAGATACGGCAAGTTCTCTGATTCTCAAATCAAGCAACCCGAGTACTCGCACCTGCTGATTGAGGGTAAACACATAAATCGTTTTGCCCTGGTATTTCTCTTCGCGATACTGTCCGCTTCCGGCGCCGCGTCCCGCCGCGACCATCGCGGCGGCGTTGAAGTCCCCACGCGCCACTGCCACCGTCGCAATCTTCATCACGTCCGGAGACGGATACTCGTATTTCAACCCCAGCGCCAACTCATCAAAAGCGCGCGGGTCCAGGCCGGTGCGGGTTTTGAAGTTCTCGATCTGGGCATTGATCTCCGCGAGCTTTGCCGGATTGGTTGCCAGGAGTTTTGGCAACATCTCATCAAGGACCCGCCTGACCTTAACCAGAGCGACGGTATCGGAACCCGGCAAGGTCGCTGCCAGCGCGGTGGCGGACTGAGTCGTGGCGGCCCGACGCGGGGGTTTTGCCAAACCCGCCCCAACCCGGAACGCCATTCCCGCTACCCAACAACCCCAAAAAAACAACCCCTGCACTC
>JBPCNX010000087.1:0-31095 GCA_051000815.1 Pyrinomonadaceae bacterium
CCTGCAACGCGTGGAAGACTTACTTAATAACCGACCTCGTAAGACGCTCGGATACCGAACGCCGAATGAAGTCTTTTTCAAACAACAGTCTGTTGCACTTCCAAGTTGAATCCGCTAATGAAAAATGAGAAATCACAATTGGAAAATGTTTGATTGATTGCCTGAGTGCCTAAACCTAAAGCCATGACAGACTCTCTAATCACAAACTATAAAGCAAAGCACCAGCACCCACTGAATAAACTTTCGCACAGCATCGGCATCCCGATGATTGTCGTTTCGCTGCCGCTGTTTTTCTTCAACTGGCGTTGGGCGCTGGCTCTGTTCATTGTCGGCTGGATTCTTCAATTTGTAGGTCACGCGATCGAAGGCAACCAGCCCGCATTCTTCAAGAACCCCATGTATCTGCTTATTGGTCCCCTCTGGTTGGCGCGCCGCGCCGCTGCAGCGCTCGGTATTCTTAAACCTTCATCCTCAAAATAGTCCTCACGACGCATTTCTGTTTTCATGCGCGATTCCTCGAACAGGACGGGATCCGGCCTCGTCATTAACGCAATTCGGCAAGTGCTTGAGCGTGGTGCTGTAGCTACACTGGCCACAATCATCGAAGCCCCAGCTGACATCGGCGCAAAACTGTTTGTTGCAGAGTCTGGCGAGATTAGCGGCGACTTGGGTAATGCTTCGCTAAACGCTGCCATCTCTCAGTTCGCCTCGTCTTTTCTTGAATCACGCGAAGAGGCCCGCGCCTTTAAGGTTCGCGAGTTTGCTCCCGGGCTGACGGCTTTCGGCGAGATGCGAATTTTGTTTGAACGGATCCAACCAGAACCGCGCATCGTGATTTGCGGCGCAGGACATGTGGGCGCAGCACTCGCCAAACTCGCCAGCTTTGCTGGCTATCGTGCGACCCTGATTGACGACCGGCCGGAGTTCGTTACCCGCGAGCGCTTTCCTGACGAGCTAATCGAATTGATTGCAACTGAAAGCTGGGCCGAAGGTGCGCACGCCGCAATCGGGAATGGCGCAGGGGTCTCGGTAGCGATTGTCACGCGCGGCCACACTGAAGATGAGGCATGTCTGCGCGCGGTGATCTCAACGAATCCGGACTACATCGGGTTAATCGGCAGCAAGCGCCGCACGAATATTGTTTTGGATCGACTCCGGGCCGCGGGCGTTCCCGAAGGTAAGCTCAACCGCGTGCGCGCGCCGGTGGGACTGGATATCGGCGCCGTTACTCCAGAGGAAGTGGCGCTGGCGATTCTTGCGGAGATTGTTGCGGAGCGCCGGGGCGGGGAAGGTGGATCGCTCTCTGCCTGGCGACGGAAAGCAAGGGTGAGGGATGAAGGATGAAGGATGAAGGATGAGGGATGAAGGATGAGAAATGAATAAGACGGTCTAGTCTCACGACTGTCGCAGAAGTGGGAATCGAATTGTTCGAAGTCTTTGGTTCCTTCTCCACCCTTCATCCCTCAGCACTCATCCTTCATCCTTCATCCTTCATCCCTCATCCCTCCGCCTCATCCCTCATCCTTACTAGCGATGGCTTGGAGCTTTCAATCTCAGAATGTTAGAAACACACGCATGGTGTTGGAAGCGAAAGAGCTTGTGACGGTTGAACCCCCGACGAAGCGGCGCGTCGCGATGTTTCGCGCGCTCTCGCATGCTAACTACCGTCGCTTCTGGTTAGGCGCCTTCCTCTCAAATGTCGGCACCTGGATGCAGGCTGTTGCCCAGGGCTGGCTCGTCCTGCAACTTACTGATTCGGCATTCTGGCTTGGTCTTGATGGCTTTATGGCGACCGTGCCGGGGTTTTTCCTCACATTGGCCGGCGGCGTTTTCGCCGATCTCGTCGATCGACGGCGTTTGTTGCTCTTCACTCAAGTTGTCGCTGGCCTGGCAGCCTTTGCCCTTGCCGTGCTGGTCGGCGCCGGTCTTGTCAATGTTTACATGATTCTTGCCTTCTCGTTTGTGACAGGATGCTGCATGGCAATCGCGGGCCCGTCCTACCAGGCGATGACCTATGATCTGGTGGGCCGTGAAGACCTCGCAAATGCCGTGGCTCTCAACTCATCGCAGTTTCAGCTCTCCAGGGTGGTCGGTCCGGTGTTCGCTGCACTCGGCTTCGAGTTCTTTGGACTTGCGGGCTGTTTCTACGCAAACGGCATTTCATTTATCGCCGTCGTGGTAGCCCTGAAGCTGGTTCGTTTCGAGGAGAAGAGCAAAACAGTTGCGGCGCACTCGGTCAGGGATCGTCGGGCCCTGTGGCAGGATTTGATCGCAGGCTTTCGTTATGTCAGAAATCGGCCGCGTGTGTCTTCGCTGCTTTTGATCTCCGCCGCGACCAGCCTCTTTGGCGCTCCTTACCTGACGCTGGTGCCGATTTTTGCGCGCGACATTTTCCACTTAGGCGCTACCGGCCTCGCGTGGATGATGGGAACGGCGGGAGCGGGAGCGTTTATGGGCGCCCTTGTGCTTGCCTATCTCGGCGATTTCAAGAGAAAGGGCTGGTCAGTTTTGGGCGGGGCATTCGCCTTTGGCGTTTGTTTGATTGTGTTTGGGCAGTCTACCAATCTGACACTTTCCCTAATTTTTCTATTCGGTGTCGGCTTCGCCATTGTTACGTCCGTGGCGGTCACAAACACTTTGCTCCAGAAACTGGTGACCGACGAGATGCGCGGCCGCGTCATGAGCATGTTCATCCTCTCATTCATTGGCGCCATGCCGATCGGAAATCTACTTGCCGGCGCAATCTCTCATCGATTTGGTGCGCCCTTGACCCTGACGGCGGGAGGGCTGGCAATCGTCATTTATGTCACTATCGTAACCCTTAAAAACAAGCGCCTGCGGACGCTGCACTAAGTCTCAAGTCTCAAGTCTCAGGTCTCAGGTTCAAGTCTCAGGTCTCAAGTCCCAGGTCCCAAGTCTCAGGTCTCAAGTCTCAAGTCTCAAGTCTCAAGTTTCGGTTCCGAGACCAAAGCTTCCAAAACCCTCGGGCCTAAGGGGCTCCAGTGGTACTGAGACCTTAGCCCCCTGAGACTTGAGACTTGGGACCTGAGACTTGAAACCATCTTATGCAAGAAAGCCCTGGTCCGGCGTTCTAATCCTGGTATTACAACAGGGCTAAGCGCCCAGATTCTGGTTGAGGTCAGCAATGCGAATCAAAACAATCCTATTCCTTGGTCTCCTGTTCCTGTTTCTTTCGGCCGCAACAAGCCCTTTCGCAAAGGCACAGGGCGTAATAGTTCCCGGACCCTGCGGTCGCTGTCCCCGCCCCGAGACCCTCTGCCCCCGGTTTCGTTGCCCCGCACGCTTCCGATCAAATCGATCAAGATAGATACGAAGATACTATCGCAGGTGGCGACGACCCACCTGGAGCAAGTCTTCAGGAATGACACAAACGCCACGCTCGAAGGCACCTACCTGTTTCCCATTCCCGAATCCGCTTCGATAGTTGAGTTTGCCATTTGGGATGGTAATCGTCGCCTGGTTGGTGAGGTTCGCTCGCGAGAAGAAACGCGCAGGATCTATGACGAGATTGTGCGACGCCAACGCGATCCCGGTCTGCTTGAATACGCCGGCAAGGATCTGTTTCAGGCGAGCATCTTTCCGATTGCTCCGCATTCCGATAAGAAGCTTGAACTGACTTACACGCAGGTACTGCGCGCGGAATCCGGAACCGTTGCCTATCGTTATCCGCTCGGAACCGGACGTCAGGTAACTGAAATCGGTTCCGTCGCCGGACGTGTTGAGCTGGAAAGCAAAGATCCGGTCCGCAGCATCTATTCGCCCAGCCACGAAATTTCGGTGAAACGAAACGGTGAGCGTAAGTCGTCCATTTCTTTTGAAACTGTGAGCGGACAGCAGCCGCAGGATTTCCAACTGTTCTACGCGCTTTCCAATCAGGATTTCGGAGTCACCCTGCTGACGCATCGAGAAGTGGGAAAGGATGGTTACTTTCTCTTGATTGTCTCGCCGAAGGACGACTGGTCCGAACAGGAATATGCTGCCAAGGATATTGTCTTCGTGCTGGACACATCCGGGTCCATGGCTGAGGAAGGCAAAATGGAGAAGGCCCGCGCTGCGCTGCTGTACGGAATCCGGATTCTTCGCCCTAATGATCGGTTCAACGTGATCTCATTCGCGGGTGAAGAACGTCTAATGGAGTCAGGGTTGATCGCAGCCGACGATGAGGGTCGTAAACGTGGCGAGGCTTTTGTGCAAGCGCTGAGACCCGTAGGCGGCACTAACATCAACGAAGCTCTTCTCGCTTCAATGCGACAATTCCGGTTGAATGATCGTCCCCGGATGATCGTCTTCATGACTGACGGACTGCCGACTGCCGGCGAAACAAACCCGGCGCGAATTCTCGCCAATGCGAGTCAGGCGCGCATCCCAGGTCTTCGTCTCTTCACCTTCGGTGTTGGCTATAACGTGAACACGACGTTGCTGGACAAATTGGCTGCCGATAACGGCGGTGTCGCCGATTACGTTGAACCTAAGGAAGATCTGGAAGCAAAGGTCTCAAACTTCTTTGCCAAAGTGAATTATCCAGTGCTTACCGATTTGCGCCTTGATATGGCGGGAGTGGAAACCGATCTGATGTATCCACGAGCCTTGCCCGACGTATTTAAAGGCTCTCAGGTAACTTTGATCGGTCGGTACCGCAATGCGATCGATATGGATTACGTGCGGCTGCAGCTAAGCGGCAAGTCGGGCGGCGTGAACCGGAATTTCGTTTACAACAATCAGCGTTACCCGTTGCGCGAGGATGGGAACGACTTCCTTCCGCGGCTTTGGGCTACCAGGAGGGTGGGCTGGTTAATGGAACAGGTGCGCACTAATGGCGAGCAAGCCGAGCTGCGGGATGAAATTGTGGACCTTGGGACGCGCTACGGCATTGTTACTCCTTATACCTCCTACCTCGCGTTGGAGCCCGGCGCAGGGCCACAGCAAATTGTCACGTTGTCGCGTCAGGGGGGACGCGGAAGCGGTAATCTTCGCAACGCCCCCAGTTCCGCGCCGCCACCGAAGTTAGCCGATGCACAAGCTATGACAGGGCTGGCCGGCGTACAGGAGAGTAAACGTGCACGCTCTCAACTGGAAGCGGAGCGCTTTGACAAAGATGCCCTTTCCGCGACGGTTAAGACTGTCGCAGGCAAAACCTTCTATCTGCGCGACGGAGTTTGGACTGACGCGGAGTTTAGAGTCGAATCGAAGCTTCCGGAAACTGCGGTCAAGTTTGGCAGCGATGATTACTTTGCGTTATTGAACAAGAAGTCCCGGCTCGCCGAGTTTTTCTTGTTGGGCGAGAAGGTGGTCGTGGTTTTCGAAGGGCGAGTATACCGCGTGATCAGCGGCTAACAGACAGATAGCAACACTCACAAGTGACCAGAATGGGTGACAGGTGATGTGACGAGTGGGACGGATGAGGCTGGAGTGCCATGCTCAGATTCCTTACTTGTTACTCTTCATCTGTCACCCGTTATTGCTGTCTGCTGCTGACTGTAGCTTTCTTGTCTTACGAACCCGAACTAATGTACAAGAGAAGTGAACAATACATCTCAGTTTCGAGCGCATTCGCGAGTTGCAAGGGTTCTCTTTGTCTTAGGTGAGCAAGGGACGTCGGGGAGTAAAGATGAGATCGGGAAACTTAATCAGTTTTAGCAGGTGCCTAACGGCGCTAATCATTCTTGCCCTAACCACGGTTGCAGAGTTTGCTCAACAAGGATGGGTAGCAACGCGAATCGCGCCCGCCAGGCAGGAGTTGAACACGGTCTTCTTTCTCGATAGCAAACGTGGTTGGGCCGGCGGAGACGATGGCTTCTTAATGAAGACGGAGGATGGTGGCGCGAGTTGGACCAAGCAATCGGTCAGCACTACCGACGCGATCAACGATATCTACTTTCGCGACAAGGAGCGGGGGTTTCTTATTGCGGGAAACGCAATCTTCGTAACTCAGGACAATGGAATGCGCTGGGGCGAGGCGCGTCGTTTCGCGCCGGCCGAATTTGACGGCGCTACCGTCGAGCTTTACTGCATTCGTTTCTCTTCCAAGAAGAAAGGCTGGGTAGTCGGCTCTGTCAGCAAAGGTGATCGCGTGATCGACAGTATCCTTGTCTACACAGACAACGGAGGCGATAGTTGGACCCGGCAAAAGACGCCGAGCAGTGCCGAGTTGATTCACGTTGATTTTGATAACGATCGTCGCGGCTGGATAGTCGGCGCGGGCGGCACGATCCTGCACACCAATGATGCGGGCGAAACCTGGACCAGGCAAGTTTCCGGAACTGAGGCGACGCTGTATCACGTAGACTTTCGCAACGATCAGCGAGGCCTCGCGGTCGGGGCCAAAGGAGCAATTCTGCGGACGCTTGACGGAGGCGAAACCTGGACGCCGGTTAACAACAGTGTGCAGTCGACACTTTGGAGCGTTGAGTTTGTAAATGAGGACGAGGGCTGGGCGGTCGGGCGCGGCGGCGTAATTCTACGGACAGGCGACGGCGGTATGACGTGGCTGAAACAGGAATCGTCCGTGACGCAGAATCTCTACGCACTCCAATTTAATAAGAAAACCGGCTGGGCGGTGGGTGGTGACGGAATGATTGTGCGTTATGAGAGGTAAGAAAATAGCGAACTGCGGACCGCAATCAGCAAAAAGCGAATTAGCCGCGGATTAACGCGGATGAGACGGATAAGAAAAGTAACTCCTTGATCCGCGAACTCCGCGCTACTCCGTGGCTAGTTTCTGTTCCCTGCCAGGGCCGATGCGGACACGAATCAGAAGGCGTTAATGCTCTTATCCGTGTTATCCGCGTTAATCCGCGGCTAGTTTTTCTTCTTCTCCTTATCCGCGCACCCCGCGCTAATCCGCGGCTGGTTTCCCTTCGCTAAACAAAAAACCGCCCGGCATGTTGGCCTTGCCGGGCGAAATCAGGAGGAACCGAGTGTTACGGTAGCCGCTATACTCTGCGGCAATCCATTAACCTCGTAGCATGAGATGAAGTTTCCTTAAAATCAGTTGCTTAAAGTGTTGAACGACGGACATTGGCAAGAGGCGTCAATCATACCGTCGCTTCCCCGCCGGGTTCTGTACGCCTTTACTTCCCACCGGAGTTTTTTGTGCAAAGCTCCTGAAGGTTAAAGCGATCTTTGTTGCATGCGCCCGCTCGGCCTCTGGTACCTGCGGCATTCAGTCCTTAACACCGGCGAAGGTCATTGGCGGGGCATCAGGCATTGTGATTGTGCCGCTCAGTTGTTCGCCATCGATCTCGCCATCAATTTGCGCCTCAATAGCTTCCCCGCCCACCTCGAAAGACATCGCGCCATTGAAGGAGTCCCCGGTGACAGTACCCGCAACAAGCTTCGCATTACCCATTTCTGAGGCCACATTGCCGCTCAGTCCAGCTTCATCCTGTGAGAGTACAAGTGTTGCCGGGAGGTTCAGGCCAAACGGCGTCTCAATTTCCAGAGTCCAGGAGCCGGTAAGATTGTGTCTGGTCGCATCGGTCGAGGCACCCTCAGCTGCTTTCTCCTTGCGTTTCCCGGCGGTGTTATACAGTTCAATTTCTGAAGCAAAGGGTTGAACCTGTCGGCTGATTTCAGCGCCGTCGCCTACAATAACGATTGCTGCTTCATCGGGCCGGATATATTTATTGGCGACTCGTTGCACATCCTCAATGCTCACGTCCTGAATTCGTTCACGATAGGTTTGGAGGTAGTCGTCCGGCAGATCCAGCATTTTTATCTGGACGAGTTGTTCGATCAAACCCTCCTGCGTTTCCAAACGAATCGGGAAAATTCCTGTTAGATACGATTTCGCATCCTTAATCTCCTTTTCAGAGACTGGCTCATTGCGAATTCTGGTTAACTCATTGAAAAACTCTTTCAGAGAGTCTCCGGTGACGGCTGTGCGGACCTCGGCGCTAACGCGAACTGAACCAGCCGACCGTCGCGCGTCCAGGCTCGAGTAGGCTCCGTATGTGTAACCCTTCTCTTCGCGTAGATTCATGAACAGGCGTGACGATGCATTGGCTCCCAGCACGGTATGCATCAGTAACATCGGGAAGTAGTCTGGACTGGTTCGCGTGATTCCGCCGCCGTTTGCGATCACGATGTTGGATTGCGCCGAGCCCGGCCGATCGACCAGATATGCTGAGCGTGACGTCCGGGCAGGCGGCGCGGGAAAATTGTCCTGGGGCAAATCTGCAGCGCGCCAGTCGCCAAACAAACTCTCGACTCTCTTAATCAAAGCATCAGGGTCAACATCCCCGGCAACTACGAGCACCGCATTGTTCGGAACAAACTTAGAACGGTGAAACTCGACAAGTTTCTCCCGATTGGTCGCCGCCAGCGACTCGAGCGTAGGCGCGATGATCGAATACGGGTGTTCGCCAAAAATTATCCGCGAAACCATCTCGGTCGCCAGAAATGAGGGTTGCGCGCGCTGCTGTTTCAGGCTCTCACGGGTATTCTCTTTGATCAGCTTGACTTCGTTTTCGGGGAACGTTGGATGCAACGTAACGTCAGCAAGCAAATCAAGAATGCTGTCCTGAAAGAGTGTGAGCGACGAGGCGGCGATGGTCGTGTAATCCGAGTTTGCGCCTGCGTTCAAGGTGGCGCCCATTTTCGCGACGCGGTCGGCGATCTCGCGGCTGCCGTGCTTGTTCGTTCCTTCAGTCAAGAGGCCCGTCAGCAGATCTATGAGACCGGGATGGCTTCTCGGATCGTGAGCATCACCTGAGCGAAATGCCAGACGATAACTGACGAGGGGCAGACGATTGTCGGGGACGACAATGACGCTCAAGCCGTTCTTGAGTGTCGTTTCGACACCTGTTGGCAGTTGTATGGATCGTGGTGGTAGCGGCGCGGGTGCCTGTTGGCGAAATTGTTCCTGTGGGGTCATAGCTACGGATGCAAAGGTCCGGAGACGCCTTTGGCCGGCTTCGGCGAGTCTGAAGGCTGCTCGGGTTGACCCGGCTGCTGACTGGGTTCACCCAGCACAGCCGCGGGACTGGGGCTGATCGGCGGTTTCACTGGAGGCGGGGGCGGAACCTGAGGCGCGGGAGCAGTCGGTTGCTGTGGTTCTCCCGGCGGCAGCGGGGACGCCGAGGGTTCTGCTTCCTGTGTTTCATCTGCAAGTGCGCCGGGGATAATATCGAGGACAACACGATTGTCCACATCCAGAAACTGACTCACGGCTGTTTTTATCTCGTCAGCAGTAATAGCCAGGTAGAGTCCCAGTTCAGAATCAAACAAATGCGGGTCCCCGTCATAGAGGGCGTATTCTGCAATGCGTTGAGCGCGATACATACTTGACTGTCGCCCGCGCACCGCGTCGTTTGACAAAGAGTTTCGCAACTTCTCCATCTCCTCCGTGGTCGGTCCGGCGGTCGCCAAATTTTTGATCTCCGCAAAAATCTGTTCGCGTATGGTTGCCACTTCCTCTCCGGGTTTGGGCAACGCGAAGATATACCAGGCCGAGGGCCCACGCCGTTCGTCGACTCCTCCCTGGATGGAAACGACTGATTCGTCTCCCTTCACCAACTTTTGATAGAGGCGGGAACTGTCACCTTCAAACAGCAGATCACCGGCCAAAGCGAGCGCGTAGTATTCGGGTGTACGGCGGGCCGGAATCTTCCAGCCCAGCACGAATGCGGGTGAAGGCGCCAGCTTGTCGTAAAAGATCTCCCGAGTTTGCGCAACTTCTTCAGTTTCGCTGACGTCAACTGCCGGCGGGTTAGGTTGACCTGGAATGCCCTCGAAGTATTGTTTCACCAGGGCGAGCGCTTGTTGCTGCTCGAAATCGCCCGCGATAGTGAGCACGGCATTGTTCGGCGCGTAGAAGACTCGGAAAAACTCCTGCACATCGTCAATCGTTGCCGCGTCGAGATCCTCCATCGAGCCAATCGTGGAATGAGCGTTGGCCGGATTTTTGAAGATCAGTTCGTTAATGCGAAGGAAAGCGTTCACATAAGGCTGATTGTCGTAGCGTAACCGCTTCTCCTCCTGAACGGCCTGGCGTTGATTATCGAGGTTCTCCTGCGTCACCTTGAGCGAGCGCATGCGATCGCTCTCAAGCCAAAGCGCGAGTGGAAGGTGATTCGCCGGAAGGGTTTCGTAGTAGTTTGTCCGCTCTGTCGAAGTAGTCCCGTTCATTGTGCCGCCGGCGTTAAATATGTGCTGAAAATGCGCCGCCTTGGGAACGTTCTCCGAGCCTTGAAACATCATGTGCTCGAAAAGGTGAGCAAAGCCGGTGCGACCGGTTTTCTCATTACGAGATCCGACGTCGTAATAAACCGCGACGGACACGACGGGAACGGAATTATCCGGAGACAGGATGACGCGGAGACCGTTTGAAAGAGTGAATTGTTCGACTGCTGTCGGCGGGAGTTGAAAGGTTTCTGCCACGTTTGTCTCGATTCGCCTAACTTTGTTCCGGGCGTACTCATCCCCGTTAGGGGACAATCACTTCTGTTGGGGGACCGAGGAAACTGCGCGAAGGACGCGGGAACTTAACTCGGTTTTTCGTTGATCATGCCGCGCAATTCCGCGCGCAGACGTTCGATTTCAGCAAGCTTTTGTTCGACGCGGCCAAAGAGGGCGGCCTGGGTTTTAATGCCTTCGTCGATCAAGAAACCAGCTGCCTCTGCACGATTGCGAAAAACGCCCGCCTGGACCAACTGCTCAAGTTTATCCTGCGCTTCCGGGGAGATCTTAACGGCGACTACGTAATCGTCCTTCGCGGACATTGCTCGTTCGATAGTCCGGCTAATGTCGCGCCCAATCGCACTAAGCGACTCGGGAATACGCGACGCAATGTCGCGAACCGAAGACGCGGTGCGCGCGCTATCGTCAGCATCGGAGTCTGGATCGTCGGCCCGCAGCATCAAGTCGTCAACGGTCTCTGTGGGTCTTTGTTCTTCTCTTTGATATGGGCTACTCATAATTTTAAGGCTCCTTAGATATTCAATAAAGTCAGACTTTCCAGGATATCTACGTGGCAAGCCGTTATTTAGTTCATTCTACGGACGCCGCCGAATGCCCGTCAAGCCAGGTTAGAACCAAAGGTCAGTTCACCCGCCTGTTGAATCCGAGCTGCATCATATCCGCTGATCTGAAAATCCGGACGATACACCAATCATTTACGCGCGCTGTTACAGGATGTAGAACGCAACCTTGCCCCGCTTGATTGCATCCGTTAGTATTGCATCAGTGTCGCTGGGCCGTGCTGAATCAGCGACGCCCCCGGAACTACACACGGCCTGAAACAAATTAGGATTCCATGGTGAACCAGTGGTGAAAAAGTTTTCCTTACGCGCACTCGCTTTCCTCTTTATCGTCGCGCTCTCAATCCCCGGTGTCGTCTTTTCTCAACAGAAGCCGCAGCCACAGTCAACGCCAGGAAGCAGCTCCGCGGCCAGGCCGTCGGGTGGCGTCTCCGTCCCCGGAAGACGTGCCCCCCGCTTTCCCGCAAGCTCCATCATCCCGTTGATTGAAAGAGATTTTGATGAAGCGCTGGAACTGATTCAAGAGAACTACGTTGAGGGTAAGAAGCTCGATTTCAATGCGGCGTACAAGTCTTCCATTATCGGAATGCTACGCTCGTTGGATCCCCATTCAAATTATTTTGATCGCGAAGAGTTTGAAGAGCTGAAAACTGATCAGCGTTCCGAATACTACGGTATTGGCGCTTCGATCTACAGTTACACCGTCGGAAAGGATGCCGATACTTTCATCATCGCCACATTCGAAGATGCTCCTGCTAACCGTGCCGGCCTGCGGTTTGGCGATCGAATTCTGGAAGTTGACGGCGTCAAGATGACAGGACGGCCATCGGCGGAAGTTCGCGACAAGATTCGCGGACCGCGCGGGTCGATCGTCAAGATCACCGTTGAGCGCTCCGCTGATAAACGTCTTCGCACGCTGGAGATCACACGAGATGTTGTCCCGCAGCCCTCAATCCCTGATAGCTACCTGTTGAAGCCGGGCGTTGGTTATATCGATATGACCCGTGGGTTTAACTACACAACAACTGACGAGCTTCAGGATGCTATAGAACGACTGCGGGCAAGAGGTATGACCTCGCTGGTAATCGATCTAAGAGGCAATCCGGGCGGCTTTCTGGAACAGTCGATCAATGTTGCCGAGCTTTTCCTGCCGGCCCCCCAGTTGATTCTTACGCAAAAGGGCCGCAACGGCCTGCGAGACTATACCTACACTTCCAGAAACACCACTCCCGATCGGACGCCCCTCGTGATCCTGATTAATGAGAGTACGGCCTCCGCTTCCGAAATTGTGGCGGGAGCGATGCAGGACCACGACCGGGCACTGATTGTGGGGAAAACGAGTTTTGGAAAAGGCCTGGTGCAAAGCATTATCCCGCTCGAGTATGGCGCCGGATTGACTCTGACGTCCGCAAAGTATTACACGCCATCCGGCCGTTTGATCCAGAGGGATTATTCCCACGGTGGCTTCTACGACTATTACACGCACGGCGGATCAAATCGTCTCGATCAGAATTACGTTGGCAACAAACAGTCGGGGCCGGAAAAAAAGACTGATACAGGTCGTGCCGTTTACGGCGGCGGCGGCATTGCACCTGATGAGGTAGTTAATGCGAGGACGATTACCCCGGGGCAAAGGCGCCTCCTGAATCCCATTTTTGCTTTTTCGCGAGAGTTGGTTAACGGCCGCATCAGCGGCTTTGATACCTATCGAGTGCTAAACGCAATTGATTTCGACCACGAACTTCAGCAATCCGACTTTGCGATCAGCGACCAGCTCTTCCGAGCCTTCAAGGAGTTTGTTGCAACTGATGCAACTCTGAAAGGGCTTTCGCCGTTGTTAGATACCAATCGATCGTTTATCGGATTACAGTTGCGCTTCAACATCGTTACTGCCGCGTATGGACGCGTCATGGCAGACCGGGTTTTTGTCACTGCGGATGATCTGCAAGTGGCACGAGCTGTTGAAGTTCTGCCACGGGCCAAGGATCTCGCAATGTCGGCGCGAAAGCGTACCCTTGGCGATCAGTAACAAAGCGTTCAGCGACACTAAGCAGCAGGCAGGAAGACCGGTTTCCTGACCTGCTGTTCGTTTCTCAGCCTGCTTCACCGTCTGGTTTTAACTGCTTCCCGCTAATGCCGGCTGTCCGCCCTACGCCTTCCAACTCCGCGTTGCAGCTATAAAACATAGTCTTGCGTCTAAAACTCGCCTATGGTATTGTCAAGGCCGTTGGTTCAGAACATGAAGCGAACTACAAAGACACTCGTAAACACTCAGGAGCTTGGCCGGGCCATTCGGCGCAAGCGGGAAGATCTGGGACTTAGTCTACGAGACGTTGCGGACAAGACCACGGTCTCCGCTTCAACTCTTTCGCGCATTGAGAATGGGACCGGAAAACCGGATGCAGACAACATCGCAAGACTTACCTCATGGCTGGATGTTCCAATGGAGCGTATTCTCGGAAACCACGACGACAGCGATGCCGCCAAACCGATTGTTTATTTTGCGCGCGAGTCTACGCCGGAGATCGTTGAGGCGCACCTCAGAGCAGATCGCAATCTCACTCCCGAAACCGCCACTGCCTTGTCCGAACTATTTCGCGTTGCTTACACGCAGTTCAGTCGTACGGAGCAGGAAAAGCCGGCGCGTAAACGTCGCTGATGTGCATTCAGTGACACCTTCCAGCTAAAGCGATAAATTAGTGCGGTGACTCTTTTCAAATTACCGCCAGGCGAGAAATGGCGTGAGTATGAGTTGCAGGCAATGGGTCTCCGAGATTTCGCGCAAACTCATCCTGACGATCCACTTGATCCGTTTGCTCTCGCGCGTTTCGCCAATCTCTTCGTAGTTGAGTTCGACCAACTCAAAGACCTCAGCAAAGCGTCACGGGAACATTTGCTCGGCTCGGCAGCGGAGAAGTGGTCGGGCGGCGCTACATCACGTCCACTTCCCGACGGTCGCAGAATCGTGATTCTTAACCCTACCCACGGCCCGACTCGCACAAATGCGACACTCATGGAAGAAGTCTGCCACGTCTTTCTCGGCCACCAGCCAAACAGATTGGCGGTTATTTCAAAAGATGAGCGCGGTAAAACGCTGGCACGTGACTACCAGAAAGCTGACGAAGAAGCTGCCTATGCGACCGGCGCTGCTGCGCTGGTTCCTTTCAGCTCATTGCGGAAGTTGGTCCTCAAGGGCGCATCGGCTCCTCAGATAGCTAAACACTTTCGCGTCAGTCGCGACCTTGTTGAATATCGGCTGAAGGTCACGCGACTTTGGAAGGTATACAAGTCGACTCGTCCCGAAGACCAGGGCCGTTAGGAATTTTGACTGCGGTCCCAATCCATCTTACGGGTACTGGTTTCATGCTTGAATGCGTAACCGCTTATAATCTTCCTGCAAATCCGGGCCGGCCTTCGTAAGGCCGCGACCAGCGACTGAAACCATATGCCAGACCAAGTCAAAGAGCTACGCACGGTTGGTCTTACTACGACCGACAAGTTGCGAATGCTGCTCGACATTACCAAGAAGATTAGCCGTTCGCTGGATCTGCAGGAAGTTCTGAATCTGGTGATGGACACCCTGGATTCTCTTATTCCCTATGACGCCGCGGGTATTTTTGTGCTCAGCGGCGCCGGCAAAGGACCGGCGGCAGCGGGCGAGCAAACGCGCGTCTTTCATACTGAAGCAGTACGTGGCTATGACATCGACGAGCTTTCCGACCTGCACCTGAAACTGGGTGAGGGAATTGTGGGCAATGTAGGACTCACCGGCCAGTCAAGGATCTCACCCGACGTGCGCGAGGATCCGCTCTACATCAACGCTCGGGAAAAAACGCGGTCGGAGATGGTAGCGCCAATCATCTCGAACGATGAGGTGATCGGCGTCTTCGATCTCGAGAGCGATGAACTTAATGCGTACGCAAAAGACGATCTGGAAGTATTGAAGCTGCTTGCTTCGCAAGTCGCAATCATCATCGAAAAGGTAATGCTTCATGAGCAGCTGATCGAGAAGAAGCGCCTCGAAGGTCAACTTGAGGTGGCCCGGCAGGTCCAATTGGAGTTGCTTCCGCCCAGCGATCCCAAACTCGAGGGTTTCGATATCAGCGCTTACAACTTTCCCACTGAGGAAGTGTCGGGAGACTACTATGACTGGGTCAGGATTTATGAAGATCAAATAGGATTGGTTGTAGCGGACGTTTCGGGAAAGGGCGTTCCGGCCGCACTCTTAATGGCCTTTCTACGCGCCAGTCTGCGCGCCGCGACGCATATTGGCTATTCGCCCCACATTTCGATGGCCAAGGTGAATTATTTGCTTTGGGAATCCATTGAGCGAAACCAATATGTGACCGCCTTTTACGCCATTCTCGACGCTTCAAGCAAGACGCTTACATATACCAATGCCGGCCACAATCCACCTTTGTTGCTTGACGCTCACGACGGTATCAAGTTTCTGGATCGCGGAAGTATTCCACTCGGTATTTTTCGAGACACTCGTTATCACGAATACTACCTGACCATCGAACCTAACGAATTGTTTGTGCTATACACTGATGGTGTAACTGAAGCTGCGAACTCGAGCGGTGAAGAGTTTGGGCGTGAGCGACTTGCTCAATCAGTAAAGGCGGCGAGACACCTGAGCGCGAAGGAGTTGATTGCGGCCGTGCAGAAAGACGTGCTGGCCTGGACGGACGGCGCAGGCGCAAACGACGACATCACATTCTTTGTTATCAAGGCCCTGCCCTAAAATAAAAGAGAGACAAGATTTGATCTTGTCTCCCAACGCAGGCAAAGCTCCTTCCTGCCTAATGAGTTGTTAACGAACTATGAGCGTGATCGCCACCGGGCGCCAACGGGCCCCGATAATCTCCAAAGTGGAGTTCAGCTTCAGCTTCCGACAAAGCGTATACGTCGAAACCAAAAGCATCGAGGTAGGCTGCCAAATCATCGGGTGAAAGGAGATAAACGGCAGGTGCATAACCCGCTTCAGCACGAATTTCCAGCAGGCGCTCAACGACTTCGAGTGGTGCAAAGCATCTCATCGGATCCTTGTACGTCGCCATTTTTTCCGCGCCTCCCTTTGCTAATTTTGGACCGGCTACCCTGGCGGACTGCCGGTCTTACGAACAACGTTTTGATGTAGCGGAGTCTCCGTAGGTTTGTTCGCGCCACACGTTTCTTTTTGGTCACGAACTCACCAACAGTTTGACGTCTGACGACCCTAAAAAGTTCCAATTCAAATGAGTAACCAACCAAACACCTCGATTCCTCAAGAGAGCGGCCCGCCTCCGCCAAACTTCATCGCTGTACTACGTCAGATGCTGCGTTCCTCCGAGAAAGTCAGCGATCTTATCTTTTCTCCGGGCCGGCCTCCTCAGATTGAGCTGGCTGGAAAGCTCCACCCGGTGGCTGTTCCCGGGCTGGAGAAGCTCACACCGGCGCACACTGCCGGAATTGCGAAAGTGATCATCGGCAATCACCCGACCGCAGTTGAGAGTATTGAGAAAACGGGTTCTGCTGATTTGTCTTTTAGCGTTCCCGGAGAAGCCCGCTTTCGCGTAAACATTTTCAAGCAACGTGGCACATACGCGATAGTAATGCGAGTGATCCCGATGACCCCGCCAAAGTTCAGTGATTTCAATTTACCCGAACAGTTAAAGGAGATTGTCGGAATCAAGAACGGTATTGTGCTGGTAACCGGACCGACCGGAAGCGGAAAGAGTTCTACCCTTGCAGCGATTATCGACCTGATCAATGAAACTCAGTACTACCATATCGTCACGATCGAAGACCCGATTGAGTTTCTTCATACGCATAAAAACTCCACCGTGCATCAACGCGAGTTGCATTCGGATACGCCGAATTTTGCCGTCGCGTTGCGCGCTGCGTTGAGACAAGCTCCCAAAGTGATCCTCGTCGGCGAAATGCGTGACCGCGAAACGATCGAGGTAGCGCTGGAAGCGGCCGAGACTGGCCACCTCGTCTTGTCTACATTACACACCATAGATGCGGCGAAAACGGTTGACCGGATCATCGGTGTGTTTCCCAAAAACGAAGAAAAAGTGATCCGCACCAGGATCGCTCAGTCATTCCGCTTCATTATCTCGCAGAGACTGTTGCCCAGGCCGGACGGGAAAGGACGCGTAGCCGCGGTTGAGATTCTTAAGTCGACCATGCGAACTCGCGAATATATCGAAAAGGGTGAGTCGGACGGAAAGTCGCTGATCGACGCCATGGAGCAGGGTGATCAGGAAGGAATGCAGACGTTTGACGGGGTGCTGGAGCAAATGATCCGGCAGGGCGTAGTCACCCTCGAGGGTGCTATGCCTTATGCAACTAACGCAAATAATCTGACGCTCAGGCTTACCGACCTGGGAGGGAACGCTGTTGCTCCGGCATCGCCCCCTTCACCGCCGGAGGCTGACTCAATGTTGGATTTGATCGAACGATAACGAGGAATGGCAGTGGGGGCAGTTTGGCCAAGCCTGGAGTACGGCTCAACATCAGAACCGGGAGCGGTAGCGACCGGGTCATTCGGACGCCTGGTAACAAAACAACAAATCCGGGTTTCTTACCACCTTGAATGTTTCATCAACTTCGCTACCGCTCCCGGTTCTGATATTGAGTGTTCCAATCATCACGACCCACACTGCATCAGTGCTGCCCCGAGGAGCGATGTCTTTGTCCTCTGCTACTCCTGAAGGTATTATTGCCGCGGTCTCCCGAAGTGAATCCCGACATCTGACGTACAGGAAGCATGTTTTTTAGACTGCGGGTAGTTCTGTTCCTGTTTGCAAGCGGTCTGGTTGCCGGGCCGGCCCTCTCGACATTTGCATCTGCATCAAGCGTCTTCGATAAACAGGACATTCGGATCGACGCGCCCGCCGCTGGACGGGTGCGCATTGAGAATCAGTTTGGCGGGATCGTAGTTACTGTTTGGAAGGAGAAGTACATTTCCGTAGCTGTGGCAAATGAAGGAAGCCGCACGCCTTTCAAACGCTCGCCAATCGTTATCGACAACAGAAATAAGATGCTCCTAATTTCGGTGTTGCGCACTTCGTTCGATCCCGCCGTTGATATCGGCCTGACTGTGACATTGCCCGAAGGTGTGAACGCGGAAGTGGAAACGGGCGCGGGCGCGATTACCCTTCACGGCATCCCTGCCTCAGCGTCGTTGCGGTCAGGTTCGGGAGACATTCGTGTCGAGCTGCCAAGCCCGCTCAATCTTGATATCAACGCCCAATCCGCGTTCGGTGTTATTCGCTCGATGCTGGCGGCTCCGTTGAGCGCCGGTGGGCATGTTCTGCAAACAAGTCTGGGAAAAGGCGAACATGTCCTGAAAATCAATACCAATCGCGGAGCGATCTCGTTAGAAGTGACTCCGGAAAATGAACCGCTGGTCAGCCAGACTGAACCGCCGCGACTATCTGGCTTGGAAAACCCATCGTCAGGCGCAGGAACGCCGGCAAACCGATCCGAAAGTGAAGAAGTCAGCGAGGGCGACATCGTTCGCGTTGATTCGCAACTCACAACGGTTAATGTGAGCGTTGTCGATCGAAATACTAATCGGGGCGTGATAGGTCTAAAACAAACGGATTTCAATCTATTGGAGGACGGTGTCGCGCAGGAAGTTGTGCAATTCGAGTCTTCGTCTGCCCCATTCGACCTGACTCTGCTGATCGATGTTTCGGGATCTACCCGCGACAAGATGAAATTGATTCGCGCCGCGGCGCTTCGCTTCGTGGGAGCTGCAAGATCTTCTGATCGAATCGCAATCATTTCATTTTCCGGTAAGCCGATATTGATCTCTGAGCTTACGCTGGATCGGGAACTCCTGCGTCAAAGAGTTAACGCAATGGATACTCTTGGAGGCGACACCAAGGTTTACGACGCCGCTGAGTTTGCTCTGAAACAGGCTCCGCAGGGATCAAGGAACTCACGACGCACGGCCATAGTGCTCATGAGTGATGGACTTGATGGAGCGATGGAGGGAGTGCAGGGCGCTGGCTCGCAACTTCCCTACACCGAGTTGCTCAGCCAGGTTCGCGAGTTTGACGGCGTGCTTTATACGATGTGGCTTAACACCGAGTATGAGGCGATGAGTCCACTCGACACTCAACCTGAGGCCTTTGACCAGGGCTACCAACGCATGAAGGAAGTGTCCGACGCAGGGGGCGGAGTTTTTTATGAAGTCGACCGTCTGGAGGATTTGGCTGGAGCGTATGAACGAGTTGTGGCCGACCTGGGGACTGTTTACAGTCTTTCCTATCGACCCACGAACAGGGCGCGGGATGGGAAATGGCGAGCGATACGCGTGAACGTTGCTCGACCCGCGGCCGGTGCTCGCGGAAGACAGGGCTACTATGCGAACTAAACTAAGTCGGGCGATCAATCGCCCGCGGCAGATGTTGTTTCTGCTGGGACTGTTTGTCTGCGTCTCTGCATTGTTACCGCCCGGCGCCATGGCGCAAGGCTCTGAGCCGGCGGAGATCATTCGGGTTGACTCCGATCTCGTCGATCTCAAAGTCAGTGTACTCAGGTTAGATCCTTTACACTCGATCGCCGAGTTAGGCGAGGACGATTTCCTGATACTTGAAGATGGCAAACCACAGCAGATCGCTTTTTTTGCCGGAGAGAACGCCCCATTTGATTTGGTTCTGCTGCTGGATCTTTCGGGCTCCACTTCTGACAAACTAAACCTGGTGAGAAAGTCGGCGAAGCGATTTGTCGAAGCAACCAGGCCGATTGACCGCGTCGCAATTGTAACCTTCACCGATGCCCCGCTTCTGGCTTCGCCGTTAACCATCGATCGTAAGGCCCTGAAGGAGTCGATCAAAGACATTCAGAAGCCGAGCGGCGGAACTAACTTCTGGGACGCGCTCGCCCATGTGCTGAAAGCTGTCCTTGCGAAGGACAATCCGTCTCGCCGCAGCGCGATCGTGGTGATGACAGACGGAGTGGACAATGCCCTGCCGGATGTCTTCGGCGAAGGATCACGGACTACCTTTGCGGAACTCCTCAATCAAATCAGGAACTCCGATACCATAGTTCTGCCGGTTTATCTGGACACAGAAAATGAAGAAGTTAAGCGTCATCGTAGTCCTCGCAGCGCCTATGCGCTGGCGCGGGAGCAACTCGCTCAACTTGCGGAGAGCGGCGGCACAACGGTCTACCGCGCACGGGAACTAAAGGATCTGGAACAGGTGTATGATCAGGTCATCAAAGATCTCGGGACGGTTTACAGCGTGGGCTACAAATCCAGCAATCCGTTGCACGATGGAAAATGGCGCTCCGTGGCCGTTCAGGTCGTGGGGCGGAGTGGTTTGAGTGCCCGCACCAAACGTGGTTATTACACCAGGAGTCAGAATTGATCCCTGGCGCGGAAAAGCTTGAATATGGAGTCGATGGGTCTATAATGCCTCTGCGGTCAGCTCCCCAGAAGAATACAGCCTCAGCCCGGATCCAAAGGAGATCCTTCCATGCGTAAAAACTCCAGGTCATCCTATCTATTTTTGTTTGCAATCATCCTTGTAATTTCCGGTTTCGGGGTGGCAGCGGCGCAGTCGACGCAAACCACACGCGAGCGGTTTGTGATTTCAGCCCGGGCTGGGGGTGTAAACGCGGTTACCGGGCGAACGGGAGTACACGCGCGAGGAAGCTCTGTGTGGGAGCAACTGACGATTAAGGACAATCTTCAGGGTGGCGATGTCGTGCAAACGGGTTTGGACGGACGAGTGGAGATCTTGCTCAATCCTGGTTCGTACATGCGAGTGGGTGGGAATTCAGAATTTGAATTAATCAGCAACTCTCTCGATAACCTGGAAGTGCGCTTGGTCCGAGGCACCGCAATCGTGGAAGCTACGGGGGCCGAAGATACTGAGCTTCAAATCAATATCACCACGCCGCACGCGAAGATGGCGATTGTGCAACGCGGTCTCTATCGTCTAGACGTTGTCCCCGGTGACTTAACTGAACTCATTGTCAGGAAGGGTCGAGTGCTTTTGACCGATCCCGAGACCAAGGTCAAAGACGGAAAGAAGCTCATCTTCAGCGGTCGTTCCTTTTCAGTGGCCAAACTCACAGACGCCGATAAGAAAGCGTTCGACAGCCTCGACGCCTGGAGCAAGGAGCGGGCAGAGCTGGTTGCGAAAGCAAACCAAAGGATGTCGTCTCGAGATCGAAGCCTCCTGAGATCAGGCTTTAATGATTTGTGGGCGCGCCGGTTTGGCGGTCGTCTGGGAGGCTTCTGGCTCTACGAACCCGCGTTCGGGTGTTACACCTTCATGCCTTTTTATGCCGGTTGGGGATCGCCCTACGGCGGTTCGTATTCCAGTTCTTACTACAAAGGATATTGGTGGAAGACTCGCAATTCTTATTACCCGACTCAGAGGGGCTACGATCCTTTCCCTGATGCCTCGTCGCCGTCTTCAAGGAACACTACTTTCGGGAAGGGAATGGGTTCTCCGACTTCGACACGGGGTAGTGCCAATCCCAAAACCAGCGGTGGCAAATTCCCATAAGCCACTCGTCAACGATTCTTGCTGCCCATCAGGTTGTTCAGGACGTTATTCACAATGGCGAGAACTTCCGCGCGACTAAGCCCTGCCAGCACCAGGTCAGTCAAAGCCGCCCGGAGTTTTGCCTGTTGTCGTTCTGCAACGCTCTGACCGGTTACCTGAGCGACCACCACGGCTCCGGAACCGTGCCTGATGCGAATTAATCCCACCTTCTGTAACTCCCTGTAGGCGAACGCAATCGTATTGAGATTCACGCCCAGATCGGCGGCCACCTGGCGCACGGGCGGTAAACCCGAGCCGGCGGCCAACTCACCTCGAGCTATCAGCTCCTTAATTCCGTCAACCACCTGTCGATACATGGGCCGCCCATCCTGCTCGTCGATAGTGATGTACAAGGTTCACCTCCCCAGCTTCCACCTCACAGAGAGACTCTAACGAGCATCTTAAATTGTCCGTTGACTCTATACACTAGACAATTAGGGCTTGTCGAAGGTTTTTGGAAGGGATTAGAGGGTTAACTGGTTGGCGAGGGCGAGTGCTGAGCGGGTTACGCCGGCTATGCCAGGGCACTGGGAGTTGGTATCTCCGACGATGAATACGTTTTCATGAGAGGTTGTTCCCTTTGCACATAAGAGTCTTTCAAGGGAGACGGTCGGGGCGCCGATCATGCCCAACTTGCGGCGCGTAAGCTCGTAACATGTTAATGGACTGGCCGTTTCAATGACCTCTATATCGCCGCCGAGCTCAGGCATCGCGTCGTGCAAGCGCCGCCAGACTTGCTCCAGAGTAGCCTGGTCTTTCTCTTCAATCTCCTCAGCTGTTTCGTGAAATGTGAACCACTCTTCCACATCGGTAAGAGTGACGACTGTGACGGCACGCTTGCCTGACGGCGCCCTGGGGTCCCAGTTGGGGGCGGCGGAGAACATCAAGGGTGAAGCCTCAGAACCGAGGGTCGAGGGCTCAACCGAATCGGCAATTGTAAGAATACGGTTCGCCCGGAGCCTCTCGGCTGCCTGGTTGTCGATGCCGAGAAAAAGTGTGTAGGCTCCCCAACCTCCCATCGTACTCAGCTGTTTCCTGACTTCCGAAGGAGTGCGGTTAAGACCGATCAGTTTTCCATAGGTGTCCCACACCGTCAGGTTGCTGACAATCGCTCGCGAGGCGCCGACGGTCTCTCCGCTCAACAGATCTACACCAATGGCGCGGCCACTCGCGTCGTAGGCCAGGCGCAACACTGGAGTATCAAGTCGTAGCCGGCTGCCACTTTGTTTGATTGAGTCGGCGAGTCGTCCGGCCACGGCTGGAGCGCCGCCCTGAATCGAAAATGTCGTTCGTTGGGGAATGGTGAGTACGGCAGCCGCACGGAGGAAGCTACATGTATCGCTGGATGCCTGGGCGAGAATTTGCAGCTGTGCATCAATGAAGTGTTGAAACCGTGGCGATGTGCCTTCCAGTCGTTTCGACACTGTTTGATTGTTCGTTTGAAGGATCTGTGGCGCCCGCAGGTTTGGAACAAGAGCCTTAATCTGCTGCAACAATCCGGAGGTTGAGTGCCCCGGATGTTTCTTTGAGCTCTGAGATCGGTTGCTTAGTTGTGCAC
This sequence comes from Pyrinomonadaceae bacterium, assembly GCA_051000815.1. Taxonomy (GTDB): domain Bacteria; phylum Acidobacteriota; class Blastocatellia; order Pyrinomonadales; family Pyrinomonadaceae; genus PSRF01. The sequence goes on from JBPCNX010000087.1 coordinate 23,115, forward strand.
ATTCCTCGTAGAACTCCAGAGCTTTGTCTGCACATTCCGGAAAGGCCGCGAGCAGCGCCGCTGAAAACTCATCTTCGTTGGCTGTGAGGGGAACTTCAGTTTGATCGGGCAGACGAACTATGTACGCGGGAAGTTCTGAATGAAATTCGGGTGGCTGTACCGGAAGTTCGGAAAAAACCCGATCGTGAATCTCGCCTGGTTCCCAGAAGGGGTAGAGTCCCACACCCGGATCAAATGTATAACCAAAACTCTCAACGCCGGCGACAACGCCTCCGGGCTGCGAGGCTCGCTCCAGCAGGCAGACATCCACTCCGCGGGCAGCTAACAGGGCGGCAACGGTGAGTCCGCCAATACCGCCGCCCACCACTACCACTTCGTGAACCATAGGATCAGAACAGTCCCAAGCCAGTTAGGAGCGACATGGTAGGCGCCGGATCGGGTAGGGCTCCAGCTTTGGAAAAGTGAGGTGCAATTATCAGGATGACCGATTGAATGCCGTTGAAGACGAAGTGGATTGCGATGCAGGGCAAAAGTCGTCCGGTCTTGGCGCGCACGATTGTGAGCGCCACGCTGAGAAATCCTACCGCGGCGAGTACGCCGAGGTTGGGCCAGTACTGTGGCACGTGAATCATGGTAAACAAACCCAATGTTACCGACCCTGCGACGACGGCTCCGGCAAGTCTCTGTAGTGAAGCGAAGAGAATTCCGCGATAGACAAATTCTTCGACAAAAGGCGCTGTGAAGACTGCGAGAAAGGCGATTGCGTACCGGGCTGCGACGGAACTGTAGATAATCTCTTCGAGTTGCGTAGGCTTATCAGCGCCGACCAACCACGCGATTAATACGCCCGCACCATATAGTAAGCCCCCCAAAATCACGCTCAACCATGGCCAGAGACGATTAGGCCATTCGCAACCAATTGTGCGCAGGAAGGGAAACTTTCCAAAGCGCGTGACCAGGGCCCAAACCATTGCGAAAGTCAGCAGGTGGATCGGCAACAGAGAAATGACTTGCAGTAAAATCGCCCTCTTGTCAGTTGTAGCAAGTTCGGCAAAGGCTTTCACAAAGTCAGGATTTGCGAAATCCAGTCCTAGCTGAAGAGCGTAAACAATCAGAAAGATCAGCGGCACGAAAAGCATCAGCAGGAGACTTGCAAGCCATACTAACAGGGCGCCGCCAACACCCCAGGGCGGGTTGTTCGGATCCACCGCCGGGCGCGGCGACAAATCAAAGCTTCCGGTTGAGAGCACTTGATCGTTCGTTAGTGTGGGGTAGGAACCGAATTTATTGTCGAGCTGATTGTCGATAGTCACGGAGTGGAGTGTATGGCGTTTGCTCGGGAGTGGTCAAACCAATGGACAATCCGATTCAATCACAGTACGGGAACGGTAGCGACCGCCTTCAACGAGCGATTCTCATTTGTCCATCAATAAGCGAAGACGCTTGAGTGCGGTCGCTACCGCTCCCGTACTGTAATGGAGCGCGATGTCGCAGGATGCGGTCCCTCCCGGTTCTCTATTGAGTCTCCTTTGGCAGCACTAGCTAGACCGCTGGATATTCCATCTCCAGCAGCGCAGGTCCAAGACGCGGCGCGGCCAGCATCAAGCCGATGATCGTCTTTGCGTCTTTAATCTCGCCATCGGTAATCATCTCCAGCGCTTGTCGAAGCGGCAGCCGAACAATCTCCAACAGCTCGTCATCCTCTAACCGTTGCTCTGTTGCTGTCATCTCGGTGGCTAGATAGACCCACATTTTCTCTTCGCAAAAGCCCGGTGAGACATAGAACTCCGACAACTTCTCCAGCTTACCGGCAACAAAACCAAGCTCCTCCTCAAGTTCGCGTGCAGCCCCCTCTTCCGGCGTTTCCCCGCGATTCAATGTTCCGGCGGGCGCTTCCAGAAGATAACGCAGGGCAGGATGACGATACTGCCGTACGAGGGCAACTGTGCCATTGGGAAATGCCGGAACTATCACCGCACTTCCCGGGTGGTGCACCACTTCGCGCTTATAGGTCGTGTCCCCTTCACGCACGGTATCGACGGTCACATCGAAAACGCGGCCGCGAAAAATTTCCGTGCTATCTACAATTTGAGGTGGCAGTTCTTGTTTCGTCATACGTGCTCCGATCTCTAGGATCCGCAGGGTTCAAGTTCGCAAGGGAACCCGAAGGAATTCAATTCGCAAAGGGGAGTCCCTGAAGGGATTCAAGTAAATAGCCGGGGGCAACCCCCGGAAACGCAACCACAAGAGTTCTCACGCTTTCAGCGTGATTTCGCTTTCCCCACGGCTTTAACTTTCACGTTCGGCGTATCCAACATCTTGTTCTTGTTTCAATTGTGATTGAACTTCGCCAATCAGATAAAGCGAGCCCGTGACGCAGATCAACTCGTCGGAGGGCGTCATCTCTTTCGCAATCCTGATCGCGTCTTCAACTGATGACGCTGAGCGAATTCGCTTCGAGTCCACAAATTGCGCCGCCACCCTTTCGAGTGTTTCAAGCGTGGCCGCGCGTGGGTTATCAAGTTGGGTCAGCACAAGGCGAGTCGCCGCAGGGAAGAGAGCCTCCCCCATCTGTTCGAGGTTTTTGTCTTCCATGGCGCCGAAGATGAGAGTCACCGGTACAGTGATAAATTCGTCAAAGTACTCGCGGAGAGCTTGCACACCGTCAGGATTATGAGCGCCATCAAACAAAACTGCAGGATGGCCTGGCCACAATTCCAGCCGACCCGCATGTCTGGCGTTTTCAATACCGGCAACGATGGCCGATCGAGAAATTGGGAACCCGCGCTCGCCAAGTGCCTCTGCGAGTCGCACAGCCAGAGACACATTCTCTAACTGATGACGACCACGCAAGCCAACGAGCACGTGCTCGTACAAGTCCTTCTGAGTTTTGAAACTTGCCCGTAGTCGACCGTCTGGTGTGACACCCTCCACAACGGTGCGGCAGTCTGCGAGACTCGGTTCTACGCCATTGTTTTTGCAAAACCGCAAAATAACATTCATCGCCGCGGCGGGCTGCCATCCGATTATCGCTTTCACACCTGGCCGGATGATGGCCGCTTTCTCCGCTGCGATTTGTTCCAGTGTCTCGCCCAGGTACTGTTGATGATCGAGACCGATAGCGGTGATGGCGACTACATCAGCGCGGGCCGCGGTCGTAGCATCGAGGCGCCCTCCTAATCCCGTTTCCAGGATCGCCAGCTCGACTTCTGCATTTCGGAACTCAGCGAGAGCAATTGCTGTCACCTGCTCGAAGAATGTTGGCAGTGCCTCGATCTGTTTCTCCGCTAAGAGCGTTTCAGCCGCGTCCCTTACCACAGTTGCCTGGCGCGCGAACGACTCGCGCGAGATCTCTTTACCGCCAACGCGAACGCGCTCGGTTATTGAAATCAGGTGCGGCGATGTGAAGAGGCCCGACTTGATCCCGGCGGCCGCACAGATCGAGTCAAGAACCACAGCGGTCGAGCCTTTGCCATTGGTGCCGGCGATTTGCAGGCAGGGATAAGAGTTCTGGGGGTGGCCAAGACTGGTGAGCAGAAGCTCGATGTTTCTTAGGCCGAGCTTGATGGCGAGGGTTTCATGTCCAAGATCCAGAAGGTAGCGAAGCGCCTGATCAAACTGCATTTAAGTCTTGGGGCTCCTCGCATCGAGTGCTTGAGCAAAGAGGCAGGGACGTGGCGTTATTTTCGTGAAGCGGCGCCAATCTGATTTCTGGCCAGCTCAGGTTCACCATAAATCTCGGGATTCATCATGAAGTTAAGCAGCTTGATGATGTAGTCCCTGACCTCGCGCCGATCGATGATCGCGTCCAGCATGCCGTGCTCCAGTAGAAACTCCGACTTCTGGAAATCCCTGGGAAGCTTTTGGCGGATCGTCTGTTCAATTACGCGCGGCCCGGCAAAACCGATCAGCGCTTTGGGTTCCGCAATGATGAAGTCACCTAGCATTGCAAAGCTGGCGGTAACGCCACCGGTCGTCGGATCGGTCAACACTGAAATAAACGGGAGCCGCGCATCGTCCAGCATAGCTAGGGCCGAGGAGATTTTCGCCATCTGCATCAAAGAGAGCGTGCCTTCCTGCATGCGCGCGCCTCCCGAAGCGGAAAAGATAATCACCGCACCATGCTCCTTAAACGCGCGCTCAATTAACCGCGTTACTTTTTCGCCGACCGCCGAACCCATTGAGCCGCCAATAAACGACATGTCCATCGCGCCGGCAAAGACCAGATGGTTTCCCACTTTTCCCTTGCCACTAATAATCGCTTCAGAAACTCCCGAAGTTTCTCTGGCCTGTGCCAGGCGCTCCACGTATGGTTTGGTGTCGACAAACTTCAGCGGGTCTATCGAAATCACCTCCGCGTCGAGTTCCTCGAACTTGCCTTCATCGAAGAGCATCGCCAGACGTTCGCGAGCATTCAGGCGAAAGTGATAGCCGCAATGGGTGCAGACCTGATGCGATTCCTCGAGATCCCGCGTGTAGACATGAGCTTCACAGCCGTCGCATTTGACGAAGACATTTTCAGTCTTCACGACGCGTTCTTCTGGCGGAACATTCTCGATTCGCTTGGATTTTTTACTAAACCAGGGCATCAGGGTACTTTGAAGTCTCAAACCAATATTAGCTTTCCGCGATTTGGAAGATGTAGGCGGTGCGACGAGGTTACCACAGGATTCCGGTAAGGATGAAGGCACTGGATCAGGATCCGTCCGAGTGGCAACGAGTTGTCACCCTGGTGGACGCGCTGGCGGTCAACCGTTGTTTAGCGCGCTCAAATTCCCTCAAGAGCACTGGCGCAGGTTTGCAACAAACTCATAACGAAATCTTCAGTTGACAGGCCGAGTTTAGTTACTAGAATCGCGACGACCTCGCAGCAGTTCGTCGTGCGACTCACACCGCGTTCTTGCGTCAATGATTTTTGATTGACAAGAGCCTGTTCTTCTTGCTGGTTGTGTCGCGACAACCTCAAGCATCTATCCGAGCGGCAGGGCTCTGCAACTAAAGGAAAGGGCTGACTTTCTCATGACTCACCACCCCTCGACGGTTCCAACGCAATCCACAGGGCTTTATTCTCGACCGACTCTCTCCCACGCCTTTTCCGAATGGCGGCGGGCGAATAAGTGGCAGATTATTCATACACTTTTCTTTTTTGCTGTTTGTCTGACGTTATTGTCAACTCCGGAGATCGTTAGGGCCCAAACTTCGGCCATCCAGCACACAAACAACAAGGCCGATCAGGCGTCGCGCAGCGATCTGCGGATTGATCCTTCCACGCTCGGCATGAGCCTGAGCATTCCGCTGGGAGGTTATGGCGGGAGGGCCGGTACTGGTCTCCCCCTCACGCTCTATTACTCATCGAAGGTCTGGCGACTTGACCATGTGCAATCGTGGGAGGCTACGGGCGGATTAAAGACGCAGACCGAAGCGCTTTTTGCGGAACATTCGAGGGCCGGCTGGACTTCAAGTCTTGGCGTTCCTCTTATTGATTGGAAAGCCGAAGAGCAGCCTTATGAATCGGTAACCAAACAACCCATCTGCGTGGACTGCGCGACCACGCCGCCGCAGGATCAGTGGCGTTACATCTATCGCATGTGGGTGCACCTGCCTGACGGGTCAGCGCACGAGCTGCGCAAGGATGACGTACCGGGGGGCTATAACTACGATTATGCGGGAGTCTATTACTCGGTAGATGGAGCGCGGATGCGCTTTGAGACGGCCAACAATACGCTTTTTCTGCCCGACGGCGGACGCTACATCTTCGCCGCTCGCGTCTACACCGAACAGAGCGCCACGCAGTTTATAGACCGCCATGGCAACACGCTCTCTTACAATTCCGTTACCCGCCAATGGACCGACACCTTAGGCCGGGTGATCGGCGTACCCTTCCCGGCGGCTCCTACGGCAGGCTATACGCCCTACATTCTGCCCGGTGTAAACGGCTCGACCATCACCTACAATCTGCGTTGGCAAAACCTCACGGACGTGCGCAGCGATCCGTCGCAAGCGCTGCGCTACGCGGGCGACCGCAACTGGAATGAGCCGCCGCAAACGCTCTCGCCCAGCTTGTTCGCCTCGAGCGGCAATAACCGGGTCTGCGCCAGCGCCATCTTTAACCCTGTGGTATTGAGCGAGATCATTCTGCCAAACGGACAGTCTTACCGTTTCACCTATAACATCTGGGGCGAGATTGACAAGGTTTACCTGCCGACCGGCGGCTACGAGCGCTACCGTTACGCTCAGGTGGAACCCGCGGGCATCGTGACGGGCATCTATAAGCAGACCAATCGCGGGGTCGTGGAACGCTGGAGCAGCGTGAATGGCACAGGCAGCGATGAAGCGCGCTGGCAATACAGTACGGCGACGCCAGTGGGTGCATCCTACAGGGTGACGACGATCGCGCCTGACTTAACTTACGGTGAGCGGCTGATCCAAAGAGGAAGCGGGAGTTTTACAATCGACTATGGGTTTGATAGTGCATTGGTCGGTACGGCCTACGACGAGCGGGCGTTTTCCTCAGGCGGACAGATGTTGCGGCGCACTCTGACCGAATACACAGTCTCAGGACCGACACCCGGGGGCGAGTCTACCGCCACGCGGGACGCGCGAGTAACCAAGCAGGTTTCAATCGTGCTGGACACGGGCGGCAATGCGCTCGCTGCGACTACCACGATGCAGTACGATGCCGATCTGAATACCATCTCTACCAGCTCTTATGAGTACGCTTCGGTAGATCAAACTACGGCGCAGAGTGCTGCCATCGCTGCGATCCCTCAAGGCGCGCTGGTGCGCACTCAGGAAGCGACTTATCTGGTTAACGATGCGACTATTGATGCGGGCACGAAAGCGGCTTATCGAGCACGCAATCTGGTGGGCTTGCCCACCTCCAGTCGCATCAAGAATGCGGCCGGTACGATTGTCGGGCAGTCGCGCGTGAGCTATGACGAAGCCGGCTATCCTTTGCTCACCTATGGCGCGGTGACGGGCTGGAGCGATCCCGGCACCAACGTGCGTGGCAATGCGACGACCCTGGGAAGCTGGCTCAACACCACGGGGACGTATCTGGAGACACACGCGCAGTATGATCAATGTGGCAGCCTGAGAAACAGCTGGGACGCGCGGGGCAATCAGTCGCAGGTGGAATATTCCAGCAGCTACGCCTACGCCTATCCCACGCTTTTGCGCACGCCGATTCCTGACCCTTCGGGACAGAACGGCTCGGCAACTGCGCTGGTCTCGACCAGCGTCTATGACTTCAACACCGGATTAGTCACCTCGACAACAGATGCCAATAATCAGAGCACCAGCTTTGCTTACAACGACTCGCTTAACCGCCCCACTCTGGTTACGCGGCCTCCGGGCGGCGGCTCGACCATCTATGAGTATGGCGACACTGCCGGCAGCAGCTTCGTAAAAACGCGGACGGCGCAGGATGCCACCAGGTATGTTGAGACTTATCAATACTTGGATGGGCTGGGACGGGCGAGCCGTTCTTTCCTGAACGAATCGGGAACCTATGCCACCAGCGATACGCAGTATGACAACATGGGCCGTGTGTGGCGCGTTGCGAATCCTTACCGCACCATGTCGCTTACCGATCTGGTAAATCCTTCCGGCCTCTGGACCACCAATGGCTACGATGCCCTGGGACGCGTGCTGACGGTTGTGACACCTGACGGCGCTGTAGTCACCACAGCTTACAGCGGCAAAACGGTGACGGTTACGGACCAGAATGGAAAACAACGCCAGAGCGTCACTGACGCGCTGGGACGCTTGACTGAAGTCTATGAGGATCCGGCGGGACTCAACTATCTCACCAGCTACAGCTACGATGTGCTCGATGGTCTGCTTACGGTAAGCCAGGGCGTGCAGACCCGCAGCTTTGTTTACGATTCGCTGAAGCGCTTGACTGCGGCCACAAATCCGGAGAGCGGAACAGTCAGCTACCAGTATGATAACAATGGCAATCTGACGCTGAAGACTGACG
>JBPCNX010000088.1:0-51902 GCA_051000815.1 Pyrinomonadaceae bacterium
CATAGTTCTGACTACCCACATAACGCCAAACCCCTAGACCCGGGGTTTTTTGCGCAGGCCTAATGCTGGATGTGGTTTCGATCATCGTCCCGCCCTGAGCGTATGTCAGCAGAGAAGGAAAGCTTGCCAGGGGAACACCGGTAGCACAATTTCGAACCGTGACCTGCACCAGCCAAGTGCCTACCAGTCCATGGTCACCCTTTGCCTCCTCCGACTTCAGCAAAATTTCGTCGATGTCCCGGGTTAGCTGCTCTCCCTTAGTCTGTCCTGAAACGTGAATCTGCGAAATCGTAAGCGCCATCAGGATCGTTAACGCTACGCCAATCGTGGTTTTCAACATTGTCTTTTTCATTTGTTCCTCCTACTCAACCTTATTCTTGTTCCGAACTGTTTCCGTGCGCGCTCGTTTCTGCGACGAGCAGATTGTCTTGGCTGCCCTCGTCTAATTCGTAACCCGACTCTTTCGTGACGGGTGTGTTGTCGCCGAGGGCTTCAAGAAGGATGTCGATGGCGGGGTTCGCGCCGCAGTCGGGCACGTTTTGCTCGCTGCTCAGAGTCACCCGGCGGGTGTACCTGATGACCTCGATGCGGCGTGTCCTCTTCATGCCTTCTCCTCATAGCTGTCCGGTTAAGACTGCTCTATAATTCCGCCTACCCTACATCGAGGCGGCCCGTGACGGTCGCCCCGACCTTCAGTTGTTGCTTGCGCTGCACCTTAGTCCGGGAGGCTCCAGCAGTAACGAACGTGAGCTGAAAAGTGGATGAAAGTTAGGCGAAAAGTGAGTGAAGCCCGTAAAGCCGGTTGAGGTTGTGCTCAACTTGCAGGGTTCTGGTGAGGATGGAAAACGAGAAGCTACATCTCTTCGGCGAATTCGTGCTCGACACGTCGCGTGGCTGTCTGCTTCGCTCAGGTCGGCCCGTCCATCTCCGACCCCAGGCTTACAAGGCGCTGAAATATCTTGCTGAGAACAGCGGCCGTTTGATCAGCAAGGACCAACTCATCGATGAGGTTTGGGAGGGGCGAGCTGTGACCGACGACTCGCTGGTGCAGTGCCTAAGGGACGTGCGTCACGCGCTAGGCGACGTCGCGGGACGATACCTTAGGAACGAGCGGGGTCGCGGCTATATCTTCGATCCTGGAATCCCTGAACCCAGCGAGACGGCGCCAGTTTTGACGGAGCATATCGACTTCGTAAGACTGGTTGTCGAAGATGAGGAAACCGATGAGTTAGGAGCTACTCAGAGACGGCTGGGCACGCCATCTGGTCTCAGGAAAAACATCAGCACAAGAAATTTAGTGCTGACGGTAGCCGGACTCGTAATGGTCGCCGCCGCGGGATTCATCGGTTATAGGTTTTCCGCCAGTCGCTCTTCTGCCTCTACGCCTGTTACATCGATTGCCGTCTTACCGTTCGTGAACGAGAGCGGGACTCACAGCTTGAGTACCTGTCTGATGGCGTAAGTGAATCGTTAATAAACAGCTTGTCACAATTCCCGCAACTAAAAGTCATCGCTCGTAGCTCCGCTTTCGAGTACAAAAACAAGAACATCGATCTAAAAGAGGTTTCTGACGCTTTGGGCGTGCAAGCTGTGCTGACGGGTCGCGTGGCGCAACGCGACGACGACTTGTTAGTCAGCGTTGAGCTGGTTAATGCGCGGGACAGAACCCAAATTTGGGGTGAGCGATACTCTCGCAAGGCAGCGGACATTCAAGGCATAGAGAAAGAGATCACGCGAGCGATTTCCGAAAAGCTACGCCTACGATTGAGCGGCGCGCAGGAGCAGCAGCTAGCAAAACGGGCGACACAAAATCCAGTGGCGTACGAGCTTTATTTGACCGGCGTGTTTTATTACAGGCAGCCTGGGCTCGAAGGTATTAAGAAATCACTCGACTATTTCGATCAGGCGATCACCCTGGACCCGAACTTTGCACCAGCGTGGGTTGAGGTGGGGCGGGTCAACAATTATCTGGCGGGTAATAGTGTCGTTAATCCGAAGGAGCCGCTTGCAAAAGCGAAAGCTGCACTGCAGCAAGCGCTGGCGTTGGACGAGACGTTGCCGGATGCGCATCTCGAGCTCGCCCGCATCAAACATTCGGAATGGAACTGGCGAGAAGCGGAAAATGAATACTTGCGTGCCATGGAGTTGAACGGGAATCTGGCAGAAGCGCACAGTAGATATTCACCTTATTTATCCCTAATGGGTCGACATACGGAAGCGCTGGCGGAAAACAAGCGCGCCCAGGAGTTGGATCCCCTTCGAATCGGTCTGAGACGTCAAGAGGCGGTTGCCTTATCATTGGCTCGCCGTCATGACGAAGCTGTGGAGAAGGCCGAGCGTGCCATGAGCCTCGAGCAACCAAACCACGGCAACTCTTACTTTGGGCTCGCCTTGATATATGAATCGAACGGGATGTATCAGCAAGCAATTGAGTCGTACCGGAAGGCAATCAGTATTCTCGGCGAGACGACGAGCCTTCAATGCTATCTCGGCTACACCTTGGCAATGTCTGGCAAAAGGAAAGAGGCGCAGTCCATCCTCCACAAGCTGAAGACGACCAAAGAGTATGTCTCGCCCACGGAGCTGGCAAACGCTTCAGGTTGGGCTGGGAGATAAAGAAGCGGCGATCGCTTCGCTCGAAAGGGCTTACACCGAGCACGATCTTCAACTGGGATACCTCAGGGTTGATAAACATTTTGACAGCGTTCGCGAAGACCCGCGTTTCAAAGACATCATGCGTCGCGTCGGCCTCACGTCATAAATGTTTCAGTTGCTCCTCTAGCGATTGAGAAATGTAGTGCAGAAAGGCAGTGTTGCTTTGGGTACAACCCCCGCACCCCGGGACGGAGCCAAATCAAATGGTTAGCTAACGGGCGCGGTGGAACCGCGCCGCGAAGCCAACTCCGGCGCCGAAGCAGTCTGACGCCGTCTAAAGACGTGTTTCCTCAAACACTCACCGTAAACCCGCGATCGCGCAGGATATTCCTCATCTGGTTCAATTGGCGATTGCCATAACCAAGGTTGATTCCCGCCATTACGAGAGCGTTTGCGCCCTGATTAAACGAAGCGGTGGGCGACAGCAGGAAATGGGAAGCGATTACGACGCGATCGGCGTTGGCTGCGCCAATCGCGCCGCGAATCTGCCACAAAGCCGCCGACCATATCTCACCATCGGCATGAACCTGTCCCACCGCGTCTTCGGGATAGTGTTTTGTGCCATCCAAACGCCGCAGGCAAGGTGGATTGCTGCTGCTGTACGATGTTGCGTCCCACTCAGCCAAACAGACATCCTGGAAGCCACCGCTAAACTGCGCCCCAATCGAAGCCCCCCAGTAGTCTCCAAATCCCTCGCCCATTGATCCCCCCTCGAGACTGCTGCCGAAGTTAGGCACTTGATTGTCCTGAATCGAGTGACCATATTCGTGCAAGATCACTTCGGCATCTTCTGCATCGTCTACGCCACCCAGCCCCAGACTGATTTCCAGTGAGCTTGGCGAATAGAAGGAGTTATCGATCTTCAAGCGATTTACAGCGAAGACTTGTTGCCGGTTGTTGACGTTATTGAAACCCAGCGACTGAATGTAGCGCTCTGCGTAATCGATATAGTAGTAGCCCATCGTTTCACTGAAGCCATCAGAGCTGCGGTCAAAAATGAAATTGTGTGCTGCATCAGTAGCACGTTTTCTCGTTTTGCTACTCGACGCGAAGTCGCCATCAAGAAACCCGTTCCCCACCAAACCTTGCAAGGTCACGATTCGATAGGCGCTGGCTGGAACTGCTGACGCTGCGTCAGCGTTGTCGCGAAGACTATTGTCCTGCGTGGCGACGATGGCATTGATGTTGTAGACCTGACCGGTTCCGTTCAAGTAACGATTGAGATCGCGCGGAGTTGTGAGCAACTTGCCATCCTCGGCGTCGACAAAAATCTCCCAGGTAGGACCCTCCGTAGAGACGACAAAGCGCCAGGCGAGCGCGAAACTATCATCCAGGCCCAACACGACGAGCTTGCCTTCTGATTTAGAGGCAGCGTTCTTGACTACAGAAAGCGCGCGCGCGAAAGCGTCTCCGCGATTCAACTTTGGAGCGACCGACTTGAGCGCTACGCCCGGTTGGTAGGAATTGTTCACGCTGACAATGTCTCCCGCTCGATCGAAGTGAATCGCGACCTCGGCTCCATACACGGGCACTCCCCGGTACGTTTGCTCAAAGACAAAGTGTTCACCGATCAGGCTGTCGAAGGATCGTGCCAGGTCAAGATCACCAGTGTCGCCAGTCATTTTAAAGAGCGGCGAGTTGCCGACCAGAAATGACCGCGCCGCCGCTTCGGAAGCACCACTGACTGGAGCTGAAACTTTACCGATGATGCTCTTGGGAGTGCCGCTTCGTTCGTTCCAATTGACGGCGAGCGGTCCCTTGCTTCGCGCGGCCAAGGCTTGCCAATAGCCAATGACATCTGGGGACGGCTTGGCACCTTCCTGTCGCTTTTGAGTCTTCCGTGTATCAGGCGTCTGCGGCGCCTTGTCCCCGATTTGGGTTGGCATTGGCAAGCTGAATCCGAAGATCACACTCAAGCTTGAGATTACTATTAGAACGGTCATCAGGTATTTGGTCATGACGTTGCCCTCGCTTTCCTGGAGGAATACTTGGTGGAAATCAATTTGGTGGTAGAACCGCGAATGGCGGGAATGTTTTGGCACGCATTCAGCGCCAATCCAGAGCCCCGAATTTCGTTGCTTACGGGAATGAGAAATTCGCTGGGATTCTACCCCAAGAACAGGCTTACAGCTAATCGTTTTGGGTCTAAATCGAAAAGCTTGAAGCCCGCCAAGAGGAAGGGATTAATTTGAATCAGTCCGCGTTATTCAGCTCAAGCAAGCCTTCCAGCTTGTTTCACGGCGTGCTGATTTCTTCGAGGACTGCGTGGGAAAGTCCGTAGGCGGCAAGTCGCTGGGATCGTTTCGAAGGCCCGCGCGGATAATTCTTGAGCGCCCTCTTTTCTTTGCAAAAGACTTGGAGCCTGGTTTAGTTACAGCAACATAATCGATGTGCTCTATGGATGTGTTGGCCAAGGCGGCTTGCTTGAGTTCGGGGTTTTCAACCCATGGCTTCGCCGAGACGAATGAGATCTTGTCATAGACCAGCACGATTGTTCCTACCGGCAGCAGCTTGCTTAGGTCACGAGCAGCGAACATTGGTATCCGAATACAACCGTGACTCGCTGGCTGATTCGGAACCGAAGGACTACCGTGAATCGCCACGCCGCCGCTGATGAAATTCGCGTAATAAACCGATCCCAGCGGACCGTTCCCCCAACCTACCTCTTTGTCATAAACAAGAAACCTGCCGCGGGCTGTATAGGCAATGCTGGTTTGACCTTCGTCAACAAAAGGCTTGTCGCTGCCGGTGGAGACAGGAAGGACTCTGACCCCACCGTTGTCGTTGACCCACAACAGTACCTGCCGGTCCAGGTCCACTTCAGCATGAGCGTATCCAGCTTCTCTTGCTGTAGGGGGCGTGCTAGTGCGAATCGCTTCGAGCTCATCGGGTGTAAGCTGGCCAGTGATAGGGCGGCCCTGCCATTTCTGGAAAGCAATTAATGCCGACCGCGTCGCCGGATCAAATCGTCCGTCAATCGCGCCGGTCCAGTAACCCAGGTCGGAGAGTCGACGTTCACCCTCTCTTGTTTGTGCCCGGGTGAGAGACGTGTGCTTCCCGCGCTGCTGCGCGCACACGATTGAGAGTGTGATCAGAAGTAAACAGATGGTCAGAACGAACTTCATTTTGAAATCAACTATCGGGGCGTTTCTAGTTACTGGATCCTGATCGTCCCGCTGTTACTTGCCGGCCCATGCAGGCTCACCTTTACGAACAGTTCTCGAGGCGCGCCCAAAACGCTGTCCGGCAATCTGACAACAACCTGAGTCGTATCTGCAACGCCGGGCAACGGTCCGATGTATTCGACGGCCAGATTGTAGACCCGCCCTTCGCTATCTTCCGCGAGGACAGTCACATTCGAGGCCGCGTCCCCGGGCAAGAGCCCGAGTCGCCAGACAAACAGCGATACGCGCCGGCGCAGGTCAGGAACTAAATTAAATTGATTAGTGAGGGTGAACGGATCGCGCGTCTGTATTGCTAAATCGAGTGCCACGGCACGGTTTGTACTCTCCTCAGTAAGCAGCAGCGGCGCATCCTGTACGACTTGCGTAAACATTCCTGTGCTGTTGAGCCAACCGTTCGTCCCGGCGAAATCAGCGGTGATGATGTAACTGCCAATGCTCAAAGTGAACGTGTTAAATGACGCTTGTCCCGAAGCATCAAGCGGAACTGTAGCTAATATTGTTGCGCCCTCTTTGAAAGTCACCGATCCGGTAGGTGTTCCTGGCACTCCATTTGTCGCAGCCACCGTAGCGGTAAACGTCACCAGTTGTCCGAAGCTCGATGGATTCGACGATGAGGTAACGGTGGTTGCAGTAGGACCCTGAACGACTTGGGTAAGACCCCCCGCACTTGCCGCGAATAACGTATCCGAGGCGTAGGTCGCCACGATGTTGTGGCTCCCCGGATTCAGGTTGGATCTAGTGATGAAGGCGACCCCGGACGGATTAAGTGGGGCTTGCCCAATAACCGTGGCTCCATCCTGGAAGGTGACCATCCCACTCGGTGTTCCGCCGCCGGCGGGAAGCGAGGACACAGTTGCGGTGAATGACACAGTCTGCCCAAAATTCGACGGGTTAGGGGACGTGACGAGAGCGAGAGTCGATGCGCTGGCGTGGACCTTCTGCACCATCGTCACCGCCGAACCTGAATGACTAGCATCACCACTGTAGGTTGCCGTGATGAAGTGACTGCCGTGAAAAGCTCCGCCTGCCGCAAGTGACGACGTGGTAAACGACGCCTGTCCTAAAGCATCAATCGGAACATTCGAAGCTAGCGTGGTTGTTACCGGAGTCACTCCATTGTAAGACAGACCGGTAAATGTCACGGTTCCGGTCGGCGTTGCCGCGGTGCCGGAAACTGTAGCTGTAAAGGTAATGGAGCTCCCAACAACCACACTTCGTAGATCAGGCAAAGAAGAGTTGATGGTGACGTTGACGCCCGAAACATTTCCGAGTGCAAAGAAAGTTCCGCCGTTAAGCGTGTAAACCGTGCCGTCGGGACCGATAACTGTAGGAACGTATGGCTCAAGGAACCCCGGAGTTAGCACAACGGACTGATCCAAAGTGTTCGTTACAAGATTCCAGCGATAGCTGCGGCCATCTTCGCTCGTGAAGTACACGCTGTTCGTAGACGGGTTGACGGCTGGAGCATTGATGCACCACTCCTTTACCGCAAATGGGAACGTTGTGCGATTCACCTCAGCATCCGGAGTGGGAGCGATCACAGTCATCACCTCTCTCATCTCGACCAATCCGGATGCTGAAGAGTGGGGATCTATTTGCGTCGTATTTGGATCGAGGAGCGCGACTCGATTAACTCCGCTTCCGTCGGCAAAGGGATAGTCGTTGTACTTGGAAAACAACAGGTAAGGTGAAGGCCCGTTATAAGACGGCACCATGGAAGCCGGAACGATTCCCGGCGTGTAATCCCATCCGAAGGCACCGGGAGTCTTAGTCACCGACAAATCCCCGCTGAAGCGCAAGAGAAAACCGCGCGAACCATTGTTGGGGACCAGCACGCCGAAATAAACGTCTCCATCCGGAGCGACCATTGGGGACGCCGTGCCGTTGTCATTCACTATGGCCGGGTTGCCATTGCGCGGGTCTTTCAACGTCACGGAGAATTTAGTTGCCAACGTTGCCGGATTAAGACCAAGCAGGTAAGCGAAATTTGAACTGCTGGCAGGCTTGAAGACCGCATACAGGGTGCTGCCGTCGTTGCTGAGAGCGGGCGCCAAATTGTGGCTGGTGAGAATCGTCGCCGGATCGCCAGTCGCGCTACCGACGAGAACAAAAATTCCATTTCCATTCGTATCTAATCGGGCGATGCCGCTCTGAGTTGTGTTGAGCGGCGCGGGAGCAGTTCCCTGAACGCGAAAACCGAAATAGATGTTGCCCGCGGCATCCGCGGTAATCGGACTGTTAACAAAAATGGTGCTGTCATAGGCGGCGGCATTCGCGTTGTAGTTCGCTAATGAGGTGTAAAAGACTTCCCTGACAGGGGGGCCGGGCGTGTTTGAGTCAGGATTATCAATGTGCCAGATCGTGCCGCCCGCTCCCGCGTAGTACATGCGCGTACCGAATGATCCGGTTGTAATGCAGGGGTTATAAACGGGTACCCAAGTGTGGGCGGGAAGTATGTAGTCAGTAGCTATTACATATTTCAGCGCGCCATGGTTGCCGTTAAAGGCATCCACCCTGAATCCGTTACTTGCTGTCTTAACCGGCACGAGCACGGTATTGCCGGCGGTAATAAGAGGCGAGCCGTAGTGAGCAGGAGTCGTATTGTCAAAATCAATGCTGGTGGACCACTTAATCGTGTTCAGGTTCTGTGCGGGAGCTGCGTAGTTGGAGGTGTGCTGCGCGTTGCCCGCGAAAGTAGTAGCCTGCGCGAAAACTCGTGCCGAACTCAAAGCAAGGAAGCAAGACAGACCAAAAATGAGAACGACAATCCTACATTTGCTTTTCCTAACGCCAGAGCTCATCCGCATAAAAAGATTTTTCTCATTACTTAATCTCTAGTCCAACGACATTTTGGAATCTCTCGCAGTTAAGACTATGTTAATCGGCAGTTCGGGGAGAACTAAGGGCGAGCTCGTAGATAGTATCTTAAGCTGAAACCTCTTTGGAAAGTAGCTAAGGAGTACCGATAGTGACGTCAGTACCACCAAGGGGTAGCGGGTGGGTCTCCGATTGCCGATTTCCAATTGGTTAGTAGAGAGGGTAGCCAAGCCGAAAATCGGCAATTGGAAATTGGCAATGTCGAACTGATTTCATTTCCAAACTGCGTCAATACTGTCCCGGCAAGTACGGCCTCAAACAATCCCTTGCACCGGCAGCTCCGTTTGAATTAGATTGTAATCACCCAGTCTCACAGCCCCTATCAGTCACCTCAGAAAGGAATTTGTCGAATGTTGCGTCAACTATGGGACACATTTGTGCTGCTGATCCCAGTGTTCTTTCTCCTAACGATCATATTCGGCGCCGGCTTTGTGATTGGTAGGATAAGTACACGAGAACAGTAATCCTCTGCAGGCTGAGAAATTCTAGGTTGTGAGAGGCTCCGATTCTTTTCCGGAGACGGCAGGCGGAAGACTGCTTGTCCGGGCTTAACCATTTAGATGGGCGCACCGGCACACCACATTGCCCACCTTGTCGGGCCGGCACGTAAACGCGCCAACCCCTATGGCCAATCCTCGCGCAACTATCGAAGGTGCTTTTTGTGCAAAGGTCGGCTTTGCCCTAAAAAGTCTGAGGTTGCTGTAGCTTCGGCTTTGCCGCCTCACACCCGGCGGCAAAGCCGAATCTGACATAGCGCGTGACTCTTGAGGCAAAGCCGCAAAGGTTTGGGGGGACTTTGTTTCACCGGGCTGAAGCCCGGTGTGAATGAGGGTGTAAGAAGACCAAACTGAACCAACACCCTTGCGCAGGCCTTTTGTTTTTCTCAGGCTCTCCCTCACAATGCTTCTCATGACCCTGCGCGGAAAACTGCTAGGCCCTCCACTTGAGAATCGCCTTCTTCGGGGAGGAATAGCCTTCGTGCTCTCCTTTTCAACTATGGGCTTTGGCTGTCAAAGCGGCGCTAATGCCAACCATCCCGTCAGCTCTGCTCCCGCGAACGCGGGTACTTCCTCAAAACCCGGGTATCAAATCGTGAAAGTGTATCCGCATGATCCCGACGCTTATACTCAAGGTCTGGTTTTTGCCAACGGCAACTTGCTGGAGAGTACCGGACGCGAAGGCCATTCCTCGCTGCGACTCGTCGAATTGCAGACCGGAAGAATTTTGAATCAAGTTAATGTTCCCACGCCCTACTTTGCAGAAGGATTGGCCTTGCTCAATGGGAAGCTCTTCCAACTTACCTGGCAACATGGCGTTGGTTTCATTTACGACGCCACAACTTTCGATAAGCTGGGGGAATTCAAATATTCAGGAGAAGGTTGGGGACTAACCACAGACGGTAGTTCACTCATCCTCAGTGATGGAACCAATAGGATCCGTTTTCTTGATCCCGAAACCTTCAAGCAAACGAAGTCGATCACCGTCGTGGATCGCGGCAGAGCTATTGATAGCCTCAATGAACTGGAATATGTCCGTGGAGAAATTTACGCCAATATCTGGCACGACGAACGCGTCGTACGCATCGAATCTGGTACCGGAAAGGTCAATGGTTGGATCGACCTGACAGGGCTGCGAGCATCGAGCGGCGTTTCAGACGATGAAGGAGTTTTAAATGGCATTGCCTACGATGAAAGCAACGATCGGCTGTTCGTCACTGGCAAGCTTTGGCCGAAGCTTTTTGAGATTCGGCTAAAGCAGAACTAGCTCGAGACAGGGCATATGACTTTCGAGACTTACTTCAAGGCTTCTTCCTACTTCATGATCGGCTGCGCGATGTTGGCGCTCATGCTCGCCGGAGGTTTGCACGTCGGCCTCGGTGTCGCATTTGTCGCAGTGGGCGCTTTCGCGTGGCAGGCCGAAGGCTCGAAGTGGCAGTTGTCGGAACGCGTCGGGTTGGTAATAGTCCTGTTTTCGATTCCGCTTTTCTTTCTTGACTGGCATTACCAGCGATCGATCGGCGAGGAAAGACTGGGCGTCAATGCGCTTGCGCACCTGATTACCTTCCTCGCTGCGGTCAAACTGCTCCAGGTAAAGTCAGATCGCGATTGGGTCTTTCTTTACTTGATCTCCTTCTTTGAAGTCTTGCTGGCTGCCGGCCTGAGTTTGAGTCCCATCTTCCTGGCCACATTCGGGCTGTACCTCCCCTGTGCGATTTCAACTGTCATAGCTTTCGAGATTAGAAAAGCCAGGCGCGGCATTACGCTGGTTGAAACACGCTTGTTGGTGCCTCCCGATGCGCGCGTCTTTCGCCGTCTTACCGGTAATCGCGGCAAGAGGAATGTTGCCGTGCGGCGACTGCCGCTGGTGGCGTGCGCGCTGATTTGCCTCATTGTTATTCTCGCGCTGCCGCTCTTTTTGATTGCTCCACGAGCCGGCTCGCCCGGAATTACAAGAAGCGGCGGCGGGCTTTCAAACTTCATTGGTTTCTCGGAAACCGTCTCACTTGGAGCGATCGGCGAGCTGAAGCAAAACGATGAGGTGGTGATGCGGGTGCGCCTGGAGGACGGAGAAATTCCGGCCAGTAAGAACCTGAAGTGGCGGGGTGTGGCTTTAGATGAATTTACAGGAAAGAGCTGGCGGAAGTCGGCCTCCGCCCGGCAGTCTCAGCCGCGAGTTGGCGTCAGAGGATTTTTTCGACTGGGAACAACTGACGACGCACAGAGTCTGACCACGCAGACTATTTTTCTCGAGCCGTTGGACTCAACGGTACTTTTCGCCGCGCCGCGGGCCTTGGCGATTCAGGCCGTGCAAGGAGATCTGCCCTACCTGCGCATTGATGGTGAGGGAGCAATCCAGACGCGCCATCATGATTTTGACCGCATAATTTACAAGGCGTTTTCTGACGTTCGAGAACCTCATCCGGAACTCTTGCGCCGGGACACGGAGCCATATTCGGTTTCGCAAGAACGTTACCTCCAACTTCCGCCGGAGCTTGATCAGCGCGTCGCAGGTTATGCTCGGACGATTGTGACTAACGCGCGCGCCGTTAATCGTTACGACAAAGCCAAAGCGATAGAGTCGCATTTCCAGGAGAGCTATGGCTATTCGCTGCAAATGACGGCCGCTGGGCCAGACCCTTTGGCTGATTTTCTTTTTCGCGTCAGAGCGGGCCATTGCGAATATTTTTCCACTGCCATGACCGTAATGCTTCGCCGCGAAGGCATTGCCGCGCGCGTAGTCAACGGTTTCCTGCCCGGCGAGTACAATGGAGCCGCCGACGCTTACACGGTAAGGCAGAGCGATGCTCATTCCTGGGTCGAAGTCTATTTTCCGGGATCCAACGCCTGGGTCACTTTCGATCCGACACCCGCAGCTGGTCGAACGGAGCCACAGCGCACTGGTTTTACCGCTGCTCTTGGTAAGTACGCAGAAGCTTTCGAATTGCTGTGGTTCCAGTATGTGGTCGGTTACGACCGGCAGGAGCAGCGCACGCTGGCGACCTCACTACACAATCAGGTTTCCCGGTACCAGAACACCACAGCGAACGCAATCAGCCGATTGCAGCTTGCATTCTGGCCGTTATGGCGCCAGCCGTTTTGGACGCTGGCGACGTTGATTCTGTTTGCATTGATCGTAGTTCTTTTGATCCGGTGGAAGCGGCTTGGCTGGCGCGGATGGAACGGATTGTCAGGCTCAGTAGATTCCCAGCGATCGGCAATAGAATTTTATGAACGTCTAATCAAGGTGCTGGCAGCACGCGGCATCAAACGCGAGTCCGCTCAAACGCCAATGGAGTTTGCCGCGGGGGCCGGACTTAGCGAGGCAATCACAATAACTCGAGCTTACAATCGCGTGCGCTTCGGCGCGGAGCAACTCTCGGCAGTAGAGATTCGAGAAATCGAAGCAATGCTCGAAAGGACTGAGCGCGAAGTTAGCGTTTCAAATTGAGATTCGGCTTTGCTGGCGGAAACCGATCCACGAAGCCACACGAATCTTCGCGAAAGCATTAGAGTTGTTTCGTGTGACTTAGTGGATCGTTTGTTCCGTAAGCCTCATTAAGAGGACGTACGGGAAGAAGAATTGGACAGATTATGAATAAAGTAGGTTTTATCAGTCTCGGCTGTCCCAAGAACCTCGTCGATAGCGAAGTTATGATGGGCCAGCTAAAAGCAAATGGTTATGAAATGACTGCTGACGCCAGCGAGGCAGACACGGTTGTGGTAAACACGTGTGGCTTCATTGATTCAGCGAAGAAAGAGTCGATCGAAGCGATCCTTGAGGCCGGCAGACTAAAAACGGAAGGCATTGCAAAACGGTTGATTGTTGCCGGATGTCTGGTTGAGCGTTACCGCGACGAATTGAAAGCTGAAATGCCGGAAGTGGATGCTTTCATTGGCACCAGTCAGATTAACGATATCCTGGCTGTTTGCGATCCCCAGACGAACACGCGCACTTTGCCTCTGCTTCCCCTGGGAAACCAGAGTGCGACGTATCTTTATGATGAATCCACACCGCGGATCCTGGCGACGCCGCAGCACTATGCCTTCATTAAGATTGCCGAGGGTTGCGATCGCCCTTGTGCCTTCTGTTTTATTCCGCAGATGCGTGGCCACTTTCGCAGCCGGCGCTTTGGTTCGATTGTCGCCGAAGCACAGCAGCTGGCTGAGGAGGGCGTAAAGGAATTGATACTCGTGGCTCAGGACTCTTCGCGTTACGGCGAAGATCTGGGGAAACAGGACGCCCTGGCGCATTTGCTGCGCGAGCTCTCGCACACGGAGGGCATCGAGTGGGTGCGAGTGATGTACACCTATCCGACGCACATTAGTGATGGGTTTCTCGATGTTCTGGCAAGCGAACCCAGGGCAGTCAAGTATCTGGACATGCCTCTGCAGCATGCGTCTCAAAATGTACTGAAACTCATGAAGCGCGGCGGCAATCGCGAAAGTTTGGAAAGACTGATCGAACGGGTGCGTGACCGCGTGCCGGGTATCGGGGTCCGCACAACTTTTATAGCGGGTTTTCCCGGCGAGACAGAGGAAGATTTCGAAGAACTGCTGCAGTTCGTCAAATCCGTCGAGTTTGATCGCGTAGGAGTTTTTACTTACTCCGATGAAGAAGGGACGCCGGCTTTTGAACTGCGCGATAAGGTCGACCACAAGGTCGCCAAAAAGCGTCGCGATCGTTTGATGAAGGAGCAGTCGCGCATTTCGCGCCGGCGTCACAAGGCAATGATCGGCCAAACCGTGCGTGTGCTGTTTGAAGGGGAATCCCAGGAGAGTGAACTTCTATGGCAGGGCCGGATGGAAACTCAGGCGCCGGACATCGATGGTTGCGTGCTGATTAACGACGCCCCGGAAGGAATCAAACCGCAGCCCGGTGAGATGGTGGATGTCTTGATTACCGAAGCGCAGGAATATGATCTGGTGGGATCCATCGTTAGTTAATTGAGTCGGGATAAATTGAACCCAGCAGCTCGGCTGCCTTCCGTGCGGTAAGGCTCTGCCTTACCGACAGCTCGCCTCTGAAGCCTTTTTCGCCGAGGCTTAGCCTCGGCGAATATCTTGATTGGCGCGCTACGGAAAGGCAAAGCCTTTCCGCACGGAAGGCGGCAGAGCCGCAAGACGCATAAGCCCTCGGGATTACCAACTCGAATCAGAAACCCCTCATGGGCATCAAAGAATCAAGCGATGAATTGAATCCCACGGTTGCCGTTCCCGGCCCCGCCGTTCCCAAACCTCGCAGCCCCCGCTCCGCAACAGATCTTCTTGCGCTTGCCATCGCCACTTGCGGTGTTGGCTATTTACCCCTTGCGCCGGGGACATGGGGATCGCTCGTTGGCGTTGGCCTTTATCTTTTGGTTCGCGGCGTCCTGCTGCAATCGCTCTCTGAGGTCGCTCTGGAGTTTAAGCTAAACCTCTTTCATCTCTATTACGCGATTGCGGCGTTAGTGGTGTTGGCTCTAAGCCTCGCCGGTATCTGGGCGGCTTCCCGCACGGAAACTCTGTCCGGTAAAAAGGATCCCGGCGAAGTTGTGATCGATGAGGTAGTTGGTCAGTTCATCGCCCTGATCCCGGTGCCCTTCGTACTTGAGCAGGCTTGGTGGTCGGCCATTCTCGCTTTCGCTCTCTTCAGAGTTTTTGACATAGTTAAGCCGTACCCCGCCCGTAGACTTGAAGCTCTACCGGGCGGACTCGGAATCATGGCTGACGATGTGGTTGCCGGGGTATACGCCGCGTCGGTGGTGATGCTGCTGGTGTCAGTGGGTTGGATTATTTAGGAGGACTACGAACATGGAGGAACGTAAACAACAACGAGTTGAGTCTAAGAAGAGTACCGAAGAACTCAAAGCAGAACGGCAGTCGGATGCCACGGATGACGAGAGCTTGAGAGAAGAAGAGAATCGGAGCACTTCAGAGTCGGGAAACCGAGACAGCGACCGCGCGCCATCGCCCGATGGCGCGTTTGATGAGAAAGAAGAGGTTGATAAAGCAGGACCGATGTAAATCAAGGGATGAAGGATGAAGGATGAGGGATGAAATAAAATCAAGGGATGAGGGCGGAGGGATGAAGGATGAAATAAAGAAGCTAATGCTGGCGGTTAATTTTCCTACTCATCCCTCATCCCTCATCCTTCTTCCCTCCGCCCTCATCCTTTGATTCATTCCGCCGGCATGAGTGAAATCTGCCAGGCGATGAAGACAATGAAAGTCAGCATGACGCCCAGGATGAC
This sequence comes from Pyrinomonadaceae bacterium, assembly GCA_051000815.1. Classification (GTDB taxonomy): domain Bacteria; phylum Acidobacteriota; class Blastocatellia; order Pyrinomonadales; family Pyrinomonadaceae; genus PSRF01. The sequence continues at coordinate 15,448 of JBPCNX010000088.1, forward strand.
AAGGACCACGGGTTCTATCCCCAAGTAGGTTTTTTCCCCGCCGCCTTCCAGAATGTCGTGCGGTAAATGCAAATCGGTATTGTCGACAACGATCCCACTAAACTCCGCCACCGCCCTATCCTGGGACACTTCGTGGGAGGGCGCCAGCTGCTTCACGGCCGCTTGTTTGTTTTGTTCTTCAAGGGGCGCAAGCTGCGCAGCCAGTTTAGCTGTGTCGCCCTTTTTACCTTTTCTTCCATGCCGACGGCGTAAGTAGGATGTCATATCCATTTCACCTTCTTTAAATACACATACAACGTCAGTCCGACTGCAACCATGGAGAGGAGCGCGAACACATAACCGTACCGCCATCTCAATTCGGGCATCAGAGAGAAGTTCATTCCATAGATCCCCGCAATCAAGGTGACGGACATCAGAATCGTCGAAATCGAAGTGAGACGCTTCATGATCTTGTTCATGCGGTTGCCGGAAACTGAAAGATAAGCGTCCATCGTGGAGCTGAGCATATCGCGCAGAGAGTCGATTGTATCGGCAACGCGAATCAGGTGGTCAAACACATCCTGAAAGTAGACGTGGGTCTCACGCGCAAAAATTGGCTGCTCGCGTCTCAGCATCGTATTGAAGACATCGCGGAGCGGAGTTATGGAACGGCGGAGGTAGAGCAACTTTTTCTTAATGGTAAAGATGTCTTCGATCACTTCAGCGCGCCATTCGCCGAAGATCGAGTCTTCGAGATCGTCCATGCGTTCGCTGATGATGTCGAGCAGAGGTAGGTAGTCGTCAACGATTCCGTCAATCAGTAGATAGGCCAACATGCCTGAACCCTGTTCGGCGCGATCGGTCCACTCGTGCCAGAGTCTTTTTGCAGTTTCAATTGCCCGGATCGGCCGGCTGTGTACCGTAACAAGGTAGTTGCTTCCCAGGAAGATATTCAGCTCGCGCAATTCCAGGCGATCTTTGGGACCCGCAAGTTCAGCTTCATACAAGACGATAAAGTAGTAACCTGGATACTCTTCAACCTTTGGTCGCTGGTGGGCGTTCCGGCAATCCTCAATCGAGAGAGGATGGAAACCAAATTCTTCCGCAAGCTCTTCAAAATCGCGGCTCGTCGGATCGCTCACGTCGGCCCAGATGATATTCCCGTTTTGGGCCCGCAGCTCACTGATGTCTCCTGCCAGACAGTTCTCAGTGAATACTTTTGAACTGCTATTCAAACAAACGGTTGTGATCACGTTCGCGGATCTCCCTCGTTAGTCGATAAACAACCAGGTCTTCGTCAAGCCGGATGCTATGCCCACTAAGCTGCACGAGTTTAGCACCGGTTTAGTGGCGAGACACCTCAGATCAAAAACCGTATAATCCGCTCCCAATGAGCCACAGCAAAATTCTGGTAGCTGACGAGGTCAGCAATAACGGGCTGGAGCCACTTCGCACAGCAGGCTTCCTGGTCGAGAAGAGAACCGGGCTTTCTCCAGAGCAACTGGTTGACGCGTTGCAGGGCTGCGAAGGATTGGTGGTTCGCAGTGAGACCCGGGTCACTGACGCTTTGATGAGCAGTGCGCCGCAGTTGAAAGTTGTCGGCCGCGCTGGTGTGGGCGTGGACAATATTGACGTAGCAAGCGCCACCGCACGGGGCATCGTTGTGATGAATGCTCCTGACGGGAACACGATTACGACTGCCGAACACACAATGGCGCTGTTGATTTCGCTCGCGCGCCAGGTGCCGCAGGCGAATTCCAGCTTGCGTTCGGGACGCTGGGAGCGCAAGAGCTTTGTTGGGGTGGAACTGCAGGGCAAGACTCTGGGCATCATCGGCTTGGGGCGCATCGGTCGTGCGGTTGCCAGCCGGGCGCGCGCCTTTGGCATGAGTTGCGTCGCGTATGATCCCTTCATCGCAGCGGAGCAAGCCCATGATCTGGAGATCGAAGTGGCGCCGCTCGACGATGTCTTCGCGCGCGCAGACTTTCTAACTGTACACACGCCGTTAACGGCTGAAACGCGGGCGATCGTTAACGCGGACGCTTTCCACAAGATGAAGCGCGGTGTGCGCATCATCAATTGTGCGCGCGGCGGACTCATTGATGAAGCGGCGCTTGCGGAAGCGATTAAGTCCGGCATTGTCGCGGGTGCAGCGTTAGACGTCTTTGAAAAAGAACCGCCTCCCGCAGATCATCCTCTGTTCGCGCTCGAAGCAGTGATCGCGACACCTCACTTGGGCGCTTCGACTACTGAAGCACAGGAAGGTGTGGCGTTCACGGTCGCGGAGCAGATGCGTGATTACCTTTTGAGCGGGGCGCTCCGCGGAGCTGTCAATGTCCCCGCCCTCGGCGCCAAGGAATTACACTCTCTGCTCCCCTACATTCAATTGGCCGACAGCTTGGGAAGATTTCAGGCGCAGTTGATCGATGGCGCCGTGGTTGAAGTGCGGCTCGAGTATGCTGGTGAGCTTGTCGACCTGAACGCCGCTCCGGTGACGAGAGCTTTTCTCGCGGGCCTGATGCGTGATGTGAGTGCTCGTGTGAATGCCGTTAACGCCTTTCTGATCGCTGAAGAGCGCGGCATTGCCGTGACAACAACCTACCTGCGCTCAGGTAATGAGTCGGTACCGGCAATTCGCACGCGTGTACTCACGAAGTTAAGTGAGCACAATCTGGCGGGTACTCTCTTCGGGTATGGAGAACAGTCACGACAAGGCCGGATTACCGAGATCAATGGGTTTCACATCGAAGCGATTCCTCACGGCTACATGTTGGTGATGCGAAACCGAGATGTCCCGGGAGTCATCGGCCGCGTCGGAACAATCCTTGGAGAACGTGGCGTAAACATCAGCCGCTTTCATCTGGGCCGGCGCGAGCGGGGCGGGGAAGCAATGGCGGTCATTGAAGTAGATGCGGCTGTTGATAACGACACATTTGCTGCGCTGCGGTCGCTGGAGCAGGTTGTTTCGGCCGTTCAGATCGAGCTGTAGAAGAAGAAGTAAGCCTTCGGCGTTACAAATGCCAGGCGAGAAACTTTCGCATGTCCTCACAATCTGAGGAGTTGTTTATGGCAACTGTTTTCCCCCGGGATGCTTCCAGTTCGCAGTTTCCCTTGACCGCCGCCGATACGGAACGGAACCCCACGAAACCTCCTCGCCAGCGAATCGATTCCATCGATCTGCTGCGCGGCATTGTGATGGTCATCATGCTGTTGGATCACACGCGCGACTTTGTTCACCGCGATGTCCTCCAGGGTTTTGACCCAACCGACCTCGCACACACCAACCCGATGCTCTTTTTCACTCGCTGGATCACTCACTTCTGTGCGCCGGTCTTCGTGTTTCTTGCTGGCAGCGGTGCGTATCTGCAATTCGCTCGCGGGAAGAGCAAAGGTGAAATGTCGAAGTTTCTTGTGACCCGCGGACTCTGGCTGGTGGTCCTAGAGTTCACCGTGGTTCGTTGCGCCGCGTTTCTTAACTTCGACTACCGCTTTCTCGGCGCAATGCAGGTTATTTGGGTGATCGGTGTGTCGATGATTGTGCTGGCGGCTCTGATTCATCTGCCCCTGCGCATTGTGGCCGCTTTTGGAGTGTTGATGATTTTTCTGCACAACCTGCTGGACGGTTTTCACGTGCAGGGCTGGCAGTTTGGGCAGAGCGCGGTGCCGGGAATTTGGGCGAAGCTATACATCATTCTGCACCAGTCGTTCGAGGCCCTTCCGGTCCTCTGGTTCTTCCCCAGTCCCGTAGTTTTTGTTTTGTATCCGCTGATTCCATGGATTGGAGTAATGGCGGCTGGGTATGCGTTTGGAGCGCTCTATCAAATGGACGCTGCTCGCCGCCGGCGCTTGTTGCTGATAATGGGCGGGGTTGCGACCGCACTGTTCTTCGCGCTTCGCGCTAGCAACATCTACGGCGATCCGTCGCCTTGGGCCAGACAAAGCTCAGTCTCGTTCACAATCATTTCATTCTTTAATGTGACCAAGTATCCGCCTTCGCTGTTGTTTCTTTTGATGACTCTGGGACCTGCATTCCTGGCGCTGGCCTGGTTTGAGGCGAAGAAAAGAGTTTCACCTTCGGGTTCTTTGCCGGCAAAGCTGCGAGATGCTTTCCTCACGTTTGGCCGCGTGCCGCTCTTCTTCTACATCCTGCAATGGCTGATGGCTCATCTGACATCGATTGTTGCTCACCTCATTGCCGGCAAACCGATCGGCTGGATGTTTGGGTCGGTGATACAGACCTCGGGACCCCCACCGGGAATGGGCTTCGGCCTGGTTGTGATCTACGTCTGCTGGATTGCCGGTGTGATACTGCTTTATCCGATCTGCAAGTGGTACGCGGGAGTGAAACAGCGACGACGGGACTGGTGGCTCGCGTACTTGTAGGCCCGGCAAAGCTCGTCATCACACCGCGGAATTGCTGGATCGTGAGGGTTTTGGACGATTCACCCCGGAGGGACAGTCCCCTGGAGTCTACTCAGACTAGGGCGCCCTCCCGTAAGATTTGCTGTTGATAGATTCATTTGCTGAGTGCTAATCTCAGATTACCTACAGGGCCTGGCCTCGATTGCCCAGCCCTTCCCTTAACATCATCAGGCGATTCTCACACTCGCTTTCTCGGCCACACTAATCGCATGACTCTAAGTTGCATAGCCGTTCCATTGTTTGCTTTGCCGTGTCTGCGAATGCCGTCTTCAGCGTCGCCTGCTCCAGAGATCCTGAACGGCCGGTGCAGCGGGAAGACCCGCTGAATATTCCTCGCCGCAATCTCGTCACCTCAGTTTCGAAAGGATGTTTGTTATGAACAGTATCAAATGCTCCGGATGTGGCTTTGTCAGCTGGGCCGGCGCCGAATCCTGCAAGCAGTGTGGAGGTTCACTCGCGGCAGGCGGTAGCGATTACCAGATGCGCAATCGGCATATGTCGCAGCGAAATCTCAAAAAAGGTTTGGCGGTATTCTCGCTCGTGCTTGGTGTGATCAACCTGTTCACGCTTGGCTTTCTGGGGGTAGGCGCCATTCTTGGGATTGTGCTTGCAATCGTTGCGATGGGCCGGGCGAAACGCCATCCGCTGGTTTACGGCGGCAGGGAGTTGGCGACTGCCGGACTGGTCACGAGTGCACTGTCCCTTGTCATCATGGTTCCAATCGGAATCATTGCAGCGATAGCAATCCCAAATTTGTTAGCCTCGCGCAGAGCCGCAAACGAGGGGGCGACGATCGCGGCCTTGCAAAAGATTCACTCGGCCGAGGCCACTTATCAGGCCACCGCCGGAGCGGGAAACTTTGGCACGCTTGAGGAACTTGCGGCGCAAAATTTGATCTCTGACGAAATGGCTTCTGGCGTCCGAAGCGGATACAGATTCCAGATCGAGTTGACTACTGGTTTAGACAACGAGGCGGGCTTTGCGGCTGTGGGCGTTCCTCTTAGCTATCCCAATTCCGGGCGCCGGTCATTTTTTGTAGATGAAAGCGGAGTGATTCGTGCGGCGGACAGCCAGGGTAAAGAAGCGACGAAATACGATCGGGCGTTAGGCGATGCCTACGATGGAGACTATACGAATGAACCGCCACCGCGCCGTTCCGGCTACCAACAACAATATCAATACTAGATGGTTTCAGCAGCATCCTTGAGTTCTTTAAACAAACGCGCCAGGTCTTGCTGTTGATAATTGGCGTTTAGACCGCTGGGATTCGGTAAGACCCAGACCACAGTGTCGCCGATCGTCAGCGCCTGCCGTCCTACTCCTGCCCCAGGTTGGAAGAACGCGGTTCGGTAAGCACCCAACCCGAGAACAGCAAGTATCCGAGGCCGGTAACGCCGCACCTTTATCGCCAGGCGACGCCCTCCAGCAATCACTTCTTCTCGACTCAATGCATCAGCAGCAGCGGTCGCACGCGCGACGACGTTTGTGATCCCGAACCCTCTGTTCAATAACTCCCGCTCGTCAAATGGTGACAGTAGTCTTTCGGAGAAACCGGCGTCGTAAAGTGCCTTCCAGAACCTGTTGCCGGGACGAGCGAAGTGATGTCCCACCGCAGCGGTGTAAAGTCCGGGATTAATCCCACAGAACAACACCCGTAGATCCGGAGCAATGACATCGCGCACTCGCTTCCCCTCAGCGGCGAGGATTTGCGCTTTTGTTGGCTTCCAGGGGTCGGGCATGCGAGGCAATCAGCGAACAGCGGTCAGCAATCAGCACACAGCAATCAGTAACAAGCAATCAACTAACAGAATAAAACGGTCAACAGCCCACAGCGAACCCGGTATCGTGTTTTACCGAGCGCTGAGTGCCTGATCGCTGATTGCTGATTGCTGATTGCTGAGAGCTGCTCTCTTAATCGATCTCGATCCTGGTTTCCTGCGAAGCACTTCGTTTAGAAACGCGATCCACGACGTTAACCCTTAATAAGTATCGTCCAGGCGTAAGACCTGCCAGCGAGAGCTCTGCCGCGTAAGGAATGCGATTGAGATCCGGCAGACCTTCAGTGTTGACTTTTTTCAGCGGCGTAGTGATTACAGGCTGATTGTCGCGGACTACCTGGACCTGAAGGGCCACGTCCGGTTTGGTGTCAGCGCCTCTGGCGGCGTTGTACACATAGATAACGAAGCGAAGCTGAGATGACGATTGAAAATGATGGTCAACGCTGAGATCCACCTCCCGGTTTGGATCCTCATTGTTAGCCGAGGCATTCGTGGTAGGCGTTGTGGGTCGCTCACCGACGTGCAAACTACTCAGGGCCACCTGACCAGGCGCGAGAACGGGAATCTCAATCCATTCGTAGACACTGCCGGCTTTGCCGCTGGCAACATCGCGTACCCCGAAGCGAGCCTGATAGAGTCCGGGAGCGAGAAAGAGAGGGAATGTGTACTTGAAATCTTTAGGCGGAGGCAGCGAAGAATCCGCAGCCGGCGCCGATATCGTGAGCCTCTGATTCACGCTGCCCCCGAGCCGGCCTTTGTCATCGTAAATGCCTCCGGCAAGATCGATTACACTCTTCGATTTCCCGTCAATGACGTTCAACGTCAGGAACTCAGTGGGGACTTGTATGGCTGCGGAAAGCAAACCGCCTTTCTGCGGCGTGTCGAGATATATCAAGTTTAGATAAAGCGGAATTCCACGGTCGGGAACCGGAGATCCAACCACTTCCCACAACTTCGGTTCGCTTGGTTTTTCCGCCGGCTTGCGGTCTTTGACGGCATTGGGCTCGGGCGCGGGTTCCATATCGTAGAACCCTCGTCGAACCCGGGCTGCTAATCCGGGCTTGTTGATTAGCTTCACTTCGATGCGATGGAACTTACTGGACCTCGGATTGTCTGAGTCAGGTTTCCACGCCAACAAATAATAGGTGGCGGTTTCGGCGAGCGCCTTTTTCAGTCCGGGTAAGAGATCGTTTGTGTTGAAGATGGTGCGACCGCCGGTATCGTGCGCCAGGGCATGCAAGCCATCCTGAGCGGCAGATATTTCGTTGCCTTCGGAGCGTCGCAACCGGAAGGAACTGTCGAAGGGAGCCTCCGTACTTGCATCCATGAGCGTCCCCACCAGACCCCGGGCATCCATCGAATAAATTACAACTCCGCTGCGAGCGGCGGCGCTTGTAATCCTTTGCAATCGCTCCCGCACATCTGCATTGCGATCATTGATGAAGAATCCATTCGAGAGAAGGAATAGTAGTTTGCGCCCGGGCAGACGAGTTGCGGAGCGAACCAGACTGTCCAGACCAATGAGGGAATTTCTGGTAGTGTTGGCGGCCTGTCGCAGAATTTGATTCGCTCGGGACTCCACCATGCTCTCGGCAGCTTGCCGGCTCGAGAATGGACTCTCTCGTAATATAGCGTCGACATAAAAATCGATCACGTCACGATCATGGTTATCAATTCTGAGCGCCTGAAACTCCGTCATCGTCGGGCGCTGCATATCCTGCACCATATTCGGTTGTGGCCTGAGGCGTTCCAGAGCGCGGCGCAGCACGGTCTTGTTTCCGGTGAGTTGCTGTAGAAAACCCATCATGCCGCTGGCTGAGGTGATAGCCACTTCGTCGTTCTGACCCATCTCAGCATCAATGAATCTGTTTATCACCTTTCGGCTTGCCTCGGCTCCAGCAAGATCCAGATGTAAATCGTCGACGTAGAAAAAGACCGTCCGTCCTCGATCCAGCGGTGTCGGCCCTTCACCCTTAGTTCGCGTGGGTGTCCCCATGCCACGAGCTGCCGCAAGTTGTGCTTCTTCGTTAGTGGTCCCGGCAGTGATGCGCTCAAAGAAGGCAATCGGTTTTACTTTGCCGTCAATCCTGAGTTCAAAATCCTCCCGTTGAAGGTCATTCTTAAAACGTCCGTCCTTATCGAAGACCGTTACGTCGGTCTGCACCAGTTCGGTGAAGACGCGCACAACGTCTGTTTGCTCTTTAGAAGGTGGTTGTGTTTGGCTAAGCGCCCTGCCTGGTAAGCCGGGCAGGCATATCAGGACGCTAACGACCGCGGTAGTGACAGCACGGACTGACGCAGGCATGATGCGCAAATGCAGATCGTAAGCAAGGTCGTTGGGGAGACGCCAAGCTTGAGCCCCTCCCGGGGTGGATTTTATTGACTGACAAGACACAAGCGGCGGAAGCTGGCTAACTATGAATCAGATGCGCGCCGAGTGCAACAGCTAAACCTTTGGCAAGCGGTACTCGTACCACGCGCTGACAATTGACGAGAACCAACCCTGAATGTCGACTTCAATTCCCACGGTCAGACTTAATCGGGTCACTAAGAGATTCGGCGAATTCTCTGCCGTGAGCGAGTTGAGCATCGACGCCTATGCGGGAAGAGTCTATGGCTTACTGGGTCCGAACGGGGCCGGCAAAACTACCACGATCCGCATGATCGTAAACATCACGAGGCCTGATTCCGGGCAGATTGAATTGTTTGGCCGGGAGATCACCGCGGAGTTGCAGGATCGCATTGGCTACCTGCCCGAGGAACGCGGCCTCTACAAGAAAATGAAAATCGGCGAGCAAATAAAGTTCTTCGCCGAGCTGAAGAATGTGAAGGGCGTGGAAGTCGATCGCCGAATCGATTTCTGGCTTGCACGCGTGAAGCTGTCGGAATGGAAAAAGAAGAGGGCCTCGGAGTTGTCCAAAGGAATGCAGCAGAAGATTCAATTCATCACGGCGATCCTGCATGATCCGGATCTGTTGATCCTCGACGAACCCTTTTCCGGTCTCGACCCCATCAATGTGGAACTCCTGAAGGAAATCATTCTCGAGCTAAAAGCTGCCGGTAAGACAATCATATTTTCTACGCACCAGATGGAAGTCGCTGAAAAGATCTGTGACGACATCGGCCTCCTGAATCGATCGCTGAAGGTCCTTGACGGCCGGCTGCGTGAGATTAAGGAAAGCTTTGGACGAAACTCCGTGGCCCTGCGGGTCGAGGGCGGTGACGCGGTGTTACGCGATACTGCACTGGTCAGCAAACTCGAAAGACACAGCGATCAAGTCGAGATATTGCTGGCGCCGGGAGCCAGCGCGCAGGATCTGCTACGGCGGCTCGTGGCTGCCGGGGCCACGGTGTCAAAGTTTGAAATGATTGAGCCCAGTTTGAATGACATCTTTATCCAGAAGATTGGCGAGGTCGCATGAGGAAACTGTACGCCATCGTGAAGCGGGAGTATCTTCAGCGCGTTCGCGCGAAGCTTTTCATTGTCGCGACGTTGCTGGGCCCGTTTGTAATGTCATTTTTTGCAGTTGTCCCGGCTTTGATTTTTAGCATCGACGCGGGCGGGCCTGATCGTATCGCGGTTGTAGATCAGACGGGCCGCATGTATCGGCGCGTCGAGGCTGCGCTGGCCGGCGCTGAAACGGATGAAGACGAACTTCCGAGTGACGAACCAGAGCGGGACGCCGCGGTTACGAAGAGTGATGACCGCTCAAACCAACTCGCCAGATCGCAGACAGGTAATCTCGTATTGGAAGAAGCTGTGAGCGCGGGGCGATCACTCGACGAAGTCAAGCGTGATCTCAATCAAAGAATAAGCCGCCACGAAATCGACGGCTACCTGGTGTTGCCGGCGGATCTGCTTGAAGGCGCGCGAGCTCAGTTTTTTGGGCGCCACACCGGTGATCTGTTTAAGAAGCGCCGTTTGGAGGACGGCGTCAGCCGGGCCGTCCGGGAAGAGCGTTTAGCGCACGCGAACATCGATGCGAATGTCGTCAAGGAATTGTCGCGACCAGTAGATCTTCTATCTTACAGAGTCGGCGAAAGAGGAGAGGAACGAGATCGGGGAGAGGGTTTCATCTTAGTTTTTGCCTGCGGATTTGTTATCTACCTGACCATCCTGATTTACGGGCAGGTGATTCTTGGAGCTGTGATAGAAGAGAAGGAAACACGCATTGCCGAAATCCTGTTTTCCTCAGTGAAGCCGTTTACCTTGATGTCCGGTAAGCTCATCGGAGTTTCGCTTGTGGCCTTAACCCAGCTTTGCGTGTGGGTTCTAACGTTTCTGGGTTTTTCGCTGTTCGGCGTGGGAATGTTGGCCTCGCGTGGCTTTGCACTCAATCTGCCGCATCTCCAACCTTTGGTGTACGTATATTTTGTTCTGTTCTTTCTCCTCGGATATTTCATCTACTCGACCATCTATGCACTGGTAGGATCGATTGTCACAACAGCGCAGGAGGGCGGTCAGCTGGCGCTTCCTATCATCCTGTTGCTGGCGATTGGGTTCTATCTCGCGTTTCCGGTAATTCGCAGTCCGGACTCATCGTTAGCTTTTTGGGTGTCGATGTTTCCGTTTTTCTCGCCAATTACCATGCTGGTGCGAATCGTGACGCAAACGCCGCCGTTCTGGCAGATTGCCTTGTCGCTTCTGATTGGCTTCGGTACTGTCGTATTACTGGCGTGGCTCGCATCGCGAATTTACCGCGTGGGCATGCTCATGTATGGCAAGCGCGCCACTATTCCAGAAGCTTGGCGTTGGTTGCGGCAAAGTTAGGAAAGAGTAAGCCGAGCAGGAGCCTTAGGAAGGCGATTCGCTTTACGAAGCAACGAGAGCTTTGCGCGCTTCGCAAGTTGGCGGCGCTTCTGCCTTTCTGAAGGGCGATTACATGTCCATCGAAATCGAAAAGAAGTTTCGCCTGACGACTGATCAGCGACGGCAGCTACCGGAGCGGTTGCGGAAGATCGGAGCAACACTCGGCTCCGATGAATTTGAGGAGAATAAGCTTTACGGCGGAGCTGCACTCGAAGCTGGCAGCCGGATCCTGCGTCTACGCCGCGTTGGTGAGCGGGCGATTCTTACTTTTAAGGAGCGACTTCCAGGTGCCGCCTCAATCAAGCATCAGCGCGAAGACGAAACAGAGGTTGCTGACGCAAAGGCAATGGAGGCGATTCTGGATGGGCTCGGGTTTACGCCGGCCCTGATCTACGAGAAGCGCCGTCAGACCTGGCTCTTCGGAAGCGTCGAAATCGTGCTTGATGAGTTGCCGTTTGGTTTGTTTATGGAAATCGAAGGAAGCGAGTCTGAAATTAACGAGGTCGAACGGAGCTTGGGAATGGAAGGCCTGGAAGCAGAAGACTCAACGTATCCTCAACTCACCCTGAAGCACGGAACTCTCAAAGATAGAGTTATTGAAGCTCGCTTCAACCACGACGAGTGATAAGTAACAAGGTGACTGATACAACGCTCGGTGTTCCTTATAACCCTGCCTGCTAGAACTTCGAGTGGGTCTCCCAAATCGAACCCATAAAGAAACGTCCGAAGGCGGCCAGGACTTTAAGACTCTCGGCTGGCGATGAGGTGTTGGTTGCGCGGATTGTGGGGATCAAATCAATCAACTGTTGCCGGCCAATGTAGATTACTCCGGCTGCGACGACCGGACCACTCTTGTCCGTGCCCTCATGAATGCGAGTGTAATTCGTGGTGATATCTGCCCACATATCAAAGCCCGGATCGTCACGCACCTCTTTCTTACCGGCCAGATAGTAAGGCTTGCCATCATGTTCGAAAGCCAGTTCGTAGACCATGTGCTTAAGCCTCGGATCATCGCTGGGGCAGAAGAGGTTGAATAGCCCGCTTGGTGCGGGAATGTTCATACCGAAAGGTGGAAAATCAACCCGACCTCGGATTGGCGCGTAATGTTGAGGGTCAGCGATGAAGCCGTAAGCGTCCAGAATATCAATGTCGCAGTGAATTGAAAGTTTGATTCCAGCGTCGTCGCCCTTCTTCTCGCCAGTCCGCGGATCGGTTTCACCAAGCATGAAGCCGCCCGTCATGGTCTCGCGAAAACTCACACCAGGTTTAGTTTGGGTTGCCATAGTATCTCCATTGGAAACTCGGTCGCAGTACGAAATGTGGGCAGGCCATTACCAGGGTAAATCGGCAATCGTCCATTGACGAGCTTCTGCCAGCAGCGCACAAGAGCGCTCGGCCACGGCCGAAATCGTCAGCAGCGGATTGATGCCAATCGAGCGAGGGATGACAGAGCCATCGTTCACATACAAGTTTTCGTAAACGGACTTTCCTGTCGCTGCCGAGAAAACCTGTCCCAGATGGTTGACTACGCCGCCGCCAGCATCATCCGCCATGACACAACCACCGAGCGGATGCACGGTAATCAGGTCCTGGCCCATGAACTGATTAGAGATGGGGTTTTTAATGTACGTTCCTCCGAGGGCTTTTGTCGCGTCCTTCAACTCGGCTGCTACTTCTGTGAAGATCGGCTGAGCGCCAACCTCGGGCCACGAGATGCGCAGCCGGTCATCTTCGAGATAAAGACGCCCCTGTGCATTGTCGTGTGCCATAACCAACAAGGTCTGGGTGTTTCGCAGAGCGCCCCTGTGCCCGCCGGCAGGCAGACTTACCAGCGTGCGGAGGTTTTCCTTTAGTTCGTCTCTCCATCCCGAGTCTGTGTCTTCGCCCATGAGCGCTGCTGCTGCAGTAAAAATTGCCGGCAGCAGGCTCGCGAAGGCGCCCGCCACGGATCCGTCCTCTATCACCATTGAGTCTTCCAACCTTGGTTGCTCACGCATGTCGATGACACCGGTGATCGTTGGTCCAACCGGCTTCCGACCCTCCGGCGAAAGATCGCCGAAGCCTACCCCATTGATTTCCTGGTCGCAGTTGTAGGCCAACCCCAGTATGTCGCCGTTGCCGGTGAAATGTTCCCCGATCTTGTCCGACATCGCGAGGCCTCTTGCCTTGGAACGCAAGAGAATCTCCGTGGAGCCCAACGTACCTGCGCCCAACACAACGATATCGGCGCTGGTGAACTTTGTGGCGGCGTCGAAATCCTCTTCGCCTGTCTCAACTATTTGATAGTGAACCAGCCAGCGATTGTTTTGTCGTTCTATGTACCTTACCGAAATGCCAGTGAAAATTTCCGCACCATGATTCTTCGCATCGGGAAGATAGTTCATCAAGACCGTGTTCTTCGCACGGTAGTTACAGCCAGTCATGCAATCGCCGCAGCCGACGCAGGGATGCTGTTCGACGCCCACGTGGTTAGTGTCGCCGGGAAGTTTCTCGAAGTTCACATTGATCGGCAGCGGATAGAATTTCTCGCCCATGTGTGTCGCGGATTTCTCAAGGGCTTCGAGTTTTGCCAGCGGCGGGTACTTACTAGGCTGATTCTTTGAGTCATATTGCGTCGGTCGCAACATGTCGCGCGCGCGCGCATAGCCTTTCTGCAATTCCGCCAGACCCTTCTCAGACCTGATCTCCTCGGGCCAGTCGCGCTGCTCAAAAACCCTGTCTTCCGCTTCCGCGCAGACGTTGGCATTCACCAAAGAAGTACCGCCCAAACCACAACCGACAAATACATTGATCTCTCTGTTCATGCGAACGTCGTAGAGACCGACGCGCGAACCCGAATGACATTTGGGAGAGTCGACCTGCACTTGTGGTAACGCCTCACACTCGTTGTCCGGGTATTCGCCTTTTTTGACGATTCTATCGTTTTGATCAAGATCGCCTGGTTGAAACTCCTTGCCGCGTTCCAACACGCACACAGTTATTTCTGCATTGTCGGAGGCAGTGGCCCGGGCCAGCCGCGACGCAGCGATACCGCCGCCATAGCCGGAGCCGACTACAATTACTGTGTAGTGGGGCTTTAAGTGATCTATTGGTGAAGCGAGACGAGCCATGAATTGGCCCCTTCCTGAGGCGAATACAGCGGTTAGTCAGCCAAGATGTCGTCGAGTATCGGTCTGATTCCTGTCTCGGCTGCAAGGATCGCCGAGTAACTTCAACCTGAGTTTGCGCGCGTTATATGCCAGAACGCGTCCGGCGTGTCAATCAAAAACCGGAGAGACGTTAATTAGTGGGTTGACGCAACGCAAATCCGCTGGTGTGCGTTCAAAATAGAGTTCGTAAGAGAGCAGAAATTTGCCGTCGCGCCAGATAGCAACGCCGCAAAAAAAAGCGACCTCGCTTTTGGGCGAGGCCGCTGAAGGTTCCTTCTCGAAGGGAGTTAATTACATTCCCATTCCGCTCATGCCGCCCATTCCGCCCGGCATTGCAGGACTACTCTTGTCGTCGTCCGGAAGCTCGGAAACCATGGCTTCAGTTGTGAGCATCAGCCCGGCAATTGACGCGGCGTTCTGCAACGCAGTCCGCGTTACCTTCGTCGGATCGATAACACCGGCCTTCACCAGGTCTTCATACTGCTCGGTGGCAGCATTGAAGCCGAAGTTTTCGTTCTTCTCCTGACGAACCCGCTCGACCACGACAGCGCCCTCTTTACCAGCGTTCTGAACAATCTGGCGCAGTGGCTCCTCAAGAGCGCGGCGAACGATGTTCACGCCAATTTGCTCGTCGGGATCTCCCTCACCGTCTTTGCTGGTCTGGAATTTCTCAAGCGCCTTCGCAGCGCGAACGAGAGAGACGCCGCCACCCGGCACGATCCCCTCTTCAACCGCCGCCCGTGTCGCATGCATGGCATCTTCAACGCGGGCCTTTTTCTCTTTCATTTCGGTTTCAGTAGCCGCGCCGACTTTGATCACAGCAACCCCACCAATGAGCTTCGCGAGACGCTCCTGTAGTTTCTCGCGGTCATAGTCGGATGTCGTGTCCTCAATCTGTGCGCGCAAGGTTTTAACCCGTCCTTGCATGTCACTCTCTTTGCCGGCGCCATCTACAATCGTCGTATTGTCTTTGTCGATCGTAATCTTCTTGGCACGGCCCAGGTCCTCAAGCTTAACGTTCTCGAGCTTGATTCCCAGATCTTCACTGATCACCTTGCCGCCCGTCATAATCGCAATGTCTTCAAGCATTGCCTTGCGACGATCGCCAAAGCCTGGCGCTTTTACCGCCGCAATGTTCAAAGTGCCGCGCAACTTGTTCACGACCAGGGTCGCCAGCGCCTCACCCTCGACATCCTCAGCGATGATCAGCATGGGCTTGCCCATCTTAGCGACCTGCTCAAGGAGGGGCAGCAAATCTTTCATCGAGCTGATTTTCTTCTCGTGAATCAAGATCAATGGATTTTCGAGCGTCGCTTCCATGCGATCCGGATCGGTGACGAAGTACGGGCTGAGGTAACCACGGTCAAATTGCATTCCCTCAACAACGTCGAGAGCTGTCTCCATCGTCTTTGATTCTTCGACTGTGATCACGCCATCTTTGCCGACCTTGTTCATAGCCTCGGCAATGATGTTACCGATGGTTTGATCACCATTTGCGGAAACGGTGCCCACCTGAGCGATCATGTCACCCTTGACGGGCTTGGAAAGGCGCTTGATCTCTTCAACACTGCGCTCAACCGCCTTGTCGATGCCGCGCTTCAAAGCCATCGGGTTGGCGCCGGCTGCAACCGTCTTTACGCCTTCGCGAAAAATCGCCTGCGCCAATACGGTGGCAGTGGTCGTTCCGTCGCCGGCTACATCGGAGGTCTTTGAGGCAACTTCTCGAACCATCTGAGCGCCCATATTCTCCAGCGCATCTTTCAATTCAATTTCTTTCGCCACGGTCACACCATCCTTGGTGATCGTCGGCGAACCAAATTTCTTGTCAATCACAACGTTACGCCCCTTGGGGCCGAGCGTTATCTTCACAGCGTCGGCGAGTTGGTTGATCCCGCGCAAAATCGCCGCGCGCGACTCCTCACCGTGAACTACTTGCTTTGCCATCTCTATCTTTTCTCCTGCTGAAGTGTTGAATGTTCGGTCTAAAGGAAAAGGTGGCTGAGTCTTATAAGACTACTTGCCACCCTTCTTGCCAGTTGCTGCTCCGGCGCGTTCAATGATTCCCAGAATCTCGTCTTCGCGCATGATCAGGAGCTCCTCACCATCCATCTTGATCTCGGATCCACTGTACTTGCCAAACAGCACTCGATCGCCCTTTTTTACATCGAGGGGCTGTCGCGTGCCGTCTTCCTTGTACTTTCCATCCCCGGCCGCGACTACCTCGCCTTCCTGGGGTTTCTCTTTTGCGGTGTCGGGAATGATGATACCGCCGCGGACCTGTTCCCCCTCTTCAATGCGCCTGACAATCACGCGATCGTGAAGAGGTCTAATGTTTGTAGCCATTCTCGTTAAATCTCCTTTCAGTGTTTCGTTCACAGAGGTTTACTTACCGCTTCATAAAAACGTTCAACAGACTGCTTAGCACTCAGTGCGGATGAGTGCTAAGAATATAGTTTAGCCGGGGATCTTGTCAAACTTGAGTGGGCTCGTGCGAGGACTTCTCAGCGGCTTCGCTTGGTGGTTGTCCTGTCCTTCTTGTGGTAGGCGGCGACGCGTTTTGAAAGCGTATTGCGATGAATTCCTAAAACTCTGGCAGTATTGGTGAGGTGTTTCCGATGACGGGCAAGGGCCTTTTCGATGTAGACCTTTTCAAACTCAGCAACAGCTTCGTCCAGAAGGATCTGTCCGTTAAGCATTTCGTTGATCAACGCTTCTAGTTGGGCGCGCATCTGCATGGAAGAACCAGGAATGGGTCAGACCAGTGAGCTGGCTTAGATCGTGCTGAAATTTCGGTCGAGAAAACTAGAGATCCCTGCCTGTAATGAGTTTGTATGCGTCGAGATAGCGACCTGTAGTCGCCTCGGCGATATGAATGGGAATAGCCGGAGCCGGCGGCATTTTATCCCAATTCAGGGTTTCCAGGTAATCGCGCACAAACTGCTTATCGAAGGATGGCTGGGATTTTCCCGGCACGTATGCTTCCAAAGGCCAGAAGCGGGACGAATCCGGAGTTAGCACCTCATCAATCAGAATGATTTGACCATTTTCAGCTCGGCCAAACTCAAATTTTGTGTCGGCGATGATTATTCCACGCTGCCGGGCATAGTCTCTGGCCTGGTTATAGAGTCTTAAGGAAGTTTCGCGCAAAAAAGTTGTGGTCTTCTCACCAAGCATTTCGCGCACGGTAGCCTCAGAAATGTTTTCATCGTGACTCTGCTCAGCTTTTGTTGACGGTGTAAAAATCGGTTCCGGAAGTTCAGCTGACTCCTGCAATCCCTCCGGCAACTTGTGGCCGCATACCTCGCCGGTGCGGAGATAGTCTTTCCAGCCAGAACCAACCAGGTAGCCCCGCACCACACATTCAACAGGAAACACTTCAGCACGTCGCACTAACATCGAACGACCTTTCAGTTCGTCTGCATGTCGTTGGACCGACTCGGGCATTTGCGCAAGGTCAGTGGTTATCAAATGATTAGGGACAACATCTGCAAGTTGCTCAAACCAGAATTCTGAGAGGGCTGTTAAGACTTCACCTTTGCGATGAATTGGAGTCGGTAGGACGCAGTCAAAGGCGGAGATGCGATCCGTAGCGACAACCAGAAGAGAGATGTCGTCGACGACATAGACATCGCGCACCTTTCCTCGTCGCAATAATTGAAGATCAGAAAGAGAAGTTTGAAGCAGAGTGGCGGCACTCATCATCGGCGATAATCCAGTTCAACCAGGATTCATTTAGAAGTTCTACTCAAGGCGAGCCCGGATTTTGCTCGCGCGCAATAGGTTTGTCAAGCAACGGCGAGATTTAAATTGTCATTCATTCAGCGCTGTTCGCAGTCTTCTAATTTGCGCAGCGTGATTGTGTGCGTGAGCAGCGTAAATCTCTAACCAATGCTCCGGTGTATAACGTCCGCTCTCAGTGTGTTCACCCTCCCGCTTCCAATCTGCATCCTCCATTAAGTTAAGCAGTTGAGTTGTCGTTGCGCGAGCGGAACGAAGAGCCTCGAGCGCAGGAGCGATTTCTCTCTCGTTGTACCTGAGACGAGTAGCAAAGTGATCTTGATCGTAACCTTGGATCACGGGCCGGTCTTCAGCAAGCAGTCGCCGCAACCTGAGTGCAGAAGTGCTTTCGCTATCTGCCAGATGGTGAATTATCTCGCGTGCACTCCATTTCCCTGGTATTGGATGAGCGGTCAAGAGGTGAGCTGGAAAGTCCGCCAAAGCAGCGATCACTTCGTCATAACCCGCGCTATATCGCGCGATCAATTCGTTTCTTTCTTCCTGATTCATGACTACAGTTCCTTTCTGTGTGTTGTCTTTCATGACAGAATGTCGCGGCTAGAGAGCAGTTTTGCTAAGCAACTACCACTTTTTCGCGTCTTCTGGCGGCTGCTACAGCCTTGCCCCTAACAAGCCGGTTTTCGTCTACGGAGGATCGAAATGTTACTCGGTTTTGAGCTGTCTCACTCTAAAGGTTTCTTACCCTTCTAACACTTGTTCTGACCGCGGCGATGTTGGCTCCTTCAGTTGGTTCACAACAAGCGACCCAACAACAGCGGGCTCGGCCGCTCCCACCAGCACGATACATTCCGGATCATGATTTTGACACGCGCCATATAGCCCTTGACCTGCGTTTCGACTGGGAGCGGGAGCAGGTTATTGGCAATGAAATCATAATCCTCGCTCCAATCACCAATAATTTAGGACGCATCGAACTTGACACGAATATGATATTTACTTCGGTCAAGCTCGGTACCGGCGTGCCACTAACCTCATGCCAGCTACCTGAGTTCGATCATCGTTGGTGAATACACAGCAATAACTTCGAACTATCAAGGCATTCCCATTATGACGAACGTTTATCCCCACGAAGTTAACGAAGGGAAGACTACGTCTGCGCGCTTGACGGAGATGGTTAAGTTCTTCTCTGAGAAAACCGGTGTGAAATACCCTTATGCGAAATATGCACAAACCATGGTCCGGGATTTCGGAGGAGGCATGGAAAATATCAGTGCCACCACTCAGACGGACAACATGATTCATGATGCACGCACGGAACTCGACCAGACCAGCGACGGCCTGCAATCTCATGAACTGGCGCACCCGTGGTTTGGTGACTATCTAACCTGTCGGACATGGGCTGATATATGGTTATAAGGAGAGTTTTGCCGTTTACTTTCAGGCGATGTGGGATGAATACAAGCTCGGCCGCGACGACTTCCTCTACCAGGATGTCCGAGGAAACCAGGCCGCATATTTCGGCGCCTGGAACCAGGGCAATCGACGTCCGATTGTGACAAGAAACTACGCCAACCCCGATGCCGTTTTCGACACCTATGCCTATCCGCGCGGCGGCGCGGTCCTTCATATGCTTCGCCGCAATTTGGGCGAAGAGAACTGGTGGCGGGTAATCAACTACTACTTGCGAAAGCATGCACATCAGCCTGTTCAGACAGAACAATTTCGAATCGCAATTGAAGAGACAACAGGACAGTCGATGGAATGGTTCTTCGACGAATGGGTGTACCGGATGGGACATCCGATCTTTCGCTTCGCAGGACTACGATCCAACCGCAAAGATCCTAAAGCTTATCGTCGAGCAGCGCCAGCAAGTAAGTCCAGAATGGCAGTTTCCTCAGGTCACCTTCTTTCGGAGGCCAGTGGAAATAGAGATTGGAACCGCGTCTGGAACACGGATCGAGCAGATTCTTATCGAACCGCGCAAGGAGCAGACATTTACTTTTAAATCAGATGCCAGGCCCTTACTCGTCAACTTTGATTATGCCGGAACGGTAATCAAGGAATTGGAGTTTACGAAGACAACGGAAGAGTTGGTTTATCAACTCTCTCACGATCAAAATGTTTTGGGACGAATCTGGGCCCTCGGGGAAATGAACACCAGGCCTCGCGCCGAATCAGTGCCCCAGGCTGAGAAAGATCAGTTGTCGACGGAGATCGCCAAAGCGCTGACTAATGATGCCTTTTGGGGAATGCGAGTTGAGGCTGCCCTTGCGCTGTCGGGTGTTCCAGGTGATGCGGCACGCCGGGCGTTACTGGGAGCTACCAAAGACAAGAAGGCTGCCGTTCGTGAGCGGGCGATCATGTCGCTGGCAGCAACGAAAGACTCATCGCTAGCCTACGTTTACAAGCAATTTTTGACTGATGAAAGGTATGCAGTGATCAGGGCAGCAGCTTTGGCGCTGGGACAAACACCAATAGTCCAACAGCTTTCGACGCGTTAGTTAAACTCCTGGGTACGACTTCCTGGCGGGATAATATCAAAGCTTCAGGGCGCTGTCCGGACTGAGCGCCCTTGGGGACAAACGAGCGATGGAGATTGGGTTCCGCTATGCTGCGAAGGGAAACCAACCGCAGGTGAGAGGAGCCGCTCTTCGTCTGCTGGGAAGTGTGGGGAAAGACGATTCGCGCGTTTTTCCGATGATAGCGGAGAATCTGACACAGGCTCTCGATCGAACTGGCTCTCCGCTCATTGCCTCGGCGGAGGCTCTAATTAGCCTTGGCGACCCGCGCGGCGTGGCGTTATTTGACCAATTGTCCAAACAGGCCGAGGGGCTGCCCCGAATTCAAGGGCTAATTGGAACATTTCAGGAACGGCTTATGAAAAAGCTTCAGGAAGCGGCGAAACATCCCGCAGGCTGACTCGATAAAGAAGCCCAAATTAACGAGTCGCAGCGTCGGCTACTACGGACTGGCCTCAGAACCAGAAGGAGTAATGATGGCTTCCCATGCCGGCTTGCCGGCCTCGATTTGGGGCGTTCAATGGCCCTTTTGTCCTGTGGCTGCAAAACTTAGGGCTTGCAGTTTGGCTTTATTGTCTAGTACTATTCCTTCGACCGACGACGCTATTCCCTAATGGTGTCTAGCCCCTAAACCTCCTGCTTGTCAGTTTCAGACGAATCAATTGGATGGGAACAGCCACTGACATCCAGAAATCCAAAGACCAACATCCTGCAGTTGATCCCAGCGAGCGCAAGATATCCTTGCTCGTAGTGGAAGACGACGAAAATATCTCTACCGCGATTAGCGAATACTTTTCGCGTGCGGGCTATGACGTTAAGACGGTTGAGGATGGATTGGCCGGTGTCAGAACGGCACTGGAAGATCCGCCTGATGCCGTCGTCCTGGATCTAATGTTACCGAAAATGGATGGTTTAGCTGTTTGCAAAGAACTCAGGGAGAAGGCGAAGCACATGCCGATCCTGATGCTCACCGCCAAAGATGACATTGTCGACAAGGTTCTCGGTTTGGAAATGGGGGCTGATGACTACATCACCAAGCCTTTCAGTCTGCGAGAGCTTGAGGCAAGAATTAAGTCGGTACTTCGGCGAACAAAAAGCGCGCCCGGTCCAGTCGGAGCCAAGGACGAGTCACCTATCGTTCGGGGAAGGCTTCGAATCGACCCGGCCCGCCGCGAGGTCACGATCGGAGAACGCCAAATGGAACTGACTCCCAAAGAGTTTGACCTGCTTAGGCTCTTCGCCTCGAATCCAGGAAGGGTTTTCCCTCGCAAGTACCTGCTCGAGAAAATCTGGGATTATTCTTACGAAGGCTACGACCGCACAATCGATTCTCACATCAATCGCCTGCGGGCCAAGATCGAAGATAACCCGGAAAATCCGCAAATGGTCCTGACCGTTTGGGGAATTGGTTATAAGTTCACCGACGAACAATAGCTCTCTTCCTCAATCCACTCACGCCCCGGCAAGCACGCTGTTGACAAGTTAGTAGTTCTATTCTTTAGCCGAGTACTTCCTGGCTGGCGCCACTATCCACTGGCAACACCAATGAAAAACCTCAATTGTTCAAAACGATGGCGGCAATTTGCTTTCCTGCAAAAGTCTGGGAAGCAAGCGTCGAAACTAAGGCCAATGTGGAGCTCGGCTTTGTTCTTTCTGGCGTTGGGTCTGACACCGCTATCCGCTCTACAGGCCCAAAGCCATGACAAGATGCCGCTTAGGATTTCGAGTGTTTCTACGCAGTCTTCAGAAAACGGAACCCTCATTTCGATCACCGCTGATGGTCAACTGAGACGTGCCCAAACTTGGCAGGATAACGACGGCTATCACGTCATCGTTCCTTACGCTTCAGCTCAGAACTCAGTTAAGCCTTCCCGTGGTGTTAAGGTTCGCCGCATTGGTCAATCGTTGGAGATTCTCATTCAGACTAAACCAGGGGCAAACGTCTCTGCCCGAGCGGACGACAATCATCTCAATCTCACCATCAGCGGCAGCCTGGAGCCGCGTGCTGAGTCAGCAATTGACAACTTTTATCAACGAGAAGAGGCGAATCTATGGATGCGGCCGCAGGACGCCAAGACCGCTGTTGAAGCCCCAAGCGTAGCACCTGCCTCCGCGTTGACAGATTCATCGAACAGCAGCAGCCAGTTTTCCAGTCAGCCCTCCTTACCCAGCACCAAAGCCGGTCCGCCCTCCCTGGAACCGCGCCCTAATAACCAGTTAGCAAATCAGCCAACGAGAGTGCCAGCGGCTCCCGAGTCCGAGATAGCGCTGCAGCCTGAGGACGAAGGTTTCTTTACCTCAATTTTTTCGAGCACGGCCGTCATAGTGATCATGGTGCTGGGAATTTGCGGACTGATAGCCTCGCGGAGACTTCGTTCCCGTTGGTCTTCTCGAAACGAACATGGCTCTCGAAGAAAACCCACACAGGTCGAGGCCGAGGATGAAAAACCGGTTCAAAGTCTGCAGCCAGCTCCACAATTTGCTGAGCCGGAAAGCCAGTCCCGGACGCCGCAAGCGAATGCGATTGCAAGTCGCAGCACTGGATCGCATATGACGGTGGCGACACCTGATTCGTTATATGGCGAGTATCGAATCGATCAGGAAGTCGGCAAGCTGGTGCTGGGTCAGCCCCATCGAATGGACGTGCTCTCTTCACGGGCGCCGGCCGACCGAAGAGCCATCGAAGCTTCCTTAATCAAGATGATTGCGTCGAGCCCGGATGATAACGAACGCCGCCGAGCGTCCGAAGCCCTGGAAGAATATGGATTCGTGGCGCGCCAGTGCGCCAACTTACTTACGGCGCCGGACGCATTTGATCGAACGACAGCAGCCAGATCCCTGGGTGAAATAAAATCGCCGGCGGCCTTACCATTTCTGCTCGAAGGGCTTTATGACTCAGAATCCATTGTTCGTAATCAGGCGGTTGCGAGCATTGGGGAGTTGAAAGTCCCGCGAGCGATTGGCGCTCTCCTCGATATGGCGCGTCGCCATCCCGAAGTTCCCGGCAATCTTGTTAGCAAGGCTTTAAGCGCGTGTTCAGTTGAAGGTTTAGATTTCTTTGATGCGCCGATACATGAGCCCGCGCAGCTGGGGGACGGAAGCTACGAGGGATTCAGATCAGACATCCCGACACTCGAACCCGCTGCCGCGGTAGAGGATTTGCCGCTTGAGTCAGAGGACGAGGGCTTAACTCCCGCGCTAATCGGAGTCCGCAGTGAGAGCGCCTCCGAGCGTCTCGAAAGTGCAAAGGATTTAGCCCGTCACCAGGCGCAGAGTGCTGTATCTGCTTTGACGGCGCTGGCACGGCTGGACGCGGATTCTTCAGTACGCGCTCAGGCAATTTCCAGCCTGGCTCTAATAAATCATGAGTCGGTCTTCCCGGCCGTTCTGATTGGGATGGCGGATGAGTCGCGCGAAGTCAGGGCTGCCGCAGCGCGTTCATTGAGTCATTTGAGTTTTGATCGCACCGACGCGTACATTCGCGTCCTGGAGACAAATGACGAAGATCTGTTGCCGGAAGTCGCCAGCGCCTGCATTCAAGCAGGAATCGTTTCCCAGGGCATCGACCGGCTTTCCAGCGGCGACAAGCGTCAGGCGTACGAAACCTTCTCGATTATTTCGTTGCTGGCAAGAGCGAAGTTGACTGAACCAATTGTGGAGACCATCGCCAATCATCCAAACCTGGACGTTCGCCTGGCCGTCCTGAGATTGTTGGCGAATACCGGTGAGCCGGAAATCTTCGAACAACTTCGTCTACTCGCGCTTCGGGCCGGATTGGGTGAGGAACTACACACAGCATTGTTGGAAGCGATGTATAAGCTCGATCAATCGAGCGGCCTGGCTAATTCTGATGAGCAAACCGTCGTATCGGTGCCCAATAGCAAGTTTTCTAATGCTAACGAAGCCCACGCGATTGCTGCGGAGCCCTATTCTGCGATTGAAGGGCCGGGCGGCGAGTTTGAACTGTAATCTCACTGTTGCCGGCATTCCAGTTTGACGCGTTTTCGCCTCTCAAGATCGAACTGAAGCAGTTTGGATCGAGTGGTATGGTTTGACTAAACTGAAACACTAATCTCAAGATAGAACACCAACGAGGCCGGAGATGGACGAACGTCATCTCCGGCCTTGTTAGTTTGGTAAGCAAAATTGCTTAAAAAGAGCAATACCTTTAGTAGTAATTTGCAACCACTTATTGTATTCTTCGTGCCGGTCTGTACAAGATATGGGCTCGGCCAGCCGAATTGCTCGGCCCTTCTTGCCCCGGATCACCGACACCGGATTTCTTCAGGCCATTCAACGCGACCTCGCTCCCCTTTTCTTGACGGGCCGCGTCGTAGTATTTCGGCAGCAAGACTGGAGAAACGCAATGCATTGTCATTCGGCTCACCGCAAGCCAACCATTCTCTGCATCTGTTTCGTCTTCCTGATACTGACCTTTTCCGTCCAAGCGCAGAACGGCACTGGAAATTCGCAGCGGGTTGCTCCGGTAATGTTTCTCGACAGCACGAAGGAACAAGACGGACTGAAAGGCCCCGTGCGCAGAGTCCAGATCGAAACGACAAAGCTTGAGGCGAAATCGGGACGCCTGACGGAAGGACAACGGCAACTTATTGAAGTAACTACCTATAACCTCAAGGGAGAGCGGGTCGACAACGCTTCTTATCCGGTGGCGGGTACCGCCGGCACCGAGCAGTACAAATATGACGACAAAGGGAACATCATTGAGATGACCCTGCGTAGCACTGACGGCTCGATTCTCAGCAAAGAAGTTTACAGCTATGAGATGGATGCCGTAGGAAACTGGGTGAAGATGACTACCAGCCTGGTTTTGTACGAAGATGGCAAGCTGAGATACGAGCCGGTGGAAGCCACATATCGCTCGATAGCGTACTTCTACGACGAAAAGATCGCGAAGCTGCTCGACTCCAAAGCTCCTCTGACCACCTCAACCGTACCTCCCCCGTCTGCATCCATCGAGTCAGATCCAGCGGCAGCGCCAGGAAGCCTTTCAACGAAACCAGCTGAGCCCGCTGTCTCGTCAGGTGCCGTCAAAGCTAGAGCTCCTAATCTGACCAAGCGTCTTGACGCCGAAAAGACGTCTAATTCACCCGAGGGGAGCAAAGCGGAAAGCCGTGCCGGTTCCTTAAACAGTCAGCCCAAACAAATGGAAGTGTCCCTCGGTGTGCGCGAAGGCGCCGCAACTAATTCACCTCCGGCAACTGAGGTCCCGGCGAAAGAAAGACCCTCGCCGCCCACTTCTCACAAGGCTGCGTTTGATTTTTACAAGAGTGGTCGCGAGCAATTCAATCTGGGTAACCTGACCGGGGCGATTGAGGCCTACCAGCAGGCAATCCAACTCGAACCTGGATTTGCCGACGTATACCTAAGTCTTGGCCATGCCTATCTCCGGCTGAAGAAACCTCAGGATGCGATTAAGGCTTTCAAAGAGTCGATACGCCTAAAACCGGAAATGGAAGAGGCGCATTACGGACTCGGACTGGAATATTTCCGGGCGGGTAATATGAAAGAGGCTTCCCAGGCTTTTAAGAAAGCCGTGCGCGTCCGCCCAAACATGGCGAAGGCCCACTACGGACTTGCTCTGACTTATCAGGAAATGGGGAAACAGGATCTCGTACTTGAGGAGTACAGGATACTCCAGACATTGGACGCGGGACTGGCAAAAAAGCTTTCCGATTCGTTTCCGGAGTTTAACCTACCCTGCGGCGGACGCCGCTGCGACTAACGGCCTGGCAGAAGATGGGGCTGAACTTTCCGGATTCAAATAGTTTTAAGGAGTAGGAAATGCAGCATGGTCGCTTCGTAGTACTGACAGGTCACCTGAATGACTATCCACTCTCCGATCTTGTCGGCATTCTTCGCCACCAACAGAAGACTGGGCGATTACTTATTGAATATCCAAAGGGGCCGGCCAGCTTTTACTTCAAGGATGGAGAATTGGTTGATGCCCAGCTCGATAACCTGAGCGGGCTGCAAGCGGTTTGTGTGGCTGTCGCCCAGCCCGCTTCTTCCTTCAATTTCAACCCGCTTATCCAACCACCAAAACGATCGATCGAAAACTCGTTGCAGAAGGTCGTGTCTGAGTTATTAGGATGTTGGGACGAGAATGGGTTAGAGATCGAAGCGATCGCCCCACCAAGGTCGTCATTCCAACCAGCATTCACGTCACAGGCCGCTCCGCAGCCGGCACTTCTAGCTGCGGCACCTTCCACTTTCAATGTTTCTCCAGTAACCCGTACAGACCAGGCCCTCGTCTTTTCATCGGTCGCCCTGGAAGTCCCAAAGTCTCCGTACAGCCGCCCGGTTTTGGCGATGGCTGCGGCGGGACTGATGATGCTGGGTCTTTCAACCGTGATCGCGGTAACAGGTGGATTTGGCCTAAGGGGAGTCCCTGCCATTTCTTCGCCTGCGCGGCCTGCAAACGAGACAGCCTCTGCGGCCCTGAACGCCGCGCCAATAGCCGCGAGTGCGGCGCAACAGGTTGCAGGGGTTCCAGCCAAGACTGCCCAAAGCAGATCGGCGTTGGGTTCGTCGAGCCGCAAAACGGCGCCAGGCACGCCCAGGCAAGTCGCAGTCAACTCGCCGGTTCGCTCCGGTGAGCGTCTGCCCGCATCTACAGTAACTGCCACAGAGCAGGCGAAACCCAACGAGGTCGCTCCGCAGACACAGTCGGTGAAGGTCATCTTGCGGATTGAGAATGGACGTGTAGCGCAAGCCTCTATCGCTAACCCCAAGCCGGGAATGGACGCCTATGAAGCTCTTGCGTTGCGCATTGCCCGTCAGCGGCGTTATCCCGCTAAAGCTGCCGGTCCGGAAACAGTCATGATCAAAGTTACGCAGGCAAATTAGGTTTCTACGAAGTCATTTTAATCAAGAAGGTGAGGGTAGCTGATGTTATTTGTTGAGAGCCAAACTCTCAGTCATGAAGTGAATAAAGCCAACCGCATTCAGTTGTTGGAGGAGCTTCAGAAACAGAATCTGAATCCTCTAATTCGCTCCGCGAGACTCAACTGCTTCGCGAATGCCTTGCTGGGCCCCGAGCGCATCTCCGAGTTGGAGACCGCGATTGCCGCGTCGATTGAGGCTGAGGACCAGAAAGCTTATGTACGAGGCGACGTCTATTGTCTTGTCGATCATGTGTTTTTTCTTCTCTTCGATGACGACAACAAACCTTCTCCTCTGATCCGCGCCGGGATTGTCTATTCAGCACGAACCACAGAGCCATTCCGGAAACTGCGTTCGTTTTGCCAGGAATTGGAAAAGCTCTTATTTCCGCAAAACGAACCTGACAGCGAAATTCCACGCACCAGCCTGCAGTGGGCCCACGGTAAACCAAGTATGCCCGAAGGCTTTAAGCGATTTGTGGCGAGGCAGGACACGGATTCATTGTTCACGAGCTCGCGCAAGGAAACGATGACCAAGCGCATCCGTGCGACTTCAATTCTCGAGGATCCCACTGCAAGGATCTTTTTGCGGCGAGCTAAAGATGCTCATGTTGAGGGCTATGCCTCGAGGCTTCTAACCGGAGACACTGCCCGATCTAATGAGTCCTCGATTGGCAGACTGGAGGATGCGGGACTGGTGGAACGCGAGGTACAGGTAAGTTGCAGAAAGACGGGTCACGCTTTGTTTCGCCTTCCTACACCTCACGCCCTGGCTGTGGTAACAGTGAGCGATGCAACTTGCAGCGAGTGTGGGGCGCCCGTTGCCGATGAGAGAGTGGAAGAAGTGATTTCGCCGACACGATTGGCTGCCTCACTACTGGAAGACGGTACGTGGCTAATCAGCCGTTTGCACAATATTCTCCGCGAATTGGGCATCTCGGAAAGTGAGATCGCCGTAGGCCCTTCGGAGGGTGAAGGCTATGGCCAGATGATGGCCAATATTTGCGGCGAATCTTTTTTGGTTGTCGCGCGAGATGGCGAACTGACTCCCGCGTTTGCGCGCTGGGCAATCGACCTGGAGGTCGAGACAGAAGCCTCCCACCTCGTGGTAGTCGCCACGGGAAGGATTCACAACCAGGCGGCTTTGCTTTTGCACAATCACGCTCGGCATCGAGTTCGGGCCGGGCAAAACTTTGAACTGATCCTGGCCGATGAAGCCGCAGTCGCAGGTTACGAGCTGCGACACGCTTTCGAGAGAGTTTCGCAACGCGTTGTTGCTGAACAACTGTGCGAGCTCGATAGTGGACTGGGTTTTAGTATCAGCCAACTCATCATTACAAAGTTCAAGTTGCTCCCCGAGGCTGAAGAAGTCGTCCACGACATCTCCAATGTGAGCGGAGCAGACGCTCATCACTACAAACGCCCGTTGAGTTTGGCGGCGCACGCGACGGCAAGTACTGTCGAGGTGCTCGATTTGGAAGAGTTTATTACGCCTGAACCGAACGACACCCTGGGGGCCGATAGCGACGCGACATTGGGCAATAGTATGAACTCCGGCAGTCAAACCACTGAAACGACTGTCTAACTGATTTCTGTTTGACCTTATTGTCAGCTGGCAATCTCAACACGCTTGGATAATTTGAATGCCGAAAAAGGTTGCTGCCAACAGTCGGAGAGAGTCTCTAAGAGCGGCCCTTCAAGGATCTCGCTCGGCCAATCCCTCGATTCCACAGAATGTCGGCAGCCGGGATCCATCAGCTCGTAGTCGCAGCGAGGATGACCGCTGGCGGATCGAGAAACAGACACTACGCGAGGCAGCGGCGGAACTTGCGGAGCGGCGCGCGCAACGGGAAGTGGCTGCCATGTCTGACCTGGCGACGGTCAGCGAGAACACTCCCCTCGAAGTCATTACCGAATCGTTGGACGATCCGTCCACTGAAGTTCGTAACGCGGCTGTTCGTGCTCTCTACCGCCTCAACCCCGAATTTGCTGCTTCATTTTTCAACCGGGCTTTGCGCGAAGGTCCTCAAGACAGGCGCCGAAGAATCGGTGCGGCCCTCGCCGGCTCCGGCCTTGTAAGCGAAGCTATCCAACACCTGAAAGCAGGGACCCACAAAAATCCTTACGGAACGATCTCGTTGTTGTTTCTGGTGGCCAAAGCGGGGGAAGTTCAACCCTTGATAACTTTGGTAGAGAACCATCCAAGCATCGAACTTCGTTTGGCTTTGATCGAACTACTCGCTTTGAGCGGAGAAACCGCAATTGTTCCCGCTTTTCGCCGCCTCGCCGTCCGAAGTTCGTTACCCGCGGAAGTGCGCTCAGCGGTGATGGAGGCTATTTATCAGATCACCACTCAGTCGCCTGAAACTACTCCGGTGGCGTGAATCTCGTAAGTAGTGAATCGCAGATCGTAAATCGTAGAGCGGTAATTCGGACGGTCGTGATTTAACTTTCACGACTCTTTCATTTTGCGGGATCAACTCCTTTTGGTTATTTCCACCGCCCCAGCCCACTACCTCCTGCCCACTGCCCACCGCCCATTGCCCACTGCCCACTGACGAAACTCTTCGCGATTTCACGATTCACGGACTTACGATTTACTATTCATGAATCCATGCGTTTTAAAATTAATTCCGAATATCGGCCGAAAGGTGATCAGCCCCAAGCCATCGACGCCCTGCTGCGGGGTCTCGAGGATGGTCTTAAGGATCAGGTTCTGCTGGGGATCACCGGTAGCGGCAAAACGTTTACGATCGCCAGCGTCATCGAGCGCACGCAACGACCGATGCTGGTCCTGGCGCACAACAAGACGCTCGCGGCGCAACTCTATCAGGAGTTCAAATCGCTCTTTCCCGAGAACGCGGTCGAGTATTTTGTTTCGTATTACGATTATTACCAGCCTGAGGCCTACGTTCCCGCCGCTGACGTCTACATCGAAAAGGAAGCCACGATCAACGAAGAGATTGATCGCCTCCGTATGTCAGCGACTCGCGCCCTCTTCGAGCGGCGAGACGTAATCGTAGTGGCCAGCGTCTCCTGCATCTACGGTCTGGGAGATCCGGATGCCTATTACGGCATGCTGCTTTTTCTGGAGCCAGGGGCGCGGATTTCGCGCGAGTCGCTGCTGCAAAGACTCGTCGAGCTGCAGTATGAACGGTCGGACATAAATTTTCAGCGCGGCACATTTCGAGTCCGCGGTGACGTAGTAGAGATTTTCCCCAGTTATCAGGATCAGGCGTTTCGCATCGAACTCTGGGGCGACGAGATCGACTCAATTTCCACCATCGATCCTCTGCTTGGGGAGGTGCTGCAGAAGCACACCTCGCGTTTGCCGATATATCCCAAGACGCACTACGTAATGCCGGCAGCCACAATCAAACGCGCCATCAAGACGATCCGCGAAGAGCTCGACTGGTGGGAACCAAAGCTCATCGCCGAAGGGAAGCTGGTTGAAGCGCAGAGACTCCATCAGCGCACCATGTTTGACCTGGAGTTGATCAAGGAAATGGGCTTCTGTCGCGGTATTGAAAACTATTCACGACACTTGACCGGTAAAAAGCCGGGGCAACCACCGCCAACCCTTTTGGACTACGTGCCGCGCGACACGCTCATGGTGATCGATGAGTCGCACCAATCAGTACCCCAGGTTCGCGGTATGTTTGAAGGCGATCAATCGCGCAAACGCACGCTCGTTGAATATGGATTCCGCCTGCCCTCGGCGATGGACAACCGTCCCCTGAATTTTGCCGAGTTCGAAGCCCGGATCGGCCAGACGATCTATGTTTCGGCCACGCCGGGTCCTTACGAATTGACGAAATGCGGCGGGGAAGTTGTCGAACAGATTATCCGGCCGACAGGTTTGCTTGATCCAGAAGTTGAGATTCATCCCGTCAAAGGCCAGATTGATCATCTGCTCGAAGAGTGTCGCCGCCGCGCGGAACGCGGAGAGCGAGTGCTGGTAACCACGCTGACAAAGAGAATGGCGGAGGATCTCACCGAGTATTTCACTGAAGTGGACGTGCGTGTTCGTTATCTCCACTCGGACATCGAAACACTTGAGCGCATCAAAATTTTACGCGATCTGCGACGCGGCGAGTTTGATGTGCTTGTCGGCATTAACCTGCTGCGGGAAGGTTTGGATCTGCCGGAAGTTTCCCTTGTGGCGATCCTAGACGCGGACAAGGAAGGCTTCCTGCGTTCCGAGCAATCGCTGATTCAGACGATTGGTCGGGCGGCACGAAATTCTGCGGGGAAGGCGATTTTGTACGCTGATCGAGTTACTGATTCAATGAAGCGAGCGCTTGATGAGACTCGTCGCCGGCGGGCAATCCAGGAGGATTACAACAAGGAGCAGGGGATTACGCCCACAACGATTGTGAAAGCGATTGAATCAACGCTCATTACAGCTTCTGAAGCCGACTACTTCAAAGTGCCGCTGGAGTTGGATGAGATGGAGGAATATACCGCGGCGAATCTTGAATCGACCATCGCGCGGCTTGATGGCGAAATGCGCGCGGCAGCGAAGCGCTTCGAGTTTGAAAGAGCTGCCGAACTGCGCGACCGCATCAAGTATTTGCGCGAGCGTGAATTGCAATTGACGTAGTCCCTGGAGTGCGCTGACTTGTCAGCGCTTTCAAAGCGGCAACTAGTTGCCGCACTCCAAGAGCCAGCAAGATGCGTATCCAATGCTAACCAAATCCAACCCGGATGAAATTCAGTCCTATCTGTCTGACGCCAGCTACGTGAGCGAGGGGACCGCGGACCGTGTGGTTTTTCCGGAGACTCCAGAAGAGGTTTCTGATGTTCTAACGAGAGCCACGCAGGAACAGACTCCGGTAACGGTCTCTGGAGCCGGCACCGGAACCGTGGCGGGACGCGTTCCTTTCGGCGGCATCGTTCTTGCGACTGACAACTTGAACAAGATCCGGAGTCTCGGCACGAACACGAAGGGCGGCAGCGCGGTTGTTGAAGCGGGAGTAATGCTCGCAGACCTGCAACGGTTCGTTGAGTCCCAGGGTCTTTTCTATCCGCCTGATCCCACGGAACGCGGTTGTTTCGTCGGCGGCAATGTCGCAACCAATGCCTCCGGAGCGCGTACCTTCAAGTATGGGCCGACGCGAAACTATGTGGAGCGACTGAAAGTCTGCCTTGCGACGGGCGAGATATTGGATCTCCGACGAGGTGAATTTCGCGCCGATGCAGGTAACCAAATTAGAATTCCGCTGTCATCGCGACACACGCTCGAGGCGCAGTTGCCTTCCTACCGCATGCCTGCGGTTCGCAAAAACGCTTCGGGCTACTTTGTTGAACCCGGGATGGATGTAGTCGATTTGTTCATTGGCAGCGAAGGCACTCTGGGAGTCGTTATTGAAATCGAAGTTACTTTGATTCCCAAGCCAGAAGGGATTCTGGGGGGCATTGTCTTTTTCGATTCCCAGGATCACCTCCTCAACTTTGTTCATGAAGCTCGAGCACTGTCCCTCGCGAACAGGGCGCCCGAGATAAACGCGGGCAAGTTGGCACCGCTGATTGAGAAAGCCCTCGAGGTGACCGACAGGCGAAGTAGCGCGGAGCGGGGCGCCGAGACCGGCGAATTTGCAGAGACGATCGACGCGCGCGCTCTTGAATATTTCGACGCAGAGTCGTTGGGCTTTTTGCGCGAGAAGTACGAAAGCGTGCCGGAGAAAGCCGTGGGCGCCGTCTTCTTCGAACAGGAACTCACGGCTGCCTCTGAAGAATCCGCAACGAGCGAATGGCTTTCGTTGTTGGAACGCCATCACGCCCTTGTCGATGAGTCATGGTTCGCCACCAACGAAGCGGACCAGAATCGGCTTCGTGAATTCCGGCATGCATTGCCGGTGCTGATGAATGAGTGGTTTGCTCGTTATCGTCAACGGAAGATTTCTACAGATATGGCCGTACCTGATTCCGAGTTTGCCGGCATGCTGGCTTTCTATGAGGAGTCGCTCAAAGCGAGTAAGCTGCGCTACACGATCTTTGGACATATCGGCGATAACCACGTGCACGTGAACATTCTGCCGCGCGATGACCAGGAGGCCGCACTCGGTCGTGAAATCTACCTTCGGTTTGTACGACGTGCAGTGAAGGTCGGGGGTACCATTTCCGCTGAACACGGCATCGGCAAACTGAAGCGCGATTACCTGCGCGAACTCTATGGCGAAGAACATCTGCGCGAGATGGCGGCGTTGAAATGCGCCTTCGATCCGGCGGGAATATTAGGAAGGGGAAATATCTTCTCCGAAGAGTATCTTTGAAGATTGGTCCCTGGCCTTTGGTCTTTGGCCTTTTGAAACCTGAACTTTGGAGCTTTGTGCTTTGTCTTTTGTACTTTGCTCGCATACTCAGACTTGGCTGTGACTCTTAACATTGAGGGCTCGCTCACTAAACCGATCGTTCACCCGAAAACAAACGAGATGCGAAAGACAATCAAAGTACAAAGCACAAAGTACAAAGTACAAAGTTCGAACGAGGCAGGATTAAAGACCAAAGGCCAAAAACCAAAAGCTAAAATCTGATGCTTAATTTCACCACAGCCGGAGAATCCCACGGGCGCGCTCTTGTCGCGATCGTCGAAGGTCTGCCTGCCGGCCTGCCGATTGATGTAGACCGAATCAATCATGAGCTGAAACGACGGCAGTGGGGCTATGGCCGCGGCGGGCGGATGAAGATCGAGCAGGATACGGTGGAAATACTAAGCGGCGTCCGGCATGGTCTTACACTTGGTTCACCTCTAGCACTGATCATAAACAATAAGGACTGGGAAAACTGGACCGAGGTCATGGCTGTCGAACCGCGCGAACTGGCCGCTAATAAATCGCGGAGTTTGACGCGGCCCCGTCCGGGACACGCGGACCTCGCCGGAGGACAAAAGTTCGGCGCGCGCGACCTGCGCAACATACTCGAACGGGCCTCTGCGCGCGAGACCGCAGCCCGCGTGGCTTGTGGCGCGCTCGCGAAACAAATGCTGTCGTCTTTTGGCGTGGAGATAATCAGCAATGTCATCCAGCTTGGGGGGATACCGGAAACACCTTTGGAGTTGACCTTCGAAGAGATTGCCGCCATTCCGGACGACGCGCCCTTGCGTTGCGCGGATTTAAATGCGCAGCAACGCATGATTGAGGCGATAGATCAGAAGCGAGAGGCAGGGGACACGCTCGGCGGTATTTTTGAAGTAGTCGCTCGGGGCGTGATTCCCGGACTGGGCTCGCACACCTCCTGGGACTCGAAGCTTGACGGACGATTAGCCCAGGCCGTGATGTCGATTCCAGCAGTCAAGGCGGTGGCGATTGGCGCGGCCGTTGCGGCGAGTAGTCTGCCTGGTTCGGAAGTTCATGATGAGATCGCCTACAACAACGAGACGAAAGACTTCATTCGCGCGACTAATCGCGCCGGCGGCCTCGAGGGCGGCGTAACAAACGGCGAAGAAGTTCGCGTCCGTGGCCACTTGAAACCGCTCTCGACGTTGCGGCGTCCGTTGCGCTCTGTCGATATCAATACGAAGGAAGAGCAGATTGCCGCTTTTGAGCGTTCCGATATCACGGCTGTTCCGGCAGCCGGAGTTATCGGCGAAGCGATGGTTGCCCTCGTTCTCGCGGGTGCAATGCGGGAGAAATTTGGCGGCGACAGCATGGGTGAGATGCGCCGGAACTTCGACGGCTATCGCGAACAACTAAGAGGCTACTAAGATATGAGACTAGTGATGAATGATGGGAGAATGATGAAGTCAGGGAGTAGGTGAGTGTCCTATCCAAATTCTAATTTGTTTCTTGGCGTCACCCCATCAATGAACGATCCACGAAATCACACGAACTACCCGAAGATGTTAGTGTTGATTAGTGTGATTTAGTGGATCGTTTTCCCCTTTGCCAAATTAGACTAGTAACTCACCACTGTCACCACCCACTGTAGGTCCGCTAGCCCATCGAGCATCGTTCGTCGTAAAATCAACATCGAAGGCAGTCCGAAGTAGTCAGTTCTCTTCTGCGCTGGGAAAAGCATGGCGTTAATGCAAGTTGTAACCTGGCCGAACCCGATCCTTGATGAGCCGGGAGATCCTGTCACTAAATTTGATGACGATCTGAAAAAGCTCATCAGTGACATGTTCGAAACCATGTACGCGGCACCGGGTGTCGGGTTGGCGGCAGTGCAGGTTGGTGTACCCAAGCGGCTATTTGTGATGGACTGCTCTGGCGGGAAAGATCCCGACCAGCGCGTGGTGATGATTAATCCCGACGTCATCCACGTGGAGGGGAATCAAAACGGCGAAGAAGGCTGTTTGTCTTTTCCCGGCCTTTTTACGCCCGTTGAGCGGAGCTTGCGGGCAGTCGTGAGGGCGCAGGACATCAACGGGAATGAATTTGAACTCGATGATACCGAGCTCACCGCACGCTGCATGCTCCACGAGACCGACCATTGCGACGGTATTGTTTTTCTCAACAAGATGAGCCCTCTGAAGCGCGAACTTGCAAAACGCAAGATCAGGAGACTGCAGAAGTTGGGGAAGTGGTGAAGAGCAGGGATGAGGGATGAGGGATGAGGGATGAGGGATGAGGGATGAAGGATGAGGGAGGGTGGCTTATGCGGGTGAAACCGGCGGCAAAGCAAAAACGGCTGCAACGTAACGCTCTCTAGCGTTACTCAAAAACTCAAAACTCTCCTCTGCTCCCCCTTCCAGCAAATGCTTTTGTGTCCGCTATAATCGGGATGCCTTTACAGAGCGATACATATGAGCAGCGCTGTCGTTTCGACTGAACAATTACTGCAACAGTTACATTGGCGCTACGCGACCAAAAAGTTTGATTCGACCAAGAAGATTCCGGAGGATGTTTGGCAAGCTCTAGTCGAAAGCTTAATCCTTGCCCCTTCTTCCTTTGGCTTACAGCCCTGGAAATTTTTCGTCATCACGAACCCAGAGATTCGTCAGCAGTTAGTCGAACATAGCTGGGGGCAAACTCAGGTTACTGATGCCTCTCATCTAGTCGTGCTGGCATTCAAAAAGGGTTTGAATACAGAGGATGTCGATCGCTATATGCAAAATATGGCGGACGTGCGCCAGGTACCGATCGAAAACTTGCAGGGGTTTGCCAAGGTCATCAACGGCTTCCTGGCTCAACCTCCCTATCCCCTTGACATTGATG
>JBPCNX010000089.1:0-42759 GCA_051000815.1 Pyrinomonadaceae bacterium
TGCGCGGCGTAGTTCATCGCTCATTTTCAATAGTCGGAGAGTGACGAAATAATCTGTTACTTCGCTGTTCAGCCAAACACCACTGCGGCAAACCTGGTTTTCACACAGCCTCGGTAGCGGGTGGGCCTGGACGGATTGCCGATTGCCAATTGCCGATTGCCGATTAACCAACTCGCGGGACCGACCAGTTTGGGAATCGGATATGGACAATTGGCAATGAGCCACCGGCTACCGCCTGGTGGTACTGACTCCAACTAATCGGCAATTGGCAATCGGCAATTGGCAATCAGCGATTGGCAATCCCTAAGTCTCCAAAATCATGTCCGCGACCTCTTTTCGCAGATTCGTTTTACCGCGCAGCGCTCGTGGGTGTTTCTTCTCCAGCGGTAAACTCTCCAAATCTTCCCGCGTCGCGATTCGTCTCAGCCGGCCTTCACGAACCAGTTCCTCATCCAAAGCCGCCCAGGCGCCAGCATAGATCGTTGCCGCTGGGACGCCCAGCGCCGCTGCTTCTCGATTCATTGTGCCGCCGGCGCTCACAACTAAATCACTTGCTGCGATCAGATTCGCTCCGTCGAGTGGCCTGGAAGGAACAATAAACTTAGCCTCCCCGCCGCCGTAAGTTTCGCGCTGCGACTCGCTTCGTGGTAACAGCACCACCGCGACTTGCGGGTCAGCTCGCAACCGGTTCAGTAACCCGGCGAATAGTTCATTTTCAAAACGGTGATAGAGCGCATCCCGTGCGGGAGGCCGTACCACAGCAAGGACATCTTTCGGACTGACTCCGAGCACCCGCAATTGTGCGGCGAAACCTGAATCAGCCGCGAAGTCAGCCAGGTATACGTCCTCTTTGATGCCATTGTACCGCCTTACCTTCGTCGTGCCAGCACCATAACGAGTCAAATATTCCTCGGGGAATGACCGCGGAACGATCACACGCGAGGCAAGTCGAAAAGCAAGGTGATTGGCCGGTTGATGCTCATAGTCCATCAACGTAACGCTCGGTAAACCCAATCCCCGCGCCGCGAGGATCTGGGAATACGAATTGTGGCTAACGGCTAAATCGAAAGACCGCTTACTTGCCCAGGAGCGCAACGCCCACGCGCGTTGAAACAGATTGCTCGCCTTACCCGCCAATTCCCGACCACCATGACCACCTATCACTGCCGGCTCGAATCCCGCGGCCTGGGCCAAAGGCACCGTCTCGGCAAACTCACGCGCTGTTACTTCAATCTGGTGTCCGCGCTCGGTGAATTCCTTTGTCAGGGCGCGGAAGAAAGGTACGTGCGGGGAATTGGCAAGATCGATCCAGATGCGCATCGTTCCAAGAAGACTACGAGTGAGCGCGAGTGGCGTCGGCGGCGGCTTCAGCGGGCTCAAAACAAAACTCGTGAATCGCTTCCGCAACTTTTGTCAGGTGTTCGTTGGGAAGTTCGGCGTACATCGGAAGCGAAAGAACTTCGTTGCAGGCCTGCTCGGTCAGCGGGAAGTCGCCGGCTTTGTAGCCCAGGTCCGAATAGCCGCGTTGTAGGTGAACGGGGATTGGATAGTGGATTCCGGTCGCGATGCCGCGTCCTTTGAGATGTTCCGACATCTCATCGCGGCGGGGCGTAAAAACCGGAAAGATGTGCCATGCTGAAAGGCCGTCGACAACCGGTTCAAGCATACGCACGCCGCAATCGCTTAAATGGTTGCGATATTCCTCGGCGTGTTTGCGGCGTGCTGCGGTCCAGTCATCGAGGTGACCCAGCTTCACCCGGAGGACGGCCCCCTGAATCCCTTCCATGCGATAGTTATAACCAACTTCATCATGATAGTACTTCGCGCTCTGACCATGATCGCGCAGCCGCCTGATTGCACTGGCGTAGTCTGCGTTATCGGTCACAACCGCTCCGCCTTCTCCATATGCCCCCAGATTCTTGCCGGGATAAAAACTAAAACACGCCATGTCACTCAAACTACCGGCGCGTCGTCCTTTGTATTCAGCGCCGTGCGCCTGGGCCGCATCTTCGATCACAATCAGCCCGTGCCGGCGGGCAACCTCGAGAATGGGATCCATATCGGCGCAGCCCCCGTAAAGATGAACCGGCATAACGACCCTCGTTCGCGATGTGATCGCCGCCTCGAGCCGGTTCGGATCCATGGTGCACGACCGCGGATCGATCTCAATCAATACAGGTTTGGCCCCCGTGTAGCGAATCGCCGCCGCAGTTGCGACAAAGGTGTCGCTCACGGTAACTACTTCGTCGCCGGCTTTAACTCCAGCCGCAAGCAGGGCCAGATGGAGCGCGCTTGTCCCGGAATTCAGCCCGAGTGCGTAGCGAGTCTGACAATATGCTCCAAACTCCGACTCGAATGCTTCCACTTGCTCGCCTAAAACAAAATGACAACTTTCGACGACATCTCTAATAGCCGCGTCGATCTCTTCCCTGATTGTCAGATACTGCGCCTTAAGATCTACAAAAGGGATCATCTCTCTAATTGATCTCCACTAATTCACCACGGGCTTTGAGTGATCGCTCCGCCGCCTCGACGATGCGCACCAGCCTCAGTCCCGCCTGGCCATCAGTTTCCGGTACCTTATTGTTTTCGATGCAGTCAATAAAATGTAGCGCCTCAGTATGCAGCGCCTCAGTGGAGTCCAGCCGCGGGGCCCACATATCTCCTGAACGATAACTCACCAGCATCTCATAAACATCTTCCGGACTTTGCGAGACGCGCACGCCCTTGTCGTAAATCTTCACTTTCTCGCTGGGCTCGAGATCATCGTAGAGGATCATCTTTTCACTACCACCGATGAGCGTGTGGCGCACTTTAACAGGGGTAAGCCAGTTGACATGGACATGCGCGATTTGCGGGCTCGCAAAAAAGAGTGTGATGTACGCCACGTTTTCGGGCTGGCCGGGAATATTGCTGATGCCGGTGGCGGAAACCGCGACAGCGCGCGATGGTAAGACATAATCCATAATCGACAAATCATGGATTGCCAGGTCCCAGATCACATTTACGTCGTGCTGGAAGAGTCCGAGGTTAACGCGCACCGCATCGTAGTAGTAGATCTCGCCCAGCTGATTATCAATAATTAACTGGCGAATTTTTCGCACCGCACCCGTATAGACGAAAGTGTGATCAACCATCAGAACGCGCTTGCGGTTGGCAGCCTCTTCAATCAACTCGATTGCCTGTTCGGAGTTTGCAGCGAGTGGTTTTTCCACCAGGACGTGCTTGCCCGCGCGGAGCGCTGCCAGGGCAAGTTCGGAATGCGACGAGACCGGGGTGGCGATTACGATTGCGTCAATCTCGTTGTCGTCAAAAAGCTCCTTGCAGTTACTCCCGATCTTGATCGAGGGGTAGCGAACCTTCAACTGAGCTAAGCGCTCCATGCGGAGATCGCAGACAGCCACTACCGTCGAACCGGACGCCTCCATAAAGTTGCGCACAAGATTGGGTCCCCAGTAGCCATAGCCGATGACGCCGATTTTGATCATTTGAAACAGTAGTCAGGGGTCAGAAGTCAGTGGTCAGTAGACAGTAGTCAGTAGACAGTAGAGGTTGAATGCCAAATGAGACCCCTCAACTGTAATTGAATCTGGCGTTGTTATTAACACTGAATCGCACCTGTTTGATGCATTTAGCTTTTAGCTCTTTCTCAAAATAGATTTCCAGCAGTTCTTTAGAAAGATCCCAGCGGGCCAGCACGAAATAACTGATGAAAGTCAGTAGTCAGTCAGCAGTCAGCAACCAGTAGTCAGTAGATGAAGAATAGTGTAGCAATTCGTCTTCAGAATTCGACTTCTTGCGCAAAGCCGGGATTGGGGAAACCTTCTGACTACTGACTACTGTCTACTGGCTTGCGTTCCGCCGAACGGCTTCGTACGTCGCCGATAACTCGCGCCGGTACGCCCGCCACGATTGCAAAGTCTGGAACATTACGAGTAACAACGGCGCCGGCGCCAATCAGCGCCGCTTCGCCAATCACCACGCCGGCGACGATCGTCGCATTGCTTCCAATTGAAGCGCGTTGCCTTACCAGCGTTGCGACCACCTGCCAATCCGCTTCGGTTTGCAGCGAGCCATCTTCATTCGCAGCGCGCGGGTAACGATCGTTTGTAAACATTACTCCGTGGCCGACAAAGACTTCGTCCTCAATCGTAACGCCCTCACAAACGAAACTGTGGGAAGAGATTTTACAGCGCGCGCCAATCGACGCATCTTTCTGAATTTCCACAAAAGCCCCGATTTTGGTTTCAGGACCAATGCGGCACCCATAGAGGTTAACGAGATCAGGCTGAAAGATTTTTACGCCCGCTCCTAATTCCACGTCAGCGGCAATGGGCATTCGACGTCCTCTGAGAGATTACGTAGACTTCTCTCGCTCTTCCAACAGGCGGGCCAAGGCATAAAGCATCCAGGCCTGAGTCCAACGCATGAACGGTATCCGCAAAGTGTAGAACCGGCGCCGCTGGTAATAAAAAAAACCCAGCCGGTCGCGCAGGTTGTTAATCGACCAGGCTGCGATTTGCTCAGCCGCCGGCAGCGCGTTTCGATCCAAATCCCTTAAATCCAAAAAGGAAACAATTGCCGTGGCAGCCGCGTGCGTATCAACCGGATAGAGTGTGTCATGGTAGTATTTCGCCCAACCATCCGCAAGAAAGAAGCGCTCACGCCAAAACTCGTACCCGCGGCGCAAGGGAACACGGAACTCGTCCGTTTGCGCGGCTTCGCAGGAGTCGATAATTCTCTGCAACGAACCGAGGAGATAAGCTGTGTGAAAGTTGTCGATCCACAACTGATTATGGTTCGCGCCATATGACCAGGATCCATCCTCGTGTTGTTGGTTAATGACGTAACGCGCGGCCTTTACTGCCAGGCCGCAATGCTTGTCAGCCTGATCGACTACGCCCACCTGTGCCAGCGTCTCCGCTGCCAACAAACTGGCGTTGAAAATGCGAGTTTCGCTGTCAGGCGTATAGCTGAAACAAACCTCAGTGTCGGTAGCAATGCTGCGCGGAAGATCGCTGAGAATGAAATCACAAACACTGCGCGCCACGTTGAGATAGTTTTCATCGCCAAACGCGTGGGCTGCTTCAAGAAATGCTCGCGCCGCAAACGCAGTGGGAACGATTGCCGGCGTGCCGCGCGGGGCAAGGAAGGCCCGCGATTGCCAGTCGAAGTTGTAACCCCAGGCCGCGCCGTGCCACCCGGTAAGTCGTGACGATTGCAGATCGTCTAGCAACTCACGCGCTTCGAGTTCAGCTTCTCGTGTCTTTGTCCTCCGAAACGCAGCGAGTGCTGCGAGCGCAAATAAGGCAATGCCTTTGGGATTTCGTTCTGCAGGTATCAGTGCGAGAGGGCGGAGATTCAGCGGAGAGCGCTTACAGGCCTGGGTCCAAAGCAGTCGCGCTGTACTGGAATGCTTTAGCGGGGTTAACTGGAAGAGTTTGCTGTTGAGAGCATCGAAAGGATCGTGTCCGGCGAAATCATGTTGTCGACACCATGCGAAAAGCTCGGCGAATGCCTGTGCGAATTTGGAATCGTCCATACTGCATTAGTTTCGGGTTCGAAGTTTCGGGTTTCGAGATTCTGAACTCTGAACTCCGAACTCCAAACTCCGAACTCGAAACCGGACACTGACTACCGCTCACTACTCACCGACGTTTCAATGCGACGCGGTGTTTCTACGAAGCTCTCGTGCCAGAGTTCAAACATCAGCAGGGTCCAAAGCAGCTTGCGATGATTCGCCACACCGCGCTCGTGCTCGTCCTGCAGGCGCGTGATGTATTCAGGATTGAAAACGCCCGCGCGCCGCACCCTATCCGGAGACAGCAGATCGCGAGCGAGGGGCTTTAGTTTTCCTTTTAACCATTCGGCCACCGGGACGCCAAATCCCTTCTTGCTCCGGCGAGTGACGAACGGCGGCATTAGGTTCGCAACCGCGCGCTTCAGAATGTACTTGCTCTTTCCTCCTCGCAACTTATAGTGCGCCGGTAACGACGCGGCATACTCCGCCACATGCGGATCAAGGAAAGGCGCGCGCACTTCGAGCGAAACGGCCATACTCGCGCGATCGACTTTGGTCAGAATGTCTTCAGCCAGGTAGAGCCGCGTGTCGAGGTTCTGCATCTGTTCGGTAATGTTGTCGGCGTCACATTCGTCGAGCATGCGCCGCGCGTCGCGGTAAATGTCTCCATCGCTGGCAGCCAGGGCTTCACTGGTTAGCAAATCCTGCTGCTGCTCTGGTGTAAACGAACCAAACCACACGTGATGGCGTGTCACCGGATCATATTTCGCGCCCATCACAAACCGC
Organism: Pyrinomonadaceae bacterium; assembly: GCA_051000815.1. GTDB lineage: Bacteria > Acidobacteriota > Blastocatellia > Pyrinomonadales > Pyrinomonadaceae > PSRF01. Next base: position 6,308 of record JBPCNX010000089.1, read on the forward strand.
AGGGCTTTATAGTCGAGCGAGAGGTTCTTCGTCTTCACCGGCAGCATGCGCACAAGCGGCTCGATCAATCCGCTTTTCAAAAGGCCTGGAAGCCTTGCATAGATAGCCGCCCAATGATGCCCGCGATACATCGGATACCCGGCGAAGAGTTCATCGCCGCCGTCGCCACCCAGGGCAACCGTGACGTGCCGGCGCGTAAAGCGCGAGAGCAGATAGGTCGGCACTAACGAGGCATCGCTAAATGGTTCATCCATCCACGAACCAATGTCCCCAATCAGGTTGGCGGCAAGATTCGAACTCAAACGTTCTTCGTGGTGATCAGTGCCAAGATATTTCGCCACCCGCCGCGCATAGGAGGACTCATCAAATGAAGACTCGGCGAAAGAGATCGAAAACGTCTTGACGGGCTCCGTAGAGGCGCGAACCGCCAATGCTGTTACCGCTGATGAATCTACGCCCCCCGACAGCAAGACTCCCAAAGGCACATCTGAAACCAGACGCATCCGTACCGCCTCAGCGAGCAACTCCTGCAGTCGCGTCGCCGCCTCTGCTTCGCTGGGTACGGGTTGCCTGGTTCGATAGCTCAGACACCAGTACGATTCGACTTCGGCTCGTCCACCTTCCAGTGTGAGCGTGTGGGCCGCCGGCAGTTTATTTATTCCCTCATAGATCGAGAGCGGCGCGGGCACGTAGTCGAATGAAAGGTACTGTCTCAGGGCATGCAAATTCAGCGCGGGTCGCACGCTCGGATGCGCCAGCAGCACCTTTGGTTCCGAAGCAAATAACAGGATATTGTTGAAAACGCCCCAGTAAAGCGGCTTTTCGCCAAAGCGATCGCGAGCGATGAATAGCCGCTGCCGCCGCGAATCCCACAACGCGAAAGCGAACATCCCGTTGAGATGTTGAACCATCTCCCTGCCGTACTCTTCGTAGAGGTGGGGCAGGACTTCGGTGTCAGACGCGCTGCGGAAAGTGTGCCCTCGCGCCTCGAGTTCGGCCCGAAGTTCGCGGTAATTATAAATTTCGCCGTTGAGGATCACGGCGACGCTGTGGTCTTCATTGAACACCGGCTGCTCGCCGGTAACAAGATCGATGATAGCGAGGCGTCGCATGCCGAGAGCGACGCCGGTAGAAACGAGCAGACCTTCAGAGTCGGGACCGCGATGCGTCATCCGCTCGCACATTGAGTGGAGCAATTGCTTCGCGCCCTCAGGCGGCGGCGTGCGCGCATCAAGATTGGCCCATCCTGTTATTCCGCACATAAGTCGTGAATTCGTGAATCGTGAAGAGCCAGCGGAGCTGGCGAAGGCGTAAAGCCTGCTTTGCTGTTCACGTCCCATCGTTGAAACCGAGCCGCTCTCTAACGGCATAAATCGATTTCGATTGCGACTCGTGATAAGTCCTGACCAGCATCTCTGCCAGCAAGCCCATCAGAAGGAACTGTATACCCACGGCAAACATCACTATCGCCAGGATCGGTAAGGGAGTCTGAACGAAGTCTGCTTTGTGAAACAGTTTGAGAAACAGCGCATACAAGCCAGCCAAAATCGAGATCAAGAACGCCAGCATGCCAAACGAGCCGAAAACGTAAATAGGTTTTGTCTGATAAGACGCCATGAACTTGATCGTCATCAGATCAAAAACCACCTTGAGCGTACGCGACAATCCATATTTCGATGTGCCCATCGTGCGCGCGTGATGCTCAACGGGAATTTCGGCCACGCGCGCTCCCGCCCAGGATGCGTAAATCGGAATGAAGCGATGCATCTCGCCGTAAAGTTTCACATCCTGTAACGACTCGCGCCGATAAGCCTTCAATGAACAACCGTAGTCATGGAGTGGCACGCCGCCAATCCACGAAATCAAACGGTTCGCAATCATCGAAGGAATCTTGCGCGTAATGAGTTTGTCCTGACGGTTCTTCCGCCAACCGGAAACCACGTCGTAACCTTCGTCGAGTTTCTCCAACAGCCGCACGATATCTGCAGGATCGTTCTGCAAATCCGCATCCATCGGTATCAGCACACGCCCGCGGGCGGCGTCGATGCCCGCGGCCATAGCTGCGGTCTGTCCGTAATTGCGCTTCAATGCGACAACCCGGACACGCGAGTCTTTCGCGGCAATCTCCCGCAATATTTTCAGGCTACCGTCAGTCGAACCATCGTCGACAAAGACGATTTCGGCGGACTTGCCGAGTTTGCCCAGAGCCTCATTCAGCTTTGCATGGAGCGGTGGGAGGTTGGGCTCTTCATTGTAGACCGGCAGGAAAACGGAAATGTCCGGCGCTTCGCCCTGGCCGGGTCGCAATTCCCCAGTGTCCCGAGTCAGCAGTTCTTCGTCGTAAATCTTCATCAGTTACCAGTCAGACATTTCATCGTCAGGCAATCCGGCGGGCCACACAAACGATTGAGACCCCAAAGGGAAAATTCAGGTAACGCAGGATTGACGACTCGGCGCCAAACACTTTTCCCAGCACGCCGTTCAAGGCTCCAATCGTCAAATTGTTTTCCGAAGCGGGACGAAAACCAGTTGCGCGCATTATTAATCGCCCCAGAAAAATGGGAACAAAGAAAGTGATGTTTGCGTAGGTTGCGCGCTCTACCTCGAATCCTGCGTGCCTCAAAACATCCTTGATCCCCGCGAGCGTGTAACGACGCCGGTGATTACTGATGTCGTCCTGCACGCCCCAGAGGAACATGAATGCCGGAACAAAAATCAGAGCGCGCCCGTCAGGACGCAGGACGCGCCACATCTCAGTTAGTCCCTTAAGGTCGTCGTCGAGGTGTTCCACTACATCGAGACCGGTGACCAGATCAAATGAGTTGTCATCATAAGGAAGACTCTCAGCCATTCCCTGCCTCACTTGATTGAGGCCGCGAGTTCGACAAAACGACAACGCCTCGGCTGAAACGTCAACACCCTCTGCCGGGCCGAATTCAGATAGCATTTCCAGATTCGCGCCGGTACCACAGCCAATGTCGAGGATCTCCAGTTTCGGCTTGGGTAATTTCTCGGCAATACCCGCGACAAAACTTCTAAGGATTTGACGGCGACCAACGAACCACCAGTGACTTTCCTCGACCTCGTACATGATCGAGTAAGTGTGTTGCTGCATTTCCTGGGGTAGCGGCTGATGAACGGTGTTCGCGGTACTGGCCATGGTGATTCGTTGGCGCCGGCAGGTCGGCTGCGACCGGCGCTTCGCTAGTCATTGTAATGCAATTGGGGATGGGAGTGCAGGCTTTGAAGAAACTGGCCGCGAATTAACGCGGATGGCGCGGATTAAAACCAAACCCAGAGAGCAAAAGCAGGAAAAGCGGGCCACAGATTTACACGGATTACACAAATCAGAATAACTTTAATGATCTGTGCGCATCTGTAGTATCCGGACCCGCTCTGTAGTCTTGCCGTTTGCTTGCGCGCCTCGCGAACGCGGCCAAGTATCCTTATCTGGTTCTGCTGATGCTGAATCCGCGTCTTCCGCGTTAATCCGCGGTTGATCGTTTTTCACGAAACCACTCAACAAACAGCCGGATGCCTGCCTCAATCTGCGTCTGCGGATTGTAGTTGAGCAGGCGCCGGGCCTTGGTAATGTCCGCGAAGGTTTGAGGCACGTCGCCCGGCTGCGGCGGTTGCTGGTAGATCACAGCGCGCATGTCGAGCTCCTTTTCCAGCAGGGCAATCAACTCGCGCAATTCAACAGTCCGCGACTCGCCAAGGTTGATCACCTCGTAGTTGCTTTTGGAGTAATCAGCAACATAATCAATAGCGGCGCGCACCCCCGCTAAGATGTCATCAACATAGGTGTAATCGCGCCGTGTTGTGCCGTCACCAAAAACGGGAATTGGCTTTCCTTCACTAATCAAATGGGCAAACTTGTGAATTGCGAGGTCGGGGCGCTGGCGGGCGCCGTAAACAGTGAAGAAGCGCAGGCAGACGCAACGTAGTCTGTAGAGATGCGCATAGGTATGGCAAAGAAGTTCGCCGGCCGCCTTCGTGGCGGCGTATGGTGAGATCGGATGGAAAATCGGATCATCCTCGCTAAAGGGAACCTTCTTATTGACGCCGTAGACAGATGAAGACGATCCAAAAACAAACTGGCGCACGCCATTCTCACGAGCGACTTCCAGCAGGTTCATCGTGCCATTGATGTTTGTTTCGACATAGAGCTGGGGCTGACTAAGTGAAGGCCGCACACCGGCACGCGCGGCCAGGTGGATGATGCAATCAAACTTGTCATCGGAAAAAATGCGCGACAAAGACGACTTGTCGCGTATGTCCGCTTCGAAGAGTTTGTAGGAAGGGTTCTGTTGATGGGCTCGAATGTTGTTGCGTTTGATCGCGGGAGCGTAGAAATCGTTGAAGTCGTCCACGACGGAGACGCGCCAGTCGCCTTCTGCGAGCAGACGATCGACCAAATGGGATCCGATGAATCCCGCGCCGCCGGTAATCAAGATGCTTTTCATAAGAAATCCCTGGACTTAGTCCTTGGTACTTAGTACTTTGTTCGCTCGGGAGATTTCCCGCCTCTATCGCAGTTTCAAGTGGCGAAACTAAAACAAAGTACAAAGCACAAAGAACAAAGTTCGTTTCTATTTAGTAGCATAAATCCAAAGATGCCAACCCCAGCGCGAAGCAAGTCTGCCTTCCAAAGAGCGTGGCAAGAAATTTCCAATCACGGGCAGCCAGCGTTTATTAAGAAAGTAGGCCTGCAGATTCACGTCGCAGAAATCCTTGAATAACTCGCGCGCCTCATCACGCGAATAAACACGCGCCAAAGGGTTCCCGGCGCCGTCAGTGTTCTGGCTTAGAAACTCATCAGGCTTGAGATACTTTTCCTCTCCGTCCTGTAAGAGCCTCGCGTGCTCGCGCAGTGATTCGAGAGGCTCGCCTGTAACCCTTTGCACCAACCTAATGCCCGCTTCAGACTTTAAGAGCTTCGCCCCGGCGCGACGGAAGATGGAGATATTCACGCGATAGTTATATGAATCGCGATGATAGAGCATCACGACAGCTCGTCCTTCAGGTCGCAAGACGCGATGAATCTCGCGCACCGCCCGGGCCGTATCAGGAGTGTGGTGCAGGACGCCGTGGGAATATACGAGATCGAAGCTGTTGTCTTCAAAAGTCAGACTCTCCGCATCCTCTGTTTGAAACCTGCCGGGAAAACCGGACAACTCAAACCGCTTGCGGGCGAGGTCCACAGCAGCCTCAGTGAGATCAACTCCGGTGTAGTCAGCGCCGGCTTTCGCAAACTGCGCTCCATCCGTCCCCAGCCCGCACCCAATCTCCAGCACATTTAGTCCCGCAGCACTTGCGAAATCAGCCGCCGCAGGAATATGCCACTCCTTTGTGTAGCGGTGTTCTTCGACGAGTTCATAGAAGCGGCGAGAGCCGGGTTCCGCATCAGCGAATTTGGTCCCGCAAGGATGCGCCTGCCAGAAAGCGCGCACACGTTCTTTGAGATTGGCATTCGCTTCGGACATAGAAGGACGAGAATAGCAGAGCCCCGAAGCGGCCCAAAGGAGGGCTTCAACTTCGTGGTTTTACACTTTGCAAAAATAAAACGATCCACTAATTCACACCAAGCGACACTAAATCAATTAGTGTAACTTCGTGTAGGTTCGTGGATCGCTCTTTTACGAGGCAGGCAAAAACTTATGATTAATATGACATAACAATCGAAGATCCATATCGGTGTCCGCAGTGCTTATTCCTCAGAACCTATTACTCTGTTTCCCCTTCTTCTTCTACTGCTTCGCTGCTGACAAGATCCGCGCAATCACCTTCGGGTCGTCAGGCAGCAATCCCGATTTCGGCAAGCGCGGCGTCAGCGTTGCCCAGTTAGGATCCATTGCGAAGACCTTGCGAAACAATGGTAGCGACTCGTCAACTCTTCCCATGTTTACCAGCGCCACCGCATGCCAATAGATCATCTCTGCGTTGTCAGGCACCAGTTTCTCCGCGGCGCTATACTCACGCAACGCGCCTTCGTTGTCTTTATGCTCGACAGCGAGATCCCCCGCGTTCATGTGATTGTAGGCACGCTGCAGCTTCACAAGTCGTCGCAGTTCAGCCAGCGGGTCTGAACTGTCGTCAACTCGCAGATCGAAGGTGCGATCCTTCCAGGCTTGCCCTGTCGGTTTTCCGGTTACCACAATCAACGCCGCGGATTGCTTGCCACGAATGTCACCGCCTGCGGACTGGGCCGCGTCGAGCGCTGCCAGCATGCGTTCGGCCAGATCGCCCTTCATGCTTTCAAAAGCAGCGGACATCGCCGGCCAGACTTTGTCGTTCAGCATCAGGTTAGCCTGCACTGAGAAGTTCTTTCCCACGATGTGTCCTGCAGCTTGAATGTCGTTCTTGCCGGTCCAGGCGTCAACGCGGCCCTGAATATCGATCATCGCCACTTGCCGTACCTCGCGTCCTTCGTCTCCAGCCAACAGCGCCTTCAAAGCATCCGGCGCGCTCTTGCCTGCGCGCATTAAGTCGAGGCCGAGTTTTCCATAACTTGGATCGACGAACGACTGCGTGGCCACCGCGCCGACTCCGGCTTCAGCCCAGGCGACGATTGGTCCGACCGAAAACCAGTGTGACTGGACGGCGACGCCAAGCTCTCCAGTCACCGGATCGCGCGCCACGATGGAATATGTGTGAACGGGTCGCCGCGGGACGCGGCGGCGCGGTGACACGAGGGCGGGGAGACGGGGAGATGGGGAGACACGGAGACGCGGGGACGCGGGGACGGAACACGGGGACGTGGTAACACGGAAACACGGGGACGCATCGGATGTGATCCTGGTTTGAGATCTAACGGTATTCCCAACTCCGCAAACCACAACCACGATGGCAATCAAACTTAGAGGTATTCGCATATTCATTCTCAGTGTCTCCGTGTCTCCGTGTCTCCCCGTCCCCGTGTCTCCCCGTTCCCCCGTTCCCCCATTCCCCCGTTCCTCCCGTTCCTCCCGTTCCCCTGTTCACGAAACGAATGGATACATCGGTGTATTCCGAAACACCCAGAAGAAGAGTACGACGCCAAAGATTGCGTAAATATATTTAGGAGCTAGCGTGTTATGTCTGATGGGCCGGTCGGTCAACACGGTGTAGGTGTAGTGGAGCAGCGCGTAGAGCAAAAACGGGAGAGCCAGCAGCAACAAAGGATTGAGTTCGAAGGCCGCGCCCGGATTTCCGTGGAGCAGTTGATGTATCCCGCGCGTCGATCCACACCCCGGGCACGTAAAACCGGTGAGCGCGCGAAAGGGACAAACTGGAAACAGAGCGGACTTACCCGGCTCGAGCACGTAGAGAAAAACACTTCCCGCAGCAATGGTCAGCCACAGCAAAACCACGGTGACGCGCCGATTGACCATCTCAGAAACAATCATGAGACGCCGAACTATCATGAGACGGAAGCTCTGAGGAAGGATCAAGGCCACACAGTCCAACGCCCAAAACCTAAGGTCCAATGTCCGCCATAGAGTTTGGATTCTTGGCTTTGGACCTTGGACCTTGGACTCTGGACGTTGAATTTTAAAACCAGCCCTTCTTGTTTTGAATGTAAGTCCTGACGAAGTCTTCGTCAGATTTGGTGAGATAGATAATTCCTTCGACCAGTCCCACGATCCAGCCGATGCCACAAGTCACAAAGGTGATAACGATCTGAATAATCCCTTCCGTAGTGTAACCGAGGATGAACTTATGCACGCCGAAGCCGCCCAGAAGGATGCCGCAAATGCCGGCGACGAGTTTCTTTTCAGCTCCCATCGCCTTCCAGTCTGTCATCTGGCCCTGGTTTACTCCCTGCATCGGCTGATAGCCGCCTACGTTTGGCAGGGGCGCCTGACAACTGGCGCAGTACTGAGACGAGTCATCGTTTTGAGCACCGCATTTAGTGCAGTATTTCGTCATTGTTATTTTCTCCGCAGTTGCTAATGATCGAACAGTGTCCGCTGGCGCCACGGTCAAAACCGGGTCGCGCGGACTGCATAAGCTGAGACGTTCTTTAGTTGCTAATGGCGCCTAAGCCCACGCCCACGATCGTCAGCACGATATAGATCAGGATGACAGCTGCGCCCAACCCAATCGAGATAAAGCTGAATAGCTTGGCTTTCTTGGAGGCATCCATTGCGCCCTGAATGTCGCCGGCGGCAACCTTGCCATTTACCTGGGCGGCAAAAATAATCGCGACGATCGCCAGAGGCCAGCAACAGAACAATGAAAGGATGGCCGGGATTAAATAGTTCGGAACAGTTGCCGGCGCCGTTGTCGGCGGGGGTGGAGGGGTCCACTGTTGTGCCATTTAAAATTTCTCCTGCCTTCTACTGGTTTTTTCGAACTGCTGATTGCTTTGTGTAGTTTGAAAACTCTCTGTGTCATCAGAAAAAGCGATCCATGACACCAGCCGAATGGTTCCGTTCAACGAATACTACAAACCTGCACCATAAGAGCCACCCGGGCCGGCGGTGAAATCCTGTGGGGGCGGTGGTGCATCTCCGGTTCCTTTGCGTTTCTCAAAAATCGGCACGCCAATTATCCCGCCCAGTGTTGAAAAGACCATGAGAAGAACAATCACAAAAAAAACGGTCACGATGGCAAGTGCGGCCCCGGCGACAGGAACCTCCATCCCCGAGCGCCTGAACGTTTCTTCCATTTGACCCACGCCAAACATAAGAGCAATCGGAAGACCGATAATGAAATAAATTGCGGAACCGATGGCTCCCGACATTGCGCCTATTGTTGCGCCTTCTGAGATTGGAACAGGGGTGGGTGAACTCTTAATGTACAGGAAGGATGCGAGCCCCCCACCCGCGATTGCCCAGATACAGCAGCAACTACTTATGATGGGAACCACGGACAGGATACCTGTAACCAATCCGCCGAACAGTGCTGGCTTTAACTTGTTGACCATTGGATCACTCGCTGGCTGAGATCAGCCTGGGACTAAGCTACTGAAGAGTTGGCTGGAACGAACGCTGCATAACTTACAAACCAGGGGCGGGATTGTCAATAAAATTGGGAGTTAGGCTGTTTCAACTTGGGGTATTTTGGAAGGCTGAATTTTTGGCCTGTGCACCAGTTCCCGGTCAACGATTAAAGTCGCGAGCCGGTGAACATGCTGCCGGGATCAACTGTTGTCGTTGACCGTGATGTCTTTCGAGGAAGGAGAGTCTCGTCAAGTTATTCAAGGACCGATTAATGGGCAATCAGCTTGTTTCTCTCATTTTCCACGATCGCTTTCCAGAAGTGTTCAGGGTAATGAATGTCGTCCAGACTGTGGAAGGTAGACGTGTAGCCATCAACTGGCCCGCCAAGAAACACGTCCCGGACCTTCTCCCAGCTAAGTTTGGGATTGAGTTTCAAAATATCAAGAATCTCAGCATTGTCGAGCGTTATTGTGTCGATGTACATGAGTTTGGATTCCAGGAGGTGCCTGTCAACGCGGGCGTTCACTTTCTGAAATTCCTCGAGTCTTTTTTCCGGACTCCAGCTCAGAATTTTCTTTTCGTCCTCGGTCAATGCCGTATGGCCTAACCTCTTGCTTTGTTGCAGCGTTCGGTCCGCTGTGGCTCCCGAATCCATCATAAAATTTCCTCCTTCTTTTCTACCCAGGTAGTCAGCTTAGAGAGAGTCGCCAAGGACATTTCCTTGATGGTCATTTACAGAATTGAATGCGTTCTCAGCGCGACTTATACATTTGTGACTCCAGTTCGTCAAAGAGAATGGAACGTCCGAATCCTGACTGTTCACAGAATCTTGACAAGCAGCGGTTCATGGCATAAAAGCCCCTTGTCTTTTCACCTTCCGTCTTTGAGGAGTCTCCCAGATGAAAAAACTAACTCTGCTTACAATTCTCTTCTGCTGTTGTTTGGGGTTTGTAAAGCAAGCCCAGGCCCAGGAGAACTACACCGAAGGCCCCGTGTGGGTAATCAACTATTACCGCACGAAGCCTGGTAAGTTTGACGATTACATGAAGTTTCTGCGAGCAAACTTCGCGAAGAACGTCGCGAAACAGAAAGCGGCGGGCATCGTTGTGGACAGCAAGGTACTGCTCAACCCGTCGGTGAGCGGTCCCGATGATTGGGACGTGGCTATCGCCTATCTCTACTCAGACTATGGCCGGCTGAACTTCAACCAGACAACTGAGGATCAACTTCAGAAATTTGCCGCGGAGATCACCGGCGAGCGAAGCAAAGACAAAAGAGACGAGCGGCTGGATGCCTCGCGCTTCCCACTGCGTGACTATATCCGAACACGGATCCTTCGTGAGGTAATGCTCAAACCGTAGGTGTTTGCTGGCTGTTGTTTTCGGCTGGCCGTTCGTTAGCCTCGTATTAGAAACACTCGAAAGCCTCGCTTGTTCAGCAGGCGAGGCTTTTTCTGCCGTCTCGCTCTGCCTTCTGCCCTCTGCCCTCTGCCTTCTGCCTGCTGTTCGCTGTCCGCTGTATGCGGCTGTATGCTGACTGCTATTCATGGAACACGAACTAACGCTTCGAATCGTTTTAGAAAAACCTCCGGCGGGTGTGGACTTCGGCCTGCAAAAGGGTAAAGGCAATAGTTACGACACGATTCAAACGCAAAGGTCTGAAGGTAAGGATTTACATTTCGAATTTCCCGTACGGTCAAAAGCGACTGGCAAAGACAGCATCCCTAATTTTCTCGGGTCCTTTGTCCAGGGTCCAACCGGGGAACGATTTGTTTATATCGACATCGGCACATACGCCGGTCAGACGGAAACATGTTGGAGTCGCCGGCTGAAAGTGCCGTTGCGCGGCATCACGTGGGAAATGATCAATGAGGCAGCTGAGGGAAAATCGATTCTTGAGACTCGAGTGCTGGGCACCGGACGCGACGGCAGCCCCACTTGTGCAACAGTAAAGCCGTTCCCGGGATGGAAATTGGCGCAGACCAAGCGGCGGTAATGCTATTTGCTGACTGCTCACCGATAGCGACCGGATGTCAGGTTCAAAAGATTAGGACCCCGACTTATCGCACAACCTCAATCCGGTCGCCCGGCTGCAAGCGTGGATCCGGGATCTTTCCTTCCTTAATATCTTTCAACTTAAACCTGCTGGTTGTGAGGCGACCCGCCTGATCTTCACGCGATATCTCGATCGTTATGTCGCTCTGTCGTGGCGGGCCGCCAGCCGCAAGCAGTGCCTGCAGCAAAGTAATACCCGCCGCGAAGTTCTTCTGACCTGGATATCCAACCCGTCCGCCAATGTAATAGAACTGCTGCGGCCGCGCAGTCACGCTAATCAGGTCGCCCGGCTTGATCAGGAAATTAAGTGCCGCCGCCTCGCTCAGATCAAGCAACACTTCGCTTCCCGCCCTCATGATGGCTACGCGCCCGGCGTCCAGACGCGCCTGCGATTCCGCCATGATCACGTAAAGCGGCACTGCCTCGCGTCGCAAGAACTTCGTGCCGGGATTGTTAACGAGACCGGTAATGCTGACATTGTGGCTGGCATACTGCCGCACGCCCACAGAGACTCGCGCGTCTTCTTCAACCGCACGGCGTTTCAACTCGGCTGAGATGAACGCCTGGATCTCGTCGGCCGTCAGTCCCGCAACAGCGATTGGTCCGCCCGCGACCGGATAGTCAATCAGACCGCCTTCTGCAACGCTGTAGAGTGTAGACCGCGGAATACGAGAGTTCAGTAAACGGATGTCCAGCACATCGCCAACGCCGATGCGGTAGGTTTGTGCAAGGGCAAGATCAGTGACAACCGGTGCCGCACTGACTGTTCGCGGAACCTCGACACTATTAGAGCTGTCCGCCGGAGCAGCGGCGGGCTGAGTAGCAGCGCTTGTTTTGACAACGGGAGAACTTGAAGCGGGCACGCCCGGTTGGGTCGGTTGCAGCGTCCAGAATTCACTACCGGCGCTAACGCTTCCCGCAACTTCATTTTGGGTCTTTTCGTCTCTGATCGCGCGGTTGAGAATAGGGGTCAAAGAAGAATTCAAACCCATCAGAGTTGTGTAAGATTCAAAGGCCTCTGATCTTCGTCCCAACACCAGCGACAGAACGCCGACACGGAAGTGAGCCTCCGGCCAATCGGGTTTCAATTTCGCGGCATGCTTGAACGAATCGACCGCATCTTTGTAGACCTTCAGCTTTGTCTGAACCATGCCAAGCATTAAGTGCGTTTGGGGGTGTTCAGGCCGAAGCCTCGAAGCCTGTTTAAAAGCTCCGAGTGCTTCGGGGAACTTTTCAGCGCCGTACATGCGCACACCCAACTCGAAATACTTTTGTCCTTCAGTTGAAACGGACGCAGGAGTGGTATTCGCGGGGTGACTCGCGACGGCAATCGTCTGTTGAGCGGCGGAATCGCCGGCTTCTGCCGCTGGCAATTCCTGTCCCTCCGCTATTTGCGGCACAACCAACGAGAACACCAGGAACAAGAAGGCGACGGCGAAGGGAAATGTGCGTTTCATGAGAGCCTCTAAAGCGTTTGGAATTCCTGCCGCTGGGAGCACTGGGCGGAAACTAACTTGAGCCGCAGTATAACAGGTCTCAACCAGGCGGAACACGACCTCTGGTTACTACATGTCGAATAGTCTTCAAACACCGAATTAAAGGAGCTAACGAGGATGTTTCCTGTGTTCTGCCTCCTGCCGCCTGCCCCCGCCTCCGTTGCCCGGCTCAACAAAGCCGGGGAGCCTTTGCTATAGTGTGAAGTTTCCGAGAGGGCGCATTATTCCGACTGTGGCAGCCCCAACCTACCGAGAAGCCTAAAAGTCCCGAGCGATGTCACGCAGACCTTGGATTGATTTTGTTCTATGTACGAATTTGCAGTAACACCAGCGGTTACGAGTATCCGGCGCCGCGGCGCCGAAATCACCGACGTCGCGGCGGCAAGTCTGGGTGAGGAACTCGAGCTTGAGCCCGGCGATCGCATCACCAGGGTAAACGGCCGGACTATTCGCGACTATCTGGATTTCCGCTTTCAAACCGGAGGTGAAACCGAACTCACCATCGAAGTACGTAAGCATAACGGTGAAGACTGGGAGCTGCAGATCGAACGCGACGAAAACGAAGACTTTGGCTTCAGCTTCGAACAGATCGTCCCGCGCCAGTGCGCGAACGAGTGCATCTTCTGTTTTTGCAAAGGTAATCCCTCTGATGCCAGGCCATCACTCTTCGTCCGCGACGAAGACATTCGTCTTTCCTTTCTTTACGGCAACTACACAACCCTGACTTCAATCTCGGAAGACGAAATCAGTCGCATCATCGAACAACGACTGACGCCCCAGTATGTTTCGATTCACGCTACAGATTTGGACGTACGCGCTTACCTGCTTGGCGTGGATAAGAGGCGCGCGGATATTTCAACGAACCTGGCGCGCCTGCTCGATGCGGGAATCGAGATCCATGCCCAGGTGGTGCTTTGTCCGGGAATCAATGATGGTGACATCCTGCGACGCACCATTTCTGATCTCGCCGCGGATCACCCGCGCATTACGAGCGTGGCGATCGTGCCGCTCGCGCTGACTCGCTACAACACGGACGAGCGACTCACGCCTGTGACGCCGGAGTTTTGTCGGGTGGTGATCGGTGAAGTGACGAAGATGCAAAAAGAGTTGCGCCGGCGGCTGAGAACTACCTTCGCTTTCCTGGGCGACGAAATCTACTTGCGCGCCAGCCACTCGTTGCCGGGCAAGTCTCACTACGGAGACTATCCGCAGATTGAAGACGGAATCGGGATGGTCCGGTCCTTTAATAGCGACTTTGAAAAGATCCTGAAAGGGATCCAACGCCGACCAATCCCACGCCCGAGCGAAGTTCACGGTACTATTCTTTCCGGCGCCATGTTCGCCCCAATTCTCAGTGAGCAGATTGCCAAGCTTAACGCTCAGGCGGGTACGAGGCTTCATGTCCAGGGAGTGGAAAACACTTACTTTGGCGGAGACGTCTCAGTCGCTGGGTTGCTTACCGGCGTTGATCTGCTTGCAGCCCGAGATCGCATTCGGGGCGAGTTCGTTGTCATACCCAAAGCCACACTCAAGAGCGATGAGGAGATTCTGCTCGACGGAATGTCACTTGAAGAATTGCGCCGGAAATTTGGCGTGATGATTCATGCTGCGGATATCAGTTCCTTCGCTCAGCTTGTTCGCCGTGGGGACTGATCCAAATCGGCTTCGCACAGAGACTACTTCAATCAGCTTCCGATGAATGGCGCATCACGAGATTTGCCCGCCGCGGCCCCGACTTCCAAAAGGATCCTCGACGTCGGCTGCGGCCAGAACAAGGTTCCGGGCGCTCTCGGTATAGATTCCAATCCCCGAACTCAAGCGGATGTAATCCACGATTTGGGTGTCGTGCCGTATCCCTTCAGCGATAACGAGTTTGATGAAATTGTTTGCCGTCATGTCATTGAGCATGTTCCTGACGTCATGACTTTTGTGACGGAGCTTCACCGGATTACCAAACCCGGCGGCCACATCAAGGTGGTCACACCCCACTACACAAACCCTGATTGGGCCACAGACCCCACTCACCGTAATCACTTCAACAGTTATTCCTTCACTTGCTTCATGCCTGAACGGACGCCTTTCCCCTTCTACACCACCGTCGAATTAAAACCCATTCACACGTATGTCAGCCTGGCTAATCTGTGGCGGGCCGTGGGACTCGAGATGATCACGAATCTGGATCAGCATTGGCCCGCTTTCCGCTTCACGCGCAAGTTCTGGGAATTCTACTTAAGCAACATTTGTCGCGGTAAAGAACTGCACTTTGATTTTGAAGTGGTGAAGCAGCGCGGCGTGCGAGATCCAGGCTGAGCCTACAAATTTTCATTCTGAATCCAAAATTTCGCAGACCAACACTAATTGTCACTGGTTCAGTCGAACGAAAACCCAGCAAAAGAACAACGTTCCTTCAGGAATGTGTCCGGCATAATGATTGCAAAATTTGTGACGGCGTTTCCCTTTTGAGGAGGGTTGTCACGCAACCCCGACCCCAACTATCAATTTCAGCTGAATTACCATTGGAGGAGAATGAGATGCGGAGCAACTTATTTGCTTTCAGACTCATGTTAAGCCTGGCCCTGGGCTTCTGTGGAGTCTTGTTATTGCCGGGCGGTGCAAATGCTCAGATAACTCGCGGTTCAATTGCGGGTACAGTTCGTGACGAGTCGGGCGCCGTCGTCGCTGGCGCTGAGATCAGAGTGACTTCTCCAGCCACGAACAACACCAGGACTGCAACTGCGGATGAATCAGGTTTCTATCGCGTGGGCGCCCTCGACGCAGGAGTCTACACGGTTGTAGTTGAGAGCGGTGGGTTTTCAAAGGTCGAGAACCGGAGGGTGTTGGTTAACGCTTCACTCGAAACCACTTTCGACGTTCAGATGAAAGTCGGGAATGTAACGGAATCAGTAGACGTTACGGCCACGACTGAAGGCATCAGCCTCAACAAAACAAACGCCAGCCTGGGATTAAGCATCAACACGCGACAAGGCCAGGAACTGCCACTTGGAGCAGGTCGTGACGTAAACAATCTGGCACTCCTCGCACCGAACGCCTTCCCCGCCCCCGGGTCGACGGGCATTTCGGTCAATGGACAGAGAGCGCGTAACAACAATTTCACCATTGACGGAACGGATAACAACGACATCAGCGTTACCCTTTCCACCGTCTCCATTATTCCTGAAGCGGTCGCCGAGTTTCAGGTCCAGACCAACGCTTACAGTGTTGAGTTCGGACGAAACTCAGGTGCGCAGATAAACGTGATCACCCGATCCGGAACGAACAACTTCCACGGCGACCTGTTCCATTTCTATCGCGGCAGCAGGCTCAATGCCCTGACTAACATTGAGAAAAATCGTGGGCAAACCCGACCCTCACGTTTTGTTCGCAATCAGTTTGGCTTCACTTTCGGCGGCCCACTTCATTTGCCGCGATTTGGTGAGGGCGGCCGGTCGATCATCAGCGGAGAAAATCGAACCTTTTTCTTCGTGGCATTCCAGGAAGACCTCCAACGCTCTGGAGCCACTCTGGGAGCGACCATTAGGATTCCAACTCCTGCGGGTTTTGCCGCCCTTAATTCCGCACCGCTGCGGCCGGCGAGTGGATCAGTGCCTGCCCAGGGCACCGGAAGCCGAGCGAACGTGCTCAACTCGTTGTCATTCCTTAATCAGGTTTACGCCCTCAATCCGGTTTTCAACTCCGTCAATCTTACTTCCGCGGTCATTAACGGTGTTCCGATTCAAACCGGAACCGTCACCCTTCCGCGTGTGAGCCCCACGGATGGCTTCAACTTCCTGATGCGGTTTGACCATCGTTTTAGTGAAAACGACAACCTCACGTTCCGCTACACACGTGGCGCTGGATACAGCAGCAACGTCACCAGTAACACGCAATTTGGTCCGCTCTTCGCGGCGAGACAGGACACCATTGATCAAAACATGGCAGTCAGCGAGACCCACGTTTTCTCGTCAAACGTGCTCAATGAGTTCCGCGGCTCTTACGTTCGCCGCAATCTGAGCTTCCCGGAAAACGATCCGGTGACTCCCACGACTACCATCGGCGGCTTTTTCACAATTGGGGGTCTCGCTAACTTCCCGCAGGGACGCATTCAGAATAGTTATCAGTTCTCAGATACTCTGAGCTGGCTAACCGGTCGTCACTCGCTTAAGTTTGGAGCAGACATCCGCCACATCCACCTCTTCAATCAGGCCGCCTTTAACACCAAAGGAACGTTCGCCTTTTCCAATCTCGCGACGTTCCTGAACAACACTGGCACGTCCTTCGAGCAGGCGCTCCAGGTTTCCTCGTTCGACGCGCGGCAATGGCAGCAGTATTACTTCGTGCAAGACGACATCCGCGTCTCGCCGAATTTCACACTCAACCTCGGCCTGCGTTACGAAGTCGCTAATAATCCTTTTGGCTTCTTCGGCGCCACCGACGCGCAATCACTTGCGGCGTTAGTGTCCGGACCGGTTCCCACCGACAAGAACAACTGGGCCCCGGCGATCGGCTTCAACTATAGTCCGCATCGCACGGGAGGCGGATTCTTTGACAGGCTCATTGGAGATGGGCAGACCGTCCTTCGCGGAGGCTATCGCAAGAACTATGACGTGCTGTTCTACAACATCCTGACGGTTAATGCGTCAAACTTCCCACGCGTCGTGACGGGTCGCACCGACAATCCCGTCGACGTATTCCCAGGCGTTGCGCCGGTGACCGGGGCGGCTGTCTTCAACCCGCTCGCGACCTACGTCAACAGTCCCACGGATCTGCAGATGCCCGAATCACACATCTACAGTCTGACGGTCCAGCGCGAATTTGGTCGTAACTATGTGCTGGAAACGGGCTACACCGGCAGCACCTCGCGTAATCAGGTGAATCAGTTACAAGGGAATAATGCGACCCTCACTGAGGCGCAGGCCGCCCTGGTGCGATCAACCGGAAATACCCTCGCGATTCCGTCGGTTCAGAACCGGCGAGCATCTCCACAGTTCGGTTCGCGCGTGCTGATTGCCAGTACCGCGAAAGCAAACTACAACGCCGGCTTTGTTTCCTTTAACCGCCGGCTCGGTGGCGAAGGGTGGTCGAGGAATCTCCAACTTGGTATCGCCTACACCTTCAGCAAGCTGATGAGCGACAACGATGAATCGCTCGGCGTTGGAGCCATTACAGCCGGCTCCCCGCAAGTCCCACAGGATTTTGCCAACTACGCGGCGGAGTGGAGTGTGTCGGTGTTTGACCGGACCCACCGCTTTGTTACCAATTACCTGTTCGAGGTACCAACACCCGGATTCGCAGCAAACAACGGTTTTCTTAAACGAGTGTTTGGAGGCTGGCAGATCGCAGGTGTCACGTCGAGAACGTCGGGTCAGCCTTTCTCGATCTTGACGGGCATCGACACTAACGGAAACGGCGCCGGCGGCGACAGGCCAAACATAAATCCTGATGCACCGTTGGTTTTTGATCCGGTGACAGGCAATCTGCGCACTTTCACCGCGCCGGGTCGTTTCCTGGTCCCACGCAATTCAGCAGGTGCCATCCTGCTCTTCAGCATGGCCAATGGTGGTGGCAACCTGGGCAAGAACACGCTCCGCGCCCCTGGCACCTATAACACTAACCTGAGCATTGCAAAGCGGTTCTACATAGATGAGACCCGTCGCTTTACAATTCGCGCGGATCTCCTCAACGCGTTCAACCAGGATGATTACGGCATTCCCACTAACAATCTCAACAGTGCTGATTTTGGCCGTAACCTGAACAATTTTGGCGGCCGGACCATCACAGTAGGCGGGAAGTTCACATTCTAAGTTCACGCTTCATAATGTAAGTGAACTTTTAGTGGTCAATCCGGGAGGGCTTCTCGCAAGAGGGTCCTCCCTTTTTCTTTTATGAGTGCCGGACAGTCCTTTACGCAAAGGAGAACGAGATGAAAGCCTGGGCACTGACGATGCTAATTGTGTTTGGGATCGCGAGCAGCGTGTCACCGGCGCAGGAGGCGGGTAGTGGCGTGGCGGTATTGAAGTACAGTTGGGAGAAAGAGACGATTAGGCGCAGGGCCTCGATGGCAAGGATCGCTTCTCAGGACGAGTTGGTGCAGCAGTCGCAAAGAGAGCGACAACTCGCTGCCGCGAGGAACACCAGCGATAGAATGGTCGCAACGAGGATCGAAAGAGAGAACGAGATGCGGGATCAGGCCAACGCGAAGGCTAACCTGGGCCGATCCGTCGACGGCTACAGATACCGAGTGACCCTCAGAAACGACGGCGCCAAGACAATCAAGTCAATTGACTGGGATTACGTATTCATCGATCAGGCTGCCCAGCAGCTAGTGGCGCGACATCAGTTCACCAGTGATGAAACTATCAAACCGGGAAAGACAAAAGAAGTCTACGTGCTTTATCTCATTCCGCCCGTGAGAACCGTTAGCGCTGAGCGGCTGGCAAGTAAGGAACCGCTTCCTTATACGGAGCATGTGGTTATCGCCCGCATTACTTACTCCGACGGTTCGGTGTGGCAATACCGCTAGACGGCCCCGCCTCATAACTTGAAGCCAGCGACCACCCGGACGTTCCTACTCGAGTGTTCGTGGCGGCAGCAAGTCGGACTGAAGACTGCGTTACCCCAGTAACGTGTTGAGTCCGAGATGCGACGTGCTAAGATTCGCCTCGTCGGGTCTAGCTAATGTCTAACCTCCCTGTGAATCAATTGCCATTAGCGCCGCTGGGCGCCGGTGATCTGATTGATCGGGCCGTCCGGCTGTATCGCCGTCACCTCTTCACTCTAATTCGAATTGCCGCACCTCCAGTCATAGTTTCCACAATCGGTTCTGTCCTGTTTACGATTGGCTGGCGCAATTTCAGCGTCACCTCAAGCGGCGCCAGGTTGGCGACGTATGTTCTTTTGCTCTTTGTCGGCGCGCTGGTGTTTGTCGCGGGTTACATCTTTGGTCTGCTCGTCATGGGGGGCGCTGCGCGCAACCTCGTTACCCACCTGTTATGGAACCATCCGGTTTCCGTGCGCGCAACATATGCTGCCGTGCGTTCGCGGTTCTGGGCACTGTTGCTCGCCTCAGTTTTGATGTTGCTCTGGGCTGTGCTGTCCATCGTGATCGCCCTTTTTGGCCTTTACATGGTGATGGTTGTCGTTGGGATTGGTGTCTTGATCACCGCTCAAATAACCGCTGCCTGGGTTCCTGCTGTGTTCGGCATCGTTGGCTTCATTTTTGCGACGGTGATAGCCATCTGGCTTTTTTTCTTTTTCGTCGGGCGTGTAGCATACGTGCCGCAGGCGTTGCTGATCGAAGGGAAGACCGTTCTCGAATCGATGAGCCGGAGCTTCTCGCTCGCCCGGGGTAATGTGCGGCGGCTGATGGCCATGACGCTGTTCGTCACCTTCGCAACCTACTCCGCATTGATGATTCTGGTCTTTCCCCTGGGCTGGTACGGCTGGCTTAACGGGATCGATCCATCGCCCTGGAATGCGTCTGAAGGTCCGGCATGGTACGCATTGGGCTACAGCGTCATCGGGCCCTTAAGCTCGATCATCCTGGCCCCGGTTTGGATGCTCGGGCTTTCGTTGCTCTACGTAGATGAACGTGTGCGTCATGAAGGTTACGATATCGAGCTGATGGCGGCACAACATCTTGGGCAGATGCCGAATCTTGACGTCACCTCTCCTTTTGCTCCGGCAATAGTGCAAAGTCCCGGTCGAATGCCACCCCCGCCGCCTGCATCATCGGGGAGTATGCTTGGCCTCAGATAAATTCACCGCAGTGCGACGCATGACTGCACCAACGACGAAGCGTTTCTCCTGGCTTGCCGCTCTGACATGCAGTCTGAGGGTGATGCTCCGCTGTGGGTCCGTGTTGCTGCTCCTGCAAGCCTGCACCGGCGTTGGCGCCGCAAAATCCCTCAGCGAATACCAGATGCAGCTCCGGCAAGCCATTGTGGCGCTTGATACTCTGGGCCAGCACGACGAGAGCGAATCTGAATCCGACCTGGCCGCGCGGATTAGTCAGACACTTAAGACGGTTCGTGACGCACTACCTGAAACCGATAACGTGGAACTGGGCGATGCGACCATTGCAGTAAACAATTCGTGGCTCCATCACGAGCTCGATAGCTACGAGAAAACTCCAGCTGATCGGGCTGCCGCGCTCACGCGAACACTTGAGCGTCTTCAGGCTTTGGAACAACGCGTGGCTGAGTTTGATCAAACTGGCAGGGCAACCGGGAACAAAGCTGAATCTGCTCGCAAGCTTACTGAGATCCTTAGCCGCCCCGAGTATTCGCGAAACGCAAAGGGGCAAAGTGCGCTTGCCCGCCTCCTGCGTGACCTTTGGAAGTGGCTGGAGCAATTCATTCCCAAGCCAAAACCACTGACTCCGGGAAGGGCCGGTTGGATCACCCAAATCGCACAGTTTCTGGTAATTCTATTGGCACTCGGAGTCATTGCCTATGTCATCAAAACTTTCGCCCCGCGCCTGTTAAAGGGAAGAAGCTCACGAAAGAAAGCCAGGCAAGGACCGCGGATCGTCTTAGGTGAAACGCTGGCTCCCGATGAGTCGGCCGGAGATATTCTTGCGGACGCCGAGGCGCTCGCGCGCCGCGGTGAGCTGCGCGCGGCGATACGCAAGGCTTACATTGCCTTGCTTGTCGAACTCGGAGAGCGAAAGATCCTGAGTCTCGCTCAGCACAAAACCAATCGTGACTACCTGCGCGCGGTGCGCGAAAGGGAACCACTTCACACAAACGTCAAACAACTAACCGACAGCTTCGAACGTCATTGGTATGGCTTCGCGCTGGCCACCGATGACGATTGGACGGCCTTTCGCGAGCGCTACAAGCAAGCGCTACAAGAGTTAAGCTAGAACAGTTTGCCGAACAACTCAGGGATGCGACAGAAACTCGCTATCGTTGTAACCATCGTGCTACTCGTCGGAGTCTTGCTAGCGATCAATTCGGCCACCTACGTCGCCGAAGACGAGCGAACAGATTCGGAGCTGGCGCCTAACCGCTCGACTTATCACTCCGGAGCGACCGGCACGCGTGCGCTCTATGATTTTCTCAATGAAACTGGAAGCAAGGTGATCCGCTGGCGCGAGGCGCCCGAAAAGCTGTTGAGTGACGAAAGGCAGTCGGTGCGCACGTTCGTGATCATCGGCGATGCGCCGCTTTCAGTCGCCGAGGACCAGGCCAAAAGTTTGCTGCTTTGGGTTGAGCGTGGCGGAAGACTTGTGCTTATCGATCGGCGGCCGGAGTTGCGTCTCTTGCCGGCATCCGGCGAATGGAGAGTCACAACCGAGCTGGGAGACTTCCCTTCACTCGTCATCGATCCCGCGAACTCCGCTCAGATGACTGAGAATGTAAAACCTGCCCGGGCGGTTCAACCGACGCCGCTGACTAAAGATGTCGACTCCGTCATGCCATCGAAATTCGCCTCGAGTATCAGCTTCGCGAGGGCGGAAAAAACATCCCCTACAAAAACTGACGCCGGCGAGCAACCCGTGGCGCCGTACGATGAAGAATCAGAAGAGGACTGGGACGATTCGCCGCCGGCCCCGAATCCGATTGCGGCTACAACTTCCGAAGGGGAACCGGCATCGCCGGCCCCCGTTGTCCACCTCGGCGATTCAAAGAAGCCTTTGCTCGTAGACTATTCCCATGGACGCGGCCGCATCGTTGTCCTTGCCGACCCTTACATCGTCGCGAACGGAGGAATCCGTCTACAGGACAATTTGCAACTGGCTATCAACGTGCTCGGCGCCAATGTGGCAGCCGGCAATGAGGGCTTGATTGCATTTGACGAGTATCACCACGGCCACGGCGCAAGCGGCAACGCGTTCGTCAGTTATTTTTCCGGCACGCCAGTTTTGCCGTTGCTGGGGCAAATCGCTCTACTGATACTTCTGGTGCTCTGGACGCAGAGTCGCCGGTTTGGCCGTCCGGTTCCTTTGGCGCAGATCGACAGACGCTCCACGCTGGAGTTTGTGGCTTCTATGGCCGAATTACAGCAGCGCGCCGGGGCGTATGATCTTGCGCTAGAGAATGTGTACTCGCGCACGCGCCGGGTTCTGGCGCGCTACGGTGGAACGGATTACAACAGCCCGCGCACCGAGATTGCTGCTAGAGTTGCGGCGCGATCATCGTTAACCGCCCGTTCCCTGGAGGTGCTTATGCGCCAGTGTGAGGCGGCCATCAACGGCGAACCCTTAACGGAAAGGCAATCAATTCACCTGGTGAAGCGGTTACGCGAAGTTGAGGGAACGTTGGGCCTGCGCATGCGTTCCCGCGAAGTGAAACAGTCAAATCAAAAAATCTGAACCTGTTACTTTGAGCTTTGTACTTTGAACTTTGAGCTTTGTACTTTGCTGTCATTCGCAAGTTGCAGGTTCCGTTCAAAGGTCGAGTTTCAAAGATCAAAGAACAAAGAGCAAAGTACAAAGTTCAGGTTCAGGTTCATGTTCACGCCACCGTAAAGCCAGAGGCCACTAACACAATGCTTGAATACATCTCCTCAACTGTAAGCCATATCAGAAGTGAATTGCGCAAGGTGATTGTCGGCCAGGACGAACCCATCGAGCAGATACTGATCGCCCTGCTCGCGGAGGGTCATGCGCTGATCGAGGGCGTGCCCGGCACCGCCAAGACTCTGACCGTGAAGACCCTTGCCCGAATTATCCACGCCAACTTTGGCAGGATTCAGTTCACGCCAGATCTAATGCCTTCGGATATTACGGGTACCAACGTGTTCAATGTCTCCACTTCCACTTTCAATCTGCGCCAGGGACCGGTTTTTACGGACATCCTCCTGGCTGATGAAATCAACCGCACACCTCCCAAGACTCAGGCCGCATTGCTCGAGGCCATGGAAGAGCGTCAGGTGACCATTGACGGTGAGGCTCAGCCCCTTTCGCAGCTCTTTACCGTGCTCGCGACTGAGAATCCCATTGAGTATGAAGGCACCTATCCATTGCCCGAAGCGCAGCTCGATCGTTTTCTCCTGAAGATACTGCTCGACTATCCAAACGAGACTGAGGAACGACAAGTCTTGGCAAACTGGGATGCGGGTTTCAATTCACGCCGGCTGGATGAGGTGCCGATTCAACCGCTTGCCGAGGCAGATGCGATTTCGCATTGCCGAGTCGGAGTCAGCAGTGTACGCATGGAACCCGGCGTGCAACATTATGCGGTCGACATTGTGCGACGGACGCGCACCCATCCTTTCATTCATTACGGCGCCAGCCCGCGGGCCTCAGTTGCCTTGCTTTTGTGTTCTAAGGCCTTGTCCGCAATTCGCGGACGCGAATTTGTAACTCCTGATGACGTGCGCGACATCGCTCGTCCCGTCTTGCGGCACCGGTTGTCACTGCGCGCCGAAGCTGAACTCGACGGCGCCACACCCGACGCTGTGATCACGGATATTCTGAAATCAGCGGAAGTTCCGCGCTAGCCCTCCTGATTCCGCTGAAGTTTCAACTCACCAAGCGGGTTCGGCGCAAAGGCATGTCGAACAGATTAGGAATCAGCTATCCATAAAAATGAAAATACTTTCGTTTCTTGGATGACTCAGGCCGTTATTGCTGTCTGAGCAGGTTGAATGTCGCTTAAAACGACTCTTTAAGTACCGGTATGATCGTTGCTTGAGCTTCGTCTTATCCCCAGCAAATCGTCGAGGTTAAGCAATTACAAGGAGTCGCGCATGTTTAGAAGAGTAACTCAGGCTTTTTTCTCTTTTGTATTGATCGTTGTTGCTACAGGTGTGTGTCTGGCGCAATCTACAGGAAACCTGAAGGGGATTGTCGCGGATTCCGCAGGAGCCGTGATTCCCGGAGCAACTGTAGAGGCGACAAACGACGCTACCGGCGAAAAACGTTCGACTACTTCGGCGAATGACGGTAGTTATAGCCTTTCTAACCTTCAGGTTGGCGTCTATACCGTCACTGCGAACGCGATAGGATTTGCACCGGCGACTAACAAAGAAGTGAGGGTTTCCGTCGCCTTCACGACTGACGTTTCTCTCGTGCTTGCTGCAGGCGGCGCTTCAGCTAATGTGACGGTGACCGCCGGCGATGCTCAGACCCAGTTAAATACAACCGATCAGCAGCTCTCCACCTTGCTGGACAATAAGAAAATTATCGATCTTCCGCTCTTGTCGCGCGATCCCAGCGCGTTGATTCTGTTATCACCGGGAACTGTTAGTTCGAGTGGTATTGGCGGCTTCATCGTTAATGGCCAACGCGAAAGGAATAACAATTTCCTCGTCGATGGAATTGACAACAACGATGCCGACGTCCCTGGAATCCCCGGAGGCATCGCCACGCCCAATATTGACGCGACGCAGGAGTTTCGAGTTATCACCGGCAACTTCAACGCCGAGTATGGACGCAACACCGGCGCTATAATCGCCGTCGCAACTAAAAACGGCACCAACGACTTTCACGGCAACGGCTACATTTACTATCGTTCCGACCGATTCAACGCCCGCAACTTCTTTGACGTATCCGGAAAAGCTAATCCGCAACAGCGCAGACAGTTTGGCGCCTCAATCGGGGGCCCAATCGTCCGCAACAAAGCCTTCTTTTTCTTCAACTACGAAGGAGACCGGTTCGACCAGGGTTTCACGGTGACGCGTACGGTTCCGACGGCGCGTGCCCGACTGGGCCTCTTCGACTTTGGCGGCGCCATCGGAACGATTGATGCTCGTGAAACGGGCATCAATAACGCCTTTGGATTCCCGGTGCAGGCCCAGCAAACAGCCCTGCTTAATGCGATTTATCCGCTGCCAAACCGTCCCGGACAGGGTTCAGTTCCAGGCGTCTTCGAAAACTTCGTTTTCGGTTCTCAGACCAATGACAAGTCAAACAGCATCGCCACGCGTGTTGACTACCGTATGAGCGAGAAGCACAACCTGACGGGTAGCTTCAACTTCAACAATGGCAACTTTGAGTTTTGCTGTGAGTCTTTCCCGACGGTTGATGACTCGATTAAGAGTCCGCAACGTACCTACCTGCTCGCTCTGAATTTCACCTCCAACATCACGCCCAATCTCGTTAATGAGGTGCGTATCGGTGGAAACCGCTCGGAGCTGTTCTTTAACGGTGAAGGCGACCCAGGCGTTGGGTCCGCGAACGTGGATGCCATCAAGGCTGCATTTGTCTCACAGGGCGCTAGTTTCCCGACCGCCGGTTTTGGTGGCGCCAATGGAAGCTCCGTTGGATTCACCACTTCGGGACCGATAAGCATTGCCCCGTTTGATACGCAGTTCCGTTTCACGGGTACGACGGTCTTTGCCGACTCATTGAATTGGATTAGAGGTGACCATAACTTTAAGTTCGGCTTTGAGCACCGCCGAGTCTATACGAACGGCGCGAGCAACTTCGGTCGTGCTGAAAACCTCAACTTCAATCTTCCGACCATCTTTGGCTTCCCGATTCTGGTCGATGCCGCGGGAGCCGATCTTAGTCTTGCCGGCTCGCTGGGAACAGCTCAAAACTTCGCCAGCTTCCTTTACGGCTTAGTTGGACAGCAGTCGCAGTCGCAGTATTTCAATAAGGATGGGGGCCGCACTGAAGCCGACTATCGCGGATACAGAGTTCGTGAGTTTGATCTTTTCTTCCAGGACACCTGGAGGGTTCGTTCAAACTTCACGCTGAACTACGGTATGCGTTACGAGATTAAGGGCGTGCCGTTTGAAGTCAACGGGCAGATGTCGACGTTGGTTGACCAGGATCCGAGTGGGTTCACGCCTGCGGGCGGTTTCGTGTTCCAACTGGTGGGCAAAAACTCCCCAAATCCTAACCTCAAGCTCTACGACAATGACTACAACAATTTCGCTCCCCGCTTTGGCTTCAACTGGAGTCCAGGCTGGGACAGCGGATTCATTTCCAAGTTGACCGGCGGTCCGGGCAAGATGGCGGTCCGCGGCGGTTATGGAATCTTCTATGATCGCGTTTTCGGTAACCTGTTCAGCAACTCCAGCGCCAATCCGCCATTCCAAAGAGATTTCGCTGACTTCCCGGCCGCCGTTAGCTTCGACGCCGCCATGGTCGGTTCCGTCGTTCGTCCTCCGACGCAGACTCCAACTGCCATTGCTAATGGGTCCTTCAGGGACTTCGGTTTCACCGGCGATTTCCTTTTCCCGGTAATTTTCGCCCTGCCTGGTAACAATCAGTTCCAGAGCAAGTTTGCTAATCCGATTACCCAGGCATGGAACTTCGGTTTCCAGCGCCAAATAGGGAATGACATGTTGATCGAGGCTGATTATGTAGGGAATAAAGGGAACAACCAGTTGCGCGTGATCGATGGCAACCTGACCAACGTCACGCGCGTAAATGCCATCGTTGGCGGAACGCCGCGGACGATTAGTCCGACCAACCTGACCAACAACTTTCTGAATGGCTCGCTCAATTCAGCGTTTTTTCAGTCAGGGTTAAATCTATCAGTAGGCCAGTCGAGTTATCACTCGGGCCAATTCAGAGTGACGAAGCGGTTAACCAACAAGCAATATGGGCTCGGCCAACTCCAAGCCGCTTATACCTACAGCCATTCAATCGATGACTCGACAGACCCATTGGTCGGTCAGGCGGGTGAGCGCACCTTCCCACGCGACTCTTCGGGCTTTGCGGGTGGATGGCAGGCAGAGCGCGGTAACTCAGGATTTGATACTCGTCATCGCTTTGTGGCGAACTATATTTACGAGTTCCCGCTCTATTTTGAAAACAAAGTTCTGGATTACATATTCGGACACTGGTCGATGGGCGGTATTTTCCAGGTGCAATCTGGAAACCCATTCAGCGTCTTTGGTGGCACCGACAGCGTTGGCTCCGCCTTTGGCCAACGCGCCGATTATGCCGACGCGGGCGCACCCGTAGGCACCTTCTCGCGTCTGGGAGCGACTACGGGCCTGGATCCACGGACACAAACGGGTCCGACGCGGGACCAGTTTAGAAACCCATGCGCTGGAGCGGTAAGCCCTAGTGGCGCTAGTTGCACGGGCCAGTTGATTAGCCGCCAGGGCAACGTCGCCCGAGGAGCATTTGTAGGACCAAACTTTAACAAGTTTGACTTCAACCTGGTGAAGCAGATCCCGCTTGACCATTTCCGCGAAGGCATGAGATTCACGCTACGCGCGGACTTCTTCAACCTTTTCAATCGCGTTAATTTCGGGCAGCCAGTGAACACTATCAACAGTGCAAACTTCGGCCAATCGACTACTGCCGGCGCTGGAAGAATCGTCCAGTTCGTCGGCCGCTTCGAGTTCTAAGGAGCCTCTCACCCCTTAGTTTTAACTGGCGTTGCTTCGGTCGAAGCAGCGCCAGTTTTTTCGAACGACAGACGTTCCCATTGTCGCGCGGAATATCAAGGAGTAAAAGTGAAACAACGATATTCACTCTTCCAAAAATGCCTGGTCACTGCTCTCCTGCTTTTAATGGCTCCGATTCCAGAATTTTCTACGGCTTCATTGGACAAGGACGATTTAACCTCAGAGCAAGTCATTGCCAGGCATCTCGATTCGATCGGGTCCCCTGAGGCGCGCTCCTCGGTCACGAGTCGCGTGATCCTGGGCACGGTCCTGGCTACCGCTCGAGTAGGTGGAACAGGCCAAGCCCAGGGCCAAGCGGTGCTCGCTTCTCGTGGCGCCAACAGCCTCATTGGGATGGTCTTTGCTGTTCCGAACTATCCCCATGAGAAAATGGGATATGACGGAAAAAAGTTAACCGTCGCAGAATTAACTCCCGGTGTTCGGTCGGAGCTGGGAAAGTTCTTTATGGCCCATGAGATGCCCTTCAGAGAAGGACTTCTGGCAGGAACGCTGTCTACCGCCTGGCCCCTGCTCAACGTGACCTCAAGAAAGGCTGTGCTGAAGTATGATGGGACTAAGAAACTTGAAGGACGTAGGTTGTTTGTCCTTCGGTATGAAACTAAGAATGATTCTGGCTTGAAGACCAAACTCTACTTTGATGCTGAAACATTTCGGCATGTACGCACAGAGTACGAACATAGAATCATTCAACAAATGGCCAATCAGCCCGGTGTAACTCAACAGCAGGGTGATTCGATAACAAAGTTGGTCGAAGAGTTTTCTGATTTCAGGACGGAAGGCGGGTTGACCTTGCCGCATTCGTACAAGCTGCAACTGTCAATAGAGATGCTGAGCCGGCGAATTCTCCAGGACTGGACGCTAACATTATCCCAGTTTATCGCTAACCGGACATTGCCCGATAAAGAGTTTGACGTCACCTCCGGTAAATAAGCTGGCGCCAAACGTGAGTAAGATCCCATTTGCACCTACCGGATCTGCACTCCCGCTCAATCCGTCTCAACCAACCCATCAGCGACACGCAATATAACTTGCGGCTAAATAGAAAGTCAGCTAGGTTGCAGCATCCGATTGAGTAATGTTCCGCTGTTAGCCAGGCTAACCGATTCTTTGAAACGCGAATCGGTCGTTCGTAACTCGGAAGCACCTTCCAGCTCTCTCTGAGGCCAGTCGTGCGCTTCGTTTTCAGCAAACTCTTCTACGTTCTTATTGCCCTGGGCCTCATACCGCTTTCACTCTCCTGGGGACGACCATGGCTGCGTTGGGCCGTTCTTGCCTATGATGTCGCTCTCGTCTGCCTCGCGATCATTGACGCGCAGCGCAGCTCCCTGCCGAAAGGAATCCGCATCGTGCGGGAGTTCGACGGCCGCTTTGCCGTCGGCGCGGAGACAGAGGTGCGGATCAGAATTCAAAACGGCACGCCGCGGCCAGTTTCGTTACGTATCAAGGATGAATATCCGCCGCAGCTGAAATTGACCGGCGAGCGGGAGGCGCATCTGCGCGTGGCCGCACAAACTGAGGCAGTCTTGCTCTATGGACTTAAACCTCCGAGCCGTGGCCGGTTTGAATTTGGACAAACTGCTGTGCGGTTTCTCTCGCGAGCGAGTTTGGCCTGGTGTGAGACGAAGGTGGGCGAACCAATGGCGGTGAAGGTCTATCCCAACATGCGCCGCGCCCGGGAAGCCGAGTTGAAAGCCCTCGGCGCCCGCTCCCTGGTTGCTGCACACCGGAAAACTTCCTGGCGTGGCGAAGGACGCGAATTCGAATCCCTGCGCGAGTATGTGCGCGGCGATGAATTGCGGCACATTTCCTGGTCGGCAACCGCGCGACGCGGAAAGCTAACTACGCGGCAGTATCAGATTGAGCGCGATCAAACGATCATGATCGCACTCGACGCCGGGCGGCTGATGACTGCACGCATCGAGCATGAGACGAAATTAGATTCGGCCGTGCACGCCGCGCTCGCCTTGATGTCGGCGGCGGCGCGAGGCGGTGATAATGCCGGCGTGATGGTTTTTGGTCGCAAGATCCACAGCTACCTGCCGCCGAGTCGGGGTAGAGACCATATGGATGCGGCTCTGGAAGCGCTCCATGCAGTTGAACCGGAGATGATTGAGCCGTCGTACGCGCGCGCGTTGGAATTCGTGGCCGCCAACAGCAAACGCAGGTCGCTGGTTGTAATCTTGACGGATCTCGTAGACGAAGAAGGTTCAAAGGAACTGCTCACCTCTTTGAAACTGCTGCGGCCGCGTCATCTTCCCCTGGTAGTGACGATTGCGGATCGAGATCTCAAGGCAGTGGTGCGCAACGCGCCGGAAACGGGAGAGGAGCTTTTCACACAATCAGTCGCCGAGGAAATAATGCACCTGCGTGAGGCGGCGCTGCGATTAGTTGAGTCGCAGGGTGGACTCGCGTTGGACGTAACGGCGGCGGCGCTGGCTCCGGCATTGTTGGAAAAATATCTACAGGTGAAAGAACGGGGACTGCTTTAGACTTAGGGAACGGGGGAACAGGGGAACGGGGGGACGAGGGAAGGGGCGAACGGGGGAAGAGGTAAACAGGACATGAAACTCGCGCTACCTCTTTTCCCTTTGCCCTGTTCCTTTTTCCCCTGTTTCCCTGTTCCCTGTTTTTCCTATTCCCCATTAGCCCTGGGTGGGGCATTCCTCACACGCGTCATGTGATTGAACAGATAAGCACTTAACTTCGCAGCCGCGTCGCTGAGTTCTGCGTGTGGGGGACCTTCGATGAAACCAATCTCCAAAGCAACACGCAGAAGGCTTCTTACCTCTCCGGCCGATCCCTTGGCGGTATTTAAGTACTGGAGATACTCCTTTCGAGATGAACGCTCAAAACCCTCGGCTATATTCGTTGGAATTGAAACTGACGCTCGGCGGATTTGATCACGTAAGCCAAAATCGCGACTTAATTCTCCGCTATTCGTTAAGACATAAATTCGCTTTACCAACTCTATTCCCATTTGCCAAACCATTAGGTCTTCAAAACAGCGAACCTTTCTTCTCTCCTGCATGAGGTTTCTCCTTTGTGAGGTTGTGAGGTTTTGACATCGTTCTATCGGCGTTCCCTGTTCCCCCGTTCCCCTGTTCCCCTGTTCCCCCGTTCCCTATTTCCTCCGTCCGTCCCGCCAATAACAGATACGAGCACAACGCGATTCCTGTGATCGCGGCGATGCTGAATTTGAGCGACGCGGGAATCGGCGCGGGAGAGATGAACCCTTCGATAAGTCCCGCGATGATCAAAAGCGTCGCAACCCCCATCATCAAACGAACTGCCTCCTTACCCCGCGTCTTCAGAGCATCGCCGCGGGAAAGATCTCCCGGGACGATCATCGCGCTGCCAATCAGCAGACCGGCGCCCCCAGCCATAAAAATGCACGAAAGCTCGATCACGCCATGCGCCGCCATAAAAGTCACCAGGTCATTTCCGAACCCGGCGCGATAGGTAAGCGCAACCACCGACGCGATGTTCGCCCCATTGAAGGCGAGGTAGAAGAGTGTGCCGACACCAAACAGGGCGCCGAAGGCAAAAGTGGAAATCGTCACCCGGATGTTATTAGTCAAAATTGCGCTTGCGCCTACCTGGTTGGCGTTGTTCAAGTCTTCCCACCAATGCGTTTTGGTTTCAATCACCAGCTCGCGAAACGCCGGCGGGACGCCCATCAGTTCTGAAAAGTCCGGGTCTCGATAACTTCCCACGAAACCAATCACACTGAAGAGCAGGAACACAAGAAACGCGAGGCCGGTGTAGCGCCAGGTGCGACGGAAGGTGCGCGGAAACTCGCGGGCGTAGAACCCTCGTATGCGTTTACTTCCTTGAGGGTCGGCGCGATAAATCCGCCCATGAGCGCGAATGACCAGGCTGTTCAAATAGTTAATCAAACGCGGATCGCGGGATTCCGCGCGCGCAATTGCCAGGTCGGAAGCGGTGCGGCGATAGATTCTACCAAGCTCACGCACCTCTTCGCGGCGCAACTTCCCCAGCGAGGTGCTATTCAGCAGCGTTAGCAAATCCTCCAAACGCTGCCATGCGCTCTTGCGGTTGTCGATGAAGCGATCATTAGACATTGCCAATTTCCAATTGCCGATTCCACTATTGCCAATTTCTGATTGCCAATTTCGTGGTTTCGAACAAGTATCTTACTCTCTACAAGACAGAAACGATCCTCAAGTTTCGTAAGTAGCAATTGGTAATTGGCAATACGTGGAATCGGAAATGACTGAAATCGGCAATCGGCAATTGGCAATCGGCAATCCTCTTGTCGAGTGTGTACCAAACTTCAGCGAGGGTCGCAAGCACGAGACCGTCGCGCGTCTTAGCGCGGCAATCGCCCGCGTCGATACTGCCTGCGTTCTGGACACTCACATCGATCCGGATCACAACCGCTCGGTAATCACGTTCGTCGCACACCCCGCCAAGGTGGTTGAAGCTGCAGTTCAAGCTGTCGGACTGGCGGCACAATTAATCGATATGCGCCGGCATACCGGTCAGCACCCACGTCTCGGTGCGACGGACGTTCTACCCTTTGTTCCCGTCAGCGGCGTCACGATGGACGACTGCCGCGCCCTGGCACATCAAGCCGGTGAACGGATCGCGCGCGAACTTTCGATCCCGGTTTTCTTCTACGAGCAAGCCGCATTCAAACCTGACCGCGTGAACCTTGAAGATGTGCGCCGCGGCGCCCTTGAGCTGCTTCGGGAACAAATAGCTATCGAACCCTCTCGGGCCCCCGACCTTGGTCCGCTGAGCGTCCACGAAACTGCGGGCGCAATCGCGATTGGAGCCCGGCCCTTTCTGATCGCCTTTAACATCAACATTCTCACTCGGGACCTTTTCCTCGCTCAACAAATCGCACGCGCTGTCAGAGCGCGCCATGCAGGACTCCCCTTTGTGAAAGCCCTCGGGTTCGAACTTGAAACGCGCGGGCTGGTCCAGGTTTCTATGAACCTGGTGAATCATGAAGTTACGGGAATTGAAACGGCTTATGCCGCCGTAAAAACTGAGGCTACCAAACTGGGAGTTGAAATTGCGAGCACAGAAATTGTCGGGCTCGTTCCGGAGAAAGCGCTTAACAAGGATGCGGAGTACTTCTTAAAATTAGAAAATTTTGGCGCGGAAAAGATTCTTGAGCGCCGAATAGAGTCTTGCTTCCAAGCCAGCCAGGCTGGCGAAAGCATATCGCCTGGGGCGTAAGCCCCAGGTAACTAACAACCATCACTAACGAAGCCCGCGAAGCGGGCGGCAGCTCATCTTAATGAAGGCTTTCGCCCGCCTTGCGGGCTCTACGTCCGTTGGCGTCGTGACCTGGGGCTTCCGCCCCAGGCTTTCTGCTTTCACCTGCTTCGCAGGTTGCTGACATCTAATTCCCCAATTTGATCATTGCCTCGCGAAAGTGTTGATGTCGCTGCATCAGTTTTAGATAGCGAGTTTCATCCCCCGTCACTTTGGCGCTCAGAATTTGCGCTAAGGAATCTTTGTCGCGACGTTCCCACATCTCAAGATCGGGAATCAAAGCAACGGCTACACTCATGTCCGTTAGAGCACCCAACTCGTCGTCGCTCCATTCCTTAAGACTTTGGCTTAGCGCCTGCGAAACTGTTTCGAGTGAATGTCTCCGCATCTTTTCGGGATCCCCTGCATACCGCCTTGCCATAACGCGCTGCACTCTTAGACCGATGTTCCTGACCTGAAAACGATCCCAATCACCACGTCGCGAATCGTCGAGTTCAAAGATCATCGACCCCGCCGCAAGACTCTGCAGCATGCGAGCCGAAGTGCGGTAGGAAGCACGGCCGGCAAGTTTTCTTTCCTCTCTCTCTGTCAACTGTTTCAGACTCGCTTGCGTGGGACGGAACCCGAGTTTGCGATAGAACCAGAAAGCTCCTGATGCGATCCCTTCTTCGTTTTCATGGCCAATCTGATAGGGGTCAATAGCGAAAGCCGTGACGCCCAGGAGGTGATGAAAGACATTCAATGTGCGCGCATAAATCCACGCTGTCTCTCCTTCGCGGAAGCCGTAATAGAAATTAAACCCGCTCTCCATTCGTTCAAATAGTGAGAGCCCCTCAAAATAACCGACCGGCACTCCATTCTTAAAAATCATCGCCGCGTGGTAAGCACGAAGCGGCAAACGTCTCCCCGGCGGCAAGCCGATTACAAACAGGTCTATGCCGCGTCCCAGATTTGCTTTCAGCACCCGCTTCGGATCGCCATGCGTAAAGCCATAAAGCTCTCGGTATCGGACAGTAGACGTCTGGCATGCCATGTCGAGGATGCCTGCGCCTTGCTTTGCGGTTAAGCGGATAAGTTCAGGAGTCGAACTTTCCAATTCGCGCTTTAAGAAAACTTCTCGCCGCTGAATAAGCGGTTCACGGTGGTAGAAAATCTCCTCCACCGGCAAACGCATTCCCGTTCGTGTGGCGCGGTAAGACGCCGACCAGCGCACGTAGAGCTTTTGGGAGTCAAACAGTTCGGACCTTTCTTTCTCGGTTAACTTCAGCGATTCAAATCTTTGGATGAGCCATTCAAGATCCCTTAGTTGCCCTGTAGCCATTTTCAGCCAACGCTGATAAGGGACGTTCGCCTCAACAGCCGCATCCTCCTCGAGCAGCGGCAGGAAGCGCGGCCAAGTTTGAGCCAAACGATTCTCATCTTCAAACCAATCCCAATACAGTGTGACCCGTCCTGCCTGTTGACTGACCAGCCAGCGCACGATCGGATAGCTGAATGTGTCGGTGACCGATGTACCGGCAATGCCGGAGACTTCGGGATGGTCTAACGGGGAAAGATCCGCTTCCGCTTCGCGCAACGCAGCGACTCTATTCGCATAAGTGCTGAGAGCGTCTTCTGCCTGACGCAAAACGCCCGCGTTCGGAGGGTAGGCGCGAATGAAGAGCAGGAGTTCATGAAACCGAATAATAGATTCCGCGTCGTCGAGTTTCTTACGTGCGAGAAAAGCTAAAGATTTAGAGATGATAGCGGCGTCGCCTCTGGCAAAGCGGCGTTTGGCTTCATCCAATTGGGCGAGGTGGCGCTGAATAAGGCTTTGCACAAGAGAAGGCTGATCGCAAATTTAGTCCGCAAGCGGACGGAAGCGTAAAGCCTGGGGCGTAAGCCCCAGGTAAGCAGCAAATAAATTCATTGAGCCCGCGAAGTGGGCGATAGCGGCTTCAGCGACGGCTATCTGTCGCCCGCATCGCGGGCTCGTAGATCATTTCCCGGCGGTGTCCTGGGGCTCACGCCCCAGGCTTTACGCTTGCACCTGCTTCGCAGGTTGTTCCAATCACAGGTGCTTTCGATGAAAGGTAGCAATTTTCCAGGCATCGATCGCCTTCCAGGGCATTTCGGCAGTCGTGTAATGACCACACGAAAGCCATACCACATCGAGAGGTAGATTGTGTTTCCGCACTTCGGCGATAACGTCATGCGTCAGCTGAAGCGGAAAGGTCAGGTCATAGCGCGCGGCAATAAACCGCATTGGACGCTGACCCAATCCCTGCAATCTTGTGATGTATGGCATAGGGCTGATGGGCCGCCAGTAGTCGCGCAACTCATCAAGAGTTAAATGCGGTTCCAGGCCTTCTCGGACATGTTGCGTGGACAAACCGTGCCACGCGACATCAGCCACATAACCGGAGACGTGATTGAAAGTGCCGGCGACCAGCTTTGGTTCATGCGCAAAGGCGAGAAACGAAATACAAGAGCCGATACTGGTTCCCAGAATACCAATGCGTTCGTAGCCTTCGTCGCTGAGCCATTTCACTGCCGCCCGGGTGTCCAGCACTCCCTGGCGAAAAGACTGGATGGTGCGTCCCACATTGGGACCAACCAGATGATCCGCACGCTCGAGTTCCGGCGGCCGTCGTTCCTGATGATAAGGCAGTGTCAGACGTAGAGCAGAAATGCCGATAAAGTTGAAGATACGGCATGCTTCGACGTGGCTTTCCGGCTGAGCATTCCATTGCGGCAGAACGACAACTGCCCTTCTTGGTCTCCTTCTATTCCGCGCCTTTGCTGGAAAGTAACGAGCTCGAGCGATGTTGTTTTCCCTTGACGCAGTCTGCACGGCGCTTGTCCAGGTCAGCTGATCGCCGGTTAGATTGAAGTCGGAAATTTCCGGCAGCGCATAGAAATCTGCGCTATTGCTCAGCACGTCTTGTGTGTGGCGGCTCAGCAGCTGATGTGGATCGTCGCCGTTTACGTGA
The DNA here is from genome assembly GCA_051000815.1 of Pyrinomonadaceae bacterium. GTDB lineage: Bacteria > Acidobacteriota > Blastocatellia > Pyrinomonadales > Pyrinomonadaceae > PSRF01. Next base: position 42,322 of record JBPCNX010000089.1, read on the forward strand.
TCGACAACCAAAGGCAAGCCCCACTCAAAAGGCCGGACGACCCGATTGTTGTCGCGCTCGTAAAAGTAACGCTCGCGACGGTGCATGTAGTCTTTCCAGAAAATCACAGTAAGTTTCGCGTTCCGGGTTTCGAGTTCAGAGTTTCAAGTTTCGGTCTGTTTTCGCGTTGTTGCTGTTTGCCGTTCGCGGTTTGCTGTTCGCCGTTCGCTGTCTCGCTGTTCGCTAATGCAAGGCGCAATCCTAAAGGTGACGTGCACTTAGATCAAGTTGAGGGGAAATTGAGAACGACATCACGTCCTTACGTCACCATACAGTGAGAATCCCCGGTTGAGCCTTCAAGCGATTTTCTGGGATCGGGGGGGGGTGGGCCGAGAGGGGGCGAGGGGGGGGGGGGGGGGGGTTTGTGGTTTTGGGTTCTTGTGGGGGGGGGGGCCACGG
>JBPCNX010000090.1:0-30836 GCA_051000815.1 Pyrinomonadaceae bacterium
AACAAAGGGCAAGGTGGTGAAGTTCGAGCGCAGGGTGGGTTAGAAATCGAGCCTCATCTTAGCCTCAACTTAGTTTTGAGGCGACGATGTTAGGCAATCCGGTTAAGATGAAAACGCACGAAATACAAAGAAAAGTGATTGGTGCCGAGGGCGGGAGTCGAACCCGCACTTCCTTACGGACAACGGATTTTAAGTCCGGTGAAACCGGCATCACCTAGTCTTACGAAACGATACGAGCCAGTATTTACGCGCTTAGCAGTCGTCAAGGTATCACTTCGTCCGGCTTCTTATCAACACGAACCGCCACCATCTTAGCCCCATCTTCAAGTTGGTCGGCTATCTATGCCAAGCTCCGCTCGGGGGCTCAGCATTTGGGCTAACTCTTCATCGCAGCTTCGGCGCGACGGTTAACCTCTTCCCAATCGACGTTCTGCATGAATGCGTCAACGTACTTCGCTGCGACAGCGCCATAGTCCATGTGGTATGCGTGCTCATACATGTCGAGGACGAGTAGCGGACGACTCATAGGCGCGTTGTGCATGTGATCCCACGACCAATAGTTATGCATTTCGGCCGTGTGTTGGTTGTAAGCAAGGATCACCCAGCCGGACCCGCCTCCAAGAGCATTCCCAGTTCTTTTGAATTCCGCCTCCCACTGCTCATAGTTTCCGAACCATTGCTTTATCGAATTCAGAACGGCGCCCCCTGGCTTGCCATCACCGCCGAGATTGGCGAAATAGTGATCGTGAAGAACGACAGATCCCGTGCGGACTAATTCCTCGCGCTTGAGGTCACCATACACATAAGGAGGCAGATCCTTGTCCTGCAACATCGAGGCGAGCCGTAGCTCGACTGCGTTAAGCGCCTTCACCGCTCCGCCGTAATTATTCTCCCAATGCGATCGGATGAGCTTTTCGGAAATGCCCTTGAGCTTTGCCGGATCGAAGGGCAAAGGTTTGGGTTGATGTTGCCCGCGGAAAGCCCGCGCTACTGGCACAGTTCCGCCGGTCTGCCCTGCATCGGTCGTCGAGGCATCAACTCTGTTCGCGCCTAAAGCTTCCGTCAGCGCCAACCCCGCGCTCCCGGCTGCCAGACTCTTAATTGCTTTTCGTCTTGAAAGCGTTTTCATGTTTTCCTCCATTATTTATTAGAGCTAAGTCGCCGTTGAAGTTTGAGCACTATTTGAAGGCTGAGCTCATTCCAGAGACAGTCAGGCTTAGAATTACCAACTACCGCCCGTAGTTGAAAATGCCCGGCCTGTCCTTTATACTCGGCACTCTACTCGATTCAAGTAATTGTATGCGCCCTAATACAAAAATCATTTTACGCGGATTTACGCCCGGTGGTCGGGGAGCCGGCCATGTGCTCGGTGAATTGCAAAGTGCCGTCATGGAGATGCTCTGGGATACGCCGGGACTAACGGTCAACCAGGTAGAAGAACTTCTACAAGAGCAACGCGACATCGCACATACTACCGTGCTCACGACGCTGGACCGCATGCATAGCAAGGGATACTTGAAGCGGGAAAAATTGGGCAAGGCTTTTGTTTACGCGCCTCGTTACACACGCGAGGAATTTGAACGAGGCATGGCCCAGGAGGTTTTGGGAGCATTACTGGGAAAGTGTACCGACTCGGCGCTATCGGCGTTTGTCGACCTTGTAGGCAATGACGGCGCAGCACTGGATCAGCTTGAAGCGATGATCAGAGAAAAACGGCGCCAGCGGCGCACGAGCAAAAAAGAGGGACAAAAATAGTAGTGCTGATTACGGCGATCGAGAATTTTGTTTTGTTCAGCACTTTGCTGGCGCTGGCAGCTTTTGCCCTATCGTACGCTGCTCGGAGAGCCGCAAAAAACGGTTTGTGGCTTCCTCGCGCCGCTACACTCACACGCCTGTATAGCGCAGCCCTTGGATTTCCGCCGGTTACCTCCGCATGGCTGGTGATCGCGGCTTTGCTCCCGGAGTTCTGGCTGGGCCGTTCGGGCTTTGACGCCGCACACCCGGCTCCGCTTCATGAGCTGCACTTGCTCAGCGATCTGATGGCAAAGCTGGAACCGACCCTCGGCTATGCGACAGTATTGTTTATTGCAGGGGTCGCTATTTTTGCCGCGTGGTCCAGTGTTCGCAACTTTTTCAAAGTCGGTAGTGTTATCAAGCGCCTTGAGATGATGGCTGACCAGCCGCCCGCTGAGCAAGTCACGTTAGTCGAAACCATCGCTCGGCGGCATGGGCTCGAAGTGGGGCTCGTCCTAAGCAATTACCCATTCTCTTTCGTGTGGGGATTCTCGCGCTCGAAACTCCTACTTTCGTCGGGTTTGCTATGCACGCTGACCGCAGAGGAACTAACGGGAGTGCTGGAGCATGAAGCGGCTCATCACGAGCGGCGCGACAATCTAGTTAAACTCTTTCTGTCCGTTTGCTCCTTTGGTTCGATCGCGTTCCCGTTGTCGCGAATGATTCTGGCCTGGCGTGCCGAACAGGTAGAGATCGTATGTGACGAGGTGGCATCTTCACGTACCTCTGCTCCGCTGGAAATTGCGGAAGCATTGGTGAAGCTGCGGCGTCACACTGCACCGGTAATGGCCTATGCACCGAGAGGAGCCTCAAGCTTTGTGCCGCAGGACTTGCCGAGTTTCGAACTTCGCGTGCACCGCCTGCTTGCTCTCGCGGACGATCTAGAGGTGGATGGCCAGCTTGCTTCAATGCCTCAGTCCGCCAGCAGTTCGTTGTTTGCGGTCGCCGCGTTTTTTACTGCTAGCCTCGTTTCAATATCCTTGCTAGCACCCTTGGCGGTGCATCATGCCCTTGAATCCCTAATTAAGCTCGTCTAACAAAACACCATAAGGACCTCGATTGAAAATGTTTCATCGCTCTCTCTGCTTACCCACAAAAACTACAGCACGTCGTCGGTTCTTGTCCATCCCGTTATCGCTTGCGCTCCTCCTAGGTCTTGCCGGTTGCGGTTCGCGTCAAAAGACGGAAGCCGAACACGAAGACGAAGCGCTTGCGCGCACCGAGTTTACAGAACGCATCGAAAACTTCTTCGAGTACGAGCCGCTAAAGGCAGGTAAGCCAAGCCAGTTTCTGATTCACCTAACCGATCTTGCGGACGGCGCTCCGGTGGAAAAGGCGGAGGTGACACTGTCGATTCGCGCGAGGAGCGGCGGAGAAGTGGCGCAAGTAAAGTCGCGCGTCGGCAAGGTCACAGGTATTTACGTTGCGGACGTCAATATCCCGAGGGTTGGCGAGTACGACATCGAGTTTCATGTCAAGAATTCGAAGCTGGACGAACGCCTGTCGCTGACCGATTTCAAGGTGGAGTGAACGAAGACTGTGACCAAATACTTTCGAATGTTAATGGCAGCCGGGCTGAGCTTTTGGCTTTCAGCCCTTCCAGCAACGTCACGCGCGCAAACTGCCTCCGTGGTAACGCGAGCGCCGACCGCTGACGTACTGACTCTTCAGGGCGCGACTGAGGAGTTCCTGCGGCGGAATCTTTCATTGGAAGCAGCACGGTTTGAAATCGGCGTCGCAGAAGCCGAACGAATCGGTGCTCGTCTGCGGCCCCGGCCTGGGTTGACCTTCAGCGCTGAGAATCTTCGTATCAGCGGACCGACGCCTTTCAATCACCTGTATGAAATAGGGGCAACGGCCGCGCAGCCTATCGAGCTCGGCAATCGGCAGGGATTGCGGCTGGAAGTCGCCGAGCGTGGTATCGCCGTGGCAGAAGCCCGAATGACCGACGTTTTGAGGCGACGCCTCTTCGAACTAAAGCGCACTTACTATGAAGCAATCCTGGCGCGCGCGATTCTCCGAATTGCGCGGGAAAACCGGGAAGGGTTTGATGAGCTAGTGCGCTTTAACACCGCCCGCTTTGAAGAGGGGTACATCGCAGAAGGCGAACTGATCAAGGTACGGCTCGAACGCATAAAATTCGACACGGTGACTGCCAATGCCAATCTCTCATTTAGGCAGGCAGCAATCCAGCTGCTCGAACTGCTTGGGGCGAGCGACTACGAACGCGCCGCCGCGCTCGATGTAAGCGGCTCGTTAGAAGTTCGGCCTTTATCTCTCAGCCTCATACAGTTGCGCGAATTGGCGCTGGCCAATCGCCCTGACGTTAAATTGACTGAAGCAGAAATGGCACGGATCGAGTCAGTCGCCAAACTAGAACGGTCGCGGGCAAAGGGTGAAATCACGCCGTACGTTGGTTACAAACGCGTTGGGGTAGACAACGCCGTGCTTGCGGGGGTGACAGTGCCTCTGCCTTTCGGCAATCGTAACCAGGGCGGCATCGCACGTGCCGAAGCCGAACGCAAGGTTGCTGAATCAAATCTACGCTTTGCTCGGAACCGTGCCTTGGCGGAAGTGGAAGCAGCTTACCGCGCGTACGAGACAGCCCGCGAACAAGTGAAAGCTTATGAGGCAGGCGTCCTCGATCAAGCAAATGAATCAAGCGAGATCACTTTAGCTGCTTACCGGGAAGGTGCGGCGGAGTTGATCTCCTTGCTCGAAGCTCAGCGCACGCGCGCTGAGATACGGACGAATTACTTCCGTGCATTATTCGATTATCACACGGCCCTTTTCCAGCTTGAGTTAGCGACAGGAACAGACATCAAACCATGAGCCGATCAACAGACAAAGATTCCATCACACCGGACGAGCGCACCAGTGAACACGAAGTGCAATACACCGGTGAAGAAAGAACTTCCGAAGAAAACGTGCGCGTTGAAGAAGCTACTAGCCGCAGGTTTTCATCAGCTACCCATCCGCAGTTCAACCGGCTACTGCTGGTTGGCGGAGCGGCGTTGGTCGCGCTCCTCATCTTGATCTACGCGCTCTTTTTGCGCAGTGCGATTAAGACCCAAACCGCAGAAGCACCCGCGGCACCGAAGGCTACCGGCACCGTTACGTTCCTGATGGAGCAGCAGTGGCTGATCCGGATGAAGCTGGCGCAGGTTCAGGAACGGCAAGTGGCGCGGCAGATTACTGCTGTTGGTCGTGTAGTTCCGGCGGCCAATAGGCAAGCGCTCGTCGCGCCTCCGGTAGCCGGTATCCTTGCAGGATCAGCCATGCCGCGCGTTGGACAGCGAGTCACCCAGGGACAAACGATTGCCGTTATACAGCAGACAGCAACGTCTGCGGAACAGGCGCAAGTGCGAGCGGCCGCTGCATCGGTGCAGTCACAGAACGCACAGATCGAATTAGAGAACGCTCGACTTAATAGCGAACGTCGGACGTCGGCGGGTGAAGCGGAAGCTGCAAGGGTTAGGTTCGATCTGGCTCAAAAAGAGGCGGAACGCGCACGGCGTCTCTATGAAAAGAAAGCATTCTCTGAAAGACAATTGCAGTCAGCCGAGGCCGATCGTAACTCCGCGCAGGCGTCCTACGACGCGGCAGTCAAACGCCGCGACGCTCTCGCTGCGGCCCGCTCGATGGGACCTTCGACGATACGAGTTGGAAGTGCAAACTCAAGTCACACCGTGCGAGCGCCGCTGAGCGGTTACGTTACCAAAGTCAATAAATCGATCGGCGAACAGGTTGGAGCGGGCGAAGCAATCCTGGAGATCAGTAACTTGGACACCGTTTGGATCGAAGCCCCGATCTTCGAACGCGACTTGAACCGTCTGGGCGGCAACGTCACTGCTACCTTTACCACCACGGCTTATCCCGATCAGGAATTCAAAGGCACTGTGTTGGATGTGGGGGCGGTGATTAACGAACAGACGCGCGCAGCCACTGTCATTTTTCAAGTGCCCAATAATGGACGCGCGCTTCGCATCGGGATGCAGGCGAACGTGCGGCTAGACGCGGGTGAATCGGTGACGGCGATGATGATACCGCGTTCGGCCGTGCTGGATAACGAAGGTAAAAAAATCGTCTATGTGCTCCTGTCGGGCGAAGAGTTCGAGCGCCGCGAGGTCACACTCGGCGATGAGTACGGTGACCAGGTCGCAGTCTTGTCAGGATTGAGCCGGGGCGAGCGCGTTGCGACCCAGGGCGCTTACCAGATCAGGCTGCAGGAGCTTCGGCCGGCAGATGCCGGTATGCATTCGCACGAAACTTAATCGCTCTTAAGATCGGAACAAGGAACAATTGAGAGTTTTACCGTATGCTAAATAGAATTATTCTATGGTCGCTCCGCAATCGGGTCATGGTCGTCATCGCCGCTGTTGCACTGATGATCTACGGCGGGTACGTCACCACGCGCACGCCGGTTGACGTGTTCCCCGATTTAACCGCGCCGACCGTGACGATCCTCACCGAGTCGCACGGCCTCGCACCGGAAGAGGTGGAGTCGCTCGTCACGCTTCCCATCGAAGCCGCGATGAATGGCACGTCGGGTGTTTATCGCGTGCGGTCAAACTCCGCCATCGGAATCTCCATCGTCTTCGTCGAATTCACGCTCGACACGGACATCTACCGCGCGCGACAGCTCGTCAATGAGAAGTTGCAGCAAGTCAGGATGCCCGCCGGAGTGCCGCCGCCAACACTCGGACCTATTTCCTCGACGATGGGCGAAATTATGCTCATCTCGATGACCAGCAAGACGACTTCGCCGATGGAGTTGCGCTCAATTGCCGATTGGATAGTGCGCCCGCGCTTGTTAGGTGTGACGGGTGTCTCACAGGTGATGCTTATCGGCGGCGAGACTAAGCAGTTCCAGGTGCTCGTTGACCCGGCGAAACTCGCTGACCACGGACTAACGCTCGAACAAGTCGCCGAAGCCGTCACTGCATCGAACGCGAATGCGGCGGGCGGCTTCCTTGAACGAACAAACGAAGAGTTCTTAATTCGCGGTCGCGCGCGCGTCTATTCGCCGGAAGACCTCGCGAACTCCGTTATCACTGTGCGAGATCGTACGCCGCTTCTCATCGGTAACGTTGCCACGGTGCAGGCGGGCGCGGCGTTGAAACGCGGTGATGGCAGCTTCAACATGCAGCCCGCAGTTGTCGCCACGATTCAGAAACAGCCGAACGCTAACACCCTCGAAGTGACTGAACACATCGAGACGACGCTCGCGAACCTTAAAGCGACTCTGCCGCCGGATGTTACCATTGACACGAAGGCGTTCCAACAATCTGACTTCATCAACCGCGCAGTGGGAAATGTGCGCTCCTCGATCATCGAAGGCGGCATCATGGTGACGGTCGTGCTGTTTCTTTTCCTTTGGAACTTCCGCACGACATTCATCTCCTTAACGGCAATCCCGCTCTCGCTCATCACGGCGATTCTGGTGATGAACTACTTCGGCATTTCGATTAACACGATGACTTTAGGCGGTCTGGCAATCGCCATCGGCGCTCTGGTTGACGATGCCATCATTGACGTCGAAAACGTTTTCCGCCGGTTGAAGCAGAACGCGCAGTTACCGACGCCCGCTCCCCCTATTGATGTGACCTTCCGCGCGTCTAGTGAAATCAGAAACTCAATCCTCTTTGCGACACTTATCATTATTGTTGTCTTCCTGCCGCTGTTTTCTTTAGGTGGCTTTGAAGGTCGGATGTTCGCGCCGCTCGCCTTCGCCTACATCATCTCGATCACGGCTTCGCTCGTGGTCGCGCTGACCGTCACGCCCGTGCTCTGTTATTTCCTGCTCGGTCGCTCGAAGCTCATCCACGACGAGAGCGATTCGCGTCTCGTAGCTTGGGCGAAAAAGCATTACGCGCGCATCCTCAACTGGACGCTTCGCAACCCGTACAAAATCATCGCCTCTTCCGCCGCGATGTTGCTCGTCGCCGTTGTTTTATTCGCGTTCATGGGGCGCGAATTCCTACCGCCGTTCAACGAAGGCACGCTGAATATCAACGCCAACATGCCGCCGGGAACGTCGCTCGCGGAGTCGAACCGCATCGGAAACGTCATCGAATCCGTCTTGCACGAAGTTCCCGAGGTCGTCTCGACGACGCGCCGCACAGGTCGCGCCGAACTCGACGAGCATGCGGCCGGCGTCAATACGAGCGAAATAGAAGTTGTCACCACCGAAGGCGATCGTCCGCACGCTGTGTTTATGGAAGACGTGCGCCAGCGACTGGCACGCATTCCCGGCGTCGAAGCGGAGGTGGGCCAACCAATCTCGCACCGCATAGACCACCTGCTGTCGGGGACACGCGCGCAGATCGCCATCAAACTCTTCGGCCCTGACCTCGCGACCTTGCGCACCAAGGCTGCCGAGATACGCGACCAGATGGCAAAGATTGACGGCATCGTTGACCTGATCGTTGAGCCACAAGTCGGGGTGCCCCAAGTGCAAGTCAACATGAACCGCCAAGCGGCGGCGGCGGTCGGCCTGCGCGCTGAGGATTTAGCCGAAACAGTTGACACCGCCTTCAACGGGCACGTCGCCTCGCAAGTCCTGGAGGAGCAGAAAACTTATGACGTGCTGGTGCGCTTCGACGATTCGTCACGCCAGTCAATTGAAAGCATCGGGAACACGCTGCTCGATACGCCGACGGGCGCCAAAGTCCCCATCGGGCAGGTCGCCGAAGTGCGCTTCGATCAGGGGCCGAACACGATCAATCGCGAGAACGTTCAACGTCGCATCATCGTTCAAGCCAACGTTGCCGACAGAGATTTAGGCAGCGTCATCAACGACGTGCGCGCGGCGGTTGGTAGTAACGTGCAGTTGCCGCAAGGCTATTTCGTGCAGTACGGCGGACAGTTCGAGGCGCAGGAGAAAGCCTCGCGCCTTATCACACTGCTCTCCATCGTTGCCATTGGAGGCATTTTCCTGCTGCTCTATGTCGCTTTGAAGTCGGCACGCTCCGCCGTGCTCGTGATGGCAAACTTGCCGCTCGCTCTAATCGGCGGTGTCGTGATGGTCTTTTTGTCCGGCGGCACCCTGTCCATCGCCTCGCTCGTCGGCTTCATTACTCTCTTCGGCATCGCTACGCGCAACGGGATCATGCTGATCTCCCACTACACGCATCTGATGGAAGAAGAAGGCATCGGGTTTCGGGATGCGATTGTGCAGGGTTCGATGGAAAGGCTTAGTCCGATTCTAATGACCGCGCTAGTCACCGGCGTTGGACTGATTCCACTCGCTCTCGGCGCAGGCGAGCCAGGCAAAGAGATTCAGCAACCGATGGCTGTCGTCATTCTGGGCGGCATCGTCACCTCGACGTTCCTCAACATGATCGTCATCCCGGCACTCTACCTGAAATATGGACGAGCTAGGGCAACAGTCCCACAACGCGACTACACGCGCGCGCGTGAGGTAGTGACGAGCGGCGATTAAGTAACTGAAGCCAGCATGACGGATACGCCGACAGCAAACGTCGCCACTTCTCTTTGGCGCAACCGCGACTTCCGTTATTTGTTTGCAGCGCAAATTGTCTCTCTGCTCGGCAGCGGTGTGACGACGGTTGGACTCGCTCTGTTCGCGTATCAACTCACGGGCGGCGAGTCGGCGACGGCGGTCATCGGCTACGCGCTCACGCTTCGCATTCTTGCCTTCCTGCTCTTCTCGCAGCCAGCGGGAGTCATCGCCGACCGGGTGAGCCGCAAGAAGATTCTCATTGCGGCTGACCTCATTCGTTTTGGTTTGCTCGCGCTATTCCCTTTCGTCACTACCGTCTGGCAAATCTACTTATTGATTTTCCTGATAAACGCGGTCACCGCTTTTTTCACGCCGACCTTTGAAGCGAGCATCCCGGAAGTCGTAGGCAACGAGCAATATGTCAAAGCTCTATCGCTTTCGCGCGTCGCGGTGGATGTAGAAGCTGTTGCCGCACCCGCCTTGGCTGGATTACTGGTGGCATTCCTCGATCTGCGATGGGTGTTCTGGTTCGACAGTTTAACTTACCTCATTTCCGCGCTGCTAGTCGCGGCCGTGATTATTCCGCAAGTGGGAAAAGTGATGACAGTGTTTTCCTGGCGACTCTTTTTGTCTGAGATCACACACGGAACGCGGGTGCTGCTGGGCGAGCCCTCGCTGAGGCAGGCGCTCACGCTTAGTTTCGCCGAAGCGACCGCCGGCGCCGCAGCTATTGTCGCCACCGTAGTCTACGTGCGCGCCGTGCTCGGACGCGGTGAGACGGCCTTTGCTCTCATGATGGTGATGTTAGGTCTCGGATCTGCACTCTCGGCGCTGGTGCTGGGGCGTGCCACCGGCCGCTACGAGCGAAGCGCTCGTGACAAGGCTGCATTACACGGGCGACGACATGCCTGGACGGCGCGCGCCCTAGTCATAGGTGGCGTCGTGCTCGGCTTGATTCTGTTGCCTGGCGCGCTCAAGCCGCCTCTCATGATCTTTGGGCTGCTATGGATGCTGAATGGCGCGGGCCAGGCGCTCATCGCTATTCCATCTTCGACGCTTCTTGCGGAACATACGCACGAAGAAGAACGTGGGCGAGCGTACGCGGCGCATTTCGCGCTGACCCACGTTTGTTGGCTCATCACTTACCCGGCGATTGGATATGCGGCGGCAAAATGTGGGACTCCGGCAACCTTCACAGCAGCAGGGGTCGTGTGCCTCTCCGTCACGGCTCTGGCCTATATACTCGGTCGAGGCTTAGGTGGGGCACATACACATCAACGCACCGATGAGGTCAGGGTTTAGGCATCAATTTCTAAACGAGCCAGCTGGCTCAGTGTGGGCGAACCGGGTCAGCCGATGGCGGCTTTGATCCTGAGAGGCCTAGTTACGTCGACGTTCCTGAACATGATTGTGATTCCGGCACTCTACCTCAAGTACGGCCGTGCGAAGGAGCACGTCTCAGCCCGCGAGTATCCTGGCGATCGTGAGCTGGCGCCGACGGGTGACTAAGAACGTGGGATAGATCGAATCGCCGCGGCGTTCTCACTAGAACAGGCGTAATCTGGTTAGCGTTGTTTATCAGAATCGCGGCGGCACCCTACGGAGCGGCTAAGACGTCATGATTTTCGACTGGTAGCAGGAGAAAATCTGGTCTACAAGACGAGCGCGAATGATTACAACATTGATCATGATGGTTGTCATTCAAGTTACAATCTCAAACTATCTATTTGGCCATCTCCAAGGAGATCGATCTCTAATATGAAAGCCCTGTTCACTCCTTGCGCTCTAGCATTGGTCGGAGTTTTTTTCATCGGCTGTAGCCGAAGCGCTCCTACTTCATCATCCTCGAACGCGCGGACCACACCTGCCGAAACGGGGCCCGCGCTCACGATTCGCGCCAGCAATTCTCCCACCGAAGGGGACAGCCGAGAGCCGGATTTGTATGCGACCCAGGACGGGCGGATCATACTTAGCTGGGTGGAGAAGATCGGCGAGCAGCGTTATGCGTTGCGCACAGCGGCGCGAGATGTAAGCGGGTGGTCTGAGGCGCGCAGCGTCGCGGAAGGCGAGAACTGGTTTGTCAACTGGGCTGACTTCCCGTCGGTGATTGCATTGCCGGACGGATCGCTGGCGGCGCACTGGCTGGTGAAGAGCGGTACTGGAACTTACGCTTACAATGTCACTATCGCCAGGTCGAAAGACGGAGGCAAAACCTGGAGTACCCCTATTGTTCCGCATCTCAATGGGACGAAAACTGAGCATGGTTTTGTCTCGCTAATACCGCTGCCGGATGGGCGTGTGGGGGCGATATGGTTGGATGGTCGTAATCTCGAAGGGGTAAAAGATGAAGACGAGCACACAGCTTTGGCTGCGAGCATGACATTGCGTTACGCCACAATCGATGCAGACGGCAAACTTTCCGACGAGGCGCAACTCGACGAACGCGTTTGTGAGTGCTGTCAAACTTCGGCGGCCCTCACCAGCCAAGGACCAATCGCAGTCTACCGGGACCGGTCACAAGCGGAAGTGCGCGACATCTATTCCGTCAGGCCCAAGGGCGATGGTAGTTGGGAGTCGCCTCGTCCGGTACACGCGGACAATTGGGAAATCAACGGCTGCCCCGTCAATGGCCCATCGGTCGCTGCCGAAGGACGACGGGTTGCTGTTGCCTGGTTCACGGGGGCAAACGATGCGCCGCGTGTGAAAGTAGCGTTTTCCGAAGATGCTGGAACAACCTTCGCTGGTCCTATCCAGGTAGACGACGGCGATGCCACCGGGCGGGTCGACGTCGTTTTGCTTCCTGACGGTTCGGCGCTCGTTTGCTGGATGTCGGGGACGGCGGACGGGGGCGCGATCAAAGTGCGGCGCATCCAATCCGATGGCGCCCTGAGTCAAGTGGCCGTCATCGCCAAGACGGATATTTCGCGTTCCAGCGGCTTTCCACGGATGGCGCGGCTCGGCGACGAAGTACATTTTGCCTGGACGGAATTCGGCAAACCCTCGCGCGTGCGCACGGCGACAGCAAACGTCAGCGCTTACAGATGAAGGGGATTAAGCGGTGCAACCCCTCGTTCTGGAACACTCGTTCTGGAAGCTGTATGGGATAGGAGCACACTGTATGGTGCGCTGAAGAACATAGCACCTCTCACAAAAGCCTCGAATGCTCCATAAAGCGAATCTTCCTTGACAAGGCATAAGGGTTGCTCTATTCAAATCGGCTCCCGCAAGTGTGTTTATATGACTGCTAGTTTAGACAGTTCCAGCGCTTTTTTAGAGTAAGGAGATAAGACATGACGATCACTATTGGAAGATACGTTTTCGGGTTGGGCGCATCCATTTTGGGCGCGACGCTTTTGCTCGGCGCTGGTTCGACTGCCTTCGGCCAGGGCGGCTACTACGGCAATGACCACCCCCATGGGCAGAACGGAAATCATCAGAAGCGAGAGAAGAAAGCTGACAAGCGACATCAGAAGAACGAGAAAGAGGCACTGAAGCAGCATCAGCGAGATGAGCGTGAGTGGTACGGCAACGACCGCGATCTGCGTGATCACCAGCAGCACGAGCGCGAGGACGTGAAACAACACCAGCGCGATGAGAAGAATCGCCGCCAGGATCACCAACGCAGCGAGCGCAACGGCGGGTACGACAACGATGGATACTCCAACCGTGGGGACTACGATTACGACCGTGATGGCCGCCGCAATGACGGTTATAACAATGACGGCTACGGCAACGGTTCAGATGTTCGCCGGGTAGCGCTAGAGCGTGGCTACCAGGATGGCATCCGCGCTGGGCGTGACGATCGCTCGCGTAATCGGGGCGCTCGCTACGAGGATCATAGTGCGTACCGTAATGCGACTGCCGGCTACAATAACCGCTACGGCAATATCGACGCCTATCGCAGCAGTTTCCGCGACGGCTTCCGACAGGGCTACCAAGAGGGTTACAACGGCCGCTACAGTAATGGTAACGGAAACGGTAACAGCATCGGCAATATCCTCGGTGGAATTTTCGGACGGCCGTAATTCCTCCGGGAAGGCTCTTTTATCAATGGTCCGGCGAGATAAGAGTTATCTTGCCGGACTATTTTGTTCTTACGCTAACGATAACGACTCTGTTAATGAAACCCTCAGCTCGGCGAAGATGGAGAATAGTGAACCCCCGGAAGAGCGCGCAAAAAAGTTCGGCATTTAGAATTCCGCTACATCGGTCTCATCGTATTGAAGGACGCGGAGATTTCGAGGATTGCCTCCGACGTTCGCTTGGACGATCGAGGCGTGCTATATTTGGCCACCCCCAAGATAAGAATGAGCATTGCCACAGTCGACTATGCATAAGCGGTTTTTGGTAACTACTCTTCTCGGTATCGCATTATTGTTTAGCCAGGGAGGCAACTTTCTGGTTGGTGCGCTCTGTCCGCATCTCCGCTCAGCCGCAGCCTCATGCGACATGCAGGTTTCTGAAACCGAAATGTCCCATGAGGAAATGGGTCACGTGGGCATGGATTCGATGGAGAACGAGCCCGCTGCGAAGCACGATAATGAAGCGGACGCTCTGGGGCAGCCAACTAAGCCATGTTCTCATTGTGCAGTTCACTCCCGTTCGAGTTCCAATGCTATTTCATTAAGAGAGACTGATACGCCGAAGCGTTCGGCTGACTTGAGCATTCCCCTCACAGTCTCAACTATTGTTCCAGTTTCGACGTCCAGCGCTGCGGTATTGACTTCAAGAGCGCATGGACCTCCGGGCGAGCTCAGGCCCAGGCATATCCTCATTAACATTTTCCGCATTTAGTCCCTTCCAACAATCACATTCGTGATCGTGACGCAGGCATTAGCCTGTGTTGTCGGCTCTCCACATCAATTCATTTGTTTAGAACACGAAGCGTTCGCTTTAGCGAACTACGTAAGGGGGAACCATGAACCGGCCGAGTAATTTGAGTATTGCGCTGCGAATATTTAGCGCAGTTGTCCTGATGTTTGCGGTCAACGTGAGCGTATTACCGCAGCATGAAGGGCATGACATGTCGAAGATGAAACCGGCAGCCAAGCCAAAGCCGAAAGGCACGCCGAGGAAGAAGAGACCAGTCCGCCCGAGGCGAACTCCAACGAGAAGAGCAACCAGGCCGAAACCTTCGCCTTCGCCGAGCCCGCATGTGATGACGCCGGGCATGCAGATGCCAGCAGCATCGCCCTCGGCGAGTCCGGCGCATGTGATGACGCCCGGAATGCAGATGCCAACAGCGTCGCCGTCACCGAGTCCGGGTCACGTAATGACGCCGGGTATGCAGATGCCGACACCGACGCACCAGATGGACCAGATGACGCAACCGGAGTCGCAGGAAATCCAGAGGCCCCGGCGCGAGGTCATCCCTGCCGGCCCGATCATGAGGCTGGAAGACCTGGAAGCCATGGCGATTCAACGTAACCCGACGTTGGCCCAGGCCGAAGACTCCATTCGGGCTGCGGAAGGGCGCAGACGTCAGGCGGGAATGTTTCCTAACCCAGTAGCAGGTTACTTCCTCGAAGAATTTGCCTTCCGTTCGCCGAGTGAGACCATGGAGCAGGGTGTTTTTATCGAGCAGACCATCCCGCTGGGCGGAAAGCTGAGCAAGGCGCGTCGCGTCTTCGCTCGCGAGAAAGATCAAGCGGTGATTCTCGCTGAAGCGCAACGTCTCCGCGTTACCAACTCGATACGTGTGCTCTATTACGAAACTTTGGGGTCCCAAAGATTGGTTGAGCTGCGGGACGATCTCTCGCAGCTGGCGCGTGAAGCGGTGGAGATTACGAAGGAGCTCTACAACGTGGGCCAGGCCGATCGTCCCGATCAGCTTGAGATAGAGATTGAGGCGGAGCGTTCCGAGATCGAATTCCTGCGAGCCCAGAACGACTGGATAAGGTCATGGCGATCGCTTGCGGCGATGGTAGGCAATCCAGAACTGACGCCGGCCCGGCTTGCGGGCAATCCGGAAGACGACCTTACGCCGCTGAACGAAGTTCAGCTACTCGACACATTGGTCAGCCAAAGTCCTGAGATTCGGGTGGCACAGTCGGGCGTGGAACGCGCTCGTGCTGTCGTGGCGCGTGCACGAGCTGAACGAATTCCCGACCTATTTCTGCGTGGTGGACTTGGCTACAACTATGAACGGTTTGAACCGGTAACACCGTCGCTCGCCGGTCGTCGCAAAGGTCCGGAGATGCGGCTGGAGGTCGGTATTAACGTCCCGATCTTCAATCGCAACCAGGGTGGCATTGCCGCTGCAGAAGCGGAACTGGCCATTGCCGAGCGCGATCTCCAGCGCCTGCAACTGTTTTTGCGAACGCAGTTCGCATCGAGTTTCCGCGAGTATCGCAACGCCCAGCAAATGGCCGAACGATATCGTACCCAAGTAGTGCCGCGCGCGCGTCAGGCTTACCAAATGTATCTGTCCAGCTTCCGTCAGATGGCGGCGGCCTATCCGCAAGTGCTAATCGCCCAACGCACGCTATTCCAGGTTGAGGTCGAATATGCCAGAGCCTTGATCCAACTGCGGCAAAGCGCTGTTGGTCTACGCGGATTTTTGCTGGAGGGCGGATTGGATGCCATTGGGAGACCTGGCGAATCCGCCGGGCGAACCGAAGGCTCCAAGCTGAGGTCAGCGAGTGAAGCAACGGGCGGTGCTGAACCGGAGAGCGGCTGCACTGACCCAAGATTTGCCGAGGAAATTTCAAAAGGTTTCGAACAAAACAGGAGTAGGAAATGGATAACAGCAGACGCAGTTTCATAAGGCGATCTTCACTTTTTGGCGCAGCAGGTTTACTCGCTGGTTCAAAGGTGGTCAATGCGCAACATGAAGGTCACGTGATGCCTAAACCTCAAGCCCCGCCGAAGACTAACAACAGACCTCAAGCTTCCGGCGGCCAAGTCCTGGTGCACAGTCCCGATGTGCCGAACCTTTCCTGGACCATGGACAATGGGGTGAAGGTGTTTCGACTCGACCCTGAGGTGGTCAAGGTCCAGTTGATTCCGGGCAAGGAGATGTACGCGTGGGGTTACAGCGGCAGCGTGCCCGGGCCCACGATCGAAGTGAACGAGGGTGACCGCGTGCGCTTCATCGTTACAAACAAGTTGCCTGAAGCCACGACCGTGCACTGGCACGGTCTGGAAGTGCCTCTGAATATGGATGGCGTTCCTTTCATCAGCCAGCCCCTCATTGAACCGGGTCAGACTTTTGTCTACGAGTACACGGTGCACCAGAACGGCACGTTCTTCTATCACTCCCACATGGCGATGCAAGAGATGATGGGCATGATCGGACTGTTCATAATTCATCCGAAGCAGCCCTACTCGCCGCGCGTAGACAAGGATTTCGGACTTGTGCTTCAGGAGTGGGCGCTACTTCCGAACAACCCGATCCCAAATTCGCTGGCGATGGAGTTCAACTGGCTCACCATCAACGGCAAAGCAGGACCGGCCACCACGCCGATGATTGTGAAGCAAGGTGAGCGGGTGCGGCTCAGGATCGTCAACCTGGGCATGGACCACCACCCGATGCACATCCACGGAAATCAGTTTTACGTTACCGGTACGGAGGGCGGGCGTGCTCCCGAGTCCACCTGGTTTGCGCAAAACACGGTACTGGTCGGTGTGGCGCAAGCGCGCGACGTTGAATTCGACGCCGTCTATGCGGGCGATTGGATGTTTCACTGCCATCTGCCGCACCACATGATGAACCAGATGGTTTCGATGGTGGGACCGATGGGCCATGCCGGAATGGGCCCACAGACCGGCAAGGGCATGGAAGAGGGTATGGGCGTGATACGACAAGGTCACGCGCTTTCGGAAGATCTGGCTCCGGGCTTCGGGCGCGGCATGGGTGACAGCACGGAGAAGGAGAGAAACACCACCAACCTCGCGGGACCGAGCCCGCACCTGCAGCAGAACAGTCTTAAGGAGAGTGATAAGAAACGCGTGCCCGGCTATCCGCAGGACATGGTCATGATCATGGACAAGGAAGTGGCAAAGCCCGAAACCTACGGACTGCCACCGGGATGGACCGCCTCGATGATGGGGATGATGACGCTCGTGCGTGTGCTGCCGCCCGATGTGTATGAGGAGGTCCAGAGAAGAATTCGCGAGGGCATCTCGGAGCCGCCGAAGGGCAGTCCTGCTCAGCCCGCTCACAAACATGGATCGTGAGTCTCATTGACTCAAGGAGTCAACGAAGACCCGAAGCAGAACTAGTCGGAATTTGGTTAACAACAACAAAAAAGGGGAGAACGATGATTAGACGACAAGAGAAAGATAGACGCATAAGCCATTGCATTACGGCGATTGCTCTAATTCTAGTGGTCTCAGTGATGGTGGCCATTTCTGCCACCCGAACGCAACCGCAAAATCAAGCCGGCTCGCAGATGGGCGACATGCCTTACGATCTGCATTTCATCGACATGATGATCATGCATCACCGGCAAGGCACCGCCATGGCCCGTCTCGCAGAAAGAAAAGGAAGCACGCCGGCTCTGAGAGCTTTCGCAAAGAAGACCGCCGACGACCAGGAAAAGGAGCTGCTCGAGCTAAAGAAACATCGGGATCACTGGTACTCGGGGGCACCTGAGATGGACCATTCGCAGATGATGGCTCAGATGCCCGGCATGTCAGGCCACGGAAACATGAAGACGGGCATGAAGATGGACATGCAGGGCGACATAGCCAAGCTTCAGGCGGCAACCGGCAAAGAATTCGATCGTCTGTTTCTGGACATGATGATCCCCCACCATCAGATGGCGATTGACATGGCCAAGGAAGCAACCACGAAGGCGGAGCATGCCGAGATCAAAGAGATGGCGCGCCTGACCGTCCTCAAGCAACAGGGCGAGATTGCCGAGATGAATCGGATGAAAGGTGGCGGGATGGGTAAGACCGCCAAGGCTAAAGCTAAAACTAAACCAAAGCCCAAGCCAAAGACGACTCACACCATGCATTAAAGCAGGAGGTGCCTAACCAGCCCGCGTGAGCGGGCGAAAGTATAAAGCCTGGGGTGGAGCGCAGCGGAACCCCAGGTTGTCGAAAAAATGAAACCTGAGCCTGCGGAGCGGGCGATAGCAGAGACGATCTTGCCAATCGCCCATGATCAATTCCTAACTACTGTCGCCCGTTTCACGGGCTTCGGTCGAATGTTGCCTTGTCCCTGGGGCTCACGCCCCAAGCTTCATGCTTCCGCCTGCTCCGCAGGCTCGTTGAAGCGTGCAAACAGAAGTGAGCTCGAATGAACTTGGTAAACTTGTCAGAAAAACAGAAAGTTGTCGGTTTGCTTCACAGAGGACTCGTACGCGTGATCTTTGTTGGACTGCTGCTGGCCCTCCTGTCAGTTACTGTTTCTGCGCACGCGAAGCTTGAGCGCTCGGAGCCAAAAAACAACTCCACGTTGCAGCGGGCGCCGCAGCTCGTCGAACTATGGTTCAGTGAAGAGCTTGAGTCGGGCTTTAATTCGATCGAAGTAAAAGATCAGCAGGGCAAACGTTTCGATCAAGGTGGGGTCACGCTGTCCGAGGGGAATAAGAAGGCGCAGATTGCGCTTGCGCCACTCGGTGCCGGGACTTACACCGTTGTCTGGAAAGCTCTCTCAATTGACCAGCATAATCTGCGTGGGGAGTTTACTTTTGCGGTCGCTCAAGACGTCAAACCTGGCGCTGCAACGGCGTCTCCGCCGCAGGGTTCGGGCCCACCGGCGATGGATTCCATGCCGATGGCGAAAAGCGATGAGGGTTTTGAACTTTACCCCGGTTTAAGCGCGGTCCGTTGGCTCAGCTATCTGGCGATGATGATGCTTTTCGGTGGCTTTGCTATTTACTTACTCGTGCTGGCGCCAGCGCTCCGTCAGGAGGGTTTGGAAGAAACCGCGAAAGTGGCCCAGGTTCAAAACGCGACCGCTCGGCGCATAGCGAATTGGTCGTGGATTAGCGTCGTGCTGCTTTTATTAGCGTCTTCGGTATCACTCGTCCTTCAAGCCTCTGGAGTCTTCGACAAATCTCTAACGGAGTCGTTATCACCTTCACTGCTGGGCCAGGTGATTTTCAATACGGGCTATGGTGGGCACTGGTTTTT
This sequence comes from Pyrinomonadaceae bacterium, assembly GCA_051000815.1. Classification (GTDB taxonomy): domain Bacteria; phylum Acidobacteriota; class Blastocatellia; order Pyrinomonadales; family Pyrinomonadaceae; genus PSRF01. The sequence continues at coordinate 19,346 of JBPCNX010000090.1, forward strand.
GGAAGTTATTTCCCTGGCTCTGCTCGTAGTGATCCTGGCCATTCTTTCCCGCAAGCTCAAGCGTGCGCCGGACGAAGGCCATAGAGCGCTGTGGTGGGTAGGGCTTCTGGCAGGTGCAGTGCTGCTCGTAGCTCCAAGCTGGACAGGACACGCGGTTGCATCGGTTAAAGACTTCCGCCTGGCTGTCGTCACTGATTGGTTGCATTTGTTAGCGGGCGGATTTTGGGTCGGCGGTCTGTTTCATCTGGCCCTCACGCTGCCCACGGCTCTCGCAGGCGTTGACAAGACGCATCGGATCGGTTTGTTGGCTCAAGTTATTAAGCGATTCACAAGAGTGGCCATGCCGAGCGTGGCGCTGCTTGTGCTTGCCGGTCTTTACAACACCTGGGTTCACGTGCCGAGTTTCAGCGGCTTTTGGCTCACACCCTACGGAAAGACGCTTTTGCTCAAGCTCTTCTTTGTCGGGCTGATGCTGCTGCTTGGTGCATTGAACAATCTCCATTTCGGCAAACGAGTAGCGCGCCTAGCCAAGATGCAGAGCGAAGCCGAGAACGATGCCGAGCGCGTCAAGCTGGAGCGAGGCTTCGCTCGCTCAGTCGTCCTAGAGGCGGCCATAGGTGTCATAGTGCTACTGGTTACGTCTGCTCTTGTTTTTATGACACCGGCGCGCAGCCATCCGGCGATGTCCCCAGACGAACATCCGGTAATGTCCTCAATTGGGACTAAGCCGGTCCGCAATTGATATAGGAGGTAGAGAATTTCTATGAAGAAGAAGTTGTTAATAGGAGTCCTGCTCGTGACAGGGCTCGCCTTGGCGGCGTTCATCGTAACGCGGCAAAACCAGACCCAAAGACGCGCGGGAATGCCGGCATCCGTTAAAGAGCCGCTGACCACTCCTCAACCGCGATCATCGGCTCCGGTTAGGCTCGTTCCAGCCTATTACGAAACAGCTCCGAGTCTGAGCAGCCTCGCAAAAACTTTGCCGCCTGAACAATTCAGCGGCAAGGCGCGGGAAGCTTATCAGGCTGTAAAAATGGTTCCTCAGATCATCGCGCAGATGCCTTGCTACTGTCACTGCGATGAAAGCATTGGGCACAAGAGTCTGCATAGTTGTTTCGAGGATGGACATGCAACCAGTTGCGCCACTTGCATCGATGAAGCGCTCCTCGCTTACAAGTTGCAGCAGACTGGTTGGACGGCGCCACAGATACGTGAACGGATCATTGCCGAGTTTTCATAGCAGCGAGTCTCGGATGTAGGCAGCATTGCCAAGTGCTTTCGAAACGATGGCCCACACCTACTGCGGACCATAGTGATGCCATAAAGCTCTGACGATAAGCAGTAACTAGATGTAGGAGGACCACTCAGATGAAGAAGCTAATCACACTTGCAATGGTTGGTTCGCTCGCATTCTTTGCCGTGGCGTGTTCGAGCTCCGGCGATTCGAACAGAAACACAAACACAAATACAAATACAACCACCAATGCGAACGGAAACGCGGCAACGAAACCGTCGCCCCATAAAGACCCGCCCGGCTCGACGCCACACAGCCACAACGATAACAAGTCAGCGAAACCTTAGTTCCGGCGGGAACAGTAGTTCGTGGATATGTGGCATGCTGACATCAGATAGGATCTATGACCGTTGGGAGAATTTGATGCGCAGAAAACACTCACTGCCAATAATTATCGCGCCGCTCAGCGTATTGATCCTGACGAGCCTAGCCTTCGCCCACGACTTGTGGCTGGTCCCGGCTCGCTTCGTCATCGCGCCCGGCGCTACGGTGTCCGTGGGGTTGAATACTGGGGATCAGTTTCCAGTAAGTGATGGTGCGGTCAAATCTGAGCGCATAGAGCGCGCGTCGCTCGTCACCGCCGGTGGCTCCACGCTCTTCACAGCGTTTCGTACTGATTCCAAATCAACCATGGTGGATGTCGTCGCGCCTCGCCAGGACGGCGGCGCGATTGTGGAAGTTGTGCTGAAACCGCTTGCAACCAAACAGCCGCGTGCGAGTTTCGACGATTTCGTCAAACACGAGGGGCTTGATGCCGTGGGCGCATTGCTGGCGCGCGTGCCCCAGCGACGTGCCGAGGAACGCCGCACCTACGCGAAATATGCAAAGACGCTGCTGCGAATAGGAAACGGCAAAGGCGCAGCAGCGGTTTATCGTAAGCCTTTGGGTCACCGGTTGGAGCTCGTTCCTGAGACAGATCCCTATTCTCTGAAAACGGGTGAACTATTACCCATGCGTCTTTTTTTCGATGGCAAACCATTGGCGGGAGCGCGTGTGGTAATCGGTTCGACGGATACTGCCACCGCAACCCAGTCAAAACTGCCGGGCGTGCGGACCGACGCGGAAGGACGCGCTCGCTTGCCACTTGATAAGAAAGGCGGCGTTCACTACATCCACACGCTGCACATGATTCCAGCAGCGGGTGCTGACGTGGAGTGGGAGAGCTTCTGGGCCACGCTCACATTTGAGGCTCGGCGGTAGGGCCGTCAGAAACAGTCTTCGCGCATTCCCTCTGCGCGAAGCTTTGAACTATTCGTGGGGAGGGTTGCTATGAAATTACTACGAATCGCGAGCTTGCTTTTTACAATCAGCGTGCTCACAGCGTCGCCTGTGGTCGCCCAGGCAAGGCGGGCGCAGCCGCAGCCCACTCCGCCTACTACGGCGCAGGAAGTTAACCAGGATGACGTTATTCGTGTTGATACCGAACTTGTGACACTGACCGCGACTGTTACCGACCAACGCGGCCGCTACATCGCCAACCTGAAACAGTCCGACTTCACTGTCTATGAGGACGGTGTGAAACAGGAGCTCAGCTACTTCAACACCGGCGACCGCGTACCCGTTAGTCTCGGTATCATTTTCGACACGAGCGGCAGCATGATCGACAAGATCCATGGCGTGCAGGACGCGGTCGAGCATTTTGTCAAATCAGTCTCGACAGGCGATGAAATCTTTCTCATACGCTTTAGCGAAGATGCCGAACTGGTCCAAGACTTCACTGACGACCGCCGGCGGATTCTGCGCGCGGTTGAGCGGCTTGAGCCGCAGGGCAGCACAGCACTTTATGACGCTGTCGTTTTGGGGCTGGACAGAATCAAGCAGGGTAAGCATCGCAAGCGGGCGCTGCTTCTCTTGACGGATGGCAACGACACCGCCAGCAGAGCCAGTTTTGATTCCGTAGTCGCTCTGGCCCGCAGATCTGAAGTGACAATCTACGCTCTTGGGATAGGTCATGGTGAGCGAGGCTCATTCGGTCACGATCCTCATGGAGGTCAAGCTAAGGATACTGTGGACATACGCGTGCTGCGCGGGATTGCAGAGCCGACGGGCGGCGCGGCACATTTTCTTGAGAATGCTCATCAGGGTGGGCGCGACCTGGTGGACGAAGCGGCTACGGAAGTCGCTAATGAATTAAAACAGCAGTACACGCTCGGCTACCGTCCGAAAGGCGGCAGTCGCGCCGCCGGGTTTCGCCAAATCAAAGTGGAAACGGTTGACAAGTCATTGCGCGTCCGCACCAAGCGCGGCTATTACGCGCTGGGAACAAAAGCAGGCTTTTGAAACGGCGACAGGGCTGCGATTTCCCATCGGTTCGTCGAAAAAACGTTAAGCCATGAGGCAGCAAAGAAGATAAGAGAGAAGAGCATGTCGAGCGTTCGAACGGACCCTGTATGCGGCATGGAACTGGAAGAGACCAAGGCAGTGGCTCAGTTTCAACACAAAGGAGAGGTTTTTTACTTCTGTAGTTTGGAGTGCAACAGGAGGTTTTGTGAAATGGTGGAAGAGACGGCAAAAACCTTCAAGAGTCGCGATGCCCTAACCAAAGATACCGAGGCCTGCGTACTCTTTGGAGCTGGTTTTCAGAGGTGTGCAACTACCAAATGAGTCAACGTGGCGGTTGGAACTAGTCCTGGACCTCCCCCAATGAAGCTAAATCGTGCTGAGAAGGCGTTGATGAACAATCCCGTGCGTGCTTTGGTGCAGCGCCGTCACGAGGCTGTCTTAATGGAGCGTTTCGGAGGGCGGGTTGAAGGTGGTCGGGTGCTGGAAATCGGGTGTGGTCGTGGCGTCGGCACGGAAATCATCTTCGAGCGCTTTGGCGCGCGCGAGGTCCACGCGTTTGATGTTGACCCGGACATGGTTGCGCGAGCGCGGAGGCGTCTCTCCGGGTATCCCCCTAATCGGCTGACGCTATTCGTTGGTGATGCCGCGGCGATCATGGCGGATGACGCTTCGTATGACGCGGTATTCGACTTCGCGATCATTCATCACGTGCCGGCTTGGCAGCGCGCGGTCGCAGAAGTCGCGCGGGTGCTTAAACCAGGGGGCAGGTTCTTTTTTGAGGAAGTGACCAAACATGCGCTGGACCGTTGGTTCTACCGCACGTTTCTGGAACATCCGAAGACGAACCGTTTCAGCGGACCGGAGTTTATCGCCGCGCTCGAAAATCGCGGAATCATTGTGGGAGAAAAACACCTCGAATGGTTTTTTGGTGACTTCGTGGTGGGCATGGGACGCCGTGGGAATTCAAATGGATCAAACTAACCTGGAGGAGAGACCGAATTATGCAGAATCAAACTATTAAGCTTGGAAGGGTAATCAGTGTCGTTATGGTTGCGATACTTGCGACGGGCATGACATCAGCGGTTCATCGGGTAGTTACCGCTCACGATGATAACGAGAAAGCCGTGAGCGAGGCCCTGCAACAGGAGGCAGCAGCTTTTGAGAAGGGCGATGTCGAAGCGCTCAACAAATTTTGGGCGAACGACGAATGGGTATCAGTATTTGAGAGCGGCGGCGCTGACATCGGCTGGGCTAACTACCGCGACCATCACCTGATTCCAGAGATGAAAGAGCTAAAGAACACTACGCATATGCTCTCAGATATCCGCGTTCGAGTTGCGGGTAAGACCGCCTGGGCCACCTTCAAGTACTCGTTGGCGGGCGACCTGAAGGAGCGTCACATTGATGTGAATGGCCTGGGCACAGCCGTCTTAGAAGAGCGCAATGGACGATGGCTAATAGTGCATCGGCACACGAGTGCGCGACGCCGCGCGCCCGCACCTGCGCCAGCGGCAAGTCCCGCGAAGAATTAAGGAAGTACTGGGCGGTAAGCGACCTGGTAAGTTGGTTTGACTATGACTCGTAAACAAAAAGTCGGTGTCGTTCTGGCTCTGGCGGGAGTCATCGTCAGTGTCGGCCACCTTGTGCTCATGATGACAGACCGCTGGGAGCCAATACCATGGACTCCTGACATGGGTGATGCTCGGACTTGCGCTCACGGTTGTAGGCCTTCTGCTTCTTGCTAAGAGCGAGCCACGGTAGCGGCTGAGCACCGTTACACGCATTATCGTTTCTGTTCGTCACGAAATAAGATCACAGCTTTCTCTGCGGCCCCCCGGTTACGAGATCTTGGTATTCAAGGAGAACACACGTGCCAACCGAACACACTGATCCTGTTTGCGACATGCAGGTAGAGGAGCAGAATGCTGCGGGAAGCTCTGACTACAAAGGAGAGACATATTACTTCTGTGGCCAGGGATGTAAGAAGAAGTTTGACGAAAGCCCTGAGGCTTATGCAGGCGAGGCAGGGGTTGAGTAACACGTTCACATTCAGGAACAAACAACTTTCAAATCATGGGAGGAATCATGACAAGTAACGCAACACACCAGAAAACCAATGAGATGCAGCGAAATCTCGAAGAATGCATCCGCCTCTGCCTGGAATGCGGGAAGATCTGCGAGCAATGCGGGGCCGAATGCAACCGCATGGACATGGCGGGCATGGCGCGGTGCATCGAACTCTGCCGCGACTGCGCCGACATTTGCCTTTTAGATGCGCGGTTCATGAGCCGTGGCTCGCAGTATCACTTTCAGACGTGCGCAGTTTGCGCTGATGTTTGCGAGGCCTGTGCGCAGGAGTGTGAGCGGATGGCCGGTTCGCACGGAGGTGCGATTAGCGAATTGATGAGGCAGTGCGCCGAAGCTTGCCGACGATGTGCCGAATCCTGTCGGCGTATGGCTTCAATGGCCCCAGCTTAATGTCGCCCGAACGCAGGTAAGAATGGGCGCTGGGCGAGGGACCACAGTTCGCTCGTTACCAATTAACGCTATCATGACCCCCATAGCGTACCTGTGTGTCGTCTGAACCGAACACATCACCCGGACCGTGGAGGACACCTAGACATGACAAAAGTGAGTCTCTATCTTGGTCGAACCTTCGGCCTGCTCGCCTTTCTGGCGCTCCTCGGAGCGTGGATTACGCAACTGACGGGACGGCCGCTCTTCGGCATGAACCAGCAGCATCTCTTCAATGACGCAATGGTGCTCGCGCTCTTCAGCATCGGCATGTTGCTCGATGGCTTGCTGCACTCACGGAATTTGTAGCGGCAAGAGACTGTGAGGGGCCCAGACAGGAGCAATGAGATGAGCACAAGAATCTGTTTGCAACGCATAGGGCTTGGCGCCACGACGATCTTGGCGGCGGCAACTCAAGCGTCGGCGCACGAAAAGTGGTTCCACGAAACGGCAGGCTATCCGTTGCGCTGGGATTTGTTCTTCCGTCCGCTGCCGCTCGCGTTCGTCGCCGCCGTGTTGCTGGCGACGCTCGCCGCTTGGTTACTTTGGAAGCGATACGGACATGGCTTTGTGCCCGGGCCGGAAAGCTTCGGCACAACAGATGACCGCCGCGCCGCACTCTATGGTTTGGTCCCGGTGATTCTCGCCGTGCATGTCGCCGTGCCGCTTCTTGTAACCGGGGTCACGGGCAAACTCTTTGCGCCAAACAATGAACTGCCTGGTGTCTGGACGTACATTCTAGGACTGGTGCAAACCGGTATTGCACTCGCGATCTTCTACGGTGCGTTGACACGCCTTGCAGCTCTCGCGCTCGCCGCTCTGTGGGTTGCCGGCATCTTTTTCGTCGGGCTTGAGCAGATGTTTGAGACCGTGATGTACTTAGGCTTCGCGGTGTTCTTCTTCCTCGCGGGGCGCGGTCCGATTTCAATTGACCGTCTGCTTCTGCCACGACTTGAGCCGTCACCGCGGTTGATGAAGCGTGCCATCCTCGCGCTCCAAGTTGGCTTGGGTGTGAATCTTGTCTTCGTCGCATTCACCGAGAAGTTCGCCAACCTCCCGCTTGCCGCAGCGTTTCTCGAACGCTATCCACTCAACTTTACGCCCGCACTCGGCATCCCGATATCAAACGAACTGTTTATCCTCTGTGCCGGCAGCGTCGAACTGCTCGTCGGGTTGTGGATACTCTTCGGCATTTTTCCGCGCGAGGTCATTCTTATCGCGTGGATACCGATCAACCTGACGCTCGCAATCTTCAACTGGACGGAACTGATCGGTCATCTGCCGATTTACGGGACACTAGCGGTGCTGTTGCTGTGGAGCCTGGGCGACGAAAATCTTGGTTTGTGGCTGCGTGGTTTGCGTAACGGCCCGCTGGCAATTCACAACCCGCAGTTGAATGGCGAGCCGAGGGCAAAGCCGAACTGAACAACTAAAGGAAGGAAGGTTGAATGACTGATTGGGTTGTCCCCATTTTCGGGCCGTTGGCGTGGATTGACGTGGTCCTGCTCGTCTGGTTCACGCTCACCGCCTTCTCAGTAATCTATGTCGCGTACGACGCGATCACGAATAATCCCGAAATGAAAGTAATGAAGTGGGGCTGGGTTTTGGTGACGCTATATCTCGGACCCACCGGCATGTTCCTTTACATCATGTCGTGCAAAGAGCCTGCGCCTGGGACACATGAAGAATTCGTGAATCCTCTGTGGAAGCAGAGTCTCGGGTCCACGATTCACTGCGTTGCAGGCGACGCCACCGGCATTATTGTCGCTGCCGCAATCACCGCCGCATTCGGTTTGCCGATGTGGATCGATCTCATCGTCGAGTACGTAGGCGGGTTCGCGTTCGGCTTGCTGATCTTCCAGTCGCTATTTATGAAAGACATGATGGGTGGTTCTTATCTTAAGGCTGTGAGGCATTCGCTTTACCCTGAATGGGTGTCAATGAATTTCATGATGGCGGCAATGTTTCCGACGATGGTGCTGTTGATGATGGGGCGCGATATGCGCGCGATGGAGCCAAGCCAACTAGTTTTTTGGGGTGCGATGTCGGTGGCAGTGGGGGCTGGCTTGGTGCTCGCTTATCCAGTCAACACGTGGATGGTCGCCAAAGGATTGAAACATGGTATGGGGACCGTGCGTGCTTTGGGCAAGGGCGGCCACAGTTTGCAGGCTGAACGCGCGCGGGGACTCATACCGCCCGACCGACCGGCACGTCCGCGCAAGCCTACAAAAAAGCAAAGCAAGGGCATGGCCGGCATGAAGGGCATGTGAAGATGGCGAAAGAAGATCACAGCAAACACGGAGAGACGAGCAAGTCTGAAGGCGCCCACGCAGGAATGAAGATGAAAATGCCGTTGAGTCCGGCACTGCGCGCCACAACAACCCAAAAAGTTGCTTGGGCCATGTTGTCAGTCATTGGGCTGGCGGCAGGACTCGTTATATCTGCAAGCACGACCAACCTCAGGTTGAGCGCGCGTGATGTGGGCGGCGCCGTCATGCCGCCGGGCATGATTATGTTGCGCGACACGCCCGGTAAAGCGATGCGAGATATGGCAGCGGTGGATCCTCGCGCAGTGAGCTATACCGCGCCGCCCGACGCGCGCGGCGATCAAACGCTGACGCCGCGCGTGGAGAACGGCGTCAAGGTATTCGATCTCGAGGTGTCCGTAATCAAATGGAACGTCCTACCGTACAAACAAGTGATGGCCTACGCCTTCAACAAACAGGTGCCGGGTCCGCGGATACGTGTAACTCAGGGTGACCGCATCCGCGTCAACGTCAAAAACAATTTGCCCGAGGCTACCAGTGTGCATTGGCACGGGATGATTTTGCCGAATCAGATGGACGGACCCGCCGAGATTACGCAAGCGCCCATTGAACCGGGACAGACGTACACCTACGAGTTTACGACGCAGCAAGCCGGCACTTACTTTTATCACTCGCACAGAGAACCGGACAGGCAGCAAACCTTAGGCATGTTTGGCGCGCTGATCATCGATCCCAAAGAGCCAGCCGGTACACCGGCCTACGATATGGAGTACACGATCCAACTGCAGGAATGGTTGGAGCGCGAAGGCTATACATTCCCCGCGATGTTGATGGAAGGTGGCTTGCCCAACTTTTTCACCATTAACGGCAAGGCTTATCCTTCCACTGACACTATCAGCATGAAAGTGGGCCAAAAGATTCTCTTACGCTTTATCGGAAGCAGTAACAACTTCATACATCCCATGCATGTTCACGGAGGCCCCTTCACGATCGTTGAGACCGACGGCAACCCGGTGCAAAAATCGGCGCAAATCGAAAAGGACACGGTCAACGTCGGACCAGGCGAGCGCTACGATGTGATCTGGATGGCTCGTAACCCGGGCAAATGGCTGGTTCACTGCCACATTCCGCATCACACCACCAACAATAACGTTGAAGAGCATGGCGGCGGAGGACTGATGATGGTGATCAATGTGACGCCGTAGACGGCACAAAAGACGCCCGTATCAGCTTGCGGCAGGGGGGCGTCAGGACAAGGAGTGTAGCGCCTTCTGCAAAGCCGCGCCATTAGTTTTAAGGAGGACAACATGAACCTCATTTGTGAGGAGTCTCTATGATATCTCGTCGGTCATTCGTTACTTCGCTGAGCTGCCTGACTGCGACGGCCGCTCTATCTCCAACGCGAATGCTTCACGCGCGGAAGCCTCGATCTTTAACCGATATAACAAGTTCTTCCGTGACGCGACTGGCTGCTGCAATCCGCCGACGGGAAGTTTCATCTGTCGAGGTTGTGGAAGCATTTCTTCGCCGCATTGAAGAGATTAATCCAAAACTCAACGCGGTGGTCCGGCTTGACCACGATGGTGCGCTAACTGCGGCACGCGTTGCTGACGCGCGAGTTCGACGTCGTGAGCGGCTCGGGCCACTACATGGCGTGCCGATGACTATCAAAGATTCATTCGATACTGCCGGAATGATTTCCAGCGCAGGGACGCTTGGTCGGAAGGCATTCGCTCCAGCACGCGACGCGACGGCGGTTGCGCGACTCCGGAATGCTGGCGCAATCCTGCTTGGCAAAACGAATTGTGCCGAGATAACGCTGGCGTACGAAACCGATAATCGAGTCTACGGTCGCACCAACAATCCATATGACCTGGGCCGCACTTCAGGCGGGAGTTCTGGTGGTTCAGCCGCAGTACTTGCAGCGAACGGGAGTCCACTCGATCTCGGTAGCGACACCGGCGGCAGCATTCGGGTACCGAGTCATTTTTGTGGCACAACTGGTCTCAAACCAACCTCAGGCCGAGTGCCGCGAACGGGTCACATCATTTCGGCGGAAGGCGTGTTTCAGTTCTTCACTCAGGTCGGGCCGATGGCGCGCTACGTGGAGGACCTGGCCCTCGTGCTGCCGATCCTTGCTGGTCCCGACTGGCGCGATCCCTTCATTGTGTCGGCGCCAATAGGAAAAAGCGCCGCCGTCGATCTCAACAAGCTTCGAGTTGCCGTTCATTCGGACAATGGCATTTATCCGCCAACTAAAGACACGTTGCGAGTCATAACCGATGCCGCGAAGGCGCTGAGAAAGGCAGGCTGTTCCGTCGTGGAATCACGGCCAGAAGAGCTCTCAAAAGTCTACGCACTTGGGAACCGGCTTTGGAGGTTGGGAGGCGGTCCTACGGTGCAGCGATTACTTGCGACAGCGGGCACCAAGACTGTATCCGAGCCTCTGCGACCATGGCTTAAGGCCCCAACGTCCCCGCCGAAAGACGAATGGACCGATCTCCTGGAGCAATTGGATCGCAGCCGCGGGAAGATGCTGTCGTTCTTTGAGAATTATGATGCGATCCTCTGCCCACCTTGCGCTTTTCCTGCCCCACAACATGGGGCGACGTTAAAAGAGGATCTCGATGCTGCTTTCAGTTACAGCGAAGTCTATAACTATGTGGGCTGGCCTGCCGTCGTCGTACGGGGCGGCACGTCAGGCGAAGGTCTCCCCATCGGCGTTCAGATCGTAGCTCGTCCGTGGCGAGAGGATCTCGCGTTAGCCCTGGCGCACCAGTTGGAAAATGAATTAGGAGGTTGGCAACCGCCTTCGTTTTAGTGACGACGGAGAGGCGGCAAGTTTCAGTTCCAAGATTCACGCGGAGAAAAACAAGATACGAAAGGAGGATGCGCAGATGAAAGGAATGAAAGGGATGCCAATGCCAAAGAAAAAGCCGAAGCCGAAAAGCAAGCCGAAGCCGAAGAAGAAATAGGGCAACTGGTCGGCTCATCGCGATGAAGGCTCGTCAACAGGCGCGCAGGAAGTAGTAGCGAGAACATGACAACTGCAAAACGTAAGCGGCTGAGGTGGGCCGGGATTGTGGCGCTGGTGTGCGCCGCAATAGTTTTTGCTGCTGACGTCATCATGTTG
>JBPCNX010000091.1:0-18494 GCA_051000815.1 Pyrinomonadaceae bacterium
TAAAGACCTGAAACGCCGATGCCCCGTGGCCCTCGGCTTCCATCGTCGTGAGTCGGCCTTCGATCTGGATAATCTTCGTGCCATCAAAAAATTCATAACGGTCGAAATCCACATCTTTGTCACCACCACGTCCGCTTCGACGATAACCTTCGATCAACCCGAAGTAGGGGAACTTGCCCAGTTGTGGATTTACCAGCGGCACTTTATTGACGTCGAAGCCGGAAGTTGAGATGTTGGTGACCAGTACCGGTGAAGGTTGTGGGGAGGATTCCGGTGCAGCGTTGACCGCGATCTGTCCCCCGGCCGGCTCTTCCTTCTTCGCACATCCGCCCAGAGTAAGCCCTGCCAACAGGGCGAGAATGAGAGTTTTGAGATTATTGGACATGACTACCTCCTTCTAGTGGCCTGGATCTCGGTCTGTTGGTTCGTGATCAGTTCTGAGGCTGTTGGTGCCTTGGCATTTCATGACCTTCGAAGCTGGCCCTCACTTCGGGATGGCGGAGGACAATAAGCGCCCAAATCCCGATCGGAATTCCCGGAATGCAGCAAACGGAGGTAAGCGGTATCAACGCTCGGCATCAGCGGAGCGCACGAGCCATTGATGATAAACAGCAAGCTGGGGTGCGCGTTCGCTGCATGTCGTTATGTGGCGGTCATTATTTCGACGAGCTTTGCTCCAACTTCTTTTCATCCAACCGCAAAAACCTGACCGCGTTGTTATAGAAAATATCCCGCTTTTGTTCTTCTGTTAGAAAGCTCGCTGACTCGATCCCTTCAATAGCCATCCTGATCCCCTCGGGCCAGACCATCTGATCTGACCCGAACATCAACCGCTTTCCCATTCCCGCGCGCATCAGCGCCCGCAGATACTCATGAAAATCCTCGCGCGGGCGAAGCCAATCAATGGCGCCCAAATCCGCGTATACCTGCGGGTAAATATGCATGATGGCTATCGTCTCTTGCAGGTACGGATAGCCTGCATGCATTAAGTAGACGCGCAGCTTCCGGTGTCGAATTAGCACTTCCTCCAGCAGTGCGGGGTTCCCTAGTGAAGTGCGGAATTTGGGGCAGCATTCATAGGGAGTGTTCGGAGGGGCTAAGCCAGTGTGAAGGCCTACGGGTATATCCAGTTCTTCGGCCAACGCCCAGTAGGGCTCCATCTTCGGATCATTCGGGGCTATTCCCTCATATTGCGCTCCGATCTCGCCCAAAGCCATTAACCGACCGGCGGCATGTTCTCTGCGAAGGAACGCTAAATCCACCGAAGAGGGATCATCAAAGCCGTAGGAAGCTATTATGTGGTCAGGTGAAGCGGCTTTCCACCGCAGGACCGCTTGATAGTCATTGCTCACGACACCCTTTACGATGTTGTACTTCTTCATCTCAGCAAGGGTAGCCTGCATGTGAGCCTGTTCAGTAGTAGCAGTTATCGGCTGCCCGGTAACAGGATCGGGCACTTTACTAGTCCACCTCTCGTCCTTTGCATATGCGTGCACATGAACGTCAATGATGGGGGGACGGTTTTGCTCATTCTTTTGAGCGGGAGCCGCTAACGCAAATACTGTTAGTAAGATTAAGCTAAGAATCCGTGTCTTCATCAATCCCTCCGATGTACTCCTACAACGCGCCGTCTAACGCTGATGCGCTTCAGCCGCGGCTGAAGGTCTACGAATGCTAATTGGATTGCAGAGTCCCATCTCGCAACACGAGACTTTCCAAGACAACACGCAGCTAAAGTGCCGCGGTCTGTTGGTTCGTGATCAGTTCTGATGCTGTTGTCGCCTTGGCATTTGATAACCTTCGAAGCCGGCCCTCACTTCGGGATGGCGAAGGACAATAAGCGCCCAAATCCCGATCGGAATTCCCGGAATGCAGCAAACGGAGGTTAGCGGGACCAGGGCAAGTATGGCTGCCCACAGCGCGATAAAGTATCTGCGCGCGCGGAGCATCTGAATTCCACCGAAAATAATTATGGGCGAGGCAGCTATTGAGATCAGGCTGACGATGGGAAAGAAGATGATTGCAACCATATAGCCGAGCCTCCGGTCCTCATCGGTAATTACCCGCTCTGGTCCTTTGACTAACGACACCAGGCGCCCAAGAATTAGTACTAAGCCTGAAAGGGCGTTGAGCGCGCCGACGATGATCGAACCGATAGCCGGGAATTGCAGTCTCGTCCTGACGTCATTCATTAGAACTCCCCTTTTTGTGCTACCTCGTTACGTTGGCTAGAATCTTCAGTTGCCGCCCAGGAAGACGTTCGAGATGCTGGACGCCTCGATGGCGATGATCTTGAGGTCGCGGTACTGCACTCGCGGCGTGGCCGTGAGAGTACCCTGGTGCGCGGCACTGAGAACGACGCTACCCGGCGCGCTAAAGCTGTGGACGACCTGAAGGGCCAGCCCCATGCGGTAGCTCCCATCTGGTTGACCTGAACCCTCGGAATGAATCGCTTCCAGGACGATCCCGGCCTCGTCGAAATCGGCCCCCGCCGTCAGTTTGCAGAAGACGGGCAGCTGAAACGAGAACTCATCAAACAAGGGTTCGGTTTCGAGGGTCAGCTTGGCGAAAATGACGTAGTCGCCCGCTGGCAGATCGAGTTCGGCGATAGGCGCCAGACCCCCGCCGAACGTAAACAGAATCTGGCCCGGCCCGTCGTTAAAACCGGCGAAGACCCTCGCGCCGTTACAACCAGTGCAGCCTTCAATGATCGAAGGATGGAGCGCCAGGTTGACTGTGCCACCTTCCCGAGTGCCAATCAGCCCCTGGCCGATCGTGATGTCCGTCACTTCACCGCCAACCACCCATTCCACCTGACGCTCCGACTCTCCGCAGGCCGTCGCGGGGTCCACCACCATGCGTAACTGGCCGTTGTCTTTTACGCAGATCGGAACGCGCGTGACGGGGGGCGACTCTCGCTGGGTGACTGCGGCGATTGTGGTGCCGAGTAGCAGCAGCGCCATCGCCGTGACGACCAGCTTTGTTGATGTTCTACGATTCTTCATGATACCTCCTTTGGTTAATAACGGCTTTCACAGTCATTCGCACACGGCCGCGGGATGAGCTTGGTAGGCTGTGTCAAAACTCGGTACAAAATAACGCTTTCAGCGTAATTCGAATCGATTTTTGACACACAGCCCCTGGTCCATCCCGCAACGTTTTACCTCTCATGGCTGGACTTCAACTTTCGCTTTCAACGACGGCAAGCAGATCAGGTTCGTGCGCCGCAAGACGGTCAAGCGTTGCTCCTGACCGAACTGGTTCGAGACGATCACCTCACGCCTTTCGAAATACGGACTGGCGCTCTGGTCCCTAGTCTCGTAACAGACCAGGTGGTCGTCGGGGTTTACTACTTGCGTGCAGTCCGGTGGGGTGACGGGGTTGTGATCATCATCAACACATTTGACGACCGGGTTGCAAAGCGTGGCCGCACGCAGCACCAGCACCGGCTCTTCCTCAAACTGGTCGACGAGGGTGACGTTGAAGGGCTGGAAAGACTCCTCTGCCCGTACGTCATAGCACTTGAAGTGATCCAGACCGCTGCAGAGTTTCGTCACGAAAGCATCAGAAGGCGTGCTGCCTGTTCCCCCGGCGAAGAGCGGCTGGAATGCGTTCACGGTCGGATAGTTGGACGACTCAGTGAAGCCCGTCACGTACGCACAGCCCGCCGCGTCTATAGCAATGTCCAAACCGGTATCCTGTCCAAGGCCGCTAATGCAGGTCGCGAACTTGATCTCACCGTTAGCACTCAGCTTCGTCACGAAGGCGCCAGGATCAATGCAGGTGGGCAACCCCTCCGTTGAAGGAAACGTGCCGCCGCTTGCTCCCGCAATGTAAGCGTTGCCGTCCACGTCAGCAGCAATGCCGGTACCGATTTCGGTTCCTGGGCCGCCCAGGTACGTCGAATAGATGATCTGATCAAGCCCGGATTTCAAAGGTAGCGAGATGTCCAGCTTCGTGATGAAAGCGTCGGAGCCGCCGCTGGGCAGCGGCTGCGCGGCATTCTTAATCGGGAAGTCTGCCGGGTCAACAGAGGCAGTCAGGCCGGTCACGTAAATGAGTTCTCCTGCCGCGTTCACCGCGACGCTGCCATTGTAGGTGACACGCTCCTCGCCGCTTCCGCCTAGATACGTGGAATATATGAGTGATCCTGGCCCGACGAGTTTTGTATCTACCTTCGTGATGAAGAAGTCTGCAATGCCGCCGTTGCACTGGCCGTCGGTACCGCACGTGGTATCAAAAGCGCCGGGTGTCGTCGGAAAGTTTGTTGAGGAGGTCTCCCCTGTTACAAAGGCGTTTTGATTTTCATCCACCGCAATGGCCCAGCCAAGATTGCACGAGTTGCCGCCTAAGTAAGTCGAGTAGACGAGCCCGCTTCCGGCAGTATTGAGCTTAGCGATATAGCCGTCGCAACCCGCCGCATGACCAGAGAATCCATTGACAGGTAGACCTCCAGCGTAATCGTGTCCCGTCACATAAGCCTGACCCAGGGCGTCTACGGCGACTCCCTGACCGCCGTCGGCGGCGTTGACACCGTTTTGCCCGAGGAACGTCGAGTAAAGGAGCGTGTTCCCCGTCGCGTTCAGCTTCGTCACAAATGTGTCAGAGAGGCCTTTGATGGTTTGCTGATATGTGCCGGGTGTGTTGGGAAAGTCAGATGATCTGGTCAGACCGGTGACGTAGGCGTTGCCGATTGCGTCTATGGCAACGCCCCCATAAGTGGAGCCGAGCTCTTCAAGCTCGGGGTAATAATTCTCGTTGTCACTGCCGCCCAGATAGGTCGAGTATATAAGCTGATTGCCCTCGGCGTTGAACTTCGTCACAAAGGCATCACTTCCACCGGCAGGTCCGAACCTGGCGCCGTTCGGCTTTGTTGGAAAGTTTAGCGAAGTCGTGATGCCGGTCACGAAGGCGTTGCCATGTGCGCTGACCGCAATCTCTATCGCGGCGTCCTCCCCTGTGCCGCCCAGAAAGGTCGAATAGGCCAGGATCGGATCAATCACCAGCGGCCTGGCCGCGTCATAACTTGCGATGTCAAAGCCAACCTCCTGCTCACTACTGAGCGTGTAGCGGCCGGCCACCTCCTCTCTCACCCGATCTTTCTCCTGATAGACGCTCGGCTTATGCATCCGCATTTGCCGGCCCGCACTATGCACCAGAAGATCGCCCTGGCCATCCAATTCGAGCTTGTCGGCGCCCGCAAAGCTTAGCCTGATCTGGCGAGGATCAGCGCCTGCGGCTACCACGAAATCGTATTCCAACTGCCGACCTTGCGTGCCGTAGTAGACCAGGTCCACGCCCGGATAGACCGCTTCGTATTTGACTTTGGCGTAGGTGGGAATGTCGGTTCGCCACTGCGTCGGGTCATTGCCGATGAAGTAATTGCTCTTGCCGGGCAGCTCCTCCAGGCCGGCGATCTTTGGGTTAGCATTCGTCCCTTCGAGTCTCATCCGCAGAACTGCCGACGGAGGATCATTTGAATCGTGAGCTTTACCGCGTTCACTGCGCAAACGGAGCACTGCTTCGTTTGCGGTCAGGAACAAGGCATAACCGCTACCGCGCGTAAGGAACTTCACCTGGCTGTCGGTCTGGCCCTGATTGGCTTCAAAGCTCAACGGCAGTTTCCCGTAATCTGCTTTGACCGTGGCTGCGACGCTCGCTTCCAACTCTCTGTCTCCCATCATGGTCGTGACTGACGGTTGAGTCTTTAGTGAGATCCAGCATCCGGTGGCGATAATAGCGACCACGAACGCGGATGCTACGACTAAACGTTGGTGACTGAAATTGGACAACATCACATACCTCCTTTATGACTTATAACTTTCTGCGAATCGATGATCGCGGCCGCTTTCAGTCCTGTACGCACCACACCTGGATCGGGTCAAAGCACAATACGCCGAAAGAGATCCAGGGACTGATCACGGTCACGTCGGTGGACCTCCAAATGCGGGGCAGACCGACTGCGGCCCCCTCCCCGAATGGGGAATCGCTCGTCCAAGCGTTGCAGTTAGCCGAACCGGGTAGGCCGGACTGGTCAGGGTCCCAGCCCGTGCGGACCCACCCGAAGCTGTCGGAGGGTGGGCCAGAGCCGGAATCACCTCGCGTGAAACCGAGGGTGGTGTCGTACCTCAGGTTCGAGGGGTCTCGAATCTCCCAGAGCGAGGCCATGTGGTAGCCGGCGGCGCAGGACGTCAAGACTTCGTTGGCTTTGTGCAGAGTAGCCGTCAGGTAGTATCTGCGTGGCCCACGGACGGGAGAATTGCCGCCGCTGTTTTGCTGGCCGTGGCCCACGCCCTGCAGGAGGGCGGCAAGGATGCCGGCGAGGAATATCAAACCGGCGAAAGCGATGAGCGAGTTCTTGAGCTTGGTCATGCTAAATCTCCTTCTGTTGTTAACGTCGTTCGCCCGCGCACCCAGGAACGAGCGCCGCAAATAGAGTTCCAATTCCGTATTCCGCGATCCGAATCCTTACTCTTACGGAACGCCGGGCGGATCGGGCTGTGGGTTAAAGCCTTTTGCGACGCCCGGCACGACGAAGATCGTGCGTGCGCCTTCATGCACTTCAAGCGTTGTAGCGAGGTGAGGCTCCGGCGTGAGCCGCTCGTCGCCTTCACGCGTATCCGGCCCCCCGAGCGAATGAGTGGAGGCGGCGACCTTGGTACCAACGACTGCGGTGAAGTCGAACGAGGCTGCCTCGCCGGGCCTGAGCACAACGTCGCACGACTCGCGGCGGAGGAAGCGGTAACGGATGGCGCACGACGGGTCCGGCAGATAATCTGGATTTTGGATACCGTAAATGTCGAAGGCCAAACGCACGCGGCGGGCGCGGCGCGGGTCGCCAGGGGTTCCAGGATCGGGCGGCAAGCTGCGAAGGAGGTTTACGACGTTGAGACGCGCGGTTTGGCCCGCGCCAAGGTCGATGAAGCCGAAATCTGAAGGAAAATCTTCAGGGTCCTGAATGGCTTGCACTTGGCGCGTCTGCCATGCAGCTATGATGACAGCGAGGCCGGCGGCCAGCGCGACGAGCGCCAGCGCGGTAGTGAATGTGTTTCGTGTTTTCATGATCACTCTCCCTTCGTGTCTATTTCATTAATGAGTTAAGGCAGACGAGGACGCGTCCTTCTGCGTCTTCCCTAAAGTGAAGCGCGCGAGCGTCGAGTAATTGGTATATGGCCAACTCACTTAGATCTGCCTCTCTCGCCGCTCCGGCCACGGTTGTCATCTGCGCCTCCGAATCGCACGTCACGCACCAGCCCGGCTGTTGGCCGCAGGAGTTTCTAAAGATGAAGGTTCGCTCAGTTTCAATCGTGACCTTCGTGGTGTGTATCGGCTTCTTCATATCGGGGGAGCCATCAGTGTGAAAAATGATTAGGGAGACATATCTAGTCACATCGTTCCTTCCCTTTGTCGGGTGTGGTCCTGCTCCTACAAAGATTCGCAATCGGTCTATGGTGAGCTGAGGAAGTCGGCAACGGAATAGGTTTGCTTTTCAGCGAGAACGACAGGACCGGTGGTTCCGCGGGAGGTACGGTTTGAGCAGAAACAACGTTCTCCGCCCAGCCAAACAGGAGACCGGACAATGTGAAAGAGGAGGCGCATAACACACCTGTTGTCAGCTTTAATTCATTTGAAAGTGACGCCTGCACTGAATATCTCCTGACTTTGTTTATCTAATGGATAACCCGGCAGTTATGGCAACCAAGCGAAAACTGCTGCCCCGTTGTCTGGATTACCTTGTCGCGTTAGAATGCGCGTGACCCAAGGGTTCCCCCCAAGCCTTTCCCCGACCGAACCGCACGGCGTCTGAGTTTCTGCAGCCGAAGCGAGATCATAAAAACGTCCAGTTCTCACACGCCGGTTATTGTCGCCGCGCACGGTATCGAAAAATCTGCCCGGAAGTCTTTAAAACGGCTCTGGGAATTTCTTGAAGTTTCTTGGAATGACGATGCGTGAGCAAAATCACTACGTTTACGAATTCGGTCCTTTCCATCTTGATGCGACCCGGCGCGTTCTGTCGAAGGAAGGCGAGCCGCTCAAGCTCTTTCCAAAGGAGTTCGACACTCTGCTTGCACTTGTAGAAAGCAATGGCGAGCTGGTGGAGAAGGATGACCTGATGCACCGGGTTTGGCAGGATACGATCGTTGAGGAGAGCAACCTGACCACCAACATCTCTCACCTGCGGAAACTACTCGGCGAAAGCCGCAACAGGCATGACTACATAGTCACTGTTCCCGGTCGCGGCTATCGATTTGTGGCTGGAGTCAGACAGGCTTTTGACGAGGTGATCGTTCATGAACGAACCCGCGTCACGCTCGAGAACGAGGAGATTGAGTGCGAAGAGGAGACAGCGCGGGGCGTTGAGGAGAGCGGCGTCGCGATACATCCGGGGCCACACGCGGACACGCTTACGACTCGCGGGCATTGGCTCGGTAGAAGAGCCTTCATTCTCGCTGCCGTCGCGGTCGTGCTCGCGGCTGCGGCCTTCGGTTCGTACCGGCTTCTCAGGCAAAGCTGGACGAAAAATGTCGCGGCCACGCCGTTCAAAGCTATCAAATTAACAAAGCTCACGAACTCCGGTCGGGCGACACTCGCTGCCATCTCCCCGGACGGCAGGTACATCGTTCACGTCTCGAAGGACGTTGAGGGCGAGAGCCTTTGGCTCAAACAGGTGTCGACGCAGAGCATCGTGCAAATCGCGCCGCCGGTCTCAGTTTCCTACTGGGGTCTCACGTTTTCGCCAGATGGCGACTACATCTACTGCGTCACGGCGGAGTCGAACAAGGGCGATACCGCGCTTTCGTTGATACCCGTGCTTGGCGGCCCGCCGCGGCGGCTTCCCGTGGGACCGCACGGCCCCGTCAGCTTCTCGCCGGACGGCCGGAGTTTCGCCTTCATCAATGCCCACCGAGACGTGTTTCACCTCTACGTCGCCGACATCAACGGAGAGGCCGCGCGCCTGATCGCTATGCGCGGCCCGCCGGAGAAGTTCATCGACATCGCAGTCGGACCCTCGTGGTCGCCGGATGGTGAAGAAATCGCCTGCGCCGTCAGAAGGTACGATGCCAGCGGCTACTTCGATAGCGTGATTGGGATTCGCATCGCGGATGGGTCAGAGCGGCCCTTGACCACGCGTCGCTGGTCGGCAGTCGGGCAGATAGCATGGCTCCCAGGCAGCGCCGGACTTGTCGTTACAGCGCGCGAGAGTCCATCGGCACCATTTCAAATCTGGCACCTCCCGGCATCCGGCAGCGCTGTTCGCATGACAAATGACCTCAACGACTACCGAGGCATCAGCTTCAATGCAAGCACCGGTTCCATGCTGGCGGTGCAGACTAACCTTGTTTCGGGGGTTTGGGTCGTGCCGTCTGGTGATCTTACGAGCCGGCGATTCGCTCGCGATCAGTTCTCGCGAGGGCATTTTCCAGTTGACGCGGGCGCGGCCATCCAGATCGCCTCCGGGACAGGCCGCCTGGATGATGTAGCCTGGATGAACGACGGCAGAGTGGTTTATGTCTCAGACGATTCCGACGGTTCGAACGTCTGGGTGTGGGAGCCGGGTGGGCCGGCACCCAGGCAGTTAACGCTCGATGCCCGTAATATCCACGGCCTCGCCGTCTCGCCCGACGGCCGTCACCTCGTGTTTTCCTCCGACCGCACTGGCACGTTCAACCTCTGGCGCGTGGAGATCAACGGCGGCGAACCAATGCGACTAACCAGCGGCGAAGGCGAGGTCTCACCCCGCTTCTTGCCGGACGGGCGGTGGCTCGTTTTCCAAAGTGGCTATCAGACCGGTGCGACGGTTTGGCGCGTGCCGCTAGACGGAGGCGATGCGATGCGCCTTACGGAGACTCGCGCGCAGAAACCCGACGTGTCGCCTGACGGCAAACTCATCGCCTATCACACGCTCGACTCCGAATCGGCGTCGTCGCCATGGATCTTCGGTGCCATGCCGTTTGACGGCGGCCGGCTGATCGAGAAGTTCACGTTCGCGCCGACGGTTGGAGAGCGAATAGCACGGTGGGTACCAGGCGGATGGGGGATCGCCTACCTCGACAGCCCAGGCGGCGTCTCCAATATCTGGGTTCAGCCGCTCGACGGCAGCCCGCCCCAACAGTTGTCCGACTTCAAGGCTGAGCGCATCGATTCATTCGACTGGTCGCCCGACGGCCGCTGGCTCGCCGCCGTCCGCGGGACCGAGACGAGTGATGTCGTCCTCATTGAGGCCAGGTCGGAATGACTATCGTTAACCGATCGTTAGAGGTGGCGGGCCAGCGAAACAGCTTTCCACAAAACTCGGATTGGGAAGTAAAGTTTAAAGAAACCCGCTCGATTCGTTTTTGCTGGTTATCAATACCGATCCAGGCGATGAGTCCATCAACGCTGGCCGTTGGTATCGTCGATCCGATCCACGCTTCGCTAACTTATGCGCCGCGTCAGCGCTCGACGATCACCTGATCTGAAGTACGACTTAGACAGCTGGCCCCGTACTGGAAACAAGTGCTGGCTGACACAGCCAAATTGTTCTAGAATGACGCCCATCCTTTGGGCGTTTCTTCTAAAAGTCCCGTCCCAGGCAAAGTCCTTCGCAGCTGTCGAACCCAGATTCCGTACGCATGAGTCCAAACCTTTCCCCCGTCGCAGGTTTGTTCGCGATTAAATCATCAGTCGACCTGACCCCGATTGCAGGGGTGAGGTTATGCGTTGTGGTGGCGATTATCTGGTCTTGCCTGGCTATGTCAATTCTTCTGGCCGACGTGGCCAACAATTGGATGGAGATCCGTTCTGCCTTATCCGCACCGGTAAGGTCCCGCGTGCCGACGAAACAGAATTTGCCCGAGACTGCCGTGGAAACGATCTGAGAGACCGACCCTGAACAAGTGTTCCTACTTTCAAGCTGCGTTTAGGTGGACCTCGGGTTCGCTGTAAGGAGAGCCTATGAATCAACCCTTATCTGAAAACGGAAAAAGACTGTCGGGCAGAGTCGCCATTATCACCGGTGCAACCGGAGGTATCGGTGAAGCAACCGCCAAGCTGTTCCTACAGGAGGCAAAATGACAGCTGACGAATCAGTTGGTACCGTCGCGAATCTTTGGCGGTTTCCAGTCAAATCAATGTTAGGTGAACAACTGGAATCGGTGGAGCTAACCGGACGAGGCCTTCTAGGTGATCGCGCTTATGCACTCATCGACGTCGAATCAGGCAAGGTCGTGAGTGCGAAGAGTGTCAGGCTGTTTCCAAACATGTTCGGATGTCGCGCAGCTTTCGTTGAACCGCCCAAATCTGATCGTGAGTTGCCGGCGGTACGAATCATGATGGCGGACGGCACATCAACAACAAGTGACTCGAGCGATGTCGACAGCGTACTGTCTTCATTTTTTGGAAGGAGGGTTACCCTGGCTCGGGCTGCGCCTGCTGACTTCACCATCGACCAATATCATCCAGACCTCGACGATCTGGATCCGCAAAGCCATCGAGATACTATCGTCGAACAGAAGCTCGGCTCAGCTTTCTTTGCTGAAGCCGGTATGGAATCGCCTGTCCCTGTCGGCGCGTTCTTTGACCTCTTTCCGATTACAGTTTTGTCCACGTCAACACTCGATCAGTTGAATGCAATACGCCCCGAGAGCAGTTTCGACCAGCGCCGCTTTCGCATGAACATTATCGTCGACACCAAAGAAGACGGGTTTGTCGAGAACGACTGGGTTAATCACGAGGTCACGATCGGAGATGGCGCAAGACTCAAAGTGGTTCTGCCTGATCCACGTTGCGTAATGCCTACACTCGCCCAGGAAGAACTTCCGCGGGATAGCGATGTCCTGCGCACTCTCGTGCGGCACAACAAAGTACAAGTTGGTGACAGTGGCCAGTTTCCCTGCGCTGGTGTGTATGCCGTAGTCGAAGTCCCAGGGATTCTGAGATTAGGCGACTCCGTAGCTGTCAGTTAAACAAAAAGCTCGCGATGTTGCGCGGCAGCACCACGCGCGATGTGGTGCTGATAAAAGATTTCAGATGATCGCCCACCCATCACGTCGGATAAATAAAACGATGCCCTGAATGCACAAGAGATTACTACGACGAGACGCTGACATGCTGAACCGCCTGAATCTGCCCAAGTGAATTTTAATAGGATGAATAAAGAACTGTCAGCCGGCACCACTCTGTCGCATTACCGCATCGTCTCGAAAATCGGCGCAGGCGGAATGGGCGAGGTGTATCTGGCGCAGGATACCAAACTCGATCGCAAAGTTGCGCTCAAGATTCTTCCTGCCGAAGTTGCTTTGAATCGCGATCGTATGGAGCGCTTTATTCGCGAAGCCAAGTCCGCAGCAGCATTGAGTCACCCGAACATCGCGCAAATCTTTGAGATTGGTGAAGACGGTGGCACGCAATTCATTGCAATGGAGTTTATCGATGGTGTCACGCTGCGCGAGAAGATTCATCACGAGCGAACCGAATTGAGCAAGCTGTTGCGCTACCTGCAACACGTCTCCGAAGGCCTGGCGAAAGCTCATGCTGCCGGAATCGTGCATCGTGATCTGAAACCCGACAACATCATGATCACGCGCGAAGGTCACGCGAAGATTCTCGATTTTGGCCTCGCGAAACTGATTGAACCGCAGCCAATACCGTCTGGTGATTCCAGTGAAGTGGCAACCGCCATGATGCCTCAACATTCCTCGCCGGGAACGGTGATGGGCACTGTCGGTTACATGTCTCCCGAGCAGGCACAGGGTAAAACCAAAGAGATTGACCAGCGCTCTGACATCTTCTCATTCGGCTGCATCCTGTTCGAGACAGCTACGGGCAAGAAGCCTTTCGAAGGTGACTCTGTGATCAAGGCGTTGCACATGGTGGTCTATGAACCAGCCCCGGCCATCACCGATTTCAATCCTACCGCGCCGGCCGACCTGCAGCGCATTGTGCGTCGCTGTTTGCAGAAAGACGCAGACGACAGGTACCAGGGAATCAAAGAGATCGCGATTGAGCTAAAGCATCTGCGGCGTGAGATGGAAACAGGTGGCGACTTTGACACGACGGTGCCACCGCCGGCTAGCACTCAAAGCGTTCTCAGCACTGACAGCGGCTCCACCGCCGAACCCACGGCCAAGTCGGGATCGCTCCCGCCGGCGCTTTCCAGCGCTGAATTCGTAGCACAAGGGCTCAAGCGGCACAAACTCGGCGTCGCGATCGCGCTGGTGATCTTGATTGCCATCGTTGCGCTCTTTGTTTACTACCTGCGTGCGGGCAAAAGCGAAGTAGCCATTCACTCAATCGCGGTGCTGGCGTTTCAGAATAAGGGTTCAGACGCGGACACGGAATATCTTTCCGACGGCCTGGCGGAATCGCTGATTTATCGTCTTTCGCAACTGCCGAATCTGAAAGTCAGTCCGACGAGTTCGGTCATGAGGTACAAAGGAAAGGACACAGACATAACTCAGATCGCCAAAGAGCTCGAGGTTGATGCGGTCATGTCCGGTCAAGTTTCTCAGCGCGGCGACGGCCTGACGATAGACGTCGAACTGGTCGACGCAAGGACAAAAAAAATAATCTGGGCTGAACAGTATGACCGCAAAATGTCCGATCTGCTGGCAACTCAGCGTGAGATCGCCACCACCATTGCCCAAAAGCTCGAACTAAAACTGTCAGGCGGCGAAGCAAAGGGCATTACCAAGCGCTACACGGACAACAACGAAGCGTATCAACTTTACCTGAGAGGTCGCTACAGCTTTGCCAAGCGCACCAAAGACGAAATGCTGCGAGCGATCGAGTATTTTCGGCAGGCGATCAAACTCGACCCTAAATTCGCATTGGCGTATGCGCGGATCGCCGAAACATATGGGAGTATGCCGGCCTATCCTTACCTCTCGCCAAAGGAAGCTTTTCCTCAGGCAAAGGCCGCCGCGCAGCAGGCCCTTGAGATCGACCCTATATTGGCTGAGGCCCACACGTTCCTGGCGTATTCTTTGGTGATTTACGATTGGAATTGGGCCGAAGCTGAGCGCTCATTCAAACGCGCGATCGAACTTGATCCAAACAATTCCGCCGCACATTTTCGTTACGGGCAGATATATCTCGCGCCAACCGGACGCCTTGACGAAGCCATTGTTGAAATACAGCGTGGCCTTGACCTGGAACCGCTCGATATCAACATGGGGGCAACCCTGGCGTGGGCCTATTTTGTTGCGGGACAGAACGACAGGGCTTTGGAGCAAGCCAGGAAAACATACGATCTCGAACCCAGTCACCCTATAGGACGCTGGATGCTAAGCCAAGCTTATATCTACAAAGGAATGTACGAGGAGGCGATATTACTAAACGAACAATGGCTGCAAACCGATCCGACAAACCAATTTCCGATTCGGGATGCCGGAATTGCTTACGCTAAAACCGGACGACGGGATAAAGCGGAGGAAATGATCAGTAAATTCCGTGAGATCGCGAAAACGCAATATGTACCGACTTGCCGGATCGCGGGTATCTACGTTGCGCTCGGTGAAAAGGACAAGGCGTTTGGAGAGCTCAATAAAGCCTTTGAGGTGCGGGACTGGGAATTGTATCGATTGAACGCTGACCCATATTGGAATCCGCTCCGCGACGACCCGCGATTCAAGGATCTGCTGAAACGCCTGAATCTGCCGGAATGAAGTTGAACACGACAAATAAAGAACTGTCAGCCAATACGATTCTGTCGCGAGAACGCATCGTCTCGAAAAGTTGGTCTGGAACTGTGGAATGGATTGATTGGAAACAGGAACGCCTTAATTGAATATTCTATGAAACGATGTCCTCAATGCAGCCGGCGATATTACGACGACAGCTTGACGTTCTGTCTCGATGACGGAAGTGTGCTGCTCGAAGGCCCGACATCGATGGATGAACCCAAAACCGCTATAGGGCCTGTTGCAGAACCCCCGAGCGAATCCCCTACCAGATTTTTCGACCCCACTTGCGGAAACGTATGGGTATGCCTGAATAGATTTGAGGATGTGCTTTCCGATAGTCGCGGCTCGTAAAGATGAAACGCTGTCCCACATGCAACCGAACTGAAAGTGACGATTCACTAGTCTTCTGCCGCGCAGATGGCACGGCCCTGGTCGGTGATTCGCTTCCGCTAAGCGGCGAGGCAGGAACGGTGTGGCTGGGATCAGCGCCCACAGAAACCGAGACGAGTATCCTTCCTCATGCGACGGATGCAAACGTAAGCCGCTCAACTGGCCCAACCACAGTACTGCCCCCAGCGATAACAGCGACCGGCACCCGCGAATTAACCAAACCGAAACGTCGTTGGGTTGCGATTGCTTTGGGCGCGTTTGTCGTCGCCACTGTTTCTATCGGTAGCTATGTCTCCTTCACGAGAAAAACGCCGACGTCGATCCAATCGATTGCCGTAATGCCATTTATTAATGAAAGTGGAAATTCGGATGTCGAGTATCTCTCTGATGGCATGACCGAGACGCTCATCAGCAGTCTATCGCAACTGCCGAATCTGAATGTGAAAGCACGCTCGTCGGTGTTTCGCTACAAGGGTAAGGAAATTGACCCGAAAAAGATTGGTGTGGAACTAAGTGTCCAGGCGATTCTGAACGGGCGCGTGGCGCAGCGGGGCGAGCTGTTAACGTTGACACTTGAGTTGGTGGACGCGCAGACGGAGAACGTGATTTGGAGCCAGCAGTACAATCGCAAACAAGCCGACCTCGTAACACTCCAAAGCGAGATTGCGCGTGATGTGTCGAGCAAGCTCAAGTCTAAATTGTCTGGTGCGGATGTAGCGAAAGTCGAAAAGAACTACACCGCTAATCCTGAGGCTTATCAGCTTTACTTGAAAGGAAAGTTCTATTGGAACAAACGAACGGGCGGATCCCTTAAACAAGCTGCTGACTTTTACCAGCAGGCGATCGAGAAAGACCCGAACTATGCCCTCGCCTATTCAGGTCTGGCTGAAACCTACGTTCTTTTTTCAAGTTACGATGTCGCGCCGGCAACCGACAGCATGCCTCAGGCGAAAGCGGCGGCTCAGCGGGCGTTGGAGCTTGACGATTCGCTGGCGGAAGCACACACCGCGCTCGGATTTTATCTTTCCAATTACGAATGGGATCGAGGTGGCTCGGAACGGGAATATCGCCGCGCTATCGAACTCAAACCGAATTACTCAACTGCCCATCATTGGCTTGGCGCTGACCTCGGGAATGTAAAACGGTTTGACGATAGTCTTGCCGAGGTGAGGCGTGCCGAGGAACTCGACCCGCTTTCGCCGATCATAGGTACCAATCTCGCCGACATGCTCGTCTTCGCTCGCAGGTATGATGAGGCGATTGCACAATACAAACGCATTCTCGTTCGTAACCCAAATTTTGAATACGCTCACCTGGCTTTGGGTCGGGCCTATGGCTCAAAGGGAATGTATCCGGAAGCGATAGCCGAAGCGCGCACGGCTCTCGAACTGAATATTGGTTCCTCGACAAAGGGATATTTGGGGCTGTGGCTGGCAAGATCCGGCAAGCGCGATGAAGCATTAAAGCTGCTCAGCGAGTTAAAACAGGAAGCGACGCGGGATTATGTTCAGGGCTATACGTTTGCAGTTATATACATTGGGCTTGGTGATAAAGCGGAAGCATTGAACTGGCTCGAAAAGCATATGTCGAGCCGTGCGGAAACCGCCAATACGTTTGCAGTTGCCCCGGAGCTTGACGATCTGCGCTCCGAAGCGCGCTTCAAGGAAATGCTAAAGCGGATGAATCTGCCGGGATGAATTTGAATCAGATGAATAAAGAACTCGAAGCCAACACCACATTGTCGCATTACCGCATCGTCTCAAGACTCGGCGCAGGTGGGATGGGTGAAGTTTATCTGGCGCAGGACACAAAACTCGATCGCAAAGTCGCCATCAAATTCCTGCACGAAGAATTCAGCAAGGACGCGGATAAGCTAAATCGTTTTGTTCAGGAAGCCAAAGCCGCGTCTGCTCTCAATCACCCGAACATTCTGACCGTTTATGAGATCGGTGAGGTAGGCGGCAAAAACTATATCGCGACCGAGTTGATCGACGGCGAGACTCTGCGCGAACACCTCTCGCAGAAGGAATCGCTACCGCTGAATACGATCCTGAAGATCGGCGTTCAGGTGGCAGAGGCTCTTTCGGCGGCTCATCAGGCGGGCATTATCCACCGCGACATCAAGCCCGAGAACATCATGCTGCGCAGAGATGGCTATGCGAAGGTGCTGGATTTCGGTTTGGCGAAATTGTCAGAACCCCGACCTGTCGGAGTAACGACCGGGTCGGCGGGAAGCGAGGACGCAACCCGGGTCCAGGTCAATACCACTCCCGGAATTGTGATGGGAACGGTTTCGTATATGTCGCCCGAACAGGCACGTGGCAAGGTAACTGATGCCCGAACTGATACCTGGAGTTTGGGAGTCGTCTTGTATGAAATGTTGGCGGGCAAAGTTCCTTTCACCGGCGAAACCGTCAATCACACCATCGTCTCAATTCTCGAAAGAGAACCGCTGCTTTTGGAAAACGTACCGGGCGAATTGCAGCGCATCGTCCGCAAATCGATGACGAAAGATGTGGACATGCGGTACCAGACGGCGCACGACCTGCTGATAGATCTCAAGAACCTACGGAGAGATCTGGACATCCAGGGCGAACTCGAGCGTTCGATCGTCCCGAATCGAACAGCAGCTAATGAAAATCAAACGCAGGTTTATGCTTCCGGCTCGGTCGCAGCGACGAGCAGCAGCCAGACCGCGGCAACGCAAAGTGTGACAACCTCGTCTTCGAGTCTTGAATATGCCGTCACTCAGGCAAAGAGTCATAAGCTAAGCGCTGCGATAGTTGGACTCGTGCTGCTCGGAGCGATCTCGACCGCCGGCTACTTTGCGTTTGTTTCTCGAAGCGGCAGCACAAACCAGATCAGTTCGATCGCTGTGATGCCGTTTGTCAATGAAAGCGGTAATGCGGATGTCGAGTATCTTGCCGACGGGATGACTGAAACGCTCATCAGCAGTTTGTCGCAGCTGCCGAATCTGAATGTCAAACCGCGTTCTTCTGTCTTCCGCTATAAAGGCAAGGAAACAAATCCGCAGACCATCGGCAAAGAGCTAAACGTGCAGGCGATCCTGAACGGACGAGTTGTCCAACGCGGACAGGAGTTGTCGCTTTTCGTCGAGTTGATTGACGTCGCATTGGATAAGGTTGTGTGGGGTCAGCAATACAATCGCAAACAATCCGATCTTGTCACACTGCAAAGCGAGATTGCACGTGATGTTTCAAACAAACTCAAAACCAAACTTTCGGGTGTGGACGAAGCAAAAGTAACCAAAACCTCAACGGCAAATCCTGAAGCGTATCAATCGTATTTAAAGGGAAATGGTGGATTCAACTTGAAGTGCAACTTTGAAGTTAGTGGTTAAGAGCAAGCTGCAGTAGCGTAAGCGTGCTTTTCCAACCACCAAGTCAAAGAAGCACACAAATGAACTATAAGCAGCTTGCC
>JBPCNX010000092.1:0-181108 GCA_051000815.1 Pyrinomonadaceae bacterium
CGCCCACCTCCCTCTCTGCTGTGTTACAGCCCCGCCCGTCTCCCCCTTCCGTTGACCGACGTCTGAGTCCCCCCCGACCCTACCCCTTCACGGTACTGACTGTTTTGCCACTGTGTTGAGCGACGGTGGAGGTGACCCAACGCTGAGTGGGTCGCAGTCAGTACCGTCACGCGGTAGCGTTGCGTGTTGCCGCCAAGTCGCCCGGAAGACACAAGTGTTCGTTCTAACGGTAGTGTTTTAAGATCAATCCGCTAAAATCCGTATTTATCCCCGGCCAACAGAAGACAGGCGACCAAACGCTCAATTAGCAACCAGATGCACCACACCAAACGCGCCAGGAAGGAGACCCATAGATGAGAATCATTCTCGGCTGTTTTTTCGCGCTCGCGCTAATGGCACCGACGCCTGCTTTGTCGCAAGCAGCACCAAGTCGCTACAAGGTTCCGGCCGTTCGTGATGATGGTTGGAAGACTGCTAATGCCGACGCAGTGGGAGTCGATTCAACTAAGCTCGCCAACCTGACGACAGCGATTCGTGCCTGGCCAGAACTCGGCGTGCATGCAGTTCTAATCGAACGCCACGGTCAATTAATCTACGAAGAATACTTCGATGGCTTCGATGAAAAATGGGGAACGTCGCTTGGGAAAGTATCTATGACCGTAGAGACGAAGCATGACCTGCGGTCGGTCACCAAGAGTGTCGTGAGCGCGCTCGTTGGCGTCGCACACGGTGAGGGTGCGATCAAATCCCTGGACGAGCCACTCGTTAAGTGGTTCCCCGAGTACCCGGAGCTGGATACACCGGACCGCCGGCGTGTAACGCTCGCGCACGTGCTGTCTATGACCTCGGGGTTCGAGTGGAACGAAGACATACCCTACAGCGATCCGCGCAATGACGAGATCCAGATGACACGCCACGAGAAGCCGCTGCTGTATGCACTCTCGCGTCGCTTCGTCGTCGCTCCCGGTTCTGACTTCAACTACAACGGCGGGCTCACTCAAGTGATGGCTGCGGTCCTCGTACGCGCGACGAGGTCATCGCTCCAGGATTATGCGCGCACAAAACTTTTCGAGCCGTTGGGGATTACTGATGTCGAGTGGGTGGGAGATCTCGCCGGCATGCCTGCTGCCGCATCCGGACTCCGGTTGCGTGCTCGCGATCTCGCGAGGTTCGGCTCCTTATACCTGCACGGCGGCAGATGGAATGGCAAGCAAGTAATTCCCAGTGACTGGGTCGAGCGATCCACACGCCGACAGTTTCGCTTTCCGGCGGGCACCGGAAATAACGCCGGCGCTCAATTCGGTTACGGATACTTCTGGTGGTACGGCTGTTATCCCTCGGCCGCGGGCATGATCGAAGCGCGCACCGCGATTGGCAACGGGCAGCAGCGGATATTCGTGCTACCGGGACTCGATATGGTCGTTACGATCTTCGCCGGCCGCTATAACGACTTCACTACTGGAGGGACCCTGGGGTCGCGAATACTTCGCGAACACATACTTCCAGCGGTAAAAACCGGCGCACGTCCGGGTTGTCCCGGCGCGTAAGATGGTTCGACCCTTAGGGCGTTAGAGCGGGGGCGACTTGAATCTTCCGATGCTTAAAGCTAACGACTGCCCCCTTCCCAACCTGCAAATCTGCCCACGTGTTCGATGGCTTCTGTGAATTTTAACGTGTTAGCATGATGAACGTTATGAACTCTGGCGATGTAATCGGTTTGTCTGTTCTGATTGTTCTTGCTCTGTGTGTCGTCTACGGGCTGCATCGGATCATCAAACCTGTTTCCTATACGAAAGAAGCGTACGAGAAACGCTTGAAACAAAGTAGCGGCATCGCTGCTGGAGTGATGAACGCTGTGATGTACCCACTTCAAGAGTTGTGGCACCCGAAAGCAGTTGAAGCTATTCACGTCATCAAAGATCTGCGGCAAGGCTATTATGACTCGCTGCAAGAATCAGGCGACGGACTTGATAATCCGGGATTAGTGATACCTCAAGCGGAAAGCAAAAAGGGACAGGTTCGAAGCCGCCCAAGGCGCATCAGTAATTTTCTTCAACGTGTCTTGGGAATCTTTCGTCAACGTCGTTGACTGAATTGGCGATACGGTTCCCCCCAAATTTCAAAACAACCATCGCAATGAGCGCCGCAGGCGCGGCAGAGGTGCGGCGCGATCGAACGCTGAAAGCGTTAGCTAATTCCGGCCTCAAATAATCATTTCATGAAATCGGCGAGCTTTCGCAGGCGGAAGCTGGGGTCGCTGGCGAAGTTCTGCCGCAGCCACCCCAGGTGGCCGGCGCCGTAGATCACCAGCACGCGCTCGTTGGGCGAGTCGACGAGCCGTGTGATATTGCTGTAGATCCGCATGTTCCGCCGGAACCAGTCGGAGACAAGGTCGGCCCCGGCCCAATCGCCGGGCTCACCGAAGTGGGCCTCGCGATAATAGTAACCGACATCCTCCGTGACCTTCGCGTCGGCGTTCATGTACAGCAGCGTCTCGAGCACGGTGTGAGACGCGAGGTACTCCCCCTGCGCCTTCACCCTGGTGCCGATCTCGCCCATGATCGCCTCCAGCTCTTTCGAGCGGCCGCTGGCCTTGGCGTAGTTCACGACGCGCGGCCAGGGAAACTCGCCGTCGGCGTCCACCGGATAGATCGCCTTGTGGCCCAGTTCTTTGGCCAGCCGATATCCGATTTGATCGTTCTCGTTACGCGAGAGGGTGTGCTTTCCCGCGAGGTAGTCGGCATACTCCTGCCGCCGCTTGCCATACATATCGGCTTCAATCGCTATCTTAGTCGGCTGGAATCTTTTTAAGACCTCGATGAACTCGGCGATCTCGGCCTGGCGCTTTGGGGCAAGCACATCGTCGGCCGGCATGTTGAAGATGTCGCGCCCCGGATTCGCCATGTGGTAGACCCCGAGCACGAGGACTTCGGCGCGCGCTGCGGGCGGCTTCTCGGTTGTTGCTTGTTGGGCGAATGGGGCGATGGCGCTCACGATTACCAGCGCTACTATCAAGATGAATCGGTTCATCATTTCTTTGTACCCTCTAGTATTGAACTTAATCATTCCACAAAGGTCGAGAATGCAGTCCCGCGTAGCGGGACGGCTGACATTTCAGTCGTCCGTTTCACGAACTCACCTAATGGAATGGCTCCGAATCCCAGTACTGAAGTTCTGGGTTATTATCAGTCGTCGGCTTCGCCGACTGTAACAAAGACCTTTTGTGCAAAAAGTAGTGATCTTTCTGAGAATAACGGGCGGAGAAGTTTCGTAAAAATCGGATTGCTTCAACGAATAAACACAGCCGTCCTTGAGTTTGTGGCGGGAAATTTGTGACAAGGATAGCAGCGCCATTCAAGGTTGAGCGGGGGCGACCTGAATCTCCCGATCCTTCAAGCTAACGACTGCCCCCTTCCCAACCGCAAATCTGCCCACATCAGTCGCGAGAAGTAATGCATAATTAGTGTTCTGCCTTAAGAACCCGAATGCTAGGGGGAAATTATGGAACTGGGAAACTTCTCTGTAAGCTTGGCGGTAAAAGACATCGAGGCGTCGAAAGTCTTTACGAAAAGCTGGGCTTTACAGTTTTCGCAGGAGACCAAACGCAGGGTTGGCTAATTATGAAGAATGGCGACCACAATATTGGTTTGTTTCAAGGGATGTTCGATAAAAACATTCTCACCTTCAACCCGGGCTGGAATAGCGATGCTCAGCCACTCAGGCAAGTTCACTGACGTTCGAGAGTTGCAGCGCCAGCTGAAAGCGAGTGGCGTAGAGATGATTACAGAAGCAGACGAAAGCTCTACGGGCCCGGCCAGCTTTATGATCGCCGATCCGGATGGATACACGATCCTGGTAGATCAACATGTGTAGGCCGGGGTGGTCCGATATGTCACCGTTGAGTGATGTTTTATGTCGACCTGACGCTACCGAGTTACGGTACTGACTGTTTTGTCACTGTGTTGAGTGACGGGTTCGGTCACCCGACGCTACCGAGTTACGGTACTGACTGGGGTCTCCAAGTGTTGAGTGATGCCTTTGGTTGACCCGACGCTACCGAGTTACGGTACTGACTGTTTGCCACTGCGTTGAGTAATGTTGAAGGTTGACCCGACGCTACCGCGTTACGGTACTGACTGTTTGCCACTGCGTTGAGTAATGTCGAAGGTTGACCCGACGCTACCGCGTTACGGTACTGACTGTTTGCCACTGCGTTGAGCAGTGTCCTCCGGCGCGTATGCTTCGACAGCTACCCAGGTGCCATTGAAGGCTGCGGTCCCGCAAAGAGCGTCGATGGTTTGATTATCCGTTATGTCGTTGATGCTCTCGCCGGCGTGTTGTTGAGCTACCTCTAATTGAATTCCCAGCCGAACATGGCCCCACCCATGCGGAATGCTAACCACCCCGGGCATCATCTCGTCGGATATGTCGATCGGCACTTCGATGGATCCTACTCTTGATCGCACCGAGACCGTTTGGCCTGGTTTCAGATCGCGATGCGCAGCGTCTGTCGGGTGCATGAGAATTGTGCATCGAGGCTTACCCCTGAGTAATCTTTGGCTGTTATGCATCCAGGAGTTGTTGCTACGAAGCTGTCGTCGGCCAATCAACAGCAGATGACCATTGGCATGATGCGATGCGCCGAATGATGAGGGGGAAGAAGGGGGAACAGGGGAAGAGGGCAACAAAGGTTTGCGGGCGGGACGCCCGGGATCCCAGTCAAGGTGATGCGAGTCACCAAGTAATGAAGCTGTGCGGGCGGGACGCCCGCGGTCCCAGTCAAGCAATTTCGCCTTCACACGTTCGACATCTTTGACCAGGACTTCCGGCGCTAACTCAATGCGTTTGTCAGCAGTACGCAGCCGATCAGGTAGGCAGGAAGACAACGGGCCGAGATCTATTCCGTGCACAGCTGCTTTGAGTTTTCGTAGAGTCAAACCTTTCGAAAAAGGATTCACCTTAGCGCCGTAAGGTCCAAAGCGTAAACCCAGGGCAAGAATTCTTTCAGGCCCGAAGAATCGCTTGATAAACTCTCGCTTGACACGTCCCAACAGACCTTCGTGCTCCATACGTGTTTGCAGTTCGATAAAGATCTCCCAGTCGTGACGCGTCTCACCGTCTGGTTGAAATAAAGCAGGTGAGAACTTCGTCGTGTTACGGACTGCAAGGAGATGAAAGGCCACGTCATAGTGGGCACGTTCGAGCGAAGAGCTGGGAGGTAAGATGATGTGCGCGTGCCTTGTCGTCTCATTGATGTAAGGATCGATCGAGACCATGAACTCAAGGGCGGTTAACGCTCGATCCAGCTCACGGCCGTTGGGCGTCGATAGCACGGGGTTTCCGGCGGAAGTTACGAGGGCCTTAATCTGGCCCGCACCTTCGGTCAAGATCTCTTCAGCAAGCGTTACCACCGGGAGCTCTCCGGTAAATTCAGGTAGCTTTCGCACTCGGCTGTGCCAGCGGCCAAAACTACCGCGCGGCGACAAGGACTGTGGTGCTGTGATGGGATCAAATGCGGGAAGCGTGAACATGACGCCGCCAGGCCGATCTAAATTCCCAGTCACAATATTCAAGACATTAATCAACCACTGGCAAACGCCGCCGAACTCCTGCGTGCTGACACCGATTCTTCCATAACAGACAGCGGATTCCGCGGCAGCAAACTCTCTCGCGAGGAGGCGTATTTGATCGGAGTCAATTCCGGTAATTGATGCCACTTTCGCGGGAGGGAATTCGGCCACAAGATTGCGGATTGTTTCCACGCCTTTAGTAGAAGCAGCGAGCGGCCCGAGTCGCGTTAGCCCTTCATCGAAGAGGACATGAAGTAGCGCGAGGAGCAGTAGGACGTCGGTACCGGGTTTTATGAACAAATGCCGGTCGGCCAAGCGGGCGGTTTCCGTGAAACGCGGATCGATGAGTATTACTTTGCCGCCGCGCTCGCGAATTTCTCGTAGCCTTCGACTCATACCAGGAGCAGTCATCAGGCTGCCATTTGAGACTGCTGGATTAGCCCCGAGGATCAGAAAAAAGTTTGTGCGGTCAAGATCAGGGATTGGGAGAAGGAGTTGGTGACCGAACATGAAGTACGCGCATAAGTGATGCGCCAGTTGGTCGACAGAGGTTGCGGAAAACCTGTTCCGCGTATGCAGGCTCCGGATAAAGCCTGGCGCGAATAACATAGCGCCATAGTTATGAACGGTGGGATTGCCAAGGTAAGTTGCGAGGGAATTCCTTCCGTACTTCGCGTGAATGCGCTTGAGCTTGTGGGCTACTTCGTCAAAGGCTTCGTCCCATCCGAGCCGTTGCCAGCCGTGAGGAGTACGGCGCACGGGGTACTTCAGCCGGTCATTATCGTAGTGAAGATCTCCCAAGGCAGCGGCCTTCGGGCAGATGTAACCGCGGCTGAAAGGGTCGTCTTTGTCACCGCGAATGTCTAACCAGTTTCGAGTTTCGAGTTCCGAGTTTCGAGTTTTTTCATCCGCAGGATCGCGGAGCGGATTTTGAACAGTGATTTCGATGCCGCATATCGCTTCGCAAAGATTGCAGGCGCGATAATGGGGGGATCTGTTGTCGGCGGTTCTCATGGCAGGAATTTTGAACGCTTGGTGAGCTTAGCATCGCGTAAAAGGGGAAAAGGGTAAAGGGAAACGGAGAAAGGTCGGGCTAGCGGGGATAAGCGGCGGGCGGTTAGCAGTGGGGTGGATCCGTGGAGAAAATATTCTCCATTTTCCATTTTTCATTTTCTTGTTCCGAATTAGGTAGCAGGTTTGGGATCATCCAACTAAATATTTGTCCGCAATAGCCAAGACGATCCACGAACTGACACGAAACATTACGGACCCAAGCCTGAAATCGCTTTCGCGTCAGCCCGAATATTCTTTGACCCAGTGCCAGATTTATCTTAAAACCAAGTCGTTCTATTCAACCCGTCGGCCCAGGATTCCAATTTTATGAAGCGCATTCCTCTAATCGCCTTCTTTACAATTTCAACTCTGTCGCTCAGCGCAATCGAAACAACAGGTCAACCAGCGACTGCGAGTAAGAAGACTCCGCAGGAAGTTCCACCTGTGATCGTGCTGCGAGCGGCACGAATGCTCGACGTTCAGACTGGCCGAATAGTTTCGCCCGTCGTTGTCGTCATCGAGAAAGATCGCATCAAGAGTATTAATCCTGCCACCGTGCCGGGGGGACAGCGTATCGATCTCGGCGACGTTACGCTTTTACCTGGCTTCATCGACATGCACACGCACCTCTCTTTCGATCTCGAGGGGAATTGGTTGCATCGTTCGGTCACTGACACTGCTGGCGACAATGCTTTACGGGGTGCGCGTAACGCTCGCAAGACTTTGCTGGCGGGCTTCACCACTGTTCGCGATGTCGGCTCGTCAGACTTCGTAGACGTCGCTCTCATGCGAGCCATCGAACAGGATTTTATTCCGGGTCCACGTATGTTTCCGGCGGGTCATTCCATCGGAATAACCGGCGGCCACTGCGATACGACCGGTTACATTCCCGGCGTGCGGGAGCGGGGACCGGAGACTGGCATCGCTGATGGGCCTGAAGCCGTGCTCAAGGCGGTGCGTTACCAGATCAAGCACGGGGCCAAAGTGATAAAGGTTTGCGCAACGGCGGGCGTGCTGTCGCTGGAAGGGCCGGTAGGGGCACAGCAACTCTCTGAAACTGAACTGCGCACAATTGTGGAGGAGGCGGCGCGGCACGGAGTGAAAGTCGCGGCACATGCCCATGGCACGGAAGGCATCATCGCCGCCGTGAAAGCAGGCGTTGCCTCAATCGAGCACGGCTCAATTCTCAACGATGAAGCCGTCAGATTAATGAGGGAGCGCGGCACCTACTTAGTACCCACAAGCTATCTGGCTCAGGCCATCCAGCTAGATGCCTTACCCCCTCCGATCAGGGCCAAAGCCGAATACGTACTGCCGCGCGCACGTCACAGCCTGCAGCTGGCGATTAAATCTGGAGTCAAGATCGCCTTCGGCACGGACGCGGCGGTATACCCGCACGGCGACAATGCCAGGGAGTTCGCTGTGCTCGTGGAAAGAGGGATGACTCCCATTGAGGCCATCCGCACCGCAACTGTGAACGCCACTGACCTGCTCGGTGTGAGTGATCGAGGCAACATTGCACCGGGGCTATTAGCTGACCTGGTGGCCGTACCCGGTAATCCACTCGACAACATCCGCGTGCTCGAGGACGTTCGGTTCGTTATGAAGGGCGGGCAGATATATAAGCGCCCGTAGAAGGCAGGTTCGCAGATTTGCAGGTCGGGAAGGGCCAGTCACTACATTGCCGATTTCCAATTGCCGATTTTCGATTAGCCCGGTGCGGAATGAGGTCAGTATCACCACGCGGTAGCGGGTGGCCCGATCGAATAGCACTCAGCCCTCGCGCAATTACAGAGAAGTCGGCGCCATGCTTGATTCGAAGATGAAGTTTGTGAGACCTGAGCGGGGGCGACTTGAACCTTCCGAGACTTCAAGCTAATGACTGCCCCTTCCCAACTTGCAAAGGTGCCCAGACGCTATCCCGACATGTCGGGATACTGACTTCATGACACTGTGATTATCCCGCCTGAGCTTTGGCCAATTCGTAAGCACCGTTCCAGGTGGCTTCCACTTCGGTCTCCGACTTTGCCACTGTCTTGAACGTGCCACCGCCAGTGAGGCCGCGGTACCGGCCATCGCCGCCTGTGAATTTAAAAGTTCCTTCGACGGTCATCGTGCCACCTGCCGCGGAGACTTTGCCCTCGAATGTTCCAAAGTCTCTGCCTCCGTCTGGATGGACGTTGTTGAAGTAACCGGTTTGCGAGCCCTCGCTGTTGAGCAAGTCGTTAACGCCCCAGTAGGTTATCTTCGAGTCGTTCCACAACGGATCAGGCGACTTCTGCGTGCCATTAACCTCGGCGATGGCGAGTAGATGATTGGACTGGTCATTCAGAGGCAGTCCAAACTGTTGAGTGATTTTTCCGGAAAAAGATCCTGAGATGGAAGGCATTGATGTTCTCTCCTTTTGCTTTCTTAGGTTGGTTGTTGCGTGGGTTGTTGGGCGCATTCTGACCGGCTCTAGCGCCACTGTCAATGAACAACGCGCGTTCCCAAACAGCTCTTTTGATCTGAGCAAATTTGCAGGTTGGAAGGAAGCAGTCACTACATTGCCAATTCCAATTGCCGATTTTCGATTAGCCCGGTGCGGAATGAGGTCAGTACCACCACGCGGTAACGGGTGGCCCGATCGAATAGCACTCAACGCTCGCGCAATTACAAAGAAGTCGGCACCATGATTGATTCGGAGATGAAGTTTGTGAGACCTGAGCGGGGGCGACTTGAATCTTCCGTACTTCAAGCTAATGACTGCCCCCTTCCCAACTTGCAAATGTGCACACCTGAGTGGTTGAGTCCAAAGTTGCACACTCTTAAAGGCTGGAATTAGGTCAAATTTAAGAACAAACGCCTTGCCCGGTGCGTACAATCTCCCATGAGTACCCCTCCAATCGATCATCCAGTCGCCCACGCTGACCAACCGACCTTCGACCAATCAATCCCCCAGACGCCGACCTCGCAGACGACAATGAAGAAGCCGCTCCGGCTATGGCCCGGCGTGGTTGGTGCGGTTTTGATCGCGTTGGGGTGGTTTATTATTCCGCTCCTTGTTCCCGCGGCCGCGTTCTACGGAATGCTCGCCGGCATGCTGGGCGTAGTCGCGGTCGTACTGTGGTGGTTGTTGTTCAGCCGGGCGCGTTGGTACGAGCGTGTTGGTGCAGTCGTTCTGATCATCGTCGCACTGTTCGTAGCCTATCGCTTGATCCACGTGTCGATTGCGAACGGGGCGATGGGTTTTTTGTTTTATGTCCTGATTGTTCCGGTACTCTGCCTCGCGTTAGTGGCTTGGGCCGTCGCTATTAATCGACTGTCTGTTACCAGTCCAGTTTCGAATCCAGCGCGGCGCGGGTTGCTCGTGCTCGCCATCCTGCTCGTGTGTGGAGGATTCACACTGATCCGCACGGGCGGGATAACAGCTAACTTCGAAAACGATATCCACTGGCGGTGGACGAAAACTCCCGAGGAACTTCTCCTGGCCCAGTCCGGCGACGAGGCGACGGCGGTCGTCTCAGTTCCATCGGCTCCGGCAGCAGCGACAACGGGAACTAACTGGAATGGCTTTCGCGGACCCGAGCGCGACGGCATCGTACGCGGCGTGCGGATCGAGACAGACTGGTCGAAGTCGCCGCCAGTCGAGCTTTGGCGGCGGGCGATTGGACCGGCATGGTCATCCTTCGCGGTCAGCGGCGACCGTTTCTACACTCAGGAGCAGCGCGGTAACGAAGAGGTCGTCGCCTGCTACAACTTGAGCAACGGTAAACCCGTCTGGCGGCATGGCGACGCGGTCCGGTTCTGGGAGTCGAATGCCGGTGCTGGTCCGCGCGGGACGCCGACAGTCAGCGGTGGCCGGGTCTACGCCCTTGGCGCGACTGGAGTTCTGAACGCGCTCGACGCCACTAACGGCGCCGTGGTGTGGTCGCGCAACGCGGCGTCCGACACTAAGGCGAAGCTTCCGATTTGGGGTTTTGCGAGTTCACCGTTGGTAGTCGGCGACGTTGTCGTAGTCGCGACCGCCGGCAAGCTCGCCGCTTATGACGTAGCAACCGGCAATCCGCGTTGGTACGGACCCGACGGCGGCTCCGGCTACAGTTCACCTCATCTAATAACGATCAACGGAGTCCAGCAGATTCTGCTGCTGAGCGGAACAGGTGCGACCAGCTTCGCGCCCGATGGCAAGCAACTCTGGCAACATCCTTTGCCAGAGGGCCCTCGCATAGTGCAGCCAGCCGTGACCGCTGAGGGCGATGTCCTGACTCACGACGGCGAGAGCAGCTACATGCGCCGAATTGCAGTTGCCCAGGGACCAGGTGGATGGACCGCCGCAGAGCGCTGGAACTCAGTCGGGCTGAATCCCTACTTCAGCGACTTCGTCGTTCACAAGGGCCATGCCTACGGCTTCTCGGGCAGCAGCATCGCCTGCATCGATCTCAAGGACGGGGAACTCAAGTGGAAGGGCGGACGCTACGGCCATGGCCAACTCGTCCTGTTGTTCGACCAGGATTTGCTGCTTGTGTTGTCGGAGGATGGTCAGCTGGCGCTGGTCGGCGCTGCCATCGACCAGTTCAAGGAAGTCGGGCGAGTACCAGCGATCAAGGGCAAGACGTGGAACCACCCGGTACTGGCCGGCGATGTACTGCTGGTTCGCAACGGCGAGGAGATGGCCGCGTTCCGGTTGTCCCTTGGCGGCTGAGATGGGTCCTTTGCTGCCATCGCTAATACTGCTCGCCCGTTATCTCAAAGGCGGGAGTTAGCTTGCCAGTTTGGAAGATTGAGGTGCAACGACGGGCGGGCGGGGGCAAGCCCACCTTCTCGACCTCAAACTAAAAAGAGTTGAACTTCGTCCCTGGTCGTGAAAGAGTTCAAGAAGAAACAATAAAACAGGGCGGGCTTATTACGATAGTGGATGAGATTGACTAGTCCAGGCGGCGCTGATCCCGAAGCGTTGGATCTCGGAATCGGAATGCTGGTGCAGGCAGTGGGTTATGCGGTCCTCGGCGCAATGATTAGGCGCCGATCTGTCAAAGCCCTTTGGGTGGCTGGTATACTCTTCTTCCTGGATACGCTTCTTGCGCTTGTGATGCCGTCTTCTGGAAAAGGCTTGATCACGATGATTTTATTTCGCGGCTTTCTCATCTATCTGCTGGTTCGTTATATTCGCAGGCAGCGAGCGCTGGCTCAATAAGCACCGGCGCAGGGGGAGTATTGAACAGGGAGGTCTCGAGGTGATCAATCGTTTCTTAACTGCAGTTCTAATTAGCGCGTTTGCATTGAGTGTCGGGTCTAATGTCATCGCACATCATGGATGGGCTGAATTTGACCGAAGCAGAAAGGTCGAGGTCACCGGCGTCATCGTTGAATCGAAATACGAAAATCCACACACGTTCGCAAGAGTGAGAACTGACCAGGGAGAATGGGCGGTTGAGTTGTCCGCAGTCGCCCGCATGAAGCGACATGCCATCACCGCGGAAATGATCAAGCCTGGAACCCGAGTTACCCTCGTTGGTCACCCGCATAAAAGAAAGCACGCGAAATGAAAGCAATTCAAATGGTGCGCGGTGGGAAGACTTATGATCTGACTTCATGATCGGTCCGATCAAAAGCGCTGACAAGTCAGCGCACTCCATAAAACTTGATGGAAGCAACGGACGCGCAAACGATCTGGGCCTGGCTTGAGTCGACCCTTATTGCCACTGCAATGCGCGAGTGGACATGGCTTTATCCCATTGTCGAGATAGCGCACATCATCGGCTTCGTTGTGCTTGTGGGATCTGCTTTCTTATTTGACCTGCGTTTGCTCGGCGTCTCTCGCAAATTGCCTGTCGCAGATCTTGCTCGTCATTTGTTGCGTTGGTCTCGTCTGAGTATATTCGTCGTCGTGCCGACGGGTTTCCTCATGTTCATGACGAACGCCACGACCATGATTGAGAATCCAGTGTTTCGTCTCAAACTATTCTTTATTGCGCTGGCAGGTATCAATGCGCTGGTCTTCCGTCTGTGGACGGCAAAGTCAGTCGCGGATTGGAACATTGACATGCCTTCGCCTTCAGCCGCAAAGCTCTCGGCCTCGTTCTCTTTGCTACTCTGGTCAGCGGTAATCTCATGTGGCCGGCTCATTGCTTTCTTCTGATAATGAGGTTAGTTAACCACCCGTTGAGCAAGAAAGTTCTGTTTGGGATTTGGGAATGGGGCGTCAGATAGCTTTTGGCAACAGTGATCTTTTTGATCAGACTTCAATGCCAATGATGTATTGCCCACAATGCGGCCGAGAACTTGACTTGGGTTCTGGCGATGTACGCTTCTGCCGGTACTGCGGCTTTTCTCTCACTGACACTAAAGAGGCGCTCCAGGGTTATTCTGAACAAAGGCGCACCGGCTTCTCAATCGTCACCTGGTCGTACGCCTTATTGTTACTGGTGACTCTGCTCCTGCATGGTAACTACATTCCCCTGAACACTGGATGGGGCTACTGGCTGTCGGCTCTCCTCATTGTTGTGAGCGTCAGCTTCTTTGGCTCGGCCGCACTGAGCGCATTGAAGCCTGCGATGTTTGCAAAGAAAAAGCGTAGTGGCAAAGGCGCGCTTCAATCTGCTGGGGGCACTCCCGTCGCCCTTGGAATTGCGAAGTCGCCGAATGCTTCTTTACCTCAGGCCGGCCGCGTCAGTGTCGAGCTAGAAAGTCAGGAGCGCCAAATATCAATGACGAGGCGACAAGGGAGCGTTATTGAAGACACCACCAGAAAGTTGGGTGACTAGACGTCGGTTGAATTGTCCGCCGTAGCCAACAAGGTGCTCCACTCAAACCAGGGGGGTGTTGTATCGAAAAGTTTCCTGCTTGGAGTGAGTGAATCGTAACTTGTCGCTGCCATGATGTGCGCTACTGATCGCCATCACGGCGTGGGTGTCACCCGAGGTGTCGCTGTCGCCGGAGTTCTTACCGTTGCGGAAGGCCGTGGCGAAGCTGCTGTCGAAGCCGCTGGTGAAGCCTTGGCTGCCGGCGATGCGGAAGCGGCCGGCGCCATTATGCGAGTCGCTGCGCCGGCGACCAGCTTCCATTCGCCATTGCGCCGGGCGAAGGTGTCAACGAAGCGATACTCACCACTGATGTCCATTGTCTTTCCATCAGGCATTTTGTATTTGCCATTCTTCAAAACATTATGGCCAATAACGACGGCCGCATCTTTGTCGAGAACCTTTACCTGCAACTCCCTTATCTCGATCGAGTCTGCGGTCATTGCGCCGCTGCCGATGTCTTTCAAATCCTGCTCTTTGTTTCCCTTGCTGCCATCGGGATAAATAAAGACCGCGTCGTCGGCCTCAACGCGCCCGGCTGCAGCCACATCTTTCTCTCTGACTACTCGTGGCCAATCATTTTCGATACGAAGCAATTCAGCTTCGATGGCTGCTGTATCTACAACTTCCCTATCAGAATTGGTGTTGGCGGTGGGTACGGCCGAGCGGTTGGTATCGGGCGCAGGCTGACAGGCCATCTGACCGAGTATTAACAGCGACATGGCTGCCAACAGCGCCGCCGTCAAGGTGATTTTTCTCATAAGACCAGCTCCTTTGTTGTCGGAATAGCCAGTCAATTTGATGACTGGGGCAAAGCGGAATTTCGCGCAAGCCTTAGCTTGGCACACACTCGTCGCGAAATTGTTCTTAGAGCAATGGGCTATATGACAAAAGCCTGACGGAGTCAACAGTTCAGCTGGTGGGGTTTCGGAGTCGGGTCAGCGGACTTGAGCCACGCTCTAATTCCCTGTTCCGGGCTCTTGAAACCATTGACAGGACGAAACCGCTGGGATTATTGTCCCTCCCATCGGACCCTTGGACAGGCCAATTGGGACAGTCAGCTTCCAAATCCGCCGGCGCTCCCGGCCTTCCACAGACACTTCACAACACACCTTTGCGATTAGGAGAGTTCCCGATGATTTACTCAATTATCAAGCGCACAGCGCAACCAAAGAATCTCTTTTTTCTGGGTGCGGCCTTGTTTCTTGTCATCCTGGTTGCCCCGAGTATGCCGGGTCAAAAAAGAGCGGGCGATGACGATAAGCCGCTTTACCAGGATTATCGCGGCATTCAGATCGGCATGGCTGCCGACGACGTTCGCAAGAAGCTTGGCGACCCGACTGACAAGGGCGACGAACAGGATTTCTTCGCGCTCAACGATGCCGAAAGCGCTCAGATTTATTATGACAAGACAAAAAAGGTCATGGCTATCTCCGCTAACTTTCTCCAGGGCGCGCAGAACATTCCAACTCCGAAGTCGTTATTCGGCGCCGACCTGACGGCGAAGCCCGATGGTTCGGTTTACAGAA
This sequence comes from Pyrinomonadaceae bacterium, assembly GCA_051000815.1. Classification (GTDB taxonomy): domain Bacteria; phylum Acidobacteriota; class Blastocatellia; order Pyrinomonadales; family Pyrinomonadaceae; genus PSRF01. Next base: position 14,935 of record JBPCNX010000092.1, read on the forward strand.
TGGCACGTTACCCAAAGGCCGGTTACTGGTTGGCCTACAGTAAGACCGCGGGCGTTTCGCCTTTGATTACAGTGACGCTCCAGAAGATCGATTAAAAACAAGACTGATCTTCGTACTTTGTACTTGGTTCTTTGTACTTAAGCCTGAGCCTTCCATTCCAGACGAAGTTCAAAGCTGAAAGCCTATTCCTAACCTTTGCGATAGCGGCGTCTCACCCTCCGCCGCTGGACGCCTTACTCGTCCACGCTTATCCTGACCTACGTGCAGAGTCTCAGTGAAAACGTTTCGCGCAGTCTTCCCCGGAATCCGCACTTCAAGGACCTCGGTAGCCGGGTTCGCGACTACGCCCGGGCCCAAGGCTTTGATCTGGTGGGCATCGTTCCCGCGGAAGCTCTCAGCCATGAACGCGAGCTTCTCCGCGAATGGCTGGCGCGCGGCTATCATGGCGAGATGTCCTGGATGGCCCGCGATCCGGAGTTGCGCGCCGACCCGCGAAAGTTTTTTCCCGAGGCGCGTTCAGTAATCGTTGTCGCGATTAATTACTACACTCCGCAAAACCATTCCCAGGAACCTGACACCGGAAAGATTTCTCGTTATGCCTGGGGCGACGACTATCATGATGTTGTCGCCGCTAAACTGCGCGCGCTGCTTTCCTGGATCAAGGAGGAAGTTCCGACGGCGGCAGGCAAAGTGTGTGTCGATATTCAACCGATGATGGACAAAGCCTGGGCGGTTCATGCCGGCCTCGGCTGGATCGGCAAACATTCCAACCTGATCACAAAAGACCTGGGCTCCTGGGTTTTTATCGGTGAGTTATTGATCAATCTGGAACTGGATTACGACCACGAGCAGATCGAGGATCACTGCGGCACCTGCACACTCTGCATCGATGCCTGTCCGACAGCGGCCATCACCGAACCCTACGTCGTCGATTCCAACAAGTGCATTTCATACGCCACTATCGAGTCGCGCGCGCCGGAGATTCCCACTCCCATTACAGAGCAACTCGAGGGCTGGCTTTACGGCTGCGATATTTGCCAGGACGTCTGCCCCTGGAACCGCTTTGCGGAAACTACCTCCGAGCACCGTTTCGAACCGCGAACAGGAAATGTCAACGCAAGTCTCAAGACAATTCTCGAACTCACACCCGCAGAATATGCCGATCGTTTCCGTGGCAGCGCGATGAAACGGGCTAAACTGGCGGGACTTCAGCGCAATGCACGCGCATTGCAGAAATCTGACAGTACTTAGTCTTAAAAAAGCTAATTAAGCCGAACCATCATCGCTTGCAACGAGGCAACCAACAAATGAAACGTTTAGCTCTTGTCGTCTTCGTCTTCTTACTCCTCTCTAATTCATTCACACCAATACGCGCACAACAACCAAAGTCGCCCGCTGACCTGCAAAAGCTGGCCGCGGATTACTATAACTGGCGCAACCAGAACTTTCCGGTTGCCTCGAGTGATGCCGGGCTGCATACCTGGGACAATCGTCTGACCGATTACTCGCTGTCGGCAGTTTTGGCCCGGCGCCTGCACGCGAAAGAGTTGTTCGCCAAAATTGAGGCGATGTCGACTGCTTCGTGGAACAAAGAAGATCGGATTGACTGGATGCTCTTTCGCGCGCAACTCGATGGCGTGGTTTTCTTCAACCGCGTCATGGATTTTGAGCAAAGCGATCCGCAGCTTTACGTTAACGAGTGCAGCAACGGCATTTTTTCCCTGTTGAAGAAGGAATACGACACGCCGCGCAATCGCGCGCTCTCCGCAACAGCGCGTCTCAAACAGATGCCGCAGCTGATGGAACAGGGCAAACAGAATCTGATCAAACCTGTTCGGCTCTATGCCCAACTTGCAATTGATTCCGCGCGCTCGATCGACAGTCTGTTCAATGACAGCCTGATGACTTTGGCAACAGATCTCTCGCCCGCTGAGCGAAACGAGCTGGTGAAGGCACGCGATGCCGCGATCGTCTCATTGCATGGCTTTGCCGATTGGTTGGAACGACGTCTGCCGGGGATGGTGGCCTTCAAGCCGATGGGCGAAGAGAACTACAACTACATTCTGAAGAACATCTATTTGCTGCCGTTCGATGCCAAACAGATCGACATGCTGGGTCAGGCGGAGTTGGCCCGTTATCGCGGCCTGGAATCTATGCTTTCCGATCCCGCCCTTGCCGATCCTAATCCGGCGCGCAGTAAGAACATTCCCGCCGACCAGCAGGCCTTTCTGCAAGCCTACGAAAGCCGGCAGGCCGAGATGATTAGTTTCCTCAAGACAAACCGGCTGATTACGATTCCCGACTACATTGGTCCGTTCACGATTCGCCAACTACCGGAGGCGTTTAAGCCGACGAGCCCGGGTGGATTCATGAACCCTCCCGGCGTTTACGATAAGGACAACGGCGGTTTCTATTTCATTCCTACTTACAGTCCCACCAGCAAGAATTTTTATATACGTGCTGCTATCGAGGATCCGCGACCGATACTTGGTCACGAAGGAATCCCCGGGCACTTTCTGCAGCTTTCGATTGCGAACCAACTGAAGAACGAGATTCGTCGCCAGCACGGAGACGGGATCTTCATCGAAGGCTGGGCGCTCTACGGCGAGGAGATGCTTTTGCGGTCGGGTCTATATCCAAACAACACACCCGGACATGGACAGGTGCTGCGACTATCGCGTTATCGCGCCGCACGCATAGGTGTGGACGTAAACCTGCACACCGGCAAATGGACGTTTGATCAGGCGGTGAACTATTTTATGGAGGCCGGCGGACTGGATCGTGAAGCGGCGACAGGAGAAGCAGCGGGTGCGGCGGCAAATCCCACACAGAAGATCACCTACATGGTAGGTAAATGGCAGATCATGCGCTTGCTGGGGAGGTATCGAGACAAGCAGGGCGCAAACTTCCGCCTCGGCCAATTCCACGACGACCTGATCAAGAACGGCAGTCTGCCGCTTTCGATCGTGGAGTGGATTCTGCTGGACGAACCTTTGCGCTAAAGCGGTAGCGAACTAAACGACCAGGCCACAGATCGACACGGACAAACGCTGATCAGAGCTTCATCAGAATTTCTGATCTGTGTAATCCGTGTAAATCGGTGGCTTCGGTTTCCTGGTGCTCGAGTTTAAGCGCGCAAGAAATCCAAAACCAAGGGGACTACAGCTTTCGGGGTTTCTTCCTGCGGCACGTGTCCAGAACGATCGATTGTTACGAGTTTCGAATCAGGAATCGCAGCGTCCAGCTTTTCACCAATCACTAACGGAACAACCTTATCCTGCACACCCCAGATAATCAGGGTCGGTACGGAAATCATCGGATACTTCGCAATCAATTCATCGATGTTCCCGGGGATTATCTGTTTCGAAGTTTGCAGTAACGCGTGGCGGCCGCCGCGTTCCGCAATCGGCCGGGCGTATGCCTCGATTTGTTCCTTGGTGATCTTCCGATCGTCGTAGTAGGAATACCTGAGCACAGTCAGTGCTGAAATCTTTGGAGGCAGGAGATGCATCACGAGCCATCCCAGGATTGGAGTTCTCAGCATCTTTAGGTGCAAAGGCAGGTGCTGATTGTACCCGCCACTATCGATCAATATCAGCCGTCTCAGCCGTCCGGACTTTTCCTCGCAGAGTCGTAATGCAACCAATAGAGACACCGCGCCGCCGAAGGAATTTCCGATCAGCGTCAGGTTTCTTAAGTCGTGTTCCTGAATGAACCGGTAAATGAGGTCGGCATGCTCCTCGATCGCGTAATGTTTGTCTTCTGGTTTGGGCGATGCTCCGAAGCCTTTGAAGTCAATCAGGATTAGTTTGTGTTCTTTTGAGAGTGGTTCTCGAAACTCACGCCAGGAATGCATGCTGGCACCCAGGCCATGCAGACACAGGATTGGATCACCCGTGCCGTACATTTCGCAGTGAAGTCCCGTTGAGGTGGTGCACTCCGACATAACTCTCTACAATCCCGAATAACGTAATATATATTCGACTTCTGAATAATGCAGAGTAACGATCAGCGCAGAACAAACAGCCAAAGAGAGGGCAGAAACCGAAACAAAGAGTCGGCGGTAAGATTGATGGTGCATAGTCTGGACCCCCCTGGAAACTTGAGTTTATTCCGGCAAACTGGGACTTTCTTTACTGCAGTTGAGAGAGAGCACTGAGCGTTGCAAGGACTGTGAATGATGTCTGAATGATTAGGCAAGCTGAAGCGCGAAGATGTTCTTCACTAATGCGGCAGTTGAAACATGGATAGAAAGATTCCATGTCTAACTGGGAGCGCGGGCGTCTCCCGGCCCGCAATGAGCGCGAAGCGTGAAGATGTTGTGACGCCACCCGAAAGGACTAGTGCATTTCGCGCTCAGCTGACTTCAATCAATAAACTGGCGCTGCCAGAGTTCAAGGTTGAGCAGTTGAAAGACTTGCAGGTTGTAGTCTTCGCTGTCCGAGAGGTCCACGCCGGATTAGGGTCCAAAGCGGAAGCGATACTCGAGCGAGTTCATGAAGCCATTAATCATGCTGCGATAGTCGCCGGTCGCATCCAGGTGCGCGATCCATCCGAAGTGCGAGGCCATACTAGCTGAACCTGGCTACAGGCACAAACGCAGCTGTAGTCGGCTGCAAACCAATTTCAATCCAGAAACTCTCTGTGCCAGAGCTCCAGATTCAGCAATTGAAAGACTTGCAGGTTGTAGTCTTCGCGGCCGGAAAGGTTCGCATCGATGATGCGCCTCACTTCTTCAGGACGAAACAGGCCGCGCTTCCTTACCACTTCCTCTGAAAGTAGATCATTCACCATGGGACGCAGAGCGCCGCGCAGCCAGGAACGAATCGGCGCACCGAAGCCGGCCTTCTTTCGCCACACGACATCTCTAGGGAGTACCTGCTCCAGCGCGCGCTTGAGGATGTACTTGCGCTTGAAGCCGCGCAGCTTGAGTTCGGGAGGCATACGCGCGGCAAGTGCGAGCAGCTCGCGATTAAGAAACGGAACGCGCACTTCGAGATTGGCCGCCATGGAAGTCTTGTCGGTAGTGATTAAATTCAAGCAAGGCAGAAACGTCTTCATATCGACGTAAAGCAAGCGATTCAACGGCGCCGCATGCTTCATTCGATCGAAGTAGCGACGATGGGCGGCGTAAGCATCAAGACCACTCGTGGCTTCGCGCATCGGATCGGTATAAAGCCTCTGCTTCCCTTCGTCCGTGAAGTAAGTGCCGTAGCCAAGATATCGTTCTTCAAAATCGAGACCGGCGCTGCGCGCAAACTTCTTCGCGTTGCGCAGCGGCGCGGTGAGCCTGCCGGGCAAGCCACCGGGAAGCGCGCGCTCAAGAGTTTTCATTAACGGTCGACGCAATAAGCCCGGCACCGGATCAAACGCGCCTGCAAGTTTCATCGCCAGTTGCCGCGGATAGCCGGCAAACACTTCGTCACCACCCATCCCGGAAAGCATCACCGTCAGCGTCTCGCGCGCGGCTTGCGAAACCAGGTAACTCGGAATTGCCATGTCGATTGCCGGCTCGTCCATATGATAAACGAGCTTGGGTAGAAGTTCGGCAACGTCCGGCTTGAGCATTATCTCGTGATAGTCAGTATCGAGATGCTGGTTTACCCGCCGCGCCCACTTCACGTCATCAGGAATGATGTCGTAACGCAGATCCTCGCTTTCAATTCCCACAGTGTAGGTGCTGATGCGCCTGCCGGCTTCGTGTCGCTTCATCATGGCCACGATCCCGGATGAATCGATTCCTCCTGAAAGAAAAGCACCGAGCGGCACATCGGCAACCATCTCCAGCGACACAACTCGATCCAGCGTTTCCAAAACCTGCTCCTGCCACCACGCTTCGCTGCGCCCGGTATCGATTTCGTCAAACGAGACGTCCCACCACTCGCTCATGGAAACTTCGTCGTCGCGAAATGTCAGCACCTGGGCCGGAGGTACTGTCTTAATGCCACGGAACAAAGTGTTTGGATCAGGAGCCCAGAGGAAAGTCAGGAATTGATGCAACGCTTCAGTGTCGATCGCCCGTTCGATCAAACCTGTGGCCAGAATGGCTTTGATTTCCGAAGCAAAGACAAGTGCACCCGGCCGGCCATTTGCGGCTGGAACATGCGCGTAGTAGAGAGGTTTGATGCCGACGTGGTCGCGGGCGAGTGTTAGTGTCCGCTTCTGCTGGTCCCAAATGCCGAAAGCAAACATGCCGTTGAGACGCGGCAGACACGCCGCGCCCCATTCGGCAAAAGCAGCGAGGAGCACTTCGGTATCAGAATCAGTGCTGAACGCGTGGCCCTTCGACTTCAGTTCTTCGCGCAACTCGCGGTAGTTGTAGATCTCGCCATTGAAGGTGATTGCATAACGGCCATCAGGGGAGAACATGGGCTGATGTCCCGCCGAACTGGTATCGATAATCGCCAGGCGCCGGTGGCCGAGGGAAACTCTTTGTCCGGAGTCGGCAGGATCCGATGTCCAAAGCCCGTCATCGTCGCGGCCGCGATGCTCAATCGTCTCGAGCATTGCCAGAACACGCTGCTCGGGATCAAGACTTACAATTCCGGCAATGCCGCACATAGGCTTAACCAGTTTCGAGTTTCGGGTTCAGAGTTTCGAGTTTGGGTTTTGCGTGTCAGACTTAACCGCCAAGGCGCCAAGAATCGCCAAGATCGCCAGGGAAGTTTTGGCAGCTTAGCTTGGAGGTAACTTCGCAGTTGGACAACGGGTGTAGAACGCCACTCTTGTAATCCCTCTCGTACTTGGCGAACTCGGCGGTCCTTGGCGTCTTGGCGGTAAAGCCCCAAACTTGAAACGCAAAACTATGAACTCGAAACGGGTTCCCGTTCGCCGGAGCGTAGCGAATCCCTAATGCGAAAGGTTGCGCGGGTGGTCGCGGCGAGCTCGTCGAGAGTAATGGGTGAGAGGCCGCCTTCCAGGACCATTGCGCAGACAGCCTTGACCTGTTCGGCCTGGCCTTTGTCCTGACTGCGAAGTGCAAATTGTTCCTCTTTACCATTCCGGTGGAGGCTGGCGCGCTTAAAGTCATCAAGAACAAAAGTCTTGCCTTCGCCAAACATCTCCACGCGCTCTTTGCCAAGTGAAGCATCACCCTCAGCAAGGTAAGCAATCGATCCATTTGAGCCGTCGGCAAAGCGGAGTGTGATGAAAACAGAATCTTCGTTAGCAACGGCGGCATTGTCACCGGACACCGCCTCGGCGAAGACTGAAACCGGCAAAGCACCAATCACAAACTGCATCAGGTCAACAAAGTGACAAACCTCGCCGATGATCCGGCCGCCACCTCTTTCAGGGTCGTGTGCCCAATGCTCACGCGGAATGCGGCCGGCGTTAACGCGATAGAGAATCGACAAAGGCCCGCTGCGTTCCGCAAAAAACTCCCGGGCTTTACGCGTAAGCGGCGAAAACCGGCGGTTAAATCCCACCATCAGCCGCCCGGACGAATTCCGACCTGCGCGCAACACCGCATTCAAGTCTTCGTCATTGAGAGCCAACGGCTTTTCCACGAAGACATGGCGATTAGCCTCCAGGGCCTGCTGTGCCAGCGTCGCATGGAGATCGTGCTGCGTGCCAATCAACACCAGATTCACTTCCGCATCACCGATAACCTCATCCGCAGCTGACACGGCACGCGCAAATCCAAACTTCCTGCCGACGTTAGTGGCCGACACGCCGGACGCAGTCGTCACGACACGGAAGTCTGCGCGTTGCTCCTTGAAATGTGGCAGCAGCATTGCTGTTACGTAGCTACCAGCACCTATCACCCCGACTCGAACCACCTTCTGGGTCGCTGAGCGTTCGCTAAGTTGGACGCTGCGTTCGATTTCTCTCTCGGTGTCGTAGCTGAGCACAACTCCCAAGTGCGGTTCATGCGAGTCTCCCGCAATCAGTTGGTAGGCCCGCGCAGCGTCGTCGAAAGTGAACCGGTGCGTTATCAGGGCGCCAACATCGATTCGTTTCTCGGCAACCAGTTCGAGGAAAGCTTCAATGTTCCGGTTCTCGGTCCAGCGCACATAGCCAAACGGATAGTCGTGGCCACGCTCCTCATATTCCGGATCGTAGCGGCCGGGACCGCAGGACATGGAAATCTTCAGCGACAACTCGCGCAGAAAGAACGGCTGACGTGGCACTTCCATTCCTGTCATGCCGACAATCACAACGCGACCCTTCAAACGCGAAATCTCTCCAGCGAGTTGGACCGGCTGATTGGAATCAGTGGCGGCTGTGATCAGGACTGCATCTGCGCCCCGACCGCGAGTCCATTTCATAACCTCGCCTTTGAGGTCGTCACCAGAAATCTGACCTCCGTCAGCGCCTAACTGTCGTGCGAGCGTAACCCGAACCGGATCCAGATCGATTCCAAAGACGCGACAGCCGTTGGCCTTCAGCAGTTGCACGGTCAGTTGCCCGACCAAACCGAGTCCGATGACGACGACCGACTCACCCAGTGTGGGTTCCGCAAGACGCACTCCCTGCAAAGCAATAGCGCCGAGTGTGCCAAACGCGCCGGCTTCGAAATCCACGGCGGGCGGGAGCTGGACGCAAAGATTCTTTGGGACGGAAATCGCTTCCGCATGCGAAGCGAAACCAACTCCGGCGCAGGCCACGCGATCGCCGATACGAAACTCCGTCACGTCAGCGCCGACTCCAATCACAATGCCGGACGCGCTATAGCCGAGCGCGGTCGAGGCGGCAAGCTTCTCGCGCACGGCGCTAAAAGTATTGAGTAACCCTTCCCTGCGCGCTTTCTCGACTACGGCGCGAACAAGATCGGGGCGCTCGCGAGCTTCCTGAACCAGGCCTTTGCCCGCTTGCTCGACCACCATTCGCTCCGTGCCGGAACTTATCAGCGACGCAGCCGTGCGCACCAGCAGACGCCCTTTCTGAAGCGTGGGCACTGGGACTTCCGCCACTGAAGGTGTTCCTGTTTTTCTGTTTTGTAGAACTTGCTTCACGAAAGGTTTCGAGTTTCGAGTTTCAGGTTTCTCACAGACTGGACCCAACCGCAGCCGAGGTTGTATGAAAACGGAAGGCTCACGCGGTAAAGAGCAAGTTGGGGCAATTCACAGGTCAGGAAGGGGGGACCCTGTCCCCGCTTAACTTGGTCAGCGTTCACCCATATCCACAATGTTGATTTCGCAGGGTTCAGTACAACTTGTCCGTGAATATCTCTCAGCTTGCGGCGGGGACAGGGTCCGCCTTCCTGACCTGTGAATTGCCCCGACTTGCTCCTCAACACTATAAACCAACCTTTTCACACACTCTCTACCGCGCGGTGGTACTGACCTCATCGCGCTGGGGGTTGGTGGCGCAACTTCGAGCGGGCGACTAGGAGCCTACCATCTCGGGCAATCGGCAATTGGCAATCGCCAATTCTCGGGTTCCATCCATCACCGCTTCCTGGCTAACGTCTTCTCAATCAAGTCGCTCACCCATTCAGCTCGAACGTCCCATGTGCCATTCACTACCGACGCTTGTCGTTTCTCTGCGGCGGCCGGATCATTCTCCTCGAGCGCGTCATTCACCAGACTCAGAAACTGTTCCCGGCTGCGCGCGATGCGTAATACATCGCTCATCGGTTCGTACTCAGGCAAAGGTGAAATCACTACCGGCTTTCCCGTCGCCAGGTATTCACGAACCTTGATTGCCGAACCATAACTCGTAAATTCCTGTTCGGTTTCCCATGGCAAGACGCATACATCGAAGCCCGCAGCGTAGCGTGGAAGATCGTCGTAGGCAACCGGCGGCAGAAAGTGTGTATTTGGCAGTCCTTCGATTTCCAGCCCGCGCGAACGATTGCCAATGAACACCCATTGCCAGTCTGGTTGCCGGCGCGCCGCCTGTTTTATTAACTCCTGATCCACCAACCAGGGTTCGATCGCGCCGAAATATCCCAGCCGCGGCCGGGGAATGTTCGCGATTTGTGGGGCGATCTCCAACTCGCCGGAATCGACTCTCTGATCCAGATTCGCCCAGTGCTCGAAGTCGACAGCTTGTTCCAACAAATGCGAACGTTCCCGCCCATTTGTGGCCTCCTGCAACAGTTTACGACCGGAGTAGAAAATGATGTCAGCATTCGCGATCGCTTTGTCGTGCAACTGACGAATCTGGAGCGGGTCGGTCGCGTGGTCCATGGTGTTCGCGTCGTACTTGTCCGAAATATGATAGATCACCAGAGATTCGTCAAAGCAGCCGATCATCTCTGCAGCCGTGGGGATCGCGATCCACAGAATAGGCTTGGAGAATCCTCGATTACTCGTCAGCCGTTGAATCTGACTTTGGAGCAGGCGACGATTGATTGCCCGCGCTGTCCCGCTGCCAAAGAAAGGTAAACTCGCCGGCGACACGACAGTGATACCGTCCTTCGTCTGGCGCGCAAGCTTCGCATAGCTGCGCAGCTTGCGCGTGATCCGCGGCACGATGTCTTTGTGGCCCAGCGAGGGTAACCCCATGGAGATCGAATTTAGGAAGATTACTTTATTGCCGGCACGGGCAAACCGGCGCATCAGATGTGCTTTGGAATGAGGGTGGTGATACCACCAATCTTCGCCGCCGAAACAGATGATGGAGTGGTTAGTCAGCATCCGACACAGTGATAGTACAATAACCCAAGCCTGGTAGTACGCGGTGCTTCTCTTTGCCTCTGAACTTCATGCGCGCCATAACATTAAGGAACAGCAACGACACCTGGGCGCCATGGATCTTGTTTGTTGTAACGGCGGCAATCTACCTCTGCTTCCCCACCCGGAATTACTACTGGGATGGAATCGCTTTCGCGCAAACGATCGAAGATGCCCCTCAACTCAGTGCTTTTCTGGTTCATCCCAATCATCTGATTTACAACATAGTCGGCTACGTTTCATACCGAGCAGTTCAAGCTCTGGGACTAAACGTCAAGGCAATTACAGTTCTTCAAGTCTTGAATGGCATTCTTAGCGCCATTAGTTGCGCCCTGCTATTTCGCATTCTTAAACAGATAACGGCATCTACTTACTATGCCTTCACCCTCAGTCTGCTTTTTGCTTTTTCCGCGGCGTGGTGGAAATTCTCTACCGATGCTGATGCCTATATTCCCAGTATCCTGTTTTTGCTGCTCAGCTTTAATCTGGTCCTCCCCAATCGGCAGCAGAGACCACTCCTTGTCGCATTGATCTACTCGATGAGCCTGTGTTTTCACCAGATCGCCATAATCGTTTTTCCCACGCTTGTGCTTGCCTTTTTGCTGGACTGGAATTCCCTCCCGCGCCGACAACGAATCGGCAATGCCTTAACGTTTAGCGGCGCGGCAGCCCTGATCACTTTGACCGCCTACATCTCCTCTTTCTATCTGTTGACCGGAGCATTTCGTCCAGCCCGGTTTATGCGCTGGATCATGTCGTACTCAGCTGATGAAAGCTTCGGATTTCATCCATGGAATAATCTCGCGTATACACTACGAGGACACCTGCGACTTTTCTTCGGCGGACGATTAAACGCCCTCGAAGGCCTATTAAATCCCTTTCTCGCAGTTCTCATCGTTATCTTAGTAGCACTGTTACTAATACTCGCCTTCAAGATCGTCCGGCACTTTAAGAACCCTGGTTGGCAATGGCTGCGAGCGTTGCGTCAGGATCCACTCCGTCGAACGCTGGCGTTGCTTTGCCTTCTTTGGATTTCCACGTATGTGATTTTCCTTTTCCTTCTGTTCTCAGCCCAAACGTTTTACCGGCTGTTTTACCTTCCGGCCATAATCATTCTGCTGGGGCTCGTTCTCCACTCGTACAATTTGGTAGCTCACCCGAAACGTAAATACCGTCTGGCCTTATTCGTTGCGGTTCTTGCCATCGTGAACTTTCTCAACCTCATCTTCCCTTACTCGCACGTGCAAAAATATCCGCCCCTCGCTCTAACGCTGGAGATGCACCAGGTGTGGCCGCCGGGCACGGTGATTTACTTCGGAGCGCAAAATTCTGATAACAGCCTCGTCAAATACATCAACCGCGGAACGCTCTGGAAAGAATTAGATCCTGCAAGGCTGGACGTAATAGAGAACGAACTGCGAGAGACCAACGCTCGCGGCAGAACCGTCTGGCTTGAGGCTTCTGCAATCGATCGATTGTCAGCGACACCTGAAGGCGCTGAGTGGTTGCGGAGACATGCGCACGAAGAATCGCGGCGTTCGCTTGTTACGAAGGCGCACAACATGCGATTCATCCAGATAGTTCCCTCCAGAAACGATGATTAAGACAAATCAAGGTCAACAGACAGGTTGGTTTCAATCAACCGCGAGGTTGGGTATTGTGATCTTCGCTTTCACACTTGTTGTTTTCCTGATCTCGCGCGTGCATCAGGTGACTGACTCTGCCTATTCAATGATGCTCAGCCAGAGTTTGTTGGATCACCGGAGTTTCGCCCTCGACCATTACACTCTTCCACCTGTCTACCAACTGGAGACGATTAAAGGCCACACCTACTATCGGTTTCCTCCCGGCACTCCTGTGCTTTCAGCTCCGTTTGTGTGGGTGCTGAATCGACTTGGCGTTTCAGCTGTCAACTCCGACGGCACTTACAATCCGCGGGGCGAGGTGATGATCGAAGCGGGTTTAGCAGCGCTGTTGATGGCGTTCCTGGCCGGCATCTTCTTTCATACGGCGCGGCTGCTGTTGCCACCCGGCTGGAGCGCCATCGTCGCACTTGGTAACGCGCTCGGCACGCAGGTTTACAGCACAGCATCGAGGGCCTTATGGAGCGATACATGGGGAATAACCTTGCTGGGCCTCGTGGTTTTCCTGCTGCTGGCGCACGAAACCGGCAGGCTGCGACTCAATCCGCTGTTGCTGGCGAGCTTGCTTTCGTGGATGTACTTTGTGCGTCCAACTTTTGCCGTGCCAATCGCAGCAGTCACCTTCTATATCTATCTGTACCAACGACCACTGTTCGGTCGTTATGCCATTACCGGCGCGGCGTGGCTGACGGTCTTCGTTTTCTATTCATGGTTTCACTACGGTCACTTTCTGCCCAGTTACTACCGCGCTGATCGTTTGCTTTTTAATGTCTTCTGGACGGCGCTCGCTGGAAATCTCGTGAGCCCGGCGCGGGGCTTACTGATTTATGTGCCGGTGCTCTTCTTCGTAATGTATCTGCTTGTACGTTTTAGAAAATACATAAACCACACGAGACTCGTCTGCTTGTCGTTATCGGTCATCGTCGCACATCTAATCGCGATTTCAGGTTTTCCTCACTGGTGGGCCGGTCATAGTTTTGGCCCGCGCTTCACGACTGGCCTGGTTCCCTGGTTTGTGCTGCTCGCTATCCTGGGGGTTCACGCGATGCTCACCTGGCGCGAACGACAAAGGGAACAGCACCGAAATTCTTTCGCGTGGCGAGTTCAACTTTTTTTCGGCGGCTTGCTCTTAATGATCAGTGTTTTCATCAACACTCTCGGGGCAACATCACACGCGACCTGGCTCTGGAACGTGAGACCGCGCGGCATTGATGAGCATCCGGCACGGCTCTGGGATTGGCGGCAGCCGCAATTCCTGGCTGGTTATCTGCCTTATCCCGCGCCACGGATTTTTTACCCCATTGGTCTAACGCGGATTGATTTCACACAAGCGGATGCGGACAAATATTTCTGGTACGGGTGGAACGAGGGTGCGCCTGATTCACGCTGGGCGGAAAGCAAAGCGGCGCTGGTTTTTACCTGGGAAACCAAGCGGCCAAACGTGCTGAATCTGAATCTCACGCCGTTTCTCATTGAGGGAAAACTAACCCAACAGCGCGTTAACGTGAGGCTGAACGATAATGCGTTAGCGAGCCTCACACTGACGTCGCCCGAAGCTCAAGTGCAGACGATAAGGTTCTCTCCAGAGGTTCTGCGTGAGAAGAATACGCTGAGCTTTGAGTTGCCGGATGCCGAGTCGCCGCAAAGACTGGGGACCGGACCGGACCCGCGGCAACGAGGAATTAAGATTAACTGGCTTGAATTTGGCCTTTGAGCTTGGAACTTAGTACTTTGAACTTAGTGCTTTGTACTTTGCTTGTACTTCGCGAATTCAATTTAGAAGTGCAACAGGTATGCATGCAGGATGTCTTGTTCGCCGCAGCGCCAAAGGCGCGGAGTATAAAAGCCAGGGGCAAGCGCCTGAGCAAGGCTCAGCGCGTCGCCCCCTAGGAAAATGTAGCGACAATCCGAAGCTCTGAAAGAGCGGAATAACGGCGCTCGTAAAATTCTATGGCGCACTTTCAGTGCTCCGATTCTTATCAACGATTACCGCGCAGGCCCAAGTGTTGCACTTCAAAACTTGAATCCACCCTTGGTTATTTGAGCTTCGTAGTCTGACGCCTGTGCTGAAGCTAAGATGTTCTCACGAGCGAACAAAGTACAAAGCACCAAGTTCAAAGCTCTGAATCACTCGGTTTGCCTTCGGACTTAGTGCCCGCAATATCCGAGAGCCACGCCTCAACCAACTCCAGCTCCTTGCGATCAACCAATCCCATGCTCACAAGCTTCTCGTAACAAACCTGTAGGTTCTCACCGAGCTTTCCAACGCCGAAGCGGAGTGGAAGTTTTTCCAGCGCTTCGCAAATTGATTTGTTGTGGAGATAACCTGGAATCTCGTCACGAAAGTCGCGCAGTAGATCGTGCTCGTTGCGTTCCTGCCGGACAGTCGGCTCATGAAACAGAACACTCCAGTTGTTAGTCCAGGCGATCCGCTGAGCCACAAAACTACGCCAGATGTCCGTCATGCGGAACGAGCAGAACGCCGGCAGGTACATCAGCGGAAAGGCTTCGCGCCACCAACTCGTGTTCTGACTGTTGAAGGGACACCACGAACCTTCGGCGAGCGCAATGTCGGCGCCCTGCCGGAAAGACTGGGGCAATGAGGAGACGAGTCGATGGATTGCGTCCACATCAGGGTTTTCATTCGCCAGTCCCTGTTGAATCGGACAATCGTTCACGTCAACGGGCAGCGAGGCAAGCGCCGGCACTTCATCCTTAACATGTTCCAGCGGGAAACCTCGCGGCCATATGTTCGATTCTGAAAAATAGCGATAGACGTTTGCCCAGCCGTGCTTTGCCAGGGTGTTTGCAGATTGTCGACGCTCGCGCTGCTTCCAAAACGTTTCGTAAGGAAGATTGTCATCGTCCGTTTCCCGAATCATGGTCGCACCCTCGCGAAGTGCGAGCAGGTAGCCGAGATTTTTGCGCGCATAGTGTTTTGTGGGACACAACCGTGCAAGCTTCAAACCAGTCTTATACTGTTCGGCGAGGCCGTAGAAGCGACAGCCCTCAAGCTGGAAATCAGCAGGACTTGCGGCGTCGCCAATCACGATAAACTCATAGCCGTGCGCACGGCAGCCACGCGCCAGCGTCCGAAGAACTGCATTGGGTTCTGCGATTGAGGTCACGACAAGCGCGATTTTGTCTTCCATCTTCGAAATGTGCCGTATTAGGCTAACACCAGAAAAAGTTCTCCAAACAAATGCAATGCAACAAAGCAGTCAGCACTGAGGTTGTACCAAAAGCCGGTCGCGATTTCAGTCCGCGCAGCGGACGAAAGCATAAAATCTGGGGCGTGAGCCCCAGGTAACGTTCAAGCTAGAGCTGAGCCCGTGAAACGGGCGACAGACTTCGGGAGCATTCTGATTGCGCTGTCGCCCGCTTTCGCGGGCTCATGATCATGAGCTCATTACCTGGGGCTTACGCCCCAGGCATTAAGCTTTCACCTGGTTCGCAGGTTTTACGGGAGGGCCCCTTCATTCATAAGCGGCTTGAAAGTCTCAACCGAAACAGTCGCCATAAGTTTGCGAATGCATCTTTCAAACTGGCGTTACTAATGTTGTGACTTGCTGCACAATACTGGATTGGCACTTCAGCCCAACGCAATCCGCGACAATACGCTTTGATCTCTGTCTGAAAGAATGGACCGCGCGACCGAATTCCCCGATCCAGAACACTCTTCAACACCGGACGAGAAAACAACTCGAAGCCGCTCGTCATGTCGCTCAGTTTTGTTCCCAGCAGCAAGTTAGTTAATGCTGTGCCGCCCCGGCTCACTGCGCGTCGCTGGGCCGAAGTGTCGCTTACGCTCCCGCCTTTGGAAAACCGTGTCCCAAAAACACAATCGCGCCCTTGCGACATCTCACTAAAAAACTGCGGTATGTCAGATGGTTGATGACTGAAGCCGGCATCGATTTCCAGGATCCAGTCACACCCCGCAGCGAGAGCTTCGCGATAACCGCCAATGTAAGCATCAACCACGCTGCGGTTTTCCGGCGCCCACACAACTCGCAACTGCGTTTGTTGCAGCGCGAGCGCGTCCAACAGTTCTCGCGTGTTGTCCTTGCTGACGTTGTCCAGAATCGCAAAGAACGTAACTGATGTGAATGCGTGGTTGGCGCATTCTTCCAAAACTTCATTAACGAAAGCGACAGAGGCCCCACCTTCGTTTGCCATGGGACAAACGATTCCGAGATTGATTCTCTCAAAGTGTGTTTGGCTGTCGTTGATTTGTGAGGCACTCATAGGCGTCTCATCGATTGTGCTACCATACCGTAACTCAAGTCGCCGGACAAAAGCTTCATCGCTAACACTGAAACAGCATCATGGCAAAACGAGCACTGATCACAGGTATTACCGGACAGGACGGCTCCTTTCTGACGGAGCTGCTGTTGGGAAAAGGCTATGAAGTCTTCGGCATTATTCGACGCTCTTCCTCTTTCAATACTGCTCGCATCGATCACCTTTATCGCGATCCTCATGAGGCAGGAACAAGGTTGCGATTATTCTTTGGCGACCTGAACGATTCGAGCTCGCTCAATAGGATCATTCGCCAAACTCAACCTGACGAGATCTACAACCTCGGCGCCCAGTCGCACGTGCGCGTTAGTTTTGATGTGCCGGAATACACGGCGGAGGTTACGGCACTGGGCACCGTGCGCCTGCTCGAAGCAATCCGCGAAATTGGAATCAGGCCAAGGTTTTATCAGGCGTCGTCTTCGGAGCTTTTCGGTAAGGCGGTTGAAACTCCGCAAAACGAAAGCACCCCGTTTTATCCGCGTTCTCCTTATGGATGTGCCAAGGCTTATGCCTACCACATCACCGTTAACTATCGTGAAGCGTATGGCTTGTTTGCGTGCAACGGCATTCTTTTCAATCATGAGTCTGAACGCCGCGGCGAAACCTTTGTCTCTCGCAAGATCACTCGCGCCGCTACACGCATCAAGCTCGGCTTGCAGGACAAACTTTATCTCGGCAACCTCGACGCGCGCCGCGATTGGGGCTATGCAGCGGACTACGTCGAGGCAATGTGGCTGATGATGCAGCCTGAGCAGCCTGACGATTACGTGATCGCGACGGGGGTGACCCACTCGGTAAGAGATTTTCTGGATGCCGCATTTGGTTATCTCGATCTCAAGTGGAACGACTATGTCGAGATCGATCCCCGCTACTTTCGTCCTGCTGAAGTCGACTTGCTACAGGGAAATTCCGCCAAAGCGCGTCGGGTGCTCAGTTGGGAGCCTCGCGTTTCTTTTCCGGAAATGGTCAGGCTCATGGTGGATCATGATCTGGAGCTTGCTCATCAGGAACTAACTCGGCAGAAAGCCGACCCCTTTGTTAGGAAGACGGCGCACAGCATTTAGTACGACGGCGACGAACAGACGTGAGCGGCAACAATTCCCTTCCAGAGAAAACAGTTTGTGTAACTGGCGGCGAGGGCTTCCTTGGCCGCCAGGTCGTCTCACTGCTTTCCGCCCACGGTTGTAGAAGTGTCTTCAGTGTCCGTCATTCCGAATACGACCTCCTTCGTTCTGCAGATATCGATCGCCTTTTTCACGAAGTGAAACCCCAAGTGGTAATTCATCTCGCATCTCTGGTCGGCGGTATTGGGGCAAACAGCCGGAACCCGGGAAGCTTTTTTTATGAAAATCTGCTGATGGGTGCCCAAATGATTGAAGGCGCTCGCGTCAACAACGTGGAAAAGTTTGTGCAAATCGGAACCGTGTGTGCCTATCCAAAATTCACGCCCGTGCCTTTCAGGGAAGAAGACCTGTGGAATGGTTATCCCGAAGAGACCAATGCGCCTTATGGGATTGCGAAGAAAGCCCTTCTCGTACAAGCCCAGGCTTATCGCGATCAGTATGGCCTGAACTGTATCTACCTGATTCCGGAGAATCTCTACGGACCCGAAGATAATTTTAATCCCGAGACGTCACACGTGATTCCCGCATTGATCAAGAAATTTTTTGAGGCCCAGGCGAACGGGACAAAAACGGTTGCGGTCTGGGGGACCGGTAATGCTACGAGAGAGTTCTTATATGTCACCGATGCCGCCGAAGGTATTGTGCTCGCTACCGAACATTACAACGGACGCGAGCCGGTGAACCTGGGATCCGGTCAGGAGATTTCCATTCGCGATCTCGCTCATCTCATCGCGGCTGAAATCGGGTTTCAGGGCGAAATCTTCTGGGACACAACGAAGCCAGATGGCCAGCCGCGCCGGGCCCTTGATACGACGCGGGCATCGGAGCTCTTTGGCTTTCGCTCGCACACCGACTTTCGTGAAGGTTTACGGCGAACCATCGATTGGTATCGCTCAACAAGCGACAGCCGTCCTCATGAAGCTGCTGGAGTTCTGTGAAGCGACTCTCTGGATGGCTTGGGGATCAGTTAAGAGAGATCACTAGAGCCGGTGATTCGAAATACCCCAAACATTACAACAAGCAATTCTTCGCCACCTGCCTGCTGGTTTTCTTTGTCGCGCTTGGAGTGCGGCTCTTAACCTGGCACGATCTGCGGCTCGAAGTTTGGAAGGTACAGACCTACGTTACGTCTGATTATAAGTACTCTGCGTACCTGCTGGCGCGTCGTGATTTCAAGGGTTTCTTCTACGACATAAATCGGATGGGACACCCGCCGGGATATCCGATCCTGCTCGGTGGAATTTTCAAAGTTGCAGGCGACTCAGACGATGCGATTGAACTGTTCCAGGTAGCCGGCGACTCGCTGGCTGCCGTAGTGGTTTTCCTGATCGTGTTTGAGTTGCTTCCCTTTGGCGCAGCGTTGATTGCAGGTCTATTGACAGCGTTGTCGCCGCAATTCGCCTACCATTCCGTTCTACTATTGCCTGACTCCCTTTCAGTACTGCCCATCCTCCTGGCCGTTTATTTCATAGTTCGCGTACCCAAGCGTCCCCGTCTACTGGCGTTCGCGTTGGCCGGAGCACTAATCGGTGTTTCGTGTTGGCTGCGAGCAAACGCCTTGTTGCTGGCGCCGTTCCTGGCCATGCTTTGGCTGGTTCAAGAGCGTGGCCGGCGCTTGCGCTTCGCCACCGCCCTGCTGGCCGGCGCACTCTTGATCATCGCGCCGGTGACAATCAAGAACTGGATCGCTTTCGGTCATTTCATCCCGCTTTCACTCGGAGCGGGACAAACGCTGCTCGAGGGCATCGCGGACTACGACACCGAAAAACAACTCAACATCCCCCAAACGGATCTGGGCATCATGAGACAGGAAGCCGAATGGTATCAGCGGCCGGAATACGCACTGTTACTCTTTGGTCCTGACGGAATCAAGAGGGAAAGGATGCGCGTTGCGCGAGGGTTGGCGGTGATACGTTCACATCCTGTCTGGTTTTTGAGCGTAATGGCCCGGCGGGCAGCGTCGTCGCTGCAACTCGATCGCGTGCCCCTTGTCTCTCGGGAAGCGCCAGTCTCTCATTCGCTCGACACCGCCGACAAACTCCAGCCGGTATGGAGGCGCGCCCCGCGTGAACTAATCGCCGACGGCAGTATTGCTTCAAAAGGAGCCCGGGTCGAACTGACTGACGATGGTCGAATGCTTCGGATTGTGGGCGATGAAACGCGATATGGAGACCAGATCGTTTCCCTTCCCATCCCCGTCCAAAAGGATCGGGATTACGTTTTTCGCCTGCCACTGAAACTCGAGGAAGGGCGCGCGCTTTTGAAGGTGACTGAGTCCGATCCCAATGTGGCTCAGCAGCAGGCGGTAGCCGCCAGTGTCATTGATCTTGTCGAAGGAATTGCGCCAGCTGAGCAGGCATTGAAACGCATCGACCTTCCCTTCGTCAGTGGAAATAGATCACAAGTGCGTTTGGTGTTCGCCAATAACGCTTCAGCTCCCATTCATCCGGTCGCTCGCCTGGGAGAGATCGAACTCTACGAATTGGGACCCAGCGCTTATCAATGGACGCGCTATCCCCGGTTCCTAATCCGAGCTTTGCAGCATTTCTTTCTCACGGCCTGGATGTTGCCGCTGAGCATCTTCGGAATCATCGCTGTGGTTCGGGCGCGACGAACTCGAACTGCCCTGCTTCTGTTGAGCGTGCCCCTCTATTACCTGCTGGTTCAATCCGCACTTCACACCGAGCGACGCTACGTGATCGCAGTGCACTACTTCCTCACGATCTTCGCGGCGGTCTCCCTTTGGTTAGTTTTTAGACTCCTGAAAACAGGAATTCAGCGGGTAGTCAGCGAAGCGGACGAAGGCGTAAAGCCTGGGGCGTGAGCCCCAGGTCCCGTGTAATAGAAATACAATGAGCGAGATAGCCAAGTGATGACACTCTTCGCGGCTACCAGGCGAAATCACTCCGGAAGATGGCTAAAACCGCACCAGCTATTCTTGTTGTGCCAGGTAATCCTCACGTCACGAGCGCGAATGTCTTTCCACCATTTTTCAAATTCTTCTCGCGAAATGTAATGAGCAGTGGGCGCGACCAGGTGGTCGAAGACAATCGTGTGTTGTTCCCGCCAGCCAAAATTTGAAATCGCATTCAGATAGTCGTTGTAGAAGAGATGATTCGCGATCGCAGCGCCACGCGACCTGTTGAGCGGGCCGTAAACGAGTTTCGTCGTTGCATAGATGAGCGCGGTCGGTAGTTTTGAGAGATGCAGCAGGGCGCGAGGATTCATGCTGGACGTGAATCGCGTGCGTAAGGGATCAACAAAACGTGTGATCCAGCGGTTGTTCTCAGCGCCGTAAACCCACGCGGAGAAGTGTCCGCCGGGTTTGATCTTCGAGGCGAGCGATTTAAAACCGAGCTGCGGCTTGCCGAGATGATGAATCACGCCAATGCTGAACGCGTAATCGAAGACTCGCTTCAAGGGGAGATGGTAAAGGTCCGCTTGCACGATGTGCATATTTGCGGCGCCGCGTGTTGCCGCGAACGCCGACTCGACAGCGTCACTCAAGTCAACGCCGACAACATCGCGAGCGCCCCAACTCGCTGCGAGACGGGTGTGGCGCCCCTTGCCGCAACCGCCTTCGAGGACGACCTTGTCTTTAAAAAAATCCGGCTTAACTGGTTGTAGCCAGCCGAGCAGTTGTTCGCCATAAAGCTCATCATCCTGTGTGAAGTGCTGCCATTCCCAGCCAAAACTGGAAGCGGTGGCGGCTTTCTCTTCATCAATCTCACTGGTATCTACAAACCGCGGCACCCCGCGCACGATTGGATACTGCCGGGAACATCCCGTACAGGCGAGGACACCGTCCATCACTTCACCTTCATCAACAGCGCTTCCGGCCGCGAGATCTATTTCTCCGTTGCACGCGGGACAAGCGAGGTATTGCAGCAACCTTATTTTCATAACCGTTCGAGATACAGTTTACGTAACGCCTGATGTCCAAGAGCTATCTTACGTTCGAGCTTTGCCTCAAGAGTCACCAGACGAATTGCGACGCGTAGCGTCGCCGTGATTTTAGGACTTTTGAGGCCTGACTGCTGAAGTTCGAATGAACTGAACGAGATGCACAACGCCTAACCCGGCAAAGACCATCAGCAACGACTGCATCGGCAACCCATAACGTATTTCCATGTGCAGCGTTGAGCCAAGCACCAGATAATAAAGTATCGTCGCCAGCAACAGCCAAGTAAGAGATCGGCTTATGTGGAAGCCACGCCACAATCCGGCGATGATTAGCGGCAAGGCCAGATATCGAAAAACACTCTGCGCCATCCCCAGCAGTGTGACCGGCAAAGCAAACAAGCTGCCCTGCCACGATTCCGGCAGAGTCTTCTTACCCGTGACATTGATGCCCATGCTCCCGTAGTAAGGGAGTGGCGCGCCGGCAAATTTCAGCATCCCCCACATGCGACGCAACATCACCTTCGAGTACCACAGAGGATGTGCGGCAATCACGCGCAGAGCCTTGCGAGTGCGAGCGCGATCGCGCTCGATGCCGTCAGGCCAATAGAGTCCGAGTGGCGCGTTGGGCGGCAAGCCCAGCTCTTTGCGTTCCTGCTCCAACAGTAAACTGTCGCCTATGACAGCGCCAAACTCCGCCGCCCGGTCGGTTTCGCCAATGCCCTCCCACAAATTCGTGCCCATTCCCAATCCGGTAGGAACAAAGGCCCGGAAGGCAACGGCATTGCGAATAACCAGCGGGACGATCAATAGTGCGGCGCCGAGAATGACCCCCAGACTCAAACGCAGGCGCTTGTCCCAACTGTTACGGACGCAGAAAAACAAAGCAACCCCCCAACTCAACGCCAACAGCACCGCATTCGCCCGCAGCCAGCAGGAAGCTCCCAACAGCATCCCGGCAGATAACGCCCACCAGGGACTCTGTCTCTTCGCGGCCAGCAGCAACATCCAAACGCCGCCAACCACCAGCCAACTTGTCGGCGCCTCAGCCAGTGGCGTTACGCCGTACAGGGCAAGAACCGGCGCCAACGCGGCCAACACTCCTCCGACTAACCCCACGCGGAAGCCAAAAGCAGTCGCGCCGACGCCTACGATAAACATGACGGAAAGCGCGTCGAGCACCCACTGGACTATCTGCACCACGTAAGCCGATCTTTCACCGGTGGCTTTGTAAATAAACGCGAGCCAGAGGGAATAACCAGGCGCGTAAACTGCGGCCTCGGTGCGCGAGGGATCGTCAATCCAGAATGCGGAAGTCTTGCCATCAAGAGTATTTTGGGCCTGACGATCGAAAAGCGCGTAGGTACCCGACTGGAACCATCCGGGATCGGCGAGATGATCGCGCACGAATCGCATCGTCAAACCGCGCACTGTAAACGACAGCACGAGTACGACGAGTAATAGCAGCAACCTCGAGTTACTCTGTTTCAGGGTTTTGTCCAAAAGAGTATCTAATCAGTCCGCGCAACGGGACGGATGGCCTCCCTGTTCCGTTAATTTTAGCCGTCGGCCTCGCGGATCATTACTTTCTGGCGGTGATGATGAGGTTCCAGCCAACGCTCTTTCGTAAAACCTCGAGCATTCGTTGGGGGATGAAGCGTCCCAGTAGTGGAAACTCCGAACGGACAAGTTGTTCGATATGGATCTTAATATCGCTGAAGTCACTGAAGAGCTCGCGCGCTTGTTTGCGATCGTAAACCTTTACCAACGGCCTCCCCGCATGCTCGGAGTATTCCACCCACCTGCTCATGATTTCTTCGGGCGATCTGCCGCGAAGCAATTCCCCGCGTAAGACTCCCCGATGCAGCATCATCTCTCCCCAGTAGTTCAGAGAATTCTTATGGTAAAGCATCACCTTCGCGACGCCTCCCGGCTTGAGCACTCGATACAACTCTCGTATAGCGCCCGCCGTGTCGGGCGTGTGGTGTAACACCCCGTTGGAGTAGACGACATCGAGACTGCCGGGGGTAAACGGCAGCCGTTCACCGTCGGCGATCAGGAAATCGCCTCGCTCACCATACAAGGCAAAATGATGTCGCGTGATGGCAATCGACCGGGGCGTTAAATCAATTCCGGTGCAGAGGGCGCCACCCCGCGCGAACTGCAATAGATCCGTTCCCATGCCGCATCCGACTTCGAGCAGGCGCGCACCCGCAAATTGATCAAAGCCCATCAGCTCCCGCATCCACGGCGCATACTCCTGATAACGCGCTTGCTCGATTGCGTCGAAGAATTGGCGCGTGCCAAATTCACTTTCCCTATTACCTTCAGCGCCGCAGGGATCCTTGCTCCATTGCTCACGCGCCCGTTGTTTCGCCTCGGCGAGCAGCGGCTCGTGCTTATCTGCTTTCAAACCAGGTTTGACCATAACTATTGTTTCGGCTCTTTCAGCCAGTCGTGGTAAGCGGCGATTATGTTCTCGGTGTTTCGTTTCCACGTATGACGCTCGCAGGCTGCCTGGCGAGCGGCCGTGCCCAGTGCTTCCCGTAAAGCACGCGACTCCGACAATCGTGTAATCGCCGCACTTAGTTCCACCACATCGCCGGGCTCGACCAGGAGCGCCGTTTCTTCGTGCGTTAAGACCTCACCAATCTGGCCCAACCTGCTGGCCACAATTCCTTTACCCATCGCCATGTACTCGAAGAGCTTCGTGGGCGAACCGAAAAACTCTGCCCCTGCAGCAAGTGGTATGTGCGGCGAAACCAGAATGTCGCAGGCGTCCAGCAAGGCGGGTATCTTTTCATGTTCGACCGCGCCCGTGAATATAACGCGGCCTGCTTCAACTTCCGCGCGCAGAAGGCGCTGCATCTCCTCGTGCAAAGCTCCAGTTCCGACGAGGAGAAAGCGTAGCCGCGACGTGTCTGGAATCAATTTAATCGCTTCAGCCAGCACCAACACTCCATGCCAGGGCCCAAAGGAACCGACGAAGCCGACAAGCTGTTCTTCGCCGGCAACACCTAGCTGCTCTCTGACGCGAGCGCCGCCAACGTCCGGCCGGAAGATGTCAGTGTCAACACCGTTGGGATTGACGATGATTTTTTCCGACGCGAGTCCGGCACGCTCGAGATTCTTTCGCTCAACCTCTGAGACAACAAAAATACGCGTCGCCGCCGCAAGGTTCAAATGCTCATAACGACTCAGTAGATCAAGCATGCTCACGCGATCCCAATGACGTCCGACCCAGACTTCCGAACCGTTGTACTCAAGAAATAAGGGCCGCCCAGTGCGCAGAGTGGCGACGACACCGGCCCAACTGAATCGCGCGTACCGTTGATAGATGAAATCAGGAAGGTCCTGTTGAATCAAAGGCAAAGCATTGCGTGTGAAGACGGCGTTGTTATTTATATCTAACACGCCGCGTGTTATTCCCCATGACTCAGCGTCAATTTTCGTAGTCGAGATTGTCGCACCATCAAGTCCCAGGAGCTCGTCGTTGCTGATGAGTTGGACCTCCACGCCAAGCTCCAACAGACCAGTAACCACGCCCTTGATGTGACTAGCAGCCCCGCCTGCCTGAGTCCCCGGAGCAGGCGTCGTGCGCAGGTATGTGATTTTAAGTGACTTTTGTGGAGCGCGAGGTGGTGTGCTCGAAGCTGGCTGCGCACCGTCGTTGACCTCTTTTTCCAGTCGTTCCAGCTCACGCCGCGCCCGAGTCATGAGCGCCGCGCTCAATGCAGCTTCGCGCGTGAGCCGCGCCGGAGCTCGCAAGAGTAACGAAGACCGCGATTCTTTTCTGAAACCACCGTGAGCATCTACCATTACAACCTCCTTTGCCCCCGCGATTGCTCCAAACAACATGAGGAGGTTTTGGCCACGTTGCCAGGCCAGACGTTCTGTGGCAATGGCGAAGACATCCGGTCGCTTTGCTCGTAAGGAACCAAGACGTGAAAACAAACTCCCAACCTCGATTTCGTTGCGGGGAATCATTTCCAGAGTAGCTTGCGGATAAAGAACGTTAAGATTGTCGCAGGCCTGCTGCATTTTGCCGCTCAGCACAGCCAAAACGACTTTCATTTCAGCGCTCCAGAGCGAGGGCTAAAACTTATTAGTTGTCTCAGTTCAGAGCCGCTCAACAGAAACGTTTCGGAAAGCGATCGTCCGGTGACCGATCGAAAGTGAAAGAAGACGAGGAGAAAAATGAGTGCATAGCTAATTGTGGATGCGATTGCGGCGCCGCGTGCGCCAAAACGAGGGACGAGGATGAAGACCAGGCAAATGTTTGCCCCGAGAGTGCCCAACCAGAAGAGTGGAATTGCACGTGGTAATCCACTGGCGTTCGAGTGCTGCACCAGCACTGATTCGAGTCCGATTAAGTAAACCCCCGGCAGTAGGATCAACAGCTGCGTGCTCACATCGGAAAAGGCGGGACCATAGAGTAATGGTAGCAGGAAACTAAGAGGGATTGCCGCCAGACAAATGGGAAGCATTACGAACGCTGTGTGCCTTGTGACTCTGCACGTCGTTTCCGCGCGCAGATCCTGGGCCGCAGCGACCCGCGGAAAGAGCAGCGTGCCGACTACCCCCGGAAGCAACATCAACATCAAGGCCACCTGCGACGCTACGCTGTAGACACCGGCTTCGGGCGCGCCGCGAAAGTAATTCACGACCAGCAGGTCGGCCCTGAATAGCATGGCGCCCGCGAGAATCGAAATATGAAACTTAAACCCATAGCGCAACATGCCGGCGAAGAGTTTCCCGTCAGGACGCCACGCCAATCTTCCCTTCAATGTAGCTCCATAAGACCAGACCAAACTGACGATTAGAATTCCAAAGAGGACTGTCAGCACCGTGTTCAAGGAAACGAATGTCCCCAGCCCGGCTCTGAGAATGACAAGCGCAACGACGGCGTTAATCAGAACGAATGCTTGTCCAGCTAGATCAAGCAGGTTGAAGCGCTCGATGCGACCGACCGCGAGAAAGATATTAAGGCCGATGAGCGTGAGAAGTTGAAACGGAATCGAGATAGCAGCGATGCCGATCAGTCGAGGTGAGATAAACCCAAACCAGGCGGGTCGCCAAACGGCCAGACCTGAGAGCCCGGCAGCCAACAGGCCACCGATGATCAGCGCAAACAATAGCGAGTTTACAGCGGCTGCCGGAAGATGCCGATTGTCCTGAGCGATGAAGTAAGTATTTGCTGAAGGAAGACCCGCACTGCTTAGCTGCACGATCGTTGCGACAGCCACGTTGATCACGGCGAGTTGCCCCAACCCATTTGCTCCTAACCATCGCGCCACAATGATTCCGGCAAGGACGCTGTTGAGCGTCATCAGCAGACGAGCCAAAAATGTCCAGGCAACGTGCCTTGAGAAGAGGGAAGCGCTGACGTGGGGATCTGGCGATCCTGGCTCATCGTTAGAACCTCCTCTGTCCTCTTTTATAGTCACCGTGTTTCCTGATCTCCGCTCCGCGTCACTGCTTCACACAAAATTTCAAGGTCAGAAATGGGCGGCTCTGCCGCGTTCCGTGCGGTAAGCCTGCGGCTTACCGTCAGGGCTGCTTTCTTTCCGAGGCTATGCCTCCACGTTCTAACGTGGCGTAGCGAGGCACCGAGGCGTAGCCTCAAGACTAAACCACCACTTTCGGTAAGCCACAGGCTTACCGCACGGAACACGGCAGAGCCGCAGTAGACCACTGAAACCTCCTGGCCTGGTTTTTGTGCAATCCTCCGCCCATTAACCGCGATCTATCCAGCGCTCGTACCAGAGACTGAGATTGAGCAAGGCCCACAGGTGAAATCCCCATTCATGCGTGCCTTTACGGTGTTGCTCGAGAAGTTGGCCGACGAATTTGTAATCCAGAAAGTCGCGACGGCACATCGTCGAATTCATTAGATGTGAATCAAACCACTCGCCTAAACCGTTCTTAAACCATTCACGAACCGGGGCGCCGAAACCACGTTTACTGCTGTAAAGCAAATCATGCGGAAGAATTTCTTCCAGCGATTGCTTCAATATGTGTTTGCCACTTCTGCCCTCCACCTTGAGTGAGCGCGGCAGACCCATCGCATACTCAACCAGGTGATGATCCAGAAACGGCACGCGTGCTTCGACGCTCGTGGCCATCGTGATCTTGTCCACCCGCATCAGCAGCAGCTCGGGCAGGCGCAGCTTCAATTCCAGGTAAGTCATGCGCGCCAGGAAATCCGAGTCGGGACGCTCCTGTTCTATATGTTTTAGATACGAATCGACAACTTCGAGCGATGATAGGTTCCCAAAGCGTTCGCGGATCCCCTGCGCCAGCACCCGCGGCTTGAATGTCTCGTCGTAAACAACGGCGCCGCCCCAAAACAAAGGTTCTCCGGATCCCAAGCGACGCATTAGTTCAATCATCACACGCTTTCTTCCGGTGGCTTCAAGCGCCGGGCGCGCCATGTCAGAAATCAGGCGGCGCATCGCCAGGGGCACTCGTTCGGCGTGCCTCCAAAACTTTTCATATATACGCAAGTGGCGCACATAGTTTTCATAACCACTGAAGATCTCGTCGGCGCCCTCGCCTACCTGCACGACAATCGTGCCTGAATCGCGGGCGAGCTTGGAAACATAGTAGAGGGGCACGCAAACCGGATCACCGATCGGTTCATCCTGATGAAAGATCAGATCCGGGAGAAAGTCCTGCATTTCTTTTTCCGAGATGATCACTTCGTGATGATTGGTGCAAAACGCGCTCGCGATACGCCGCGCCGACTCGAGCTCGTTGAGATACTCTTCGTCGCGAAATCCAACCGTGAAAGTCTCAACCGGCCGTGACATCTGCTCGGACATCAATGCCACGTTCGCCGACGAATCAACGCCACCCGATAAGAAGACTCCGAATGGCACGTCAGACATCATGCGCTTTGTGATCGAAGCTCGCAGCAGGCTTAGGATTTCCTCTTTGTGTTCCTCCTCGCTTCGTACTTCACTTGCCACCGGAGGCAAGGCGTCCCAGTACTGGCTGATCTTCACCGATCCGTCGCGCTTGGCCACAAGCATGTGGCCCGCCGGTAGCTTCTGTATGCCTTTGAAAAGTGTTTGCGGCGCCGGAGTAGTGAGAAAGGTCAGATAGTGATAAAGCGATTGCTCATCGACCTCCGGCGTGACTGCCGGGTGCTCGAGAATCGCCTTGATCTCTGAGGCGAAAATGAAGCGACCGTCTTTGTTGTAAAAATACAGCGGCTTGACGCCGATGCGATCGCGGACGAGCACGAGCTGTTCCTGATCTTCATCCCAGAGTGCAATGCCGTAGTCGCCCTCGAGATCTTCAACGAAATCCAAGCCACGTTCCTCGTAAAGATGCAATATGGTTTCAGAGTCGGTGCGCGAAAGGTAGCGGTGGCCACGTTGTTCCAAACCGTGTCGAAGGTTAGCGTGGTTGTAGATCTCGCCGTTGAAGACCAGCCAGAGTCGATTGGTACAACCATGCATCGGTTGATGGCCGGCCGCTGATAGATCGATGATCGACAGTCGCCGAAATCCCAGTCCGCCTCGCCCCTGATCAAAGATCAGCTCGCCGCTGTCATCAGGTCCGCGGTGCTGCATCTGATCGCGCATCTTCCCGATGAGCGAGGCTTCCACCCGCCCCTCAGCCGAGCCGGGTTCCCAGATTCCGCAAATTCCACACATTTTTCAGTCTTGCCAATCCCTAGCCGAACTCAGACGTTCAACCTCATCTTCTCCGGGGCAGACCGGAACGATGACGAAATTCAGCACGAAGGGCAAACCACTACGCAGCGACCAGTGTGCGGCGGCGGAAACTTCTCTGCTTCCGTAATGGCGTGATGAAAACCGGGATTCAAGTTCAGGCTGGAGCGCCTGAGCGGCGTTCGGCTCATAAGCGGCGATCAGCAATCGTCCGCCGCGCGTCCTGTCGCACACGTCTACAAATCCGTCAGACCTCACCTTTGTTTCTAACCCGCCAGCGAAGTGAAAACGGAAAGAAAGACCATGCTCACCTTCACCTGTCAGCCTGTCAGATAGAAACCAATAGCGACGTTCCTTATTGAAGACTACCCTCCGTTGGTGAATAACAGGCTGATTTAGCCGCCGATACCCATAGTGTTCGGCGCTGACAAACTCAAGTCCGGAGCCCAGTTCAAATTCCAACACTTGCGGCTGGGCCTCATCGCCGATAATAAAAGGCGACGCTGCGGCTGTCGTGTTCTGTTCGGCATTGTCGATTTGCACAGTCGAGTGATAGGCCGTCGAACGAAACAGATGTCGTTGATCCAAATCAGAAGTGTAAACGTAGGTCGCTGGATCGACGATAAAGGGAACACCGCAGGCTGAGACTTCGATACTGAGAGCGTCATTATGCCCGTGAGAGCCGCGCCCGTTAATGCCCGCGCCGCTCGCATTGAATAACAGGTAAAGATCTCGGTCTCGTAAGATGTAAATACCGGAATCGGAGAACCCCTGAGAACTTTCGGGAACAGATGCTGGCGTCAATTGTAAATATTCGTCGACCGCTGCCGGACCCAAAATCCAGAGCAGCTCAGGCGGCATCGCGAAAGGCGGGGAATGTTCTGCGGCCTTCATCTCGCCTTTGAGTTGAGAATCGTTGAAGAGGACTGAACCAAGTGCCGGCAGGTAGGCGTGATCGTCTCCGCGATGACAGCCAACCGGAAAGACTTGTCCACTGTCCGAATCGCCAATCAGCGGTGCGTAACCATCCGGTCGCAGGTAAGCGCGCGCGTATCGCAGCATCTTATGCAGCTTTTCCCAGTAGTGAGCTGCAATCTCGATCGCGTTGGCGCGAGCGAGGACAAATGAATAGAGAAAAAGTTCCAGAACAAAACGATGATAACCGGTCGAGCTTTCGAAATCTGCGCCGTCTGCCAGCACCTGCTTGTCCATCTCTCGCAGCATTTCGCGCAAACCAAAAGCGCGCCACTCTTCGGCCTGTTCAAGTTCCGGTAGCATGATGCCCAGCCATAGCAGGCCCGTGACATCGGAAAGATAATGATTACTCGTCGCAATGTAAGAAAACTCGAGATGCTCGCGGATGAACCTTCCGTGCTGGTCAAAGATAATGAGGAGCCGCGCAAGTTTCTCTTCATCAAACTCAGGCGCGTGCCTAAACACTGCAAACGCCCCGAGCAGGTTCATGGCGCGTAGCGCAACTTCCATTGCGCAATTCCAATTTACGCCGCGTCCGAGCGGATTACTTGATTGCCAACTCTCCACCTGGGAAACAAACTCTTCGCTAAAACGCTGGTCCGTTGTTACTACGTAAGCGCGCGCAAGCGTGAGAAGGTGTCCGAGCCGGTTCAACTCCCAGACGAATCTCACATCAGAGTTGTCGTCACGATTGAGTTTGATTTCCGCACAATAGTCGAGCGGCCAGATGAATCCCGAGACCAAATCGCGATGCCAGTTAAGGGGCTTTCCGAAGTGCGTATCGCCCAGACCGAGAAGCGGCCAGCACTGTTCATTGACGATGCGTTCAGCGCCAATAATCAAATCCTCCGTCTCCTCTGGAAAGAGGCGACGCTGTGAGTCAGCAATCGAGTTTAGTGGTGAATCGAACCCGGAAAAGAAATGGGGCTGCGTCCGCCGCTGAAAATGTTCGAGCAGTTCGGCTGGTAGCATTTGGGCGAACTGGCGCTGGAGCCGTGCAGTTTCATTCGCTTGCTGCGCGAGACTGCGACGCTCGCGCTTTTGCCGGATCGAAGCGTGACTACGCTTGATAACCTCCCGAACCACTGTCGTCGGCGCGACTTCTCCCCGAATTGCGCGTTTGATTTTGCGAAAAATTGACATCCGGCAGCCTATCCCGGAGGGAAGCGTCGTCAGAGCAGTGCGTCGAGAATCCGCTCGGCGGTATGACCGTCCCATAAGGGAGGAATGCGATGCTCGCGGGTGCCACCATCAGCCAGGGCAGCAAAGGCCGCAGCCGTAATCTCCCGTGGGTCTGTTCCCACGATCGTGTTTGTTCCCATCTCAACTGTGATCGGTCGTTCGGTGTTTTCGCGCAAGGTCAAACACGGAATACCAAGTACGGTCGTTTCTTCCTGAATCCCACCTGAGTCAGTCAGAACGAGTCGCGCGCCACTGTAAAGACGGAGAAAATCCAGATAGCCGAGAGGCTCAATCACACGTAGTGCGGATTCGACTTCCTTAGCTAAACCCAATTCCGCAATCATTTTTCGGGTGCGCGGATGAACCGGAAAGATAATGGGAATACGTTTACCGATCTGTTTGATGGCGTCAAGAATGCCCTGAAGCGTAGCGTGGTCGTCGACGTTTGAGGGCCGGTGCAACGTCAGAACTGCGTAGTCCTTGTCGGCGACTCCGAGGTGCTCACGTATTTGTGATGCCTTTGCGTTTTCGAGTTGTTTGTTGAGCGAGTCGATCATAATGTTGCCGACAAACCGAATTCGCTCGGCAGGGACTCCCTCGGCGCGGAGATTCTCATCAGCGTCCTGAGATGGTGTGAACAAGAGATCCGAAATCTGATCGGTTAGCAGGCGGTTGATCTCTTCCGGCATGGAGCGGTCACGGCTGCGCAATCCCGCTTCGACGTGCGCGACTTTAATGCCCAACTTTACGCAGACAAGCGCGCACGCGAGCGTGGAATTCACATCGCCGACTACCAGCACCCAATCCGGCTTCTCTTGCAGTACGACGGGCTCGAACCGTTGCATGACCGCCGCCGTCTGAGCGGCATGCGATCCGGAACCAACACTCAAATAAAGATCCGGCTCCGGCAAGCCGAGGTCCTGGAAGAAAGCGTCAGACATCATCACGTCGTAATGTTGTCCTGTATGAACAACAAGCGGCGTGAACTCGCGTTCGCGCCGCTTCATAGCATCGACGAGTGGCGCGACCTTCATAACATTAGGCCGGGCGCCTACAACGTTGATTACTTTTAACATTCGGAGAAGTCCAACGCCCAACGTCCAATGCCCAATGTCTGTGTAACGTCATTGTCCTTAGACATTGAACTTTGGACTTTGGACTTTGGACTTTGGACGTTTCAAAGCCGGATTACCCGCGCACAACTGCCGCGCCTGACCTCACCGTTAAGTGCATTGCGCGTGTCGACTACCAACGGGGCTAACTGGCAAACCCGGTGGTAATCAATGTCGCTATGGTCTGTAACAATGACGATGCAATCTGCCGCGCTCAATTCCTCGTCATTGAATGGCACAGAAGTCAGCGGTTCGCCGCCACCCTCGGTGTGCGCATCGTCAAAGCGGATCTCATTAACAAATGGATCGTGATAATAAACATCGGCGCCTTTCGCGCGCAGCCGATCAATAATCGACAACGCCGGACTCTCGCGCACGTCGTTGATATCTCTCTTGTAAGCCACGCCCAGAAGAAGAATCCGCGAACCCTTCATTGCCTTCCGTTCGTCGTTTAAACCGTCAGCAACTAACTGCACGACGTGATCCGGCATGCGTGAGTTCACTTCCTCAGCCAACCCGATGAACCGCGAATCAAATCCGTGCTGGCGTGCCTTCCAGGAAAGATAATGGGGATCGAGTGGAATGCAATGACCCCCAATTCCCGGACCGGGATAAAAAGGCATAAAGCCAAAAGGCTTGGTTGCCGCGGCGCGAATCACTTCCCAGGTGTCGATGTTCAGGGCGTAGCACAGGCGCGCCATCTCGTTTGCCATCCCGATGTTTACTGCGCGAAAGGTGTTTTCCAAAAGCTTGGCCGCTTCTGCGACTCGCGCTGAGCTGACCGCGTGAACATCTTTGACAATTTGCGAGTAGAGGTGGGCAGCGGCTTCAGTAGAATCGTCGGTGACACCGCCAACCACTTTCGGAATGTTATGAGTTTGATACTGCGGATTACCCGGATCGACGCGCTCGGGTGAAAACGCGAGCAGAAAGTCTTCGTCGAGCTTGAGCCCCGTTTCTTCGAACATCGGGAGTAAGACTTCATTCGTCGTCCCGGGATAGGTAGTAGATTCCAGAATGATCAACTGCCCGCGACGCAGCCGCTTCTTGATTTCTTCCGCCGCAGCGAGAATATAGGAGACATCAGGTTCTTTTGTTTTGCGCAGAGGAGTGGGCACACAAATGATAATCGCGTCGCAATCCTTCAGGTTGTCAAAGTCTGTAGTCGCTCGCATTAATTTCCCGTCAACCAACTTCTTTACGACTGAGGAAGGCACGTCACCGATGTAGGAAGTGCCGGCATTGATTTGCGCCGCCTTATCAGTGTCAACTTCAAAACCAGTCGCTTGAAACCCACCGCCGGCGAATTCGGAAAGTAATGGCAATCCCACATAGCCGAGCCCGACCACGCCCACCTGGGCGCGCTTGGCGGTAATCAGGCCAATCAACTCTTCTTTTATCATTCAGACTGTTCCTTAATATTCCGGCAGCTCAAGAGGAAGGAAGTGCTCGGCTTTTGTGCAAATTCGGGCACGGTGAAGACTATTTGAGCGCAACGGCAGTGTCAAGCGAGGTCACTTAAGGCTGGCAAACATTGTGGCCTCCCATTCAAATACATCTGAACGGAAGTGTAGCGAGAATCCCAAAGAGTGCTTAGGGTAATTTGCAGGTCAGGAAGGGGACCCTGTCCCCGCGTCAAGTTGAAATCCACTCACCAAACTGTTGAGCTAAGTTGGATGAGCGGGGACAGGCTCCCCTTCCTAACCTGCAAATGTCTTGCTTTTCTTGACAGGAAACCAGAGAGACCACTATACCCTCACGCACTATGAGCGATGAATCCGCAACAATACGAGCAACTGATCAAGGTTCCGGCAAACTTGTCCGTGGACTGGGCCGACTCGACGCCACGATGATTGTCGTCGGCTCAATGATCGGTTCGGGCATCTTCATCACCTCGGCTGAATCGTCGCGACTCGTGGGCGCGCCCGGCTGGTTGCTGGCTGCCTGGGCCCTGGCTGGCGTGCTGACGATTACGGGCGCCCTCTGCTGTGCCGAGCTTGCAGCGATGTGGCCGCGCGCCGGCGGACAATACGTATTTTTGCGCGAAGCCTATGGTCCTTCCATAGGGTTTCTTTTTGGTTGGTCGCTGCTCCTGGTAATTCAAACGGGAACGATCGCCGCGGTGGCGGTTGCTTTTGCCAACTTCATGGGCGTGCTTACCGATCAGGTTGCCGCAGATCGCTACCTGCTTGCTCCGCGCGCTTTTGGCGGTTACGCGATAAGTCTCTCAACGCAGCAACTCGTCGCCGTGGTAATGATTCTGTTGCTTACCGTAACCAACACGCGCGGCCTCAGAACCGGCAAGCTGATCCAGAACAGTTTCACCTTCACCAAGACTGCGGCGCTCGTAGGGTTGATTGTCGTCGGTCTGTTTCTGGGTTGGAACGACCAAAGCGCGGCCTACACGTCGTCGTGGTGGAAGCCCTGGGAGAACGGCTGGAAACCATCGGCATCCCAGTTAGGATTCGAACCGCTCACCCAGGGAGCGTTAGTGCTGGCGCTCGTGATGTTGTTGGGCCGGGCGATGGTTGGGCCACTCTTTGCGCAGTCCGCGTGGAACAATGTGACCTTCACTGCGGGCGAGGTGCGCGATCCGGGACGCAATTTGCCGCGCGCGCTATTGTGGGGCTGCGCTCTCGTCGTCGTGCTGTACTTGCTGGCGAATCTTGCTTATGTGGTGACCCTTCCGCTTGGCGAGATCCAAAACGCTCCACAGAACCGTGTGGCTACGGCAACAATGCAGGCGATTCTTGGCCCTCGCGGAACTATTTTGATGGCAGTTGCCATCATGATTTCCACCTTCGGCTGCAACAACGGATTGATTCTGGCGGGAGCTCGCGTTTACTACGCGATGGCGCGTGACAATCTCTTCTTCAAGCGCGTCGGTGTTCTCAATGCTCGCAACGTTCCGGCAATTGCCTTGATCACACAGGGAATCTGGGCCGCGTTTTTGACGTTACCGCGAACAGTAACAACCGATCAGCGCACCGGCGCGGTTACTTATGGCAACGTTTACACCCAACTGCTCGAATACATCGTCTCCGTGGATTTGATCTTCTACATGCTGATGGTCGGCGCGGTGATTGTGATGCGTCGCAAGGCGCCGGAGCTGGAACGTCCCTATCACACGTTTGGCTATCCAATCGTACCGGTCATTTACATAGTCATCGCCGGCCTGTTCGTTCTTGATCTTGCCTATCTCGCGCCTTCCACTTCGGGGATTGGATACTTAATAGTACTCACAGGTATTCCTGTTTATCTTTTGTGGAAGCGCAGGAGGAAGGAAGACTCGGAGACGGGGTGATGCGGAAACGCGAGACACGGGATGGGGAGACGGGGAGACCATTCTTATTCATCCCTCATCCTTCATCCGTGATTCTTTAGGGGGGATGGTTACGTCTCCGCGTCTCCCCATCCCCCCATCCCCGCGTCTCCGTGTCTCTCCCTCATCCCTCTTTCCTTATCCTTCATCCCTTATTTCACCCATTCTTCTGCGATCTCCGTTTCAACTTTGACCGGAACTGTCGCCAGATACTCTTGTCCCGCATCGCACATTGCTCGTTCCACCTTCTTTGCAATCTCCTCGGCTTCATCAGCGTCAGTTTCAACCACGATCTCGTCATGAATGATGTTCACGATCTTCGCACTGGTCGTTCGTAGTTCATCGCTCAGCAGCCTCAGTGAGCGCTTGAGAATATCGGCGCTGGTTCCCTGGATAGGAGTGTTCTTGCCGTTGCGTTGCGTCATGGAAATCTGTTGCCGGTCGTTCTCGTCATAACGAAAACGCACGAGACGTCCAGATGCCGTTCGCGCCTGGCGTTCGCTGACCGCCCGGTTGGCGGCATCGCGCAGGTAGGTATCCAGGCCACGATAGGTCGCGAAGTACTTGCGCAAAACATTCTCTGCTTCGGCCACGGTTAAACCCGTCATTATGGAAAAGCGTTGTGCCCCGATGCCATATACCACGCCGAAGTTCAAACGCTTGGCGAAGTCTCGTTGCTCTTTGGTTACCTGATCGAGTGACACATTGAACACCTGTGAGGCCGTTACCTTATGGAGGTCGGCGCCCGAATTAAAAGCTTCGATAAAGCCGCGGTCGCCGGAAAACTCCGCGAGGATTCGCAGCTCAATTTGCGAGTAGTCGGCAATGACCAGCTTTCGCCCCGATGGATGCCCGCTGAAGCAGCGGCGGTATTCGACTGCGTGTGGCACCTGCTGAATGTTGGGATTCGTGCAGGCAAACCTTCCTGTGGGCGCCCCGATTTGACGGAAGTCGGCGTGCAAACGTCCGGTGGCTGGATTGATTAGCCCAATCATGTTCTCACCGTAACTAGTGAGGGCTTTTTGTACAGTGCGGTACTCGAGCAACGTGGCAATGATGGGATATTCAGCGGCGAGTGGTTGCAGCTTCCAGTTGCGGGTCGACTCGGGCACCGGAATACCCAAGCGCTGCAAGGCGCTGGTGAGTTGCTGGTGGGAATCAAGATTGAGGTCTTCGCGCTGCGGTCCGCCAAAGAGCGAGCCCTGCAGCGATTCCTCCGCAAGCGCAATCTGTAACTCTTCAGCGAGTTCCGCTCGTCGCTTCTCGACAATTGCCAACTGTTCGCGCCAACGATCCTTGTGCATGAAGAACCCTGCCAGCTCGATGTCGGCGACCGGCATCACGCATTCAAACTCAAGTTGCGCACACTTAATCAATGAATCCGATTTCAATCGCTCGACAAGCGTTTCACGCAGCGGCAACAGTACCGCTGCGTCACGCGCTGCGTATTCCAACTGGGCTTCGCTGAGCTCAAAATTCCAATTGCTTAATCGTTCGCTCTTATCAACGATCTGATTCAGGTAACGCGAAGCGACTACGTCGAGCCCGTGGCGTTCCTCAATATCTCCCGCGCCGATCAACTGGCTGGCAAGCAGCGTGTCGAAGAGGCCGCCCAGATCTGCGCCCAGGTTGTGCTTGAGAAACTTCGCGTCAAACTTGGCGTTGTGAGCAATCTTGATCGGACGCGGCGCGGACAGGAGGCGTCGCAAATGTTCGAGGGCTTCATTCTCTCTAAGCGGAGAATTTGTCCCATTCGCGAAGGCGTCGAGGTCGATGATGTGAACCATGGTCGGCGTCGCCAGTTGGATCAGACGCAGCCGCGAGGTGTAAGGATCAAGGTCGGTGGTTTCGGTGTCGAGTCCGAGCACCGGATGAGCGGAAAGCGATTCCACCGCCTTGCGCAGGTCTTCGCCGGTCTTGATTACGCTGTAGTTAAGAGAAGTCATTTTTTCAGTAGTCAGTAGTGAGTGGTGAGTAGTCAGCCATCTGTAATCAAGACGCAGGCGAAGCAAGCGTAGGCGGCTGATGTGCCGGCTGTCTTACCAGCAAGAAGAGCAGCAGCGCTGCTGCCGCACCAAGGGTCGCGCTCACCAGAAACGCTACCTCCGGGCCCCACCAACTCCACAAGGCGCCCATTAGCAGTGATGCCGGCAGCACCGTGATCCCAAACGCCAGATTATACAAGCCATAAGCAGTGCCGCGCTGTTCCGGTCGAACAAGGTCCGCCACCAAAGCTTTCTCCGCTCCCTCGGCCAAACCAAAATAGATTCCGTAAATCAGGAACAGGATCCAAACTGAGATCTTGTTCGTCACAAAGGCGAAGCCGGCATAAACCGCCGCATAGAGAATCCAACCCGAAACGATCAAACGGCGCCGCCCGAGACGGTCGGACAAATCGCCGCCAACGAGTGAGCTCAACACTTTGATTACGTGCAGCATCGCCCACAACAGTGGTATCGACGCTATCGAAACGCCTACCGACTGCGCGCGCAACAACAGGAATGCATCAGACGAATTCGAGAGCGTGAAGAGCGCGACAATCAACAAAAAGCGTTTGAAGTTGCTGTCGAAACCACGCAGCGAAAGCGAGGGTGGCTTTAGAGGCTCGTAATCGTGTACCCGGGATCGGGAAGGAGATTCACGTACGAACAGCGTCACTACAAAGACAGCTGCGAGTGCGGGGATCGAAGCGAGGAGAAATAGTTTCGTAAAATCGTCAGCCGTCGGCGCGTTGCGGTTGTCTGCAAACAACGCCAGCAGCAAGTACCCGAGAATCGGACCGAGAACCGCGCCCGTGTGATCCATCGCGCGGTGAAAGCCAAATGCCAGTCCGCGTTCCTCCACTGCGACGGTGTCGGCGATCATGGCGTCGCGAGGCGCGCTGCGGATGCCCTTGCCAACCCGATCCGTTAGGCGGATCGCCAGCACCTGATACCAACTTGTCGCGAAGGCGAGCAACGGACGGGCAAGGCTGGCAAGGGAGTAACCAAGCACAACAAAGCCCTTGCGCTTGCCACGTCTGTCGCTGAAATAACCGGAAAAGAGTTTCAGCAGACTGGAGACAGACTCGGCGGCTCCTTCGATCATCCCCACAATCGCAGGCGACGCGCCCAGAGTCAGCGAGAGAAAAACTGGCAGCAGAGGATAGATAATCTCGCTGGAGGCGTCGTTGAGCAGACTGACAAGACTGATCGCGAAAACATTGCTTGGTAGACGGCGGTAGCGTCGCCAGAGACCGGGAGTTGCTGCGTCAAGTTTTGCGGAAGCTACACGCGGGTCAAATTGATCGGCGGCATCGGTATCAGTTTCCCCCATGATCAGTTAGCGAGTAGCCGCGCGTCTGGTGGGCGACGGCCGGGCTCTGTTCTGCGGTTTATCAGCCAGGCTTCGGGTCCACCACCAGAATAGGGCGCCACCGATGAGGGCGACGATAATAATCCCAATCATCGTGAGGCGGACGATCCAACGGACCGCCAGCCGGGCGATTAAGACGAAGATCGCCAGTAAGACAGCAGCGCCGATAATGTAGATGGTTGATGTCTCCATAACGAAGGAGTTTGGAGTTCCGAGTTTCGAGTTCCGAGTTTTAGTTTTCAGGACTCGAAACCTGAAACTCGAGACTATTTTCTTCGATAACTTGCCCGGACTACCGTCTTAATGTTGCCGCGTATGTGAAAGTCGCCTTCGATCTCCACGCTTAGGGGGTCGCAAGCTCGCGTGAAGTCTTCCAGAATGACGTTAATCACGTGTTCGTGAAAGATTTTGATATTGCGAAATGAATTGATGTACAGCTTCAAACTTTTCAACTCCACGCACCTCTCGTTGGGAACGTACTCCAGCCCAATGATTGCAAAGTCAGGAAAATCCGAAAACGGGCAAATTGCCGTAAACTCGGGTATCTCAAACTTGATCTTTATTTCTCGCCCGGGAAACTCATAAGGAAAAGTGTCGAGCGGAAAGAGACTCATTTCCTCGCGTGGCGTGGAGCGGATTTCAAGGTCCTGATGGTTCGCGATAGTCGCAGGTTCAATAGGCGGCATGATTGTCCTCGAATCAACACGGATCTTAACTGAGGCTCACCGAAGACACCAAACTCACCGGCTCGGAAGAGCAGGCTTAGAAGAGGAAGCACGGAATACCGAAAACCAGATCGCTGTTGTCGTGGGGCGGATGTGATGCCCGATCGTGCAGTATTTGGAGCCAACAGTGAGGGACGAAGGTCTGTCAGGTGACGGCACTCGGCTGCCGTCCAATGCTGAACACCTTCACCAGGGCTGCGCCGGCAACAAAACCACCAATGTGTGCCATGAAAGCCACGCCCCCGCCCGATTGAGGGCCAGCTCCGATTACACCGAACGCGCTTATCAATTGAAGTACAAACCAGAGCCCAATCGCCACGACCGCAGGCACGGTGGTTACCATGCGGAGCATGATCACGCGCACGCTTCTCCTGGGATGGAGCACTAAGTAACCACCCAGCACGCCCGAGATCGCTCCGGATGCACCGAGGCTTGGTATGAATGGGTTATCGCCAAATACAAAAGTCGAAATTACGTGGGCTAGCGAGGCAATGAGCCCGGTTAACAAATAGAAGATAATGTACCTCGCGCGGCCCAGAGCGTGTTCAAGATTATCGCCAAAGATCCACAGAAACAGCATGTTGCCAAACAGGTGCATTATGCTGCCATGCATGAACATCGACGTCAGGAGTGTGAGGTAAACCGAACCGGGTGTAGGTTGGAGTGCAATCACTCCCTGCTGATCTCCTACCGCGATTGGGACGGGCCGCGCAATGTCAACACCGGTTCTGATTTCTTCCGGCACCGTGGAAAACGCGTAAGTGAACTGGTCGTTAGTTCCCAGGCCTTGCAAAAAAACAAACACGAGAACATTTATGACGATGAGTATGTAGTTGACAACGGGAACCGTGGTGCGGTCGCTATTATCGTCGCCGATCGGGAAGATCATTTAAGTCACCTCATGAGAACAAAGCGTCGTATGATGCGAATCAGACCAGAAAACTATGTCGAAAATCTCTCGTGTTGATTCTGACGTTTCAACACACTTCATTCGCCTGTCTAGACAACTAGCCAACTCCCGCGCGAACAATCGCCGGTTCATGAGGTTTTAAAAGCTCATAACCTTCGGAGCGCGCCACGTAAGTGGCCGCAGTTATGTCTCCGGTAACGTTTAGAGTTGTGCGACACATGTCGAGAATTCGATCCACTCCCAGGATGATGGCAATCAAAGCGGGATTCACACCAATCGTCACCAGCACGCCGATGATAAAAGGAATCGAACCCGAAGGAACGCCGGCGGTGCCGATGCCGCCGAGTATGGCCAAATAAACCACCATCAACTGCTGGCCAATTGAAAGATCAATGCCCGCAAGCTGAGCAAGAAACAGGACGGTCACGCCTTCGTAAAGAGCTGTGCCGTTTTGGTTCGCGGTCGCTCCGACTGTGAGCACGAAGCTATTGATCTCCTGCGGCACGCCCAGGTTTTCTTCTGAAATTCGCAGTGCTGTGGGAAGTGTCGCGTTTGATGACGAGGTGGAGAACGCGGTGAGGATTACCGTCTTGATGCGCCGGAAGAATTCCAGCGGAGAGATCCGCGACAGCAGGTAAATCGAAAGCGAGTAGACGCCAAACATGTGCAGCGATAAGCCGAGCAGCACGGTGACGACAAACCAGGCCAACGCTTGCAGCAGATCCAGGCCGAAGCGCGCAGTGTTGTTGAAGAGCAAACAGGCCACCGCGTAAGGCGCGAATTTCATAATTATTTCTATGATCTTCGCCGTAATTTCATAGAGTGCCTGCAGTCCGCGCAAGAAGGGCGCGGTGGATGTCACCGGAATCAGAGTGATGGCGATCCCGATTATCAGCGCGAAGAACATCAGGTGCAGCATGTTCGGCGAGCCCGCCGAGGTCGCGGTGCTGGGATTTGCAGGCACACCAGCCATGGCGGCAAGTGGATTCGAAGGCACGATAGTCTCAACGACCTGCATCAGGGGCGAAGGTACTGCTCCCGATTTCTTGGCTGCTTCGACCTGCTTCGTTGCATCCGAGCCGTAACGCGCTTCGAGCGCCGCTTTTGTAGTCGGGTCGATGCGATCGCCGGGTCGAATCGTATTCGCAAGCGTCAACCCAATGACTACAGAGATCGCTGACAAGATGAAACAGTAGACAAACGATTTCAGGCCCACGCGCCCTAATTTTCGGATGTCTCCAATGCCGGCAACCCCGACTACGAGAGATGAAAAGACAAGCGGCACAACGATCATTAGCAGCAGGCGTAGAAACAACTGGCCGATAGGCTGTGTGACGTTGTCGACCACCCACACTACGCGCGGATGATCGCCGCCGAATGTGTAGTTAACCGTAATGCCCGCAACCACGCCGACAGCCAAACCGATTAGTATTCGTGTGTGAAGCGCCAGACCCTTCGGCTTATCCGGCGTTTCCTCATCGAGATCGGTTGTTACCTCACGTTCAAACGCGTCAGCGTCAATTGACGCTCTCTTCCGATCTCTATCGTTTTTTTTCGGCATAGGATTCTCAGTTTCAAGTCTTGAGTTTCAAGTTCCGATTTTCAGAGTCAGCGTTCGGTTCGATTCAGAGTTCGGAGTTGCATACGGCACACACCGAAACTATGAACTTGGAACTCGAAACTCGTTTAGCGTCCCCAACGCAACTTATCGCGCAGCACTTCAAAGTAGTTTCGATTCATCGGCTGCACCAGATTAAACGTGGTTCGACTCTTACGTATGATCACGCGGTCCTCGACCTGCAACGGGAACCCAACCTGACCATCCAGTGTCAACGCAACGTCCTCCTGCTCGGTCTTCAAACACAACTCGATTACAGCGTCGTCGGGAACCACCAGCGGACGATTCGAGAGAGTAAAGGGGCAAATCGGTGTGAGCACCACCGCGTTCATTGAGGGATAAATAATGGGCCCTCCTGCCGACAGGTTGTAAGCCGTCGAGCCTGTTGGAGTGGAAACAATCAGACCGTCGGCACGGAAGGAGTTTACAAACTGCTGGTTCAGGCTCGCTTCGATCTCGATGATGCGCGCCAGAGCTGACTTGTTGATAACCGCATCGTTGAGCACGCGCGTGCGTGTCACCTCTGCTTCCCCGCGCACCAACTCGACCGCAAGCATCACTCGCGCATCCAGACGGTAGTTACCGTGCAGTATTGAATCAAGCGCGCTATAAATCTCTTCGATGCGAAACTCAGCGAGATAACCGAGGCCGCCGTAGTTTACACCGAGAACAGGGACCTCGCGGTCGCCAAGCATGCGCGCTGTAGCGATCATGGTGCCGTCGCCGCCGAGCACCAGGATTAATTCCACGTTCGCAGCGAGCTGTTCAGGCTCGAGAGTTTCGATAGCGCAACCAGTCTGGTGTTCGATCCGCTCGCGCTCAAGGTCCGGCGTGCCGACGAGTTTAATGCCACGGTCAGCCAACCACTCTACGACGCCGCAGATTGTCTGCAACGCTTCAGGCTGATGTGGTTTTACTACTATCCCTACACGCCGAATGGAAGAGGTCGTCATCGCGCTTTGGGCACGGGCCTAATTCGTTGGGGCCTTAGTTGGAATAATGGAAATCGCTCGCAATGGTAACTGCAAGCGTGCTTCGGAGCAACAGCTGCGCCTACTGCGATGCCGGCGAGTAAAATGACAGGAATTCCCGGTTGCCGTCCGCTCCCTGGATCGGAGATTCAATGACTCCGAGCGGACGGAGCCCTAGTCCCATCGCTCCATCATTGACTTCCGCAATGACACGCGCGTGCTTTTCTGGATCGCGGACAATACCACCGCCGCCGACCTCGCCCCGTCCTACTTCGAACTGGGGTTTGATGAGGATGATGAGGCGACCGTCCTGGTTCAGCAGGGGAACAATTGCAGGAAGTACCTTCGTTGCGGAAATGAAGGAGACGTCCATCACTGCGAGATCAAATTTGCAGTCGAAGGCCTGCGACGTGAGGTAGCGGGCATTGACACCTTCTCTTACTGAAACGCGATGATCTTTTCGTAAGCGCCAATCAAGCTGATTGTGCCCGACATCAACGGCGAAAACATGAGCAGCGCCGTGCTGCAGTAAGCAATCCGTAAAACCGCCGGTAGATGCTCCGACGTCCAGACACGTGAATCCGTTGACGTCGATTGCAAACTCACGTAGGGCTGCTTCGAGTTTCAGACCCCCACGGCCAACGTAACGGGACGTGGGATCGTCGGCACCCTTGACCCGAATCTGAGCATCGAGTGCTACAGTGTCAGAGGGCTTGCTAACGCGCTGTTCGTTGATGAGCACAACACCCGCCATAACCATGGCTTGTGCCCTTGTGCGCGACTCGGCGAGGCCCCGCTCTACAAGCAGTTTATCTATCCGCTCGGTTTTGCGTTCGCGCTGCATCTGACAGCACTTTACCCTCGCCGGGTGGACTGCTGCCAGTTGCGGGGAAGCCTGGGCGTTAAGCTTGCTTTCGCGAACTCTGAGTTATTGCTCGGGGCATATCGGGAATACCCAGCTCCGTAGCGCACTCCTGGCACAACCAAACCACGATGTGCGGCGCGTCTGCCCAGAAGAACGAGCCCACCTTGCCAGCGATTAGCATTGCTTGGTCGATGGGCAAGCGTTGTAAGGCCTGAACATAAAAGACGCCG
This sequence comes from Pyrinomonadaceae bacterium, assembly GCA_051000815.1. Lineage (GTDB taxonomy): Bacteria > Acidobacteriota > Blastocatellia > Pyrinomonadales > Pyrinomonadaceae > PSRF01. The sequence goes on from JBPCNX010000092.1 coordinate 59,469, forward strand.
CTGTAAGACTCTCCCTCGGCACCTTCCTCTTTATGAATACACTCCCGCTCTCGAAACCATTGTTTCGCCATGGCAGTACCTTCCTCGCGAAATGGTCGCAAAACATCAACTATAAGAAGTCGGGATTTCGTACTGTGAGAGAGTTCTAACGGGGCAGTAGCCGCAACCGGCTCAATTACTCAAACTACGTTCGGGAAGATGATGCCACTGGTAAGGAAAACAGTCAACAACCTTGATGAAGGGTGTTTGTCCAGCCGCCGACCGCCTATTCTGAGATGCGGAAATGCTACGGATTTGGCGAGCCTTCAAAGATTTCTCTAATCCGTGTAAGTCCGTCTCCGGTACGATTTTCGTTGAGGCGCCGTTCGCGTCTCAGCCGCCGTGCTTCTCTTCGTTGTGCACGACTCAGTTCGCTTTCTTCCGCCAGAATCTCATCTTCACGCTCTTGATCCACCGGCACCGAAGCGAAAGTCCCAGAATTACTGCGAGCACGGGTCGGACTGGTGAAATCAGGTGACTCCCGCCGATTCGCTCCCGTTCTCGCGGTCGCTCTAACATTGGGGTTTTCAGTACTAATCAACGGAGTTGCCACCGGATCTGAATTCACCGGTAGGCCCGCGGCGCCACCTGACGCGGATATGGAACTGTCGGACAGAGCTTGAGAATCCGGAGCGGTGGTTGTAGCGGAAGCCTCCTGCGGGTTAACGCGCCGATTGTAAATCAACGACGTAAGGGCCCCTAAGCTGGCGGCTATCACCAGCGCCACGCCTAACAAGAATCGACGTTTGGAGTGTGCCTCGGCCTTCACCTGATGCAGTGGAACTACAGGTCGAGCAGACTGAAGTGTTGCTTCCTCATCGAAATGAGGCAACGTAAGTGGCTCTTCCGGAGACAGTGGGGGGTTCCTGAATGTATGCTCTTGTTCCATAACCTGGTTAAGCCTCCGAATTTCCTTGGTTGCGAATCCACCTTGAAACTTAGCAACTCGAGGGCCACGATCGCGATCAGTTGCGATGCAACGCGGACGCGGCAAAACAGTGGGAAGGCGTTTCACCCGACAATCGAAGTCAGCCGTTACCGCACAACGCCTAACGATATCGTGCACGAAAAACGCCCGTGCCGGATGGAACGGGCGCATTTCCAGGTTTATCAAATTCCCGCTTAGTGTCTATGAACCTACCTTTTGTGGTTTCGCGCGCCGGTCGTCCAGTACGTCGATGCTCTCTCTCACTCGAGTGTAGATCCCGTCAGCGTCGAGGCCGTACTTGGCCAGAAGCAGTTTAGGATCGCCGTGGGTAACGAGGCGATCAGGAATTCCCATGCGCACCACCCGGACCTTGTCCTGCAGCCCATTCTCTTCGAGAAGTTCTAATACCGCTGAACCAAAGCCACCTGCCAGATATGCCTCTTCTACCGTTACCAGCAAGCGCTTAGTTCGTGCCAGCGCGAGGAGTAGCGAAGCATCGAGTGGTTTTACAAAGCGCGCGTTGACAACAGTAGTTTCAAGTCCTTCTTTCGCAAGATTGGCAGCAGCTTGCAACGAAGGGTGCACCATCGAGCCATAAGCGACGATGGCTATTTCGCCTCCGTCTCGCAGGATTTCACCCTTCCCGATCTCGATAACCCGCGGATCACGATCGATGTCAGCGCCCACGCCGTTTCCTCGCGGATAGCGAATAGCGGCCGGGCCAGTATGCTCCATCATCGTCAGCATCATGTCGCGCATTTCGCCTTCGTCTTTCGGAGCCATGACGATGATATTGGGCACGGCTCGCAGGTAAGCGATATCCAGCAGTCCATGGTGAGTCGGCCCGTCGCCTCCGGCAATTCCTCCGCGATCCAGGCAGAACTTAACGTTGAGATTCTGAATGCAGACGTCGTGGACTAACTGGTCAAATCCCCGCTGCAGAAAGGTTGAGTAGATTGCGCAGACCGGCTTCAGACCCTCGCAAGACATGCCGGCTGCGAAGGTGACGCAATGCTGTTCCGCGATGCCCACGTCGAACGCCCGATCAGGAAATCTCTCCAGGGCTTCGCAAATGCCGGTACCGTCAGGCATGGCCGCCGTTAGTGCCACAATCTTTTGATCCTTCTCCATCAGCTGACACAAGGTGTCGCCAAAGACTGCGGTGTAGGTAGGCGCCTTCGCCGCCGACTTAACCGCCTTGCCCGTCTTCAAATCAAAAGGACCGGTAGCGTGCCAGCGATAATAGTCTTTCTCAGCCTGAGGGTGACCTTTCCCTTTTGTCGTCAAAGCGTGAACGATTACGGGTCCGTCTTTTACCTGTTGTGCTTCATGAAGCGCGGCAACCAATGCCCGAGGATTGTGTCCGTCTACATAGCCGATGTACTTGAAACCGAGTTCGCTGACTAATGCGCCCGGCAGAACTGCCGCCGCTATCGCGTCCTTAACCGTCTTCGCCGCGTGATGCAGACGTTCACCCAGGGAGGGTATCGCCAACAAGGTCTCTTCAACTTCCCCCTTGAAACGGTGATAACCCTGTGCGGTGCGAATACGATTCAGGTAACCGGTAAGCGCGCCAACGGCTGGAGCGATCGACATTTCGTTATCATTCAGCACCACGATAAGTCGCGTCTTAAGGTGCCCTGCCTGGTTTATTGCTTCCATCGCCATGCCGCCGGCCAACGACGCATCGCCAATCAGAGCAACAACGTGGTGGTGTTCACCCTTTTTGTCACGCGCTATGGCCATTCCCAACGCTGCGGACAATGAAGTTGAAGCATGGCCGGCGCCGAAAGTGTCGTATTCAGATTCGTCCCGCCTGAGGAAGCCGCTAATACCGCCATACTGCTTGATGGTGGGTAACAGCTCTCGCCTCCCAGTTAAAATTTTGTGAGCGTAGGCCTGGTGACCCACGTCCCAAACGAGGCGGTCTTGCGGAGTGTCAAACGCATAATGCAATGCCACGGCAAGCTCGATCGCGCCGAGCGACGCGCCCGTGTGCCCGCCAATGCGAGACATTGTTTCCAGAATGTATTGACGAATTTCAGCGGCAACATCGGGCAATTGATCGATGGGGAGCCGCCGTAAATCTGCTGATGAATTAATATTTTCCAGGAGACTCATTTGGCGCATTGTAACTGTCGATTAGGGTTTTGACTACTTCACAAATCTTAACGATTCAACGAACAAGGCGTCTCACCGCGCATAAAAAAAAGCGGTGCGAACTTTGCGTTGTAAAGTACTCTGCACTATCTCAACAGTCCCGTCAACCTTTGTCGGCTACTGTCGCTGGCAGGGCGTCTTAAGGACGGTAAACAAAAATCGCTATCCTCAGGGCAGTTCAACAAGTCAACCGCGAACAACCAAGGAGTATGAAAAGAATGTCATCAAGAAAGAGTTTGCCGGCGCTGGCGGCTATCATCCTGGCGACGAGTGCGGCCGCCTACTCTCAACCCGCGACCGTTACGCAGCAAGAAAATAAACCCTCTGTCCAGGAGGGTCGGCGAGAAGACCGTCGTCGTCATGGAAAAATGGGTGGGCTCGGAAGTATGCGTTTGATGCGCGAGCTGGACCTGACCGAGGCACAACTTGAACAACAGCAGGCAATCGTGCAACGATACGTCGGAAACACCAGGGCTCAGCGCGAAGAACTCTTCAAGCTGCGCCAGAAGAGACTCGCCGGAACATTTGCCGCCGAAGATGAGACTCGGGCCAGAGTGCTGCGGGATGAGATTCACAGCTCAATGGAGAATATTCGCAGCGAAATGCAAAGCGTGTTAACTGCCGAGCAGCGCGTCAGACTCGAGCAACTTGAGAGCGCGCGCAAAGCTCGTCACGAGCAAACGCGTGAACGTCGTCGGGAACGTCGCGAAACAATTCCCCGATAGGTTTATTTCCCACAGTGACCCAGGGCCTGACCTTCTCGCAAGGCCGGGCCTTTTTCGTCTGGGACTACGTTCTTCAGGAGCAGCAAGAAGCCGGAGCAGAGTTCTCAGCAGTTATCTGCACCTTCTCCCCACAAGCGCAAGGATCCGTTTCCGGCAAGTTGTCCGCCAGAACGACGAAGACTTCCCATTCATTGCCATCAGGATCACGCACCCAGGTCTTATCCTGCGTGGCGTAGCAACAGTTAGTCTGCATCTCGTCACGCGTAATAAGACCAATCTCCATCCATCTCTGACGCGTCGCCAGGACATCGGCAGTTGACGCCACCTGCATTCCCAGATGGGAAAGGGCGCCACGTCCCGTAAAGACCGTTTCGTTAAGAGTGAGATTAAGCGGCGGATTCTCAATATCAAATTTCGCATATCTGGGGCGCACTTTACTCGGCTGGATCCCCAGCATCTTCCTGTAGAACTCGATGCTCTGGTCTACGCTGTGAACGTTGAGTGCAAGATGTGCCTTCAGGACGGCGACGGGTTCATTCGATTTGCTTTCCATACACGGCCTCCTCTATAGTCATATTCGCTTCCGCGAATGTATCGACACTTTATTCGTATCAAACAAATATGTCAACCCATATGTATTATCAGGGGCCTTAAGTTGAAAATCTCAATTGATTCCTTTGAATTTGCGCACTGGGAAGCGGTTAGAAGGATTTATTTGGAGGGAATCGACACAGGTCTCGCCACGTTCGAGACTGTGGCGCCCAGCTGGGAGGAGTGGGATGCCGGGCACCTACCGTTCGCTCGCATTGTCGCAGAGAGCGTCGCAGATAGGGCCCTGATTGGGTGGGCGGCACTCAGTCGGGTTTCCACGCGCACGGTTTACGCCGGAGTTGCAGAAGTCAGCGTTTATGTCGCCGCGATTGCCCGAAGAACGGGCGTTGGCCTGGCGTTGCTGGAAAGACTCGTTGAGGAGTCAGAGAGAAATGGTATTTGGACACTACTGGCAAGCATATTTGAAGAGAACGCGGCGAGCATGAAATTGCACCTCAGGTGTGGCTTCAGAACTGTTGGTATACGGGAGCGCATCGCGAAATTGCACGGATCCTGGCGAGACACAATAATTCTGGAACGGCGCAGCAAGGTTGCGGGGATGAATTAGAACCAGGCACGCAATAGGGGCTATTTTGACGACAAGATGCGGATAGAAAATACCAATAGGAGGGGGTTAAATGTCGTCGGCAAGTCGAGTAAAACAGGAACTCAGGCAGCCCTCAAATCGTATTACTTAAGCCGCTGTTTCAATGAAAGACAATTTGACGATGGGAGACAATAACTACAGCATTGAACTGCTCTTTAAAGCGCTGGCTGATCGTACGCGCTTGCGATTGCTTAACTTGATTGGTGAAGATGAGGTCTGCGTCTGTTTCTTTGTCGAAGTACTGAATAACAATCAGCCTAAAATCTCCCGTCACCTGGCTTATCTTCGTAAGGCAGGGGTGGTCTCGGCCCGGCGTGAAGGCAAATGGATTCACTACCGGATCGTCGAGCCCCCTGGCGAACACGCCGCCAACATCTTTCGCGAAGTCCGCACGTCGTTAAAGAGTGATCCGGCAATGCAGCGCGATCGAGCCCGTCTGGCACAGATTTGTTGTGCCCCACAACTTCCCGTACAACTGCAGAAGGCGCCTCGTCCGGCAACTCTCGTCGCGTAATAAGGAAAGGAACAAGATGGTTACCGCTATTGAGCCTCTGATTCGTGAGCAACTGATTGATCGGCGTCACAAACTTGAGGTCGCCGCAAACGGATTCAACCAGGATGCCGAACTGTCACGTCTCCTGCGTGAAGTGGATAGCGCTCTGCAAAGAATGGAGGAAGGCACTTACGGTCTTTGCGATTTCTGTCATGACCCGGTTGAAACGGAGAGACTGATTGCGAATCCTCACCCGCTTGTGTCTCGACCACTTGTCACCAAACGAGCAACGAGCGCTGGAAGATGACCTGGAATTGGCAGGCCGAATCCAAACCGGATTGCTGCCGCCACCGAGTCAGAAAATCGATGGCTGGGAAATCGCCTATCACTACCAGCCGGCCGGGATTGTTAGCGGTGATTACATCGACGTCATCAGCGGCGACCAGGAAAACGTACTCTTCGTGTTGGGAGACGTTTCAGGTAAAGGCGTGGCCGCCTCGATGCTGATGGCCCATCTGCAGGCAATGTTTCGTACTCTAATTTCGGTGCAACTACCTCTTGAACAGATGATTGAGCGTGCCAGTCGCGTATTCTGCGAGAGCACTCTGCCAACTCATTACGCAACCCTTGTCTGTGGCAAGACAAGCAGGGAAGGCGCAGTAGAAATCTGCAATGCCGGACACCTGCCACCACTGCTTTTTCACAACGGAAGCGTCAGGCAGATCGCAGCCACAGGCTTACCTGTGGGCATGTTTTGTAACGAGCATTTCACCGCAAATCGAGTGCAACTGGAAAAAGGCGACATGCTATTGCTTTACACCGACGGGTTGTCAGAGGCGTTGGATGCGGAGGGACGCGAGTATGGAGCTGAGAGGCTGGCAGGTATCCTTAACGACAATCATGGCCTATCACCGCGAGCCTTACTTGACACGTGTGTGCGCGACTGGCTTTCAGTTGGCAGTGGTGAAAGATCAACAGACGATGTAACACTGATGGCGATTCAACGGACACATTGATTCGCCTGACAGCGCGATGGTCGATGTCAGGAAGTCCTGAGCTCCCGCCGCAAACGCAGCACGGCAATCTCAGGTTTGACGCCTATTCTCACCGGTAAGCCAATCACGCCTGTTCCACTGCAGACGTAAAGCTGGGTCTCTCCCCGGCGAAACAGACCGTGTGTGTATTTCAGATCCTTCGTAGCAAAACGCGCGGGCGCGCCGATGAAAGGGAACTTGATCTGGCCGCCATGAGTGTGTCCACTAAGAATCAACGAAACCCCCTGCGTCTCGGCGAGGTCAATCACATTTGGTTGATGCGAAAGCAGCACTGTCGGCCGATTCCCATCGATTCCGTAAAACGCTCGAGACCAGTTAGTCCCCGCCCACGACCAGTCGTCAATACCCGCAAGTTGAAGCGAATCGGTTCCGCGAATCAGCCTGGTGTTGGCGTTATTGAGAACAGGAATGTGGTTACGTTCAAGTGCACGAGTGGTCAACTCGCGATCAGTATAGTGATCATGGTTCCCCAGCACGGCCCAGACACCTTCAGGCGCGCTCAGACGACCAAGCGCCTCTGCACAAGGTTCGATGTAGCGACGATAAGTGGTGGTGTAGTCACCGGTGAGAGCGATCAGGTCGGGCCTGGTAGATTGTGCCAAATCCACGACGCGCCCAACCTCTTCAAGACCTACCATTCGACTATGATGGACATCGGTAATTTGAGTAATGCGAAAGTTCTCAAATGCCTCGGGCAAGTCGCGAATAAAGACGTCTCTTGCCGCGACGTAATAATTGTAAGGGCCGACGAGACGGGCATAGGCTGCGGTTGCTGAAACGGCCACCAAAGGCGCAGCAGCCAGGCCGGTCAAAAACTGTCGACGGTTTAGCTCTAATTTGGCCACGGGCAGATTCTATAGGTCTTAGGTTCTGCAGGATAGGATCGATCTGTACGAGCCAGGACTCTTCGTTGGCTCTAAAGGCTTGGCCCGTCAGTACACCACACAGAGTTACCAGGCAAAACGGAATTGCCTGTGTCGCTTTGTGTGAATTGAAGAGCCTCTCCCTGGTTTCATGAATTAGGATGGTACTCATAAGCTGGTAGTGGGCTGATTGTGTGGCGCTTCACCCCACTACCCATAAGGTAGTCGTCTTGACAATCCACGACCGCAGACTAGAATTGGTTTTCGCCCGATTGGGCCCGGAGATGTGGCCGAGTGGCTGAAGGCGGCGGTTTGCTAAACCGTTAAGGGTCAAAAGCCCTTCACAGGTTCGAATCCTGTCATCTCCGCCATCTCAGTAGTCAGTAGTCAGTAGCCAGTAGTCAGTCGAATGATTTCCTGACTGAATTCTGACTACTGACTGCTGACTACTTTTTCTTATGACTATTCGCGTACGTTTCGCACCATCTCCAACCGGTTATCTGCACATCGGCGCCGCACGATCGGCGCTTTTCAACTGGCTATTTGCGCGCAAGATGGGAGGCAAGTTTCTTCTGCGAATTGAAGACACTGACCTGCAGCGTTCGACCGAGGAATCAACGCGCTCGATCATCGAGGGGCTCAAATGGCTGGGGCTGGACTATGACGAAGAAATCGTGTTTCAGTCTGCCAACGCACCCAGGCATCGCGCGGCTGCAAACCGCCTCGTTGAAGAAGGTAAGGCTTACCGCGACTTTACACCGAAACAACAGCGCGACGACGCCACAGTGAAACAAGGAATTGCTGATCGAGCGCGGGCGCACGCCGCCGCAGGCACAGATCATCGCAGCAATCCTTATCGCGATCTCGACAGAGCTGAATCAGATCGACGCGCCCAGGCGGGGGAGCTGTTTGCGGTGCGCCTGAAAGTTGCTCACGAAGGCAAGACTCATTTTGACGATCTCGTTTATGGAGCGCAGGAACGCAGTCACTCCGAAATTGAGGATCTCGTGTTGTTGCGTTCTGATGGTCACCCGCTCTACAACCTTTCCGTGGTCATCGACGACCTCGAAATGGGAATCACGCATGTGATACGTGGGCAGGATCACGTAACAAACACGCACAAGCAAGTACTGATTTATGAAGCTCTCAACACTCCCGCGCCACAGTTTGCTCACTTGCCCTTAATTCTGGCGCCCAACAAGGGCAAGCTCTCCAAACGTAAACACGGTGAGGTGGTCTCGCTAACAACCTATCGAGATCGCGGCTTTGTGCCGGCAGCTTTTCGCAACTTTCTCGCGCTCCTTGGCTGGTCGCCTTCCGAGACAAAAGAGATCATGACGCTCGATGATCTGACTAACGAATTTTCCCTCGAGGGCATTGGTCGAGCTAACGCGATCTTCAATTTTCAGGAAAACGATCCGCGCCACTGGACTGACGACAAAGCCCTGTGGATGAATGCTGAATACATTCGCACTATGCCGGTTGAGGATCTCTTGCCGATGGTCAAGGCAGAACTCCGCGCAAATAAGCTGTGGCGCGATGAGTATGAAGATGAGGATCGAGAGTGGTTGGTGCGAATGCTGGATCTGATCCGGCAAAGGTTTCACACGCTGAAGGATTTCTCGGCTCAGGGCCGTGCATACTTTTCCGACGATTTTGATTTTGAACCAGCAGCCGTCAACAAAAACTTGCGCAAGGAGCCGCGCCTTCGAAAACTCTTGCCGGCATTCGCAGATCGACTCGAACAGCTCAATTTATTTACGGCCGAGACCGCTGAGGCCACATTGCGGACTTTCGCCGACGAGCAAGACGTCAAAGCGGGGCTGCTGATAAACGGGTCGCGAACGATGTTAACGGGACAAGCTGTTGGTCCGTCGATGTTTGAAGTTTTCGAGATCCTCGGGCAAAAGCGTTCCGTGGAACGACTCCGCAGCGGCGTGCCCTGGTTCGACGCGATGAACGCGTTGGGTGACGTCTGAGCATTCGATTGTGCCCTGATCACAACAACCTCACGGTTGGAATTTTTAACTTGTGGAGGAAAGCTATGACGCACAAGATTATTCTTATCGCTTCGCTCGTGCTCACGGTCGCGTTTGTGGCCATTGCTCAAAATACGAACTCGTCGACAACAATGCGTCCTCGCACGACGAATACTAACGCCAACACTGCCGGCGCGGATCCGCAAAAGAACACCGATACGCAACCGCCGAAGGCAACGCCCCCGACTGCCCAACGCACCGATACCAAGGCAAAGATTCCGGCGAATGAACCACCGGGTTCGGGAGGAGTGATTGCAGCTTTCAACGAGTTGATTGAAGGGATTCGCAAGACCAACGTCAAAATGGTCGCTGGTGTCTATTTAAACTCTCCCAGGCTGTTGCTCTTCAATAACAACGGGACAGTGACAAGAGGATGGGAACAAATGCGCAAGAACCGCGAAAGTTCCTATCCCGAACTCAAGGATGTAAAACTTGACGTCAGGGACGTGCAGATCACCATGCTGGGCCGCGACGGCGCGCTTGTCACCTGCCTCTGGACGCAATCACAAACATATCAGGGGACACCGGAAACAGCTTCCGGACGGATGACGCTGGTGTTCAAGCGCACCGGTAAAGACTGGAAGGCGGTGCACCTTCACACTTCGCCGGACAAGCCGGATCCTTCGCGCGTAATGCCTTCAGAACAAACACCCTCGCCATCGCCATCGCCAACACCCTCGCCATCGCCGCCGGAATAGCGGACAGCGAACAGCAGATAGCAGGAGCAGGAATTGAAGTAGCCGCGGATGAACGCTGAACACGCGGATTAAAACCGGGGACATCCGCAAAGCAGAAAAAGAGAGCCACAGATTTACACGGATTACACAAATCAGAATTATTTTCTGATCTGTGGTCGTTCGTGGAATCTGTGGCTTCTGTGCCTTGGTGAGTAGATCTGATTCGCGTGTTCCGCGCGCATCCGCAGCTGATTGGTTTTCCTGCCGGCTGCCCTCTGCTCCTGCTGATCGCTGTCGCTGTCTGCTGTTTGCCGTTTGCTGTTTGTTAATAAAAGAAGCCGCCCACGACGTGATCGCGAGCGGCTTCCGGTGAACTGTTGGGATTGGCCTGTGGACTAACCGTGTGCCGCAACCATTAGGTGGAGCACCAAGCAGTAAGACGACTGAACCGTAATCCTAACAATCTCGATTCAGAGGTCAGGCCGCAGCCACCTCACTGTGATAAGAACTCATAAATTATTTGATCACCTCCTTTTCAGTGTTACCGAAATGATAAATGACCTTAAGGGGTGCGTCAATCGGTTTTTTTCTACACGAAGAGCTGTCAAGTCTCCGCGATCCTGCCGGTTAGTGAACGAATGAAGGCCTGCTGCCCGCCAACGTATACTTGCCACGCGTGTTCAACACCAAAAAAGTACGAAAGTTCGCGGTAGTCGTCGCAATCGTGAATCACAAAATCGGCGCTTTTGCCTTTCTCCAGCGATCCAAGTCTGTCACCGCGTCCCAGGCTGTAGGCGGCGTTGATCGTCGCGGCTGTGATCGATTCGGCAGGCATCATTTTAAGTTGCGTCGCAGCGAGTGAAAGAACCATCAGCATCGAAGGCGTAGGCGAAGAACCGGGATTGAAGTCGGTCGCCAGAACTACGGCCAGACCGGCAGTAATCATTTCTCGCGCAGCGGGATAACGCTGGGAGCCGAGCGCGTACACTGAACCTGGCAAGAGCACGGGTTGCACTCCAGCAGCTTTCAACGCGGCGATGCCCTCAGCGTCGGTATGCTCGAGATGATCGGCCGTGGCTGCTTTCAATTCGGCGGCCAATTTAGCGCCACCTGAAAGCGAAAGTTGATCTGCATGAATTCTCAATCCCATTCCCTGCTCGCGTGCTGCGGAGAGTATCCTGCGCGCTTCAGCGGTTGAGAAAACCTTCGCTTCGCAGAAGACGTCGCAATATTCCGCGAGCTCTTCACTCGCAACGCGTGGCAGCATTTCATCTATCACCAGCGTCACATAGTCTGCGCGCCGCTCCCGATATTCTGCAGGAATGTCGTGCGCCCCAAGAAAAGTCGCGACGTAACGGAGCGGCAATCCCTGATCGAGCTGTCTGATCGCCCGCAGAATTTTCAGTTCGTCTTCTAATGTGAGCCCATAACCGGACTTAGCCTCGACGGTCGTCGTCCCACAACGGAGGAACCACTCCGCATAACGTTTTCCGGAAATCACCAATGCTTCAAGGCTGGCGTCGCGGGTAGCTCCTACTGTGGATTTAATGCCACCGCCACGGGCTGCGATCTCCTGATAAGTGGCTCCCCCAGCTCGCTCTTCAAATTCGTCCGCGCGAGTTCCCGCAAACACTGGGTGGGCGTGTGCATCGACAAACCCCGGCAAGACCACGCGGCCCTCTGCATCGATCACGTCGCAATCGGCGTCGATCAGACCTTCAACCTCTCTTAGAGATCCCGCCCTTTCAATCCGGCTGCCGCGAATGTACAGAGCACCATTTAAGATGATCGACAGCTCAAGCATCTCGCGACCCACGCGCGGGCGCGCCGGACCGGCGAGAGTGAGCAGCTGAGAACAATTGATGACGGCGAGTGACTTTGACAATGTAGGAATTAACTACGCTTCCTTGTAGACCCAGGCTCCAGCGATCGCGGCTACCAGGTATTCAAGCAACCCCCAGATAAGTCCGATTAACATCGCATTAATTGGGATACCAAAGAGTAAGCCGTTAACGACTCCCGTGTAGACATAGATTCCGAACCACATGATGAGCCCGGCGATGATTGCCGTCTTCACTCCGGGCCCCAGTCGCGGCCGAATCAGCGCGTAAAGGAACACAAGCAAGATTCCTATCGCGAACGTCAATGTCACCGCAGCAACCAGGAACGATCCGCCGGGCTCAGAAATCCCGTACCGCGCAAAGAACTCACGCATCTGTGTGCCAAGGACGACGTCGTTGAGAAGAAACTCACCGACATTCAGAACCAGACCGGCTAGTAACCCGCCGAGTAAAACTCTTCCCAGGTTGAGGTTGTTCATTTCTATCTCCTTTGTTTGAGTTTATTTTTAGGAAGCCGATGACGTGTGGTCGTGGACAATGCGCCAACCGGCTTTGGTGCGCCGAAAGATCAGGGTAAACCGGCCGTGAGGTTCATCGCTTGTACCCTTCAAGTGCCAGCGTCCCAGCACCATCACCGCGTCTGGACCTAAGACGGAGGTTTCCAAATCAGAGAACGTCAGCGTTCCCATCTTCTCGCGCGAGTCGTAGTTCTTCTTGTATCGATCGTGAACCGTTTGCCAGCCGCGCGTGAAGCTGTCGCCAGAGATGAACGCTATGTCTGGCGTACGCGCATAGCCGTCCATATAGCCTTCAATGTCTCCCCGGTTCCAGGCGTCTCGCTGTGCATCCAGCACCGCGCGAACGGCAGTGAGGATCCTCGCATTACGTGTTTCCTGGACAGCCTTTGAAGAGTGACTGGCACTTACCTTCGCGTGGGAGACGACGCTGCTGGTCATCACGAGAATCAAAGAAATTGAGATTCGCTTAGCAAGCTTCATCATGAGTTCCTCTCTAAGACAACGACTCGATCGCGAGTCGACGGGTCGCTATGTGGGTTGAATTGGATTTGATCCCGACGGAGCGCATGTATAACACGCTGCAACTTTACGCGCTAGACTTCGAAAAGATCGGGGTTAAGCCCTGGACTGAATGAGAGTCAAACTACCAGCACAAAAAGTAATATCTATAGGTCAAGTCGTGAACCGTAGTGGAAGCTGACACATTCGAACGACGCTGGCGTTGCCTCGTTCACGAGGCCAGCCAGAAGGCAAATAGGCCAGCCGTCTTACGGCTGGTTAGGTTAGCGCAACTATTGTTCGGTAGGCCGTTTCAACGGCCTTCTCATCGGATCGGAAAGGCCACTGAGCGGTCTGAAGAAAGATCCTCTCATCGCGACACCAGCCGTAAAATGGCTGGCCTATTTGCCCTGCGGGCTGGCGCGTGAACGCGCCAATTTTGTTGCCAATCCTCGCACAACCTCTCGAGTAGCCTTTCTATGCAAAGCCTCGGTGTGAATGACTGGGCTTTCAGAAATATCGGTAGTGGCCAGTAATCTTCCAGTTGAACAAAACATCTTCAGCTCGCGCTCCCGCTCCGATGTTATGAATGATCAGAAAGTGTTTGTCGACTTCTGTAGCGAGATTGCTGACAATCCCGATGTGAGGAATTCCACCGCCGAGATCCCACGCCACCAAATCGCCGGGTAAATAATCCTTGCGCTCCATCGTCACCGGTAGTGCCTTGCCTTTACGTTCAAAGAACGTCGCGAGGTTCAGGACGCGGCGGTGATCGATGTTCGTATCAGGTTTCGCCAGTCCCCACTTTCGCGGATACTCGCCGAAAGCAACCTTCATGTCTTCGTGAACTTCCTTTTGTAAATCAATTCCGGTCTTGCGGAAAGCGCGCACGAGCACGTCTGAACACACGCCAGTCTCGGGGAACATCGCCACCAGGATAGGCAATGCTCACGTACGCCGGATCGTATCCTGTTGTAATACTTGTTTGCTCGATCGCGCTCGCGAGCAGTTGTTTCAGTTGCGGCGACGCATTTTCAGGAAGTGGCTGCTGAATCGAACGCGCCGGCAGCGAGGCTTCGTTCATGGATCCACGGGGTTCATGCCGAATCTGGCAACCGTTGAAGGCAATCAAGACCAGGAAAATTGCTGAGAAAAATGCTCGGTTCACAATCATTGTCCTCAAGCGGATTTATTCTCCAACCACGCATATATGTCGTTTCGCATTTCCGGTCCAAGGTCATGACCGCCATCGTAGCTCTTGAACGAGACATCTTTCGCGCGCAGGCCCAGTCGCTCGGAGAAATCGCTTACACGCGAGGGCGGATAAAACTCATCCTGATTGCCTGCCAGATGAAACACTGCTGCATTGGTTGATTTGTAGCTCTGGTTTGTTTCCCAGTCACCCGGCACTCCGCCGCAGACTCCCACCACACCGCGCAGAATATCAACATGAGTGAAAGCAAAACGATAATTGAGCGCGCACGACTGCGAGAAGCCGAGAAGAAAAACTCTCTTGCGATCCGCAATCCTCTCTGCTGTCAACGTATCGATCAAGTGAATCAGAGCGCGATGATGAATTGCAACCGAGCCTTCCGGTTTAAAATTCGTCAACCAACCAAAGCCAAATCTGAGCGGGCCACCCTCCTCTTTTGGTTCTTTCATGTGTTGATGAAAACCCTGCAACGCTGCGATAGCGAAGGAGTATGGCGCTATTTGTCGCGCTTCGCGCATCATCTGCCGTTTGCTTGCGCCATAGCCGTGTAATGCAATCAGCAGAGGAGCGGGAGTCACGGCCGGCGTTTGAACGTCGTAATAGAGTTTAATTTCAACGCTGAGGCTGCGGTCAATTTGCGAAGCTTCGTCGTCAGCCATCGGCTTGCAGTTTCCTTGTTGAAGCTGAGTCCGTCAAACCCGTTGAGAGGGCCTGAGAGTCATTTGATAAAGAACTGTGAACTTAACAGATGCTGCTGATCACGCCTATCGAAGGTCTCATTGCATTCGTACTTAATGAAAGTTAGGATGCTTTTCAAGCAGCGCAGTCGATCAAATCAAATTCTTGAGCGAGGTATGTGCAATGAAGTTTCCCGGTGGATTTAATATTCAACAGATGATGAAGCAGGCGCAGACAATGCAGGAAAAGATGGCCAAAGAGATGGAGGAAATGCGCGTTGATGCTTCGGCAGGC
The DNA here is from genome assembly GCA_051000815.1 of Pyrinomonadaceae bacterium. GTDB lineage: Bacteria > Acidobacteriota > Blastocatellia > Pyrinomonadales > Pyrinomonadaceae > PSRF01. The sequence goes on from JBPCNX010000092.1 coordinate 74,688, forward strand.
GGTGGTGTCGTCAATGTAACGATGAAAGGCAATCACGAAATCCTTGCTCTCAAGATCGACCCTGAAGCGGTGAAGGAAGGTGACGTTGAAATGTTGCAGGACATGATCCTGGCCGCAATCAACGAAGCAAACCGCAAGGTCGATGAAGCGATGAAGGGAAAGCTCGGCGGCATGTTGCCACCGGGACTGGGAGGCCTGCTGGGATGATCGAGCCCATTTCCAATTGCCGATTGCCGATTGCGTGTTGAAGCCGCTCGAGCGTCCTCGTACCGATCTGTGAAATAGACCTTGGTAAAAGGAATCAATCGGCAATCGCCAATTGGCAATCGGCAATCAAAGCAATGCTTGAATACGCAGAGCCAGTAACAAAACTGATCGATGAATTGAAACGACTGCCCAGCATTGGGCACAAGTCTGCGCAGCGGCTGGCATTTCATCTGATGCGCACACCGGAAGCCGAAGTGGAACGGCTGATTGCAGCCCTGCGTGAAGTCAAACTCCGGATCATTCTCTGTTCTGTTTGCAACAACCTTACCGAAATTGATCCTTGTCGATTTTGTTCATCGACATCACGCGATCGATCCGTCATCTGCGTTGTCGAAGAACCGCACAGCCTCGTTGCCGTCGAGAAAACGCGGAGCTTCAAGGGTCTCTATCACGTGCTGCATGGAAGTTTGTCGCCCATGCGGCACGTGGGTCCCAATGAGTTGCGCCTGGCGAATCTCCTGCCGCGTTTCAAACCCGAGAACAACGGCGGTGTTGACGTGCAGGAAGTGATATTGGCAACGAATCCCACAACTGAAGGAGAAGCGACCGCTAACTACATTAGCCGTTTACTTAAACCTCTCGGTCTGCGTATTACTCGCATCGCCATGGGAATGCCTGTGGGCGGAGACATGGAATACGTCGATGAGGTGACGATGGATAAAGCGCTGGCGAATCGCCACGAGATATGAAAGAAGGCAGTACGCAGAAGGCAAAAGGCAGAAAAGATGGCTAAGACGGCTTGAATTTCTCAGGGTTTGATATCATGCCGTATAGCATCCTCCCTACTTCCTCGCATCCTCCATCAGACGGTCATGGTTTTCCTTCGACAAGTATCCGCAGTCTAATGCGAAGTCAATCCATACCTGAGTTTCACTCGCTTCTGCATCACAGTCCGTCAACTTGTTTACCAGCATATTCGGATAACGTCGCTTTCTAAATCCCTCAGCCAGATTTGCGGCGACACGACGCGAAGAACGGCGAATCTGATCTGTAAGTGAGTAGATTCTTCTTGGGGGAACGCTCTTGATAGGTGAAAGATCTCCATTGCAAGTTTATATGAGAGTTGAAAGGCTCTCAGATCTCTGTGTCCGCGAAGCATGTGAGGAGCTCCTTTAACAAGTGAGGTTAAGAGCCTGCAACAGTAATTGACCGCGCCTGCCGTCTGCTTTCTGCCTTCTGCCTTCTGCTCTTCAGAAGCGCACGTGCTCAACCGGAACACCCTTCTTGCAGTCCACGCACTCATCTCCTTCGTCGTACATCCGAGCATCGAAATCAACCAGTGACTTGATGGGAGCACCTTCAAACTCTTCTTGTGCCGAAGTAAAACGCACGATAGCGCCGCAACCAATTATATTTGCGCCCAACTCCTTTACGAGTCCGGCAGTTTCTTCAATCGCGCCGCCGCTACGGATGATGTCGTCCACAACGATGCAGGGGTTAACTTCGCCCTGGTTTACATACTGACGAAACATCCGCTTTCCGTCAGCCTCCTTTTCAGCCCAGTAGATCTGCTCCGCGCTGAGTGCGTCGCGCACACCGAAAGCTACCGGGATGCCGCCCGAACTCGGGCTGATCACCGCAATCTTCGGTAACTGACTTGAGATGTCTCGTTCAAGACGAAACTTGCGGCTCAAGGCGACAGCCAAAACGCGGGCCGTATCGTAATAGCGGAATGCAAGCGGCATCTGAAAATAATGGGGCGAGTGCTTGCCAGTGGGATAAACAAAATGGCCTTCACGAAACGCGCCAGTGCGCTTCAGTATCTCCATTACGGTGTCAGGCGAAGGAATCAGTGAAACCATTTATAACTCCCGGTGATTTGCATGATCAAAAATAAGGGATAAAAGATGAAGGACTGAAACTGAGCTCATCCTTCCGCCTTCATACTTCGCGCTTGAATTTTGCCGCACAGCATACATCAATCCCCGCTCTTCGCTCCATCATTCAGCACGTATTTTATGAGGCGTCGCTGGTCCTCAGGCAAACCGTCGGGAAGCTCAGTTAAGGGAAACCATCCGGCGTTTCTGATTTCTATGCTCTGCGGCAAGGCTGTCCCCTGCGTGCTGCAACGAAAAACTATTTCAATCTGCCTCACCTGGCTGAGAGTGCGGGTCTTGCTAAGTTCTGCAGTGTCGAGCTCGAGTCCAATCTCCTCACGCAATTCTCGCCGTAAGCCTTCTTCCGGTTGTTCGCCGGCTTCAATAAAGCCTCCAGGGATACCCCAGCCACTGCCGGCGCGAAACCGATGTTTCAGCAACAGCACGCGGCCATGGGCATCGACCACTATTCCGGCCGCGGTAACTGTGAAACGCGCATTGGTCAGACGCATGCTCCAACTACGGACGAACCTGGGAGCGCGGCGCCAGATCGTCTCCGCGAGATCTCTTAGCATTGACGTAAGCTTACCAATTGCCGAGTGCCGATTGCCAATTTCCAATTGCCGATTGTTGGCTTTGCACAAAATCGGAGTCTGAAGACGAATTGAGACGCTTTTCCTCTTCGTGCCCATTCGTGTTGATTCGTGGATCGTGTTTCGCCTAACCGATAGCTTACGATCCACGAAAACACATGAAGCAACGCCAACGGGTAGTCGACAATTTTCTCGCGACTCGCTAAGATTCAAATCGAGCATCAGTCCGAAACTTCTGCCCAATTCTTAGCCAGCAACATGTCAGCAACTGTCAGCGATCCAAATTCAGACGCGGCGCCGGCAACAACTGCACAGGTTCCCAAGCGCATCACCAATGCGCAAACAGTCTGTAACGAAAAAAACGCGAAGGGCAAACTCTGCAATGGCCATCTGAAGCAGTTGCGCACTGCCGGGGAGGCCTCGGAGATCCATCTGCGCGGTGATGATGTCTTATCAAAGTGTCAGACTTGCGGAACGCTCTACATGGGTCCGCCGCTGGGCCACGTTCGCGATCCCAACAAGCAGAGCCGATTTGTTGAAGCCGAGTTAACGGCGCTGCTACAAGCAGCGGGCGGCACCTTACCAATAGTCAAAAAGGACGACCGAGGCGTTTATGTGCTGGTCGAAGCCGCGCCTGGACATACTCCGGCGGCTAGATCAGCAGAAAAGCCGAGCGCCCCCGCGGCACAGGCAAAACCGCAAGCGGCGCCGCCAAAAGCGGTGCAACCAGCGAAGTCCGCAGGACCGAAGACCGCAACGGAGCCCAACCGGCAGTTGTTCAAGCGCTCAACTTACGCGGGCGTGAAGGACACGGGTCCGATTCCGGGCGAGAGCTTTGAAGACAAGGTTGCGCGCTTGAAGGCGGTGTCGGCTGGCGCAAAGCAACGCGCGGAAGAAGGCGGCGGGGATCAAGCGCCCAGCGCGGAAGCAATCGCAGCGGCACCCGAACCAAGTGTTGTAGAAACATCCGAGACTGCTCCCAGTGTTCCGGAGGTCCAAGTCGCAGCGCCGCCGCCAGCTGCTCACAAGCCAACTGGCGAGGCCGATCGGACCTTGATGAAACGTTCAACCTATTGCGGAGTGGCGGACACAGGCCCTGTGGCGGGGGAAAGTTTTGACCAGAAGGTCGAGCGCTTGCGCAAAGTATCAGCCGCGGCGAAGCAAAGGGCGGACGGTGGGTAACGGCCACCCTGAATAACTCTCATCCCTCCCGAACCACCAAACCCTCACGAGCGACTTTCCAATTGAGAACTTCGGCGCCTTGCTCCGCGGCGAGAGCGCGCTCGACCTCTTCTTTTCGCCCCTCAGTACACAGAAACGCGATACATCCGCCACCGCCCGCTCCGCATACCTTTGCTGCTTCCGCGCCATGTGCCAGCGCCTTTGCCACCAGGGATTCCATCTGCGGCGTTGTCACGCCCGGCGATAGGCTTTTTCGATTCGGATACGCAGCACTCATGATTGATCCGACCCTTTTCCAATCGTCAGCCAGCAAGGCCTCCCGCATATTCAGGGCGGAATCTCTAATGCCCTCGAACAGTTGAAAGAGTTGCTGATCGCCATCGATGTGCCGCTTCAGGATGTCCCAGTTGTTAGTACCGGAAAGACGCGGCTCTCCTGTGTAACAAATCACGATGCGATTCTCGAGCGTCGCTTCCTGGATTTCGAGGGCTTCGCGCTCGATGCCGTCGACGCGAAAGTGAATACATGAAGTTGAACCATAGAAGGCTGGATAGTAGTCCTGAAATCCTGCCGGCACGCGAATCACCGTGGTTTCAATGTTGGCAACAAGCGTTATGAACCGTCGCTCATCGTAGCGATTTCCCTGCAAGCGATTGAGCGCGCCAATGCAGGCGATGGCAAGCGCCGATGATCCTCCGAGCCCAGCGCCCGCTGGCGCTTCGCTTGTTGTAGTGAGGCGAAATCCGGTGGTCGGTTTGTAGAAGTGGACTAACTTTGAGATGAGTTCCAGCCGTTTCTCTTTGGCCAACTCTTCTATTGCGGAAACGCTGGTCTCAAAGCCGACCTGGCGATCGCTTGATTCCAGGATGATCCGATCGTCGTCTCGCGTTTCGATGCGGCAATGCGCCCGGAGCGAGATTGCAAAGTTAACTGTGGCGGCCCCCGGGTGAAAAAGATAGAGCGGCCAGATGTCGATTGTGCCCCCGGCCAGGTCAACTCGAGTGGGGGCAGAAGATTCGATTATCATTTTTCAAAAAAGATGGTCTTGATACTTTGGTCCTGGGTCTTGGAACCTTGGTGTTTGTTCTCCGTTCTTTGTTCTTTGAACTTGGTACTTTGATCCTCGTTTTGATTTGAAGTCATCTGCACCTATATCGGTCAGCTGAACAAGGCAATCAAAGTACAAAGCTCAAAGCACCAAGTTCAAAGCGCAAGAGTTCCAAGATCCCGAACCAAGATGCATTTTAGTTATTCACTATCGGTCTCCCTGCGTTTCGATTCTACCCGTTTCTTTTGCTCTTCACGGCGCGCTTGCGAAAACGGGATGTGCTCTTGAAACTCCTGTTTTAAATCGTGAAGCTTTTCCTGCGCCACGTGCTCCAGTTCCTGTAACAGCTCCGGGTTCGCGCGTTCAACTCTTTGCGAAAGCCAGAAGCGCTCCACTAAGTAGAAGGCGACGATACCTACCACTACAATAACCAACAGCACTTTCCCGAGCCGCTGAAAATCTCCGATTAATCCAATCACCGCACCGCTAAAGAAGTAACCAGCTCCGCTCAGGACAAACACCCAGAGAAAGCAGCTAGCTACTGAAAGCAGGAGAAAGCGCAGAAAAGGCATGCGGCTGACGCCGTAAAAAATGCACGTTGCCCAGCGCAAACCGTAAATGTATTTTGATAGAAAGATCGAAAGGGGACCGAATCTGGTTGTCAAACGCTCCATGCGGGGACTGGCGCTGCGATAGAACCGCAGATCGCTGACACCTTTTCGAAAACCTCGACCGGTAGCGTAAGCAATGTTATCGCTCGCGACCCCGCCCAGCGTTCCCCACAGCAACACTCTGGCAAAGCTGTATTCGCCGAAGAAGTGACTATGGGCCAGCACACCGGCAAGCAGGAGGGTAATGTCTCCTTCAATCATTACCAGGAGCATGACGCCGTAGAGACCGTATTGACTGATGAGGTCGTAGAGAAAGCTGAGTTTCATGAAAGCGTCACTAGACAGTTATCAGTGGTCAGCTGCCAGCTTGTTAACTCCTGCTGACCACCGCCACTGATCAGTTTGCTGCTTCTTCCTCTTGCGGGGGCTTTACCACCAGGACCGGGCACGAAGCATGGCGGACCACAGCTTCAGCAGTTGAGCCGAAAAGGATTCGTCCCAGGCCGGTCCGCCCATGTGACGCGATCAATATGAGATCGACGTTTCTTTCCTTCGCCACCCGAACGATCTCTGCCGCGGCATCGCCGTGCACGATCAGCTCCTCAACTTCGAGTCCGGCACATTCCTCACACTCAGCAATCTTTGGCAGTTCGCGTTCAGCTGAATCTTCGAGCTGTTCAGTGATATCGGCGAGAGGCAGAGGCTCCGTCATCCCCGTGTATCCCACCGTCGGCACGATCTGTTCGATGACGTGTACACAAATAATAACGGCGCGAAAGGTCCGCGCCAGCGATGCGGCATAAGATAGCGCGTAGTTGCCGCATTCGCTGAAATCCGTCGGAAACAGAATCGAACGAATTTGCATTGGAATAGCGAACTTTGAGCCTGAGGTTTATTACCTGGAATCAGTGCGAAAAGTATTAAGTTCAACTCTCTTACAAGCAAACTCAGAAACGAAAACATTCTGTAAGCGGTGCCCATTCTACACGCAGAGACACTTGTTTGACAGCCCTGAAACCCTCGATTATCCTTCGTTCAGCTTAACTACTACCTGTTAGCCAATAGACCTGACCCCATGAGCAATCCGAACGGATCAGCAGCAGCTTTTGTAGGCATCGACCTTGCCGGTCCCGCCATGCGAACCGCACTGGTGAGTAATGATGGCCAGGTGATCGAGCGGCGCGAGACCACGATGGAAACTGACAAGTTAGTCTCCCAGGTCGCCGCGGTTGTAACGGAGTTGCGCAGTGTCAACCCGAACATTGCCGCTGTCGGCATCGCCATCCCGGGATTAGTCAATCGGCAAACTGATCGGGTCATCGCCTCGCGCGACCTGCCCTCTACAGTCCGGGAAGATCTGCATTCCGAATTCATGGAAGCGACGGGATTAAGGGTGGAAATTGAAAACGATGCAAACGCCGCTGCGTATGGTGAATTTGTTGCCGGGGCCGGTCGCGGCAGCCGCGACATGTTTTACGTCACGATAGGCGAAGGTATTGGCGGAGCAATCATCCTTGATGGAAAGCTCTGGACCGGAGCCTCCGGGTTCGCGGGTGAGGTGGGACACATCACCATCGATACGGAAGGCATTCAGTGTGAGTGTGGCAACATGGGCTGTCTGGAGACGGTAGCCTCAGGACCCAACATTGTTCGCCGCGCCAACGAGCGACTTCATCGCGACGGCACTTCATCTCTTTCCAAGCTCGCGATTAATAAAAACTTCACAGCTGCCGATCTTGCCCACGAAGCTAACAATGGTGACGATTTTTCTCTCATGATGATCGAACGCACCGGCAAATATATCGGCACCGGAGTAGCGAGCGTTCTAAACCTGCTGAACCTTGAGCGAATTGTGCTCGGCGGCGGAGTTATGGACGCCGGCGACCTGATCCTCAACCCCATCATTCAGGAAGCAAAGCGCCGCGCCTTCCAACCATGTTTCGAAGCCACCCAGATCGTGGCCGCTTCACTCGGGGCCGACGCAGTTTCCATTGGCGCGGCGATGTTGGCGCGCGATGCGGCCTGATTGGCCTTTGGCCTTTGGTCTTGGGTCTTGGATCGCGACCCACCTCAAAACTCGTCTTCAAAATAAGAGACCATCTTCCGGTGCTAAGCTCTAAGTTCTAACCTCAAAATAGCACCCACCCATTCAACCAATCCTGAACAAAGACCAAAAACCAACGACCGGGTTAACACACAACTGTGAAAGATTGGTAGTAAGCAACTCTTCCACTTGCAAGTAAATTTGAAAAATTTCGGGCATCTGGTAAAGTGCATTTACTTTGCAGAAAACAATTTGTCCTGGTGCGCTCCGTGGATCGAACTGCATTCTCGACCCTCAGTTCCGGCGGTTTCTCGGCTGACACGGAGTGGCGTGCAGCTTTGCTCTTTGGGTCTTCCCGTTGCGCGCGGATCGTAGTAATCGCCTGAAGCGATGCCCCAGATCTTCAAGCACAGTACCAACGCTCTCGCCAAGCTCAGCATTTTCGGCGCCATTTTCATCCTGGTCGCGGCGCTTTGGGTGGGCGCCGAGATCAATCGATCGTCGTGGAACACCGGGCAGTGGGTTGAGCGTCAGCAACCAATTCAATTCAGTCACAAACATCATGTAGGCGATGACGGCATTGACTGCCGCTATTGCCATACCTCCGTGGAGACATCGGCGACGGCGGGCATGCCTTCATCGGAGACTTGCATGAACTGTCACAAACAGATCTGGGCCGACAGTCCGTATCTCGAGCCAGTTCGAGCCAGTTTGCGCACGGGCAAACCGATCGAATGGATTAGGGTTCACGATCTTCCTGACTATTCCTACTTCAACCATAGCATTCACGTGAATAAGGGAGTTGGTTGCTCCACTTGTCATGGGCGCGTCGATCAGATGCCTATAGCTTACCAGGCTTCAACGCTGCAGATGGAGTGGTGTCTGGGATGTCATCGCAACCCGGAGAAGTTTGTGCGACCTAAGGAGAGAATTTTCGATATGCAGTGGCGGCCCGAGAACCGCACCAACGATGAAATTGCCGCCGGCAAAGATTTACTCGGCGAGTTTCACATTCAAAAGCCGGACGTCTTAACTAGTTGTTCGACATGTCATCGATAAATGCGGAATGGACTTTTCAGGCTTGAGCCCTCGAACCGATTAAACAATGTCCGTTGACGATCGACATATCAATTTCAAACTGATGCGCGAATGGATTTTGGCGCATCAGCACAAGGAGCGCACTCAGGGCCTTCCACCGGTGCCGCCTGACATAGTTGCTGGACTCGCAGACCGCGAGACGCCAGTCCCGCCTGTAGCGGGCGGGTTTTCGCAAGATGGCAAGAAGTATTGGCGAAGTCTCGAAGAATTTGCCGACTCGCCCGAGTTCCATGAATTCGTCCAGCGCGAATACCCGCAGCACGCGGAGGAATGGGACGATCCGATAGAGCGTAGGAGCTTTCTTAAGTTAATGGGCGCGTCGCTTGCCCTCGCTGGTTTGAGCGGTTGTGTCTATCAGCCCCCGGAGAAGATCGTTCCTTACGTGAGACAGCCGGAGGAATCTGTACCAGGCAAAGCTCTCTTCTTTGCGACGGCAGCAACGATTGGCGGAATCGCCACCCCCTTGCTTGCCAGGAGCAACGAAGGACGTCCGACCAAGGTCGAAGGAAATCCTGATCACCCGAACAGTCGCAACGCTGACCCTAACGACCGCGGCTCCAGCGCGACAGATTTGTTCGCGCAAGCTTCCATCCTGGATTTGTATGATCCGGATCGTTCGGACACAGTGGTCTACCGTGAGGAAATCCGAACCTGGACAGCTTTTCTCGGCGAGATGCGAACAGCCCTGGACGAGCAGCGCGCCAAGCAAGGCGCTGGGATACGCTTTCTGACCCAAACCATTACCTCGCCCACGCTGGCATCGCAGCTGAAGGACATCCTTACCGAGTTTTCCCAGGCGAAGTGGCATCAATACGAGCCCGCCAATCGTGACAATGCGAGGGCCGGCGCCATCATGGCCTTCGGCCAGCCAGTCAACACAATTTACAACTTCGATCAGGCCAAACGAGTTATGTCGCTCGATGCCGACTTCTTGTCGGCAGCTCCCGGCACACTGCGTTACGCGCGTCAGTTTGCCGCCGCTCGACGCGTCACTGAAGGCAAACACGAAATGAGCCGGTTGTACGTCGTGGAGACGACGCCAACGACCACGGGGGCGAGCGCAGATCATCGCTGGACAGTCAGGCCGAGTGAACTCATAAGTATTGCATCGACACTAGCGGCCTTGTCCGGAGCCAACCCAACAGTTGAGTTGAACATGTTGCATGCGGGTTTTGGCGGTGAGCCTTGGCAGAAAGCCGTCGTGAACGATCTGCAGCAGCACAAAGGCGCCAGCATCGTCATTGCCGGTAACGAAGCTCCGCCGGCAGTCCATGCGCTCGCTCATATGATGAACGGAGTGCTCGACAACGTCGGTAAGACAGTTAATTACACTGATCCTTTGGAATCAAACTCCGTCGATCAAAGAGAGTCGCTCAGCGATCTCGTAAGGGACATTGACGGCGGTCGCGTGGAGTTGCTGGTCATTCTCGGCGGCAATCCCGCTTACAACACACCTGCGGATCTTAAGTTCGACCTGAACCGACTTTCGAAGGTCAAACTTCGCGTCCATCTCAGTTCGCACAAAGACGAAACTTCCAACCTCTGCCACTGGCATGTACCGGAGAGTCATTATCTTGAATCGTGGAGCGACACGCGCTCGTTCGACGGCACAGTTTCGATCGTGCAACCACTGATTGAACCGCTCTACGGTTCGAAAACCGCGCACGAAATCCTGGCGGTCTTTTCTCCTCAATACGACCGCAAGGCTTATGAGATTGTGCGGGAGTACTGGCAGAGAGCAGGTAACGGGTTTCAGGTATCGCGTGCCGAGAGTAGTCGGCAGGAGCGGGCGGTAGCGGCAGGCAGCGCTCAGCAATCGGCTCCCACGCCCGCTACGACATCCGCTCCGCCAGCTACTGCGACAGGCGACTTTGAAAGCTGGTGGCGTAAGGCCTTGCACGATGGCTTTGTTGCGAATAGCGCCCTAGCTCCGAAATCGGTTTCACTCAAGACTGACTTCCAGAAAAACACCAATGCGGGCGAGACGCCCGCGGTCCCAGTAACCGACACCCAAAACCTGTCACCCGATAACGGGTTTCAGATCGTCTTCCGCACCGATCCCACAATTTACGACGGCCGCTTCTCCAACAACGGCTGGTTGCAGGAACTGCCGAAGCCACTGACCAAACTCACCTGGGACAACGCGGCACTTGTTAGTCAGGCTACGGCTCAACGACTTGGATTAGTAAACACAATCGGGTGGAAGGGCGGAGAGATTCTCGTAGACAACATTCGGATCGACCATGGCGGTAAATCAATCATCTGTCCGACGTGGATCATGCCTGGTCAGCCCGATGATGTAGTCACCCTTCATCTTGGTTACGGGCGTGAGAAAGCGGGGCGTGTTGGGAACACGCTCGGGTTCAATGCTTATGACATTAGAACGTCAGATTCGCCCTGGGTCGCTTCTGGTGTAAGCATCGCAAAAGTGCCGGGACAATATGAACTGGCCGTTACCCAACTTCATTTCAATATGGAAGGTCGCGACATTCTGCGGACGAGTACGCTTGCCGAATATGAGCAGAGCAAGACCGGTAGCCATGAAGGCGCGAATCTCGAACACGCGGAAGACCACGCCGCCAGTTCAGCGCATCCGCCGACGCATGTGCCGCGACCTGACGAAACACTCTATGGCGACGAGCACAAGTATGAAGGTTACGCCTGGGGCATGGCGATCGATGCCAATAGTTGCATCGGCTGTAATGGGTGCGTCGTGGCGTGCCAATCGGAGAACAACATTCCAATTGTCGGCAAGGTTCAGGTGCTTCGCAGCCGTGAGATGCATTGGTTGCGCGTCGATACTTACAACGAAGGTCACGACTCCGCTCATCCCGAAGGCACTTTTTTCATGCCGGTGCCCTGCATGCATTGCGAGAACGCTCCCTGCGAACCCGTTTGCCCGGTTCATGCGACCGTGCATAGCGCCGAGGGCATTAATGACATGGTTTACAACCGTTGCGTGGGCACGCGGTATTGCTCAAACAACTGCCCTTACAAAGTGCGCCATTTTAATTTTCTGCTCTACCAGGATTGGGAGACGCCGACCTATCAGTTGATGCGTAATCCGGAGGTGACGGTCCGGAGTCGCGGCGTAATGGAGAAGTGCACTTACTGTATTCAGCGCATTCAGGAGGCAAAGATCGGCGCTGAACTTGAGGACCGTCCCGTTCGTGATGGTGACATAGTGACTGCTTGCCAGGCTGTTTGTCCTACTGAAGCGATCGTTTTTGGCAACATCAACGATCCCAACAGTCGCGTGGCCAGGCTTAAAGCTGAGAGCCGTAACTATTCGCTGCTCTCGGATCTGAACACCAGGCCGCGAACGACTTATCTCGGCGCCTTGCGCAATCCGAATCCGGAGATTGCGTAGCGAAACGCTCGGTAATCGCGGCTTTGCCGCCAACCGTGCGGAAAGGCTCCGCCTTTCCGGAAGGGTTTTTGTTTTGGCTGAGGCTATGCCTCGTTGACAGGTGAGGCAGAGCCTCGTCGTGAAAGGTGAGGCAGAGCCTCGTCGAGAAAGGTGAGGCGGAGCCTCGTTGAGAAAGGTGAGCGTTTCGGTGAGGCAAGCCTCACCGCACTGCTGGGCGGCGTAAGCCGCAAAGAGTTTGCATGTCCGATAGTCCACACAAAGAGGTCGGCATTCACACCACGGCGCCCGTTGTGGCCCCGGGTTTAACGTTTGCATCTGTTACCGACAAGATCAGTTCGTTGGTCTTGAAGCGCAAAACACCATTATGGTGGTTCTTCGGCTTCGGCATTTCTTTTCTCCTCGTTCAGGTACTCCTGCTCACGATTACACATCTGCTTTTCACGGGCATCGGGATCTGGGGCAACAACGTGCCGGTCGGCTGGGCTTTCGACATCATCAACTTCGTTTGGTGGATCGGAATCGGCCATGCCGGCACTCTGATTTCCGCGATCCTCCTTCTCTTGCGCCAGCAATGGCGGACTTCAATAAATCGTTTCGCGGAAGCGATGACGCTTTTTGCCGTAGCTTCAGCCGGATTGTTTCCCCTGCTGCATGCCGGACGTCCCTGGGTCCTTTACTGGATGTTTCCCTATCCAAACACGATGGGGATCTGGCCGCAGTTTCGCAGTCCGCTGATGTGGGATGTGTTTGCGATTTCCACTTACGGCACTGTGTCGGCCCTGTTCTGGTTTATCGGCCTGATCCCGGATTTTGCGACGCTGCGCGATCGCGCGCGGAGTAAACCCTTCCAGATAATTTACGGCCTGCTCGCAATGGGCTGGCGCGGTTCCGCGCGCCACTGGCATCGCTACGAAATGGCCTACCTGCTGTTGGCTGGACTGGCGACACCACTCGTGCTTTCAGTGCACACGATTGTCAGCCTGGACTTTGCTTCGGGCGTTATCCCTGGGTGGCATGCAACCATCTTCCCGCCTTATTTCGTCGCCGGCGCGATCTATGCGGGCTTCGCCATGGTTCTGATGCTGACAATTCCGCTGCGGAGGTTCTACGGCCTGGAAGACTTCATCACCATGCGTCACATCCAGAACATGGCAAAGGTAATGCTGGCCACCGGATTGATAGTGGCGTACGGATACGTGATGGAAGCATTCTTCGGCTGGTACAGCGGAAATATTTACGAACGATTTATGATCTGGAACCGGATGACCGGGCCCTACGCAGGGTTCTACTGGTTGCTGATCCTCTGCAACGTGCTGGCTCCCCAGCTCATTTGGTTTAAGCGCTTCCGCACCAACCTGGTGGTTCTGTTTGTGTTGTCGATCATCGTCAGCATCGGCATGTGGCTCGAGCGTTTTGTAATTATCGTTACGAGTCTGCACCGTGATTTCCTGCCGTCGTCGTGGGGTATGTACTCGCCAACGGGATGGGACTTCTCAATGTTCCTGGGAACGATCGGATTGTTCTTTGCCCTGCTGTTCCTGTTCATCAGGTTCCTGCCCATCATTTCAATTTTCGAAATGCGAACGATCCTGCCGGAAGCGGAAGTTGAGGAGGAGTAAGGAAGCGGGGACGGGGAGACGGGGGGACACGGACTCACTGAGACACAGAGAACACTCGAAGGTGAAGAGTAAGAACTAGAGCAATGGCAGAAGACGACAAAGACAAAACCAAAGGACGTGAGGGAGAGGTCCCCGCATCTCCCCGTGACCCCGTTTCCCCGACAGCCCGTCACCCTGTCTCCCCGTCTTCCCGACTGCCCGTCTCCCCATCCCCTCGTCGTCCCGTCTCCGTCCCCCTCTACGGCGTGATGGCCGAGTTTGATAACCCGAGCGATCTGGTTGCTGCCGCTCGTCGCACATACGAGGCGGGTTATCGTCGTATCAACGGCTACTCTCCTTATCCGATTGAAGAGCTATGGGAGGCGATTGGTTTTCATCACACCAGGCTGCCGGTGATCGTTTTGATAGGGGGCATTCTGGGCGGCCTCGGCGGATTCTTTATGCAGTATTACCTCTCGGTCTTTGAATATCCGCTTAATGTAGGCGGCAAGCCTCTCAACAGTTGGCCCGCGTTTGTTCCGATCACTTTCGAGATGACGATTTTGTGCGCGGCATTAGCGGCAGTGTTTGGCATGCTGGCTCTCAACAAGCTGCCGCAGCCATATCATCCGGTATTCAACGCGCCAAACTTTGCGTTGGCGACCCGCGACCATTTTTTCCTGGTAATCGAAGCGAACGACGCCCGCTACAACCACGATGAAGTGGTGGAGTTCATGAAGGGCCTGGGACCCAAGGAAGTGTCGGATGTTGAGGTCTAAAAGACAGAAGGCAGTCGGCAGTCGGCAGAAGGCAGCAAGAGGAAGCGCGCCGGCGTTCTGCCTACTGCTTTCTGCTTACTGCATTCTGTTCACTGCCGGATGTCGTCAGGATATGCAGGACCAGCCGCGGATGAAGCCTTATCGCTCAACCACCTTTTTTAGTAATGGGCTCTCTTCGCGTCCACCCGTGACCGGGACGGTGCCGCGCGGTTACCTGCGGGCAGACAAGGAATTCTTTACCGGTAAGAAGAGTTCGGCGAGATCGACGCCGGCGGCCGGGGCAACCGCGCCCTCGACCAGCGAACAACCCGCGTCCTTTCCCGACGATGTTGAGGTTTTTCCTCTTCCAATCACGGCCGAGATAGTGGCGCGCGGTCGCGAACGTTACGACATCTTCTGCTCCGCGTGCCATGGGCTGACCGGCAATGGCGACGGCATAATAGTCAGACGCGGTTTTCGCCGGGCCGCATCTTTCCATACCGACGCCCTGCGTCAGGCGCCCGTGGGTCATTACTTTGACGCCATCACAAACGGCTGGGGCGCGATGCCGTCGTACGCTCCTCAGGTTCCCCCGCGCGATCGTTGGGCAATCGTCGCCTACATCCGCGCGTTGCAGTTGAGTCAGCAGAACACGCAGCCCGAATCAGGCCCCTCGACATCGGCGGCAACTGCAACTCCTCAGGCTACTCCAGAAAGCGGAGGTCATCAGTGACGATGAATGGCGCCTACACGGCACCCGTGCAAGTAGGGATCTACCAGAAACGCGCGCTAATCGCTGGCGTGTCGTTCATGGTGCTGTTCGTTGTCGGCGCAGTCATCAATCGACCACAATTTTTTCGTTCGTACCTGGTCGCCTACTTGTTTTGGGCGGGAATCGCAATCGGCTCACTCGCACTCTTGATGCTGCAACATCTGACCGGCGGTGGCTGGGGGTTGGTGATCCGGCGGGTCCTGGAGGCAGCGGCCCGCACACTCCCGCTGCTGGCGTTGATGTTTGTTCCAATCATCATCGGAGCGCACGATCTCTATCCCTGGACGCACGCTGAGGAGATGTCCAAAACTCCTGCGCTCGTGCAGAAGACCCGCTTGTATTTGAACCTCCCCTTTTTTATCGGCCGGGCTGTTTTGTATTTCGCAATCTGGAGCCTCTTCGCGTACTTGTTGACGAAATGGTCGTCGGCGCAGGACCTAACTGGGGACCGGCGTTACACGAAACGGATGCGCATGTTGAGCGGGCCCGGCATTGGAGTTTTCGTACTTACAGTCACATTTGCTTCCGTCGATTGGGCGATGTCTTTGAATCCGGAATGGTTCTCAACGATCTACGGTTTACTGTTCGTCGCGGCCTGGGCGTTGAGCGCGCTCGCGTTTGTGATTGCTGTGATGGCTTTCCTTGGCCGTCATGAGCCGCTTTCGCGCGTCGTGCGGCCAAACCACTTTCAGGATCTCGGCAAACTGATGCTGGCCTTTGTCATGCTCTGGGCTTACTTCTCCTTCTCGCAGTTTCTAATTGTGTGGTCAGGCAATTTACCGGAAGAGATTCAGTGGTACCTGCCGCGATTGCGCGGCGGGTGGGGCGCAATTGCCTTGAGCGTGGTGATCTTCCACTTTGCGTTCCCGTTCATGTTGCTCCTGTCCGCCTCGTTAAAACGCAACGCCGGCAAATTGCTCGTTCTGGCCATACTGATCCTCGTAATGCGACTGATCGATTTCTTCTGGATGGTAGCGCCCGAATTCAGTCACGGAGGTTTTCATCTGAGCTGGATGGACGTTGTCGCACCGATCGCGATTGGTGGTCTCTGGTTGGCTATGTTTTTCCGGCAACTAGCTAAGCGTCCGTTGATGGCGATCAACGATCCGCAATACGACGAACTATTGGAACAGGCGCAGGCGCCGGTCCACGCGGGACACTGACGAGTAGGCAGTAGGCAGTAGGCAGGAGAATGCAGAACCGCGAGCGATAGCGAGCGGATGCCATGGTCAATCAGCGGGCCGGAAATTAGATAATGGCGAAGCACGATCACAAAGGTAATGGCCATCAGCACGTCACGGAAACACCGGACGTGTCGCACATTAAGAATGTCGACGTCGTTCACGAGACAAGTGACGTTAATGTGCCGGCACTGCTCAAATTCGTTTTGGCGCTCACAATCATGACGGTGGTTGTGTACTTTCTGATGTTGTTCCTCTTCAACTTTCTGAATAAGCAGGAAGCGAAAAATGAACCTCCTGCAGGGCCGATGGCGATGAGCGAGAAAGAGAGTTTGCCTCCGGAGCCAAGGCTGCAATCTGCGCCCGGCTTTGCTGAGGATCTTGCGAAGTCAGTAGCAGATCCCAATCCGGAAGCTCCTAAAGATCCGCTTTGGGAGATTCACGTCTTGCGGGATCAATGGCAGCAGACGCTCAAGGAAGGACCGAAAGACCAGTCCGGTAGAGTTGTGGGAATTCCAATCGAGGAAGCGATGCAAAGATTAGTTTCGGGAGAGGGTTTGCCCACGCGCCCGAACAGTGCGCAACAGGAAGTGGAAGGCTCCGGGGACACCATGCCAACGGCAGCGAGCTCCGGCCGAGTATCGATGAAGGGCCAACCATGAAAAGAAGTGGACGGGGAGAAAGGGTGATAGGGAGCCATGAAAAGAGTAGGCAGTAAGCAGACGGCAGGAGGCAGGAAGAACGATCGAAACACAGCGATCGTTCGAATGCTCACGTTTTGTTGTGTTCAGCTAGCTCTTTTTATCCTACTGCCTACTGCCTACTGCCTACTGCCTACTGCTTTCGCGCAGCCCGGCGGGCCTGGACCGAGTTCGCCGCTCTACGGAGCCCGGCCGAGTAGCGGTACTTCTGTAAACGGTCTGCCGAATGCTCTCAAGCAGGTTGGAATCGATCAGAAACTCAACGAGCAACTACCTCTCGATCTCGTCTTTCGTAACGAACAGGGCGAACAAGTGCATCTCGGTGACTACTTCGGCAAGAAACCGGTGGTTCTCGCGCTCGTCTATTACCAGTGCCCGATGCTATGCAATCAAGTCTTGAACGGAATGGCGACCAGTTTCAAAGTGCTTAATTTCAAAGCCGGCGAAGAGTTTGATGTTGTGAGCGTCAGCTTTGATCCGCTCGAGACTCCGGCGCACGCTCGCGCCAAGAAGAACACATATATCGGCTACCTCCCGGAAGCAAAACGCGCCGCGGCAACCAGGGGTTGGCATTTTCTAACGGGCGATCAGGAGAACATCCAACGTCTGACCGAGGCCATCGGCTTCCGCTACTACTTTGACGCCGCCACCGATCAGTTTGCACATGCGAGCGCAATCTATGTCGCCACATCCCAGGGCCGGCTGGCGCGTTACTTCTACGGCATCGAGTATTCACCAAAAGATTTGCGGCTGGGTTTGGTCGAGGCTTCGGAAAATAAGATCGGATCGCCGGTAGATCAACTCCTGCTCTACTGTTATCACTACGATCCGGCCACAGGAAAATACGGCGCGGTGGTTATGAACATGGTTCGTCTGGGAGGAATCGCAACCTTGATCGCGATGGTTGTTTTGTTTTTCGTCATGCGCCGGCGCACAGCGGCGCAAGTCCGTTTGCGTGCAGGAGGAAACGCCTGGTAATGCAAACGTCCTGGATTCCATTTGTGCCGCCCAGCGCTTCAACCCTCTCGGGGAAGGTCGATGCCCTGTATTTCTATCTCTCAGGAGTAACAGTTTTCTTTACCTTACTAATCTCCGGGGTTCTGATCTTTTTTGTAATCAAGTATCGCCGGCGTTCACCTTATGAGATTCCGCGTCCGGTCGCCGGCTCGCATAAACTGGAAACTCTCTGGTCGGTCATTCCCTTCCTAATCTCGATGAGCATGTTTGCGTGGGGCGCCCAGCTCTACTTCCAACAGTCACGACCGCCGAAAAACGCCGTGGAGATTTATGTGGTTGGAAAACAATGGATGTGGAAGATTCAACACACGACCGGACAACGCGAGATTAATGAACTGCATGTGCCCGTCGGCCGCAGGATCAAATTGATCATGACGACCGAAGATGTGATTCACGACTTTTTTATTCCCGCGTTTCGCATTAAGGCTGACGTCGTGCCCGGACGCTATACGACGCAATGGTTCGAAGCCACCAAGCCCGGCAAGTATCATCTTTTCTGCGCCGAGTATTGCGGAATGAATCACTCGGGAATGATCGGTTCGGTTGTTGTGATGGAACCGACCGAGTTTGACAACTGGCTCAGCGGAAACACAAATCAACAATCGCCCGCTGTGGCCGGCCAGCAACTCTATCAAACGCTCGGGTGTGTTTCGTGTCACGGCGCGAGTGGCGAAGGTGGACGCGGCCCGGCGCTCGCCGGTGTTTTCGGCCGTGAGGTATTTCTGACCAACGGGCAAACGGTCAAGGCTGACGAAGCTTACATCCGCGAGTCGGTAGTGAATCCGCAGGCGAAGTTAGTCAACGGCTTCGGTCCAATCATGCCCACCTTCCAGGGGCAGATTAGCGAAGAACAGTTAGTGCAGATTCTGGCATTTATTAAATCCCTGCAGGGTCCGGCCCAGACTGCGGCACCAGCAGCGTACACGCCAAGTCCGACAGGAAGCGCGGCGGCGGCGAGTGCGGCTAGTCCGCAAGCCGGAAGCAGATAGTTAGTCGAGTTAATTTATGAAGGCAATGGAAACATTTGTAGCACCCACGCCCGCGCGGATTAATTATCTCAACGCGACTTACGGACTGAAGTCGTGGCTGCTCACCAGGGATCATAAGCGCATTGCGCTGCTCTATCTGGGTTCAATCAGTTTCTTTTTCTTCATCGGCGGCCTCTACGCGATGTTCATTCGTCTCGAGTTGTTGACGCCGCAAGGCGATCTGCTGCAATCGACAACTTACAACAAGGTCTTTACCCAGCACGGAATCATCATGGTTTTCTTCTTTCTGATTCCGTCGATCCCAGCCACGCTGGGAAACTTTCTTGTCCCGATGATGATCGGGGCCAAAGATCTGGCGTTTCCGCGTATTAACTTGCTCAGTTGGTATATCTATATACTCGGCGGAATCGTCACCATCTATGCTTTGCTGGCCGGCGGCATCGATACCGGCTGGACCTTTTACACCCCATTCAGCACTACGTTTTCAAATTCCTACGTCGTAGCGGCAGGCCTCGGAATTTTTATCAATGGCTTTTCCTCAATTCTGACCGGCCTAAATTTCATCGTCACGATTCACACCATGCGCGCGCCAGGCATGACGTGGTTCCGGATGCCGCTCTTTATCTGGGCCCACTACGCGACCAGCCTCGTGATGATCCTGGGGACACCCGTGATCGCGATCACGATTCTCTTACTGGCTTTTGAACGTTTGGCACATATCGGCATCTTTGACCCGGCGGCGGGGGGCGATCCGGTTCTGTTCCAACACCTCTTTTGGTTTTACTCCCACCCGGCCGTATACATCATGGTCTTGCCCGGCATGGGCGTGATTAGCGAATTGATCGCCAACTTCTCGCGCAAGAATATCTTCGGCTATTCGTTCGTTGCTTTCTCGAGTTTAGCGATCGCGGTTTTCGGTTTTCTGGTTTGGGGACATCATTTGTTCGTCGCCAGCCAGTCAGTGTATGCCGGAATGATTTTTTCTTTTTTGAGTTTCGCGGTAGCCATTCCTTCGGCGATCAAAGTTTTCAACTGGACTGCCACGCTCTATAAAGCTTCCATCTCTTACGACACGCCGATGCTCTATGCCCTGGGTTTTATCGGCTTGTTTACAATCGGCGGCATGACCGGTCTTTTTCTGGCGGCGCTCGCGGTTGATGTTCATCTGAGCGACACCTATTTCATCGTGGCTCACTTCCACTACATCATGGTGGGCGGAACTCTGCTCGCATACTTAGGTGGACTGCATTACTGGTGGCCCAAGATTACCGGTCGAATGTATCCGGAGGGCTGGGGCAGATTTTCCGCCCTGGTGATTTTTGTCGGATTCAATCTGACTTTCCTGCCGCAGTTCGTTCTGGGATACATGGGAATGCCGCGTCGCTACCATGTCTATCCGGCCGAATTCCAGGTCTTACATGTACTCTCATCAGCCGGAGCTTCAATTCTGGGCATCGGCCTGCTGATTCCGCTGTTTTATCTCATCTGGTCGATGCGTTACGGCAAGATCGCAGCGGCGAATCCCTGGAACCTGCCAGGACTCGAATGGCAAACAGCGTCACCTCCGCCGACGGAAAATTTTGAGTTGACACCGATCGTCACCTGGGAAGCCTACGAGTTTGCTCCTGCTGAAGAGACCGAGATCGTAGGAAAGTTTCACGGTGAGAAAGTAAGACAGGCTTAGCCGGTCGGTTTACGAGGGAGAGCGAAAACAAATTGGCTGAGAGCTACACAGTCGAACACGAGCACGCGGAACAGGGCCACCCTGCCCTGCAGCACCATTTTGAAAATATGGAGCAGCAGCGCGAGGCCGCCACGCTCGGGATGTGGGTCTTCCTTGTTACCGAAATCATGTTCTTCGGCGGCATGTTTCTGGCCTACACCCTTTATCGCTCAGAGTATCCAGCGGCTTTTGCTTCCGCCAGTAACCATTTGGATCTCAAGCTCGGGGCGATCAATACCGTCGTGCTAATCCTCAGCAGCTTCACAATGGCGATGGCTGTTTACAGTACGCAGGTGGGTAAACGTCGCAACCAGATCATCTCGTTGGTGTTGACGCTGTTATTGGGAGTTACTTTCCTTGGAATCAAAGCCGTCGAATACCACGAAAAGTATGTTGACAATCTGATACCCGGAAGACTGATCCCGGGAAGACCGTTCGATGCGAGCGGAGTGCACCTGTTGCCGGGGGCCTTAAAACAGAACGTGGAGATGTTCTACTGGATCTATTTTGCGATGACCGGGATGCACGCGGTGCACATGATTATCGGCATCGGTTTAATATCAGTAATCCTTTTCTTTACGGCGCGCGGCCGCTATGGCCCCGAGTATTACAACCCGGTGGAAGTTTCCGGTCTCTATTGGCACTTCGTGGATATCGTCTGGATCTTCCTTTTTCCATTGCTCTATTTGCTGGGCCGGCACCTGGAACACTAGTTAGACATGAGCGAGCACATAGTTTCAGTCAAAGTCTATTTAATGATCTTCGTGGCCCTGATGGCCGGGACGGCATTGACCGTCTGGGCGGGGCTACAGGACTTTCCCGGGCCTTTGAATGTGGTGATTGCGCTGACGATCGCCGTTATCAAGGCGACACTCGTCGTGCTCTACTTCATGCACGTGCGCTACAGCTCACACCTTATCTGGGTGATTTTTGCCTCGGCGCTTTTCTGGATGGGAATTTTGTTCGCGCTGACTTTTAGCGACTACTGGACGAGGGGCTGGCTCTAATCTGAAGAACTTACTTCCTCCACCGCATACAACTCTAAATCCCGCACTCCCACCTCACGACCACAGGATACACAGCGCAACCTGATTGTCGCGTCAGAAGTTTTGATTGGGGCCGAGCAGTAAGGACAAGCGCCGCTGACTTCATTTCGTGTGAAGAGACCGCGCATCATGATGAGCGGCAATAGCAGACCAGCCACGAGCAAAGGAATCCCAAAAATCAGGCCGATCGCGCTGCCATCTCCAAGAGTAAGCGTAATCACGAGGCCGGCGATGAAGAAGAGCAAGCCGATGGCGATGGCAAAGGAAAACCCGTAAGCGCCGTCGAAGCTTCTGCCCGATGTCATGTCCCCAACCTTCCTCGCGTCCATTACCGTTCCTCCAATGGCGAAGTATCGCTAGTTATCGTTTTGCTTTAGCTCAAGTGAGAGAATGCCTTTTTTACTCCGCCGTTACTTCTCTTGTCAACGAGAGTGGAGGGATTGCCGATTGCCGATTGCCAATTGCCGATTAGTTGAAGTCAGAACCACCAGGCGGTAGCCGGTGGGCCGATACGCAGGCACTCAATCCTTGCGACATCACGCCCAACGTCCGGAGTTCGAGTAATGAACCATTACCCGCGACGCCTGAGTGCTAGCACATCGGCCCATCCCTTCCGCGATGGTACTGACCTCACTCCCAAAATGACCACAAGCCATTAGTAACCATACTTTGAGACTCAGGTTGATACTGCTAGAGTACTGGGTTTTCAAACTAACGTTTTAAAAGGCCTGACGACACTGTAAGCACTATTATGAGTACGACACCTACTGTGCAGACGATACCAGAAGCTCCTTTTGAGAGTTTCCTCAGCAAACAGGACGCTGAAGCGTGGGTCGCGGCTATTACCGCGCTCCTGCGTTCAGTTCACGAGGTAGACAAAACGGCGACTCAGATCTGGTTCGCCTTTTACCCGTTGGAATTATTCCAGGCGCTTCAGCTCGCCGACGATCCTGACAAACTTGCTCGCGGATTATTGCTGCAGGGAGACTACCGGCTGAAAGATCAGATCGATACTTCGCATAAGTTCCTTTACGGACATCGATACTGGCCGGAGGTAAAGCGAGCTATCGAGGAGCATGCGGTCGCTTTCAATTCGGACGACAGTAAATCGCTACCGGATCAGATTCTCGACGTGGCCGGGAAGGTTGCGGCAAGCTTGCAGGTTAACCCTTCGCTCACCACTGGAATCACCGCAGTGGGATTCATGACGCTGCAGCAGACAGGGGTCGCGGCCTTCAAAGCGGCGGCCGGGCAACTTGCGATTGACAACAAACACGCAGAAAAATCACCGGAGCAGATCCT
The DNA here is from genome assembly GCA_051000815.1 of Pyrinomonadaceae bacterium. GTDB lineage: Bacteria > Acidobacteriota > Blastocatellia > Pyrinomonadales > Pyrinomonadaceae > PSRF01. Next base: position 97,805 of record JBPCNX010000092.1, read on the forward strand.
AAAAGAGCGCGCAAAAGATGACAGCCAGGGATTGTTCGGATTTCTGAAGACCGTAGATAAGAAATGGACGGTGATTCATGACGAAAACGACGACGCGGCAAAGTACAAACTGAACAACGCGCAGGATCTCGCCTGGGGCGCGGAAGCGGATCGCTCGCGGGATTGGCGTGCGCTTGATCCGCGCCGGATTGAAGGACCGATTCCGGTTGAATGTCGTTCGGCCTCCTGCGGGACTTGCTGGGTAGGAGTGTTGGGCGGAGCTGAAAAGCTTTCAGATGTGGCGGCGCGCGAGGGAAAACAGATCAAGCTGTTTGGGTACATCAACACCAATGAGCCGAAGCCGTTGATTCGTCTGGCTTGTCAGGCCCAGGCCCAGGGCGCGGTGTCTATCGTGATTCCCCCATGGAACGGCGTTTTCGGAAAGTATCTGCGCGAGCGAATACGCGACAGCGATGAGGCGGGCGAGTAGCGCTGGAAGCGCCTGTTGAAACCCCGGCTTGGAGTGCGGCAGCTGCTGCCGATTTGTTTAGGCAGAGATTAAGAGCGCTAACAAGTCAGCGCATTTCAAAAGTCGGCATGTGTGCCCATCCTCGTTTTTGCGGCCCCAAACTGAACCAGAATGAGTTGAAGGATTCTCTCCCAAAGATCTTGTCTAACGGTCTCGCCAAACCCGCGTACTCTCCACTAGTGCTCGTCCTGGCAGCCGCAATCATCTGGAGCACCGGCGGTCTCTTCATCAAGTGGACGACGCTTTCCGGACTGGAACTCTCCTTCGGAAGATCGCTTTTGGCCGCGATCACCGTCGCTATCTTCACGCGACGCGAAGGCTTCGGTCTGAATCGCGTTACACTCCTGGCTTCAATTCTCTATGCCGCGCTGCTCCTGCTCTTTGTGCTGGCAACTAAAGAGACGACCGCGGCTAACGCGATTTTCCTTCAATACACGGCGCCTCTTTACGTCCTGGTGTTGGAACCGCTCTTCTACAAAGAGAAGTTTCGCCGGCGGGATCTGTTGACCGTGATTTTCTGTGTCATCGGCATGTCGCTCTTCTTTGTTGGCAAGCTCCGGCCGCAGGACGTGACCGGAAATCTTCTCGCGCTGGCCTCCGGAGTCTGCTTCGCGTTCTACTTCCTGTTGCTGCGTCACTCGAGCTCACGCGACGTTAACCGCGCGTCGTCCGTGCTCTACGGCAATCTTCTGGTTGTGCTGATCGCCGCGCCGGCGGGACTAAGGGCACTTCCTGACATCAACCTGCACGATGCGTTAAGTGTTGTCTATCTGGGTGTGGTGCAGATCGGCGTTGCTTATACACTTTTCACCCTTGGGATGGCGCGAGGCATCAGATCGCTGGATGCGGGCATTGTGGGTTATATCGAACCGGTTTTAAATCCAGTCTGGGTTTTTCTGGTCATTGGCGAACGACCTTCGCACTGGGCGCTTATCGGCGGCGCAATTATTGTCGGCGCTGTGGTCGTCCACACGACGCTCAAAGCGAAGAAGACTGCCGGAAAGGAATTACAAATCTCTTGAAAGGTAGTCAGTTGTGGTAATACTGGGAGCGGTAGTAACCCGACGCTGCTTCTAAAGCAACACAGAGCACGCGAGGCAACGCGATTAGGTTACGTCGTGTAGTTTCGTGGATCGTTCTGTGTTTCTCCGAGTCAACCGATCCACTAATTCACACGAACGGACACGAAATGGTTCTCTTGAGTACTCGTCCGGTCGCTATCGCTTACGGTCCTCAAACAACTTTCCTGCACCGGAACCAATGGACGGCGTTCTAATTATCGATAAGCCTGTAGGACTGACGTCGCACGACGTGGTTGCCCGCGTGCGCCGCATCCTCGGTGAGCGACGCGTCGGCCATACAGGAACGCTCGACCCCTTTGCGACCGGCGTCCTGGTTCTTCTGTTGGGCCGGGCAACACGTCTCGCGCAGTTCCTGGTCGGCGCGGAGAAGGAATACGAGGCGGTCGTCCGACTTGGGTTTGCGATGGACACCGGCGACATCACAGGCAAACCAATTGGGGCCGCAGGGATATCCGAAAGACCATCACTGTCGTGGACTAAGCAGGAAATCGAGGCTGCGCTTCACAGTCTGGGAGGCGAGATCGAACAGGTGCCGCCTATGTATTCTGCGAAAAAGCAGGGCGGACGAAAACTCTATGAACTCGCCCGTCGTGGCCAGGAGGTCGAGCGCGAAGCAGTGCGCGTAACAATTTACGCTCTGGAAGCGGTGCCCAGCGCTGCTGGGTCGTTGACTAAGAATCGGGATGTCACAACTGACATTTGCATTCGCGTGGTCTGCTCGGCCGGCACGTATGTGCGCACGCTGGCCGAGGATTTCGGGAAACGATTGGGTGTAGGCGCTCACCTCGCGGAATTGCGCCGAACGAGAGCGGGTGATTTCAGAGTTAAGAACGCTTTGAGTCTGGAACAGTTGCAGGAGTTAGTGACCAGGGAATCGCTGTCCGCCGTACTGCTCTCTCCAGATGCTGCGCTACAGAGACTTCCCTTCGTGTCGCTAACCACCATTGATGTCGGCCGAACACTGCAAGGCTTGCCGCTCAAACTCGAAACTGAACCGGAATCGATTTCTGGCGCCGGCGACTATATTAGAATGCGTGATGAAGCGGGCAAGCTGATCGCTGTTGGGACCTACGATCTGGAAGAGCAACTCATACGCCCGCGCGTTGTGCTCGCGGCAAAGAGAACAGGATGAAGAAACGCTACTTTCTCGCCGGGATTTCCGGATTGGCTACAGCCGCGGTGATCACAAGACTGTTGACACGACCGCGCGACGTTGATTGGGAACAGCATCGGGAGCGGGTGTACCACGCGGAGCACTCGCGTTTCGTGGACGTCGGTGGCGTGCGCATGCACTACCAGGAAGCCGGCGACCCGGCGGCGCCACCGATAGTGCTGATCCACGGTTTCCTTTCCTCAACATTCCTTTGGAGCAAGGTCTTCCTGGAAATCGCGGCGGCAGGCTATCGAGTGATCGCGCCTGATCTGGTCGGCTACGGTTATTCAGCGAAACCTCGAGATTTTGATTACACGATTGAATCTCAGGCCCGAATGATGGCAAAGTTGCTTGAGCGACTCGTGATAGACCGGGCAATTCTGGTTGGGAGTTCCTATGGCGGGGCGATCGCGGCGACCGTGGCGCTGAATGAGCCGGAACGGGTTGCGAAGTTAGCACTCGTCGGCGCTGTTTCGAACAATGAACCGAAACGCTACCTGATGATGCGCCTGGTTCGGTCGCCGTTGGTCGGCGATATTGTCTCACCGCTGCTGGCCAGTTCGCGCCGTCTGTTGCGGGCGCGGATGAAGGGAGTCTACAAACGCCATAACTGGGACCTCGATGAATACCGCGTTGATGCGCGTTTTATACCCTTGCGTGCCGCAGCCACGCATCGCGCCATTATTCGCACGGCGCGTAACTGGGACGCCAATCGAATCCAGCGTGACGCTCACTTGATCCAACAACCTACCCTGCTTCTTTGGGGCGATCACGATCCCGATGTACCGTTAAGTGATGGAGAGGAATTGCAGCAGAAAATCAGGAACGCACGATTGGTTGTTTTTCGCGCGTGTGGGCATCATCCTCAGGAAGAATATCCTCGCGCATTCAATGAAGTGGTTTTAAAGTTCTGCTCTGAGCCATCTGCGACGGACAGTTTCCAGGAGTAACATCCAAATGCGGGCCACCAGCTGTGCTGCAGGTGGCCAGCTTCCGCACTAATCGAAGCCCAGTAGTCTAATAACTTGTGCCTAAATATTTCGGATCGGAATAAGATCTCAAAGCTTTGCAAAGTACCCTCTCATCATTAATTTCTTTGCTTCAGGCCAGTCTCACCGTCCTCTGGGGTTGTTTGCTTATTATGACCGTGACCCAGCGGGCGTCTGCCAAGTCCTCATACGCCATCACACCGCCTCAGTCATGGGTGCGTACAGTGGATTTGGAGTCTGGAAAACAAACCGGGACCGGCGCTGCTTCGACGAGTTTCTTACTGGATGATCACCAGATTAGAGTCAACCAGAAGACCGTGGATCGCTACTTCCACCATGTACAGAAGATTGAAACAGCGGCGGGATTAACTGACATTTCCCAGCTCAGATTTCATTTCGAACCTTCCTATCAGAAACTTGCCATACACTTCATTCGCATCCGACGTGAGGGAAATCTTATCGACGCGTTGAGACCTGCCGAAATCAAAGTGATTCAGCAGGAGGAAGATCTGAGTCAACAGCTCTACAACGGAACTCTTGCGGCACTCGTTTTTCTTAATGATCTCAGAGTGGGCGATATCGTCGACTACGCCTACACGGTTAGCGGAGAAAATCTCGTTTTGGGCGGGCGTTTTGCGGAGACGTTGTACCTGGGTGACCGCCAGCCGATTCAGCATCTCAGTTTCAGGCTTGTTTGGCCGTCAGAACGTTCACTCGAAATTAAGAATGCCAACATTCAAATTGCGCCAACTGTAAGGAACCTCGGCAACGAAGCTGAATACATTTGGGAACGGCGCGAGGTGGGCGCAATCACTTTCGAGGGCGGCGTTCCTGATTGGTTCGAACCATACCCCACTGTTAGCTTAAGCGAGTTTCGAACCTGGAGTGATGTTGTACAGTGGGCGTTGCCGCTCTACGGAACAGCCAACCCGACACCGCCGGAACTGACTTCAAGAATTCAGAAATGGCAGAGTGATTTCGAATCGCCCGAGCGACGCACGGTGGCGGCGCTGCGCTTTGTGCAGGACGAGATTAGATATCTGGGAATCGAACTGGGTCGCTATTCACATCAGCCCACTTCTCCTGCGAAGGTTTTTGCCAGACGCTTTGGAGACTGTAAAGACAAGTCGTTGCTCTTAGCCACGGTATTGCAGTCGATGGGCGTTGAAGCCGCGCCGGCATTGGTCGACTCGAGTGGGGGAAGGTCTCTGGACACGAAGCAACCCTCACCCTTCGCATTCGATCACGTCATCGTCAAGGCGAAACTGGCAGGAAAAACTTATTGGCTCGATCCGACTATAAGCTACCAGCGGGGCGGACTCGACAAATACTACGACCCTGGTTATGAACGCGCGCTTGTTCTGCGTGAAGGCGTCACTGAATTGGAAAACATTCCTTTTCCGACAGCCAGTTCAGGCCACATTTCCGTCCTGGAAAAGTATGACGCGAAGAGCAGTAAAGGGCCCGTATCGCTGCATGTGAATACCACGTACGTTGGCGCTGAGGCCGACGCTATGCGGTATCAACTTTCCAGAGATTCGCTTGCTGAACTGAGCAAAACCTACCTGAACTTTTATGCCGACGAGAATCCCACTATTAAGGCGGAAGGTCTACCTGAGATAGAAGACGACCAGCTAACCAACCGGATTGTCGTCAAGGAAAAGTATCTCATTGATGAGTTTTGGCAAGACCGCAAACATGAATTTCTTGCGGAGAAGATCTACGGTGAAGTAGGCAAGCCTTCTGTTACCCAACGCTCGATGCCTCTGAGAATCAGGTACCCACTCTCGGTCAACCACGTAATCGAAATTAACTTAGGGGAGCGTTACAACATCGTCCCCGATCGGGGCACGATTTCGAATGATGCGATTCGATTTGACTACGGCTTTTCTACACAGGGAAACGCGGTCAAACTCGAGTATACCCTGAAGACGTTTACCGACTCTATTCCAGTGGAAACAGTCCCTAAGCATTTGTTAGTGTTGGACAGAATTCACAACTTTGTAGCGTTTGAATTGACGAACGGGCCGGGTGGCGTCAGGTCTCCGAGTAGAATTCCGGGTGGAATTGCCAATTTGATTTTTGGCTTTGTTATCGTCGTCCCGCTAATCGTGATTGCTTCTGTCTTCTTAATACGCAGCCGCCTAAGAGGTCGTACAAAGAGCAAGTTTGCGGAAGGGTTGAAGGCCAAGCTCGGTTTCGCTCCGGAAACCGCTATCGACGTGCCTCATGAGACTGACATCGATCTGCCCCTCCGTAATTTCAAATGCGGCTGCGGACAGAATCCGTACAAGCCTGAATCTCCTCCGCAGCCCGAGCACTTCACCTATGATGGTCAGCACCTGATTGGAATTCGCCTGTACTGTTCCAACTGCCGCAGCAGCAGCGACTTGTATTTCAAGCCCCGGAGTATTCAGCCGGGAGATTCACCCTCGCCCCAACCAAACTACTAGCTTTCGGTTACGACTTTGCCAATACTTCGCTGCCCTCCCCCATATTCAGCGCTTTCCCTACAGCGGCATCACGGCGGACCCGCCAGATTTTTGAGTCGAGATAGTAATGAACAAACGCGTATCCCCAGAGAAAAGAAATGCCGAGCTGAATGGGAAACGATGTTTCGGCGGATCCATTTGCTTCATTCTGCAGACTTGCGTAGCCCAGCAACTGCCTCGGGCCCTGGTAAATCAAACCAAAGACGATTCCGAAAGCCACATAGAAGAGCAAGCGACGGCTGATCAGCTCCGCCGCTCCGTATTTCTGACGCAACTGATTCTGGTCCCCGGTTTTGCCCTTCAGTGGCGAGTACTTCTTGTTATGAAACCAGATCAACCGGTGATACTGAAGATTGTGGTAAATAGTCAGAATGGCGACGATGGCGATTGGTTTGTGCGGCATCGGCGTCAGCAATACAACCCAGTGCATCGGAATTGCTGCTGCTAACAAAAGGTATTTCGGTACGTTCAACGGCAAACCCGTTAGCGTCCGTTGGATTTGTCGCGCCAGCCAGGCGATTGCCAGAACGATTGTGCCTGCCAACAGCAGAGCCGCGAGCGTTGTTACGCCACGCTGCAGCGCTGGGGGCACTCGGGCCATCGCTTCTGGATCCTGAGCAATGAAAGCAACGAAGGGATAGTTGAAAGCGAAGAGTAGTAGTAACCGATCCAGGGCATTATCGATTGGCGCGAGATCGTTGTTCTTCTTTTTGTACAGCACCATGAAGCCGTAATGCTGTTTTACCAAATGGTAATAGGCCCACAGCGCGGCAATAAAGAAGAAGAGCAAGGCCGCACCCAGCCAAACCAGCAAAGGGCCAACCAGAAAGAAGAGCAATGAGCCCCAGAGAAGACGCGCGCGGTTCTGTCGCTCGGTGCGATCGAAGTAAGTGCGGGAAAAAGTTCCAAAGACATGAGGGGCGTCGATCAGGATGGCCCACAAAGCAACCATTGGGACAAGCGGCACGATGCCAGTGACGTATACGAAGAGCAGTACGTAACTCGACGCGACGGAGCCGATGAACCAGATGAGATCTTCGCGCGTGCTGATGATCCAGCGCAGTGAAATCGCGCGTGTCCGAGTGTCAGCGATAGCTTGAGTAACAGTTGCCACGAATAGGCCCGTAAAGGTGATAAGAACCCGGCTTTGGAACCAGACCGGATTGCCCTACGATTCTACATCGCCTGAAGCAAACAAGTCAGTTGTGCCGACAGTCAAAAGTAGTCAGGAGCCACAATGCCCAACGACGACTTAGCCCTGCACCATCTTTTCAAACTACTGTTCCAGGCTCATCCCTGGCATGGTGTTTCGCCCGGAGAAAACGCCCCCGCCGAGCTGGCGGGCTATATCGAGATCGTTCCCACCGACCCGGTGAAGTACGAATTGGACAAAGGCTCCGGGCACTTGCGCGTGGATCGTCCGCAGCGGTTTTCCTCGATGTGTCCCACCCTCTACGGCTTCATTCCCCAGACGTTTTGCGGCGAGGAGGTGGCAGCTCTCTGCGCCGAGCGCACCGGATTGAGCGGCATTGAAGGCGATGGCGACCCCATGGACATCTGCGTGCTGACTGAAAAAGTATTTGCGCACGGCAGCTTCTTCCTAAAGGCAAAACCGATTGGAGGTTTTTCGCATGATCGACGGGCAACAAGCGGACGACAAAATTATTGCGGTCCTCAGCTCCGATGTTGCTTATGGACACATCGATGATATCAGCGGCTGTCCATCCGGCCTGGTTGATCGGCTGAAGCACTATTTTCTTAGTTACAAACAACTGCCCGGTGAAGCGCCGCGACGTGTGGAAATTGCCAACGTCTATGACCGTGCCGAAGCGCTCGATGTTATCACTCGCAGCATACGCGATTATCGCCAAAGCTTTGGCGAGCCTGAATCAAGAGTTGCTCAGTTGCGCCAACTGTTAGCCGGTTGATGAACTCAACGTTCGGGTTGGATGCGTAGTCAAAGGTTACGGATAAATTCTTTTATGCCGCAACGCCGGCAGGAGAGGGTTTGACTGGTGGGATCCCAATAAGCGAAAGCCGGCAACTCGCTTCGCGTTGAGCCGGCCGGAGTTCCCTGTTTTTGATGTTTGCGTTCGGCAGCTTCCGCGCTGCAGTGCTTGCAGAGCCAACCGTAACCGAGATTGAAAAAGTGATTGGTCTGCGTCAAGTGAAAGCTGAAACCGGAGTCGGTTAGGGCGCCGTTCCGCGTGAGTGGCGCCCGATTCCACAGTAGTTACCGTCTGAAAGCTCCGCGCCTCGTGTCAGGTCCCTGCGTTAGGCGGACGGGAACCGTCATCCGTCTTCCGTTTCTTACGATTCCAACCTGAACGGTATCCCCTACCTGGTGCTGATCCAATAGGCGGAAAAGATCGTCCGCGTTGCCGACTTTGGCGCCATCGATTGCGACGATAATATCGCCCAGCGCCACTTCGCCGTTTTCAGTTTGTGTGAGTCCACGCAGGCCCGCAGTCGCGGCCGCCTCACCGGGCGCAACCTGCCAAATCAACACACCATCCGCCACAGGAAGCTCAAGCTGGCCTCTGAGAAACTCAACATTACGAGTGGTGATGCCGAGCTTCGGTCTTACCACTTGGCCAGAACGAATCAACTGGGGAACGATCCGCTTGGCGATATTTACGGGGACAGCAAAGCCAACGCCCGCTGATCCGCCCGAAGGAGACAGAATCTGTGAATTGATTCCAATGATGCGCCCGTGAGAATCGAGCAAGGGCCCGCCGGAATTTCCTGGATTGATTGAAGCGTCCGTTTGAATCGCACCTTCGATCTGGCGGTTATTGCGAGCGCGAATCGGCCGCTGTAAACCACTAATGACTCCCGTAGTCAGGGTACGATCCAAACCAAAAGGATTTCCAATCGCCAGCACTTTCTGGCCCACAACCAGCTTGTCAGAATCGCCGAGCGGTACGACAGTCAAACCCTCCTTCGGCAGCTCAACTAACTTGATCACGGCGAGGTCAGTATCAGGATCACCACCCACAACCTGCGCCGCGTAGTTCTTTTGGCTACCAAAACTGACGCCCAGCTTCTGCGCGCCTTCAACCACGTGGTAGTTAGTAAGGATGTGGCCTTGCTGATCGAGAATCGATCCCGACCCGGAACCTTCCTGCGGCTCGACAAAACCAAAAAAGTCGCGAGCATAAGAGGTGGAATGGATGTTTACAACTCCCGGAGAGAGTGTCCGGTAGATTTCGATATTGTTCTGCTCATCCGTTGACGTGGCTGGGTCAGTAATTCCCGCCGGCGGATTCTCCGAAAAAGCGACGCTGGTAGGCTGCACACGAGCCGATAACCGATCGACGATCGCCACCGTACCGGCGGCGAACATTCCTGAAACCAAAGCGATAACTAAGATTTGACGTGCGGTAATTTTATACATAGCTCTTTCCTGCAAAAAATGGTTTTTGGCCGCGCTAAATACTAGCGCTCATTAGATGCCAGGCCGGGTAGCGCCGGTTGTTCGTCTTGACAGCGTTGGTCTCGCCCAAGGTGGATCCAATGAAACAATTCTGGATCTTTCTGCCGTCCTCAGGCAAGTGGCCCGGGGTTCAAGGTTAAAGTTTCGCGGTTTGATACTTAAAAACGTTGCTGTGTTTATGCAGTTCCGTTTTGTTCAGGGGAGAACATCGCCGGTTGGTTTGAGGATTTTCTTGAGTGCGAATGAGCGAGGGATCAGGAAAAGAATGAAAGAAAAGCGCCTGGCAAGCCACCAAAATACAAAGCAACGGTTTCGGGAGCTTTCCATCCAAGTGCCGTAAGGCCGGTAGCAACATGCACCATCATGAGGAGCAAATAGAGTCCCAAAACCAGCCTCATACCGCGGCGCGCGAGCGGGATGTGAGCACAGCGATAGAGAATGAAGGCAGCGAAGGCGCCAATTACTATTTTGACACTGAGAAAAGGAGCCTCGCCGAAACTTAGCACCCGGGCCATGAGGGCATTACCTTCGGTCGCCACATTCAAACGGACCCAAAGTATCGTTAACTGGGCGTCGAGCCAGTTCATCGCGAAGAGGAGCAGGCTTTTGTAAAGGGTGTCCATCGTAATTTCTCGGCCAACGTCGTTAAACTCTTGCCCTCTTACGTTAGAACCTCCGTAACCGAATGGCGCCGGAGGTTCTTTCGTACACGGGAGGAACGAGACTCGTACCGTTATGATAGGAAAAAAGTCTCAATGCGGTGTCCTTCCCAAAAACGGAAGACAGAATGAGCCTGGCTAAACCGGGACCGCGCTCGCATTTAGTTTCCCGAACCGATGCTTATCGAATGCGGCGTATTATAGCCTTCGGTCAGCCAAGCTTAAAGGCAAAAGAGTGATTACGTGGTGTGCGAATTTCTGCATACCTTCCTGGGCCCGCACACGTCAGGACTGCAGCGGTCATGACTTCCTGGCATCGGCGCCCGCGACACGGAGAACACAGAGGGGACAAAGAAGAGAAAGTCGCTTATCCACTCTGCTGGAGCCTTGAAATACTTTTTGTTCAAGCGCTGAGCTGCAGCAAGGTGTGAATGAAGGTCAACCGGAAACGATTAAGACAGATTCACCAGTTGCAGATTGAGACTTGCCGATGACTGTTTCCATTGCCGCGGCCATTCACGAAGGCAACAAGTTGCTTACCGAGGCCGGGCTGTCCGAAGGCCGCCGCGAAGCAAGTAACTTGCTGGAGCACGTGCTTGATCGCGATCGCACTTTCACCCTCAGCCATCCGGAGCAGTTGTTGACCCCAGAACAGCTACGGACGTTTCGCGAGTTTTTGGTCCGACGCGCTGCTGGTGAGCCACCGCAATACATCACCGCCCATCAGTCATTTTTTGGTCTCGATTTTGAAGTTAGCAGGGGTGTGCTGATCCCGAGACCTGAGACCGAACTCTTAGTGGAGACCGCTCTCAAACTTCTACAGAATTCCAACGCGGGCGCGACCGTCGGCGATGTCGGCACAGGTACCGGGTGCATCGCAATCACTCTATTGCACCAACTTCCCGAGCTGCGTGGGGTAGCGGTAGACATTTCCCCCACAGCACTGGAAGTTGCCCGCCGTAATGCTTCACGTCATTCCGTCAGCGAGAGACTAACTCTAGTGAGGTCAGATTGTTTTTCGGCATTGTCTCCGCACGACTTTTCTTTCGATTTGATTGCTTCCAATCCACCCTATGTTGCCGAGACAGAGCTGCCGGATTTGCAACGAGAAGTCCGCGATTATGAGCCGCGCGAAGCGCTCGCGGGCGGTTCGGACGGCCTCGCGGTGATACGCCGTCTGTTAGTGGAAAGCAGAGAGTTTCTGAAGGACGGCGGCTATCTGCTGATGGAAATCGGTTTTAATCAGGCAGAGGAGATAACAAAACTGATTGACCCGGAGAGTTGGAGATCATCTGGAATTGAGCAGGATCTTCAGGGTATTCCACGCCTGGTCGTGCTGCAAAAAACAGTCGGCCAACCCTCCAAATTCCGCTAAGAATTTCTGTCATATTCGAGAGCCGTGCGGTGTTTAGCTCACAGAACCGCAGAAAACCGAAACCCAAAATTTCAAGAGGAGACTTTCCCCAGGAGATCGCGATCATGAATAGATGGTTAAGACTTGGTGTGTTCGTAGCAGCGACATTGAGCGTGAGTGGCGCTGTGGCACTGGCGAATGGAGACAAAGACGGCTCCCTGTCCTGCCGCGACAATTGGTATAGCGACCGATTAGTGGGCCAGTGTGAGATTCGAGAACAGAAACTGCCGGCGGGTGGGGTACTTACGGTTGATGCTCGCAGGAATGGTGGAGTCTCGATCAAAGGTTGGGATCAGAACGAGATACTCGTCAGGGCGCGCGTGCAAGCCGCAGCCGCGACGCAGGCCGAGGCCGATCAGCTTGCGAAGCAAATCAAAATCGAGACTTCCGGCGGCAAGATTTTCGCAGTGGGACCAGAATCCCGTAAGGACTCCCAGTGGAATGTAAGTTACGAAATCTTCGCGCCCCGGCGCACTGACCTTTCGCTGGAAGCATACAATGGCGGCATCTACATCGCGGACATCACAGGCCGGATCGAATTCAATGCGCATAACGGCGGGGTTGTACTAAAACGTGTTGGTGGAACAGTGCGCGGTGGTACAACCAATGGCGGCCTGGTAGTCGAACTTGTCGGCACGCGTTGGGACGGAGAAGAGCTGGATGTTAAAACCACCAATGGCGGTATTGTCCTGTCAGTCCCTGAAAACTACTCTGCTCATCTGGAAACGGGCACTGTCAACGGACATTTGAGCATCGACTTTCCGATCACTGTCCAGGGTCGCATCAGCCGTGAGCTGGCGGTGAATCTTGGCGGCGGTGGGGCGACAGTCCGCGCGATGACGACTAACGGTGGTGTCAAGATCAAGCGTACGGGATCTGATGCCAATTACTAATCGATAAACAGCGAACTAGCAACTTACGAGCGCGGCGCTGGGCCTTCGGGGTCCTCGCCCCGCTCGACCTGTTCTCACCTTCAACCTGCCTCGCTTTTACCTTTAGCAGTTTTAATCTAATCTGTCGGTGTAGTGGATAAATTTCGCATCACAGGGGGCCGCCCGCTGAAAGGTTCCGTTGCAATCAGCGGAGCCAAGAATTCCGCGCTGCCGTGTATGGCAGCGGCACTGCTGAGTCCGGAAACAGTAACGCTGCACAATCTTCCTTACGCGCGCGATATTATTACTCAACGGCGATTGCTTGAAGACCTGGGAGCTACAGTTCTAACGCCCGAGCTTCGCACTCATAAGATCATGGCCTCCAATATCGAATTATTCGAAGCCCCTTACGAATTGGTGAAGACTATGCGAGCGTCGGTACTGGCGTTGGGGCCGTTGCTGGCGCGCTTTGGGAAGGCAAAAGTTTCTCTGCCCGGCGGTTGTGCGATTGGAACGCGACCCATTGATCTACATCTGCGCGGATTTGAACAACTGGGCGCTGAGGTGACCCTCGAGGGGGGAAATGTCATTGCCCGCGCACCAGGAGGTGGGCGACTGCGCGGTGCGACGATCAAATTCGATAAAGTAACCGTAACCGGCACCGAAAACCTCTTGATGGCAGCGACCCTGGCCAGCGGCAAGACCTTTCTTCACAATTCTGCCTGCGAACCGGAGATCAGTGATCTCTGCGAGTTGCTGAACCGGATGGGAGCACGAGTGCGCGGCGCAGGAACTCCCACAATTGAGATCGAGGGCGTGGCAGAGCTCGGCGGCGCTGAGCATACAATCATCCCCGATCGCATTGAGACCGGAACATTCATCGTGGCGGCAGCGATCACCGGCGGCGAATTGGAAATTAAAGATTGCCGGCCGGAGCACCTGGCCAGCGTAGTCAACAAGTTCCGCGAAGTTGGCGTGGAGATCGAAGAGCTCAACCCCAGCACCCTACGAGTGCGATGTGGCAAAACATTGACCGCCAGCGACGTAACTACTGAACCGCATCCGCAATTTCCGACTGACATGCAGGCGCAGTACATGGCTTTGATGACTGGCGCTGAAGGGCGTTCCGTGATCACGGAAACCATATTCGAAAACCGCTTTATGCATGCTTCGGAAATGCAGCGCATGGGCGCACAGATTCACCTGAACGGTCGAATTGCCACAGTCACCGGACCGACGAAGTTGACCGGAGCGCCGGTACTGGCCTCAGACCTGCGCGCCTCGGCATCGCTCGTCCTCGCCGGATTAGTTGCGCAGGGTGAAACAATCATTGAGCGTGTCTATCATATCGATCGCGGATACGAGAGAATTGAAGCGAAGTTGCGAGCGGTCGGCGCGGACATTCAAAGGATCAGAGAATCCGTAACGGCGCCTCTTTCGGACGCAGCGTCAACTGATGCCGCTCAGTTAGCGTCGTAGCGCGAGTCGTACTATTTCCGATCAAGGGGAGATTAATCGAAAAATGCTAGAACTGAGTTGCTTGTTTTGTCGAATAGTTGCCGGGGAACTCCCAGCTGAGCTGTTACATCAGGATGAGCTTTGTGTTGTGATCCGCGATGTCAATCCGCAGGCACCTACACACCTGTTGGTCATCCCGCGAGAACATTTAGAGTCGCTGGACGAAGCCGGGCGGCAGGACGAGGAAACGTTAGGACACCTTTTGCGAGTGGCGGCGCGGCAAGCCAATGAGCAGGGCTTATCCGAGAGCGGCTATCGCACCGTGATAAATACCGGCGCGGGTGCCGGGCAATCGGTTTTTCATCTTCACGTTCATATACTGGGTGGCCGGTCGATGAGTTGGCCTCCAGGTTAAATTCCGTCCCCGTAAAGATTTCAGATTCCTAATCGACCGTGGGGGCCACCGCCCTGACCGCCTCAGAAACTCCACTCTCGTACTTCTTGAAGTTTTCATTAAAACGACGCGCGAGTTCGCGTGCTTTCTGGTCGTAGGCGTCTTTATCGGCCCAGGTGTTGCGCGGTTGCAATACCTCAGACGGAACGTCAGGACAGGAAACAGGGACGTTAACGCCAAAGATCGGATCAGGTTTGGTCTCTACCCCCGCTAGTGTGCCGTTGAGTATCGCCCGAATCATGGCGCGCGTATGCGAAATCTTCATCCGTTGTCCAACGCCGTAAGGTCCACCACTCCAGCCCGTGTTAACTAACCAGCACGCAGCATGATGCTCGGCCATCTTCTTGCCGAGCAGGTCAGCATAGACTCCAGGATGCAACACCATAAAAGGAGCACCGAAGCAGGTTGAGAATGCTGCTTCAGGTTCTTTAATTCCTTTTTCCGTGCCGGCAACCTTCGCTGTGTATCCAGACAGGAAGTGATACATAGCCTGCCCCGGAGTCAGTCGAGCGACAGGCGGCAATACGCCGAAAGCATCCGCGGTCAACATAATGATGTTCTGCGGATGTCCCGCATAACCTTCGGAAACTATATTGGGAATACTTGTCAGTGGATAAGAGGCACGCGTGTTTTCAGTTTTCGCGGCGTCGTCCAGGTCGATCTCGCGCGTGACGGGATCGAAAACAACGTTCTCCAAAATGGTTCCGAACATTTCGGTGGTCCGGTAAATATCCGGTTCAGCTTCGGGAGACAGTTTAATTACTTTCGCATAACAGCCTCCCTCAAAATTGAACACGCCATTATCGGACCAGCCGTGCTCATCGTCGCCAATGAGCTGCCGTTCCGGATCAGCCGAGAGTGTGGTCTTACCCGTACCGGACAAACCAAAAAAGATTGCTACGTCGCCGCCCGCGCCGACATTTGCCGAGCAGTGCATGCTCATTACGCCCTGCTGAGGCAGCAGGTAGTTCAGGATGGTGAAAACGCTTTTCTTCGTCTCGCCGGCGTAAGAAGTGCCGCCAATCAAAACCAGGCGCTGGCTGAAATCCACCAGGATGAATGTTGGCGAGCGCGTGCCATCGCGTTCGGGATCAGCCTGGAAACTGGGGAAGTTAACGATTGTGAATTTCGGACGATGCGGAGCGGTCGCGGATGGATCGCTAATCAGCATTGTGCGGGCGAAGAGTGAATGCCAGGCGAGCTCGTTAATGATTCGAACCGGAAGACGATACTTGGCGTCAGCACCTCCGAATATGTCCTGGACAAAGAGTTCACGCCCGGCGGCGTGGGCCATCATTCGATCTTTCATAGCATTAAACTTTTCCTGCGGGAAATCTTTATTGACGTCGCCCCAGAACACCTTGGTCTCGCTGCTCGGTTCGCGCACGATTGCCTTGTCTTTGGCCGCGCGTCCGGTATGCTCGCCGGTATCCACGATTAGTGCGCCGTAATTCGAAAGGACTCCTTCGTTGCGCCGAGCGACTTCCTCATACAACTCCGGCGGTGTCAGGTTCCAGTAAACCTTGCTGGCTCCTCGAATGCCATAATTGTCGAGTTCGTAGTCAGTGTTTTTACGACCCAAGTGCTCGGTGGCTCGTTCTGTGCGAATAGAAGTCATATCGTCTCCGGTTGATTATTATTGAGAAAGGCCCCTCAGGCTGTTACGGGCCTGGTCTTGTGTGAACATTGATGTCGATGTTGTCGATCTTTGTTTTCTTACATCACGGAGGCCATTCGAGGCAAGGCCAGAGAAGCTGCGGGTAGCGTGCTAACGCGTCGATTCCAAGACTTTCGACTTTGAGGCAATGCAGCGAAACAGATGAAGAACTACGGGTTTTGCTCTATGCTCCCGATCTGCTACTAAACTACTAGCGAATGATCCTTAAGCCCACGTTGGCAAATTTCAGCACATCGGAGCGAAAAGTAATCGCCTCAGTGCGCACGCCCGCCCAGGTGCAACGATTTCTCACATCCATGCCTTACAACTGGGAGCACAACGGAGGCACGCTCCGATCGTTTCGCGAGGTGCTCAAACGGAATGAAGCCCACTGCCTGGAAGCCGCATTAGTAGCGACGGTAATCCTGGAGCAACACGGCTATCCGCCGCTACTGCTGGACATTGAGTCAGTCGATCTCCTCGACCATGTAATCTTCGTTTTTCAAAAGCAGGGATTGTGGGGCTCGATTGGACGTTCGCGGGACTTGGGACTGCACGGCAGGAAACCGGTATTTCGTAACCTGCGCCAACTGGTATGGAGCTACTTTGATCCATACGTCGACTTCTCAGGACGAATCAAAGGTTATGGTCTGACCAATCTTTACGAACTTGGCAATTACGATTGGCGTTTCTCGGCGAAGAACATGCATCGCATCGAAGAACACCTGCGAGCAATTCCGCACCGCCCACTAAAGTCGTCAGATAGTCGTTATAAGCGGCTACATGAACGCTATAAAGAATTCAAGGAAGCGCATCCTGACGAACAGCCTCCGTATTATGATAATCAAGATCAATGGATGCTTTAGCGATAAAGGGTCGGGATGGCAAGACTGAGGAACAATCGCAAGACGACCAGGCCACAGGAGGGTAGAGCTAAGGCTCCGGTTACACCGGAGGAGCGGCGGCGGCATACCTTTGAACGGGCGATCAAGCTTCTGTCAGCAAGATCACGGTCCGTGGCCGAGTTACGCGAGCTATTGACCCAGAACAGTGATGCTAACAAGAGCTGCATTGACGAAGTGTTGGCCCGTTTGACTGAATACGGCTACCTCAATGATGAACGGTTCGCTTTAGGCTATGCGTCGGCAAGAGTGCGTCAGAGGCCAATTGGTCGTCAGCGATTGAAACGAGATCTGGCACTGAAAAAAGTTAGCAAGGAAACTGTCGACGAGGCATTGGATTTGGTATTTGCCGAAACGCCGGAGTCCGAATTAATCGATCGAGCCATTGAAAAACGCACTCGGCTTCGTGGCCGGCCCGGCAATCGTGCTGAAGCAAAAAGTCTTTTCGATCACTTGCTGCGTCAGGGATTTCCGTTTGAGCTGGTGGCAGAGAAAGTCAGGGCCGCATCACGCGCAAATCTGGATGAAGATGAAACGATTTGATTAGGAATACAGCGGTGCGAAAGATGGTTTCGACTGTTGTGGCCCTTAGTTAAGCGTTCAATTCCTCAAACACAAAGATGCCCGCAGGTTTGGAAGGACTGCGGGCACTTCATTGTTTACCGGCAAAAGTTCTTTAGTGAGGCTTCTGTAGAAACACATCCCAGGCCCAACGTCCGACCTGATTGCCCTCCGCGTCAGTCACCTTCGCCCGATACCTGAACCAGTTCCCGTTTTCGTCCTTGCGTCTTGATTCTTTATAGTTCAGGTCAATCATTCGAATCTCTGAGTTGGCGAGATTTTTCAGTTCGCCGCCTTCAGACAAACCGTTGTGATTGCGGTCCTGCCACAGCTTCAAACTCGCGAAGACACTGTCGCGCGAATCGATTAGGCCGTCTTTGTTCCCGCCGTTTTCAGGCTTGTCGAACATGGCCAGGGCTCGAAACCCATGCTTCGACTCGCCTGGGCTCAGGTAGGGTTGCGGGGTAGAACTGCCAAATAGCTCTTTCCCGTCGTCGATGATGCCATTGCCGTTCCGGTCAAGCACCAGCCAGGCATCGTCGGAATCAGTTGCAGTCCATGAAACTTGTTCGGCTGCACCTGTCCGGCCAAGGTCGAATAAGACGCCATCCTCGGCGCTGGTCAGATCAAACCCATTGCCTGCGACATCGATGACGATGGGTGAGTAACAGGAGCAGGTAGCGTCTTCCCATTCTCCGCCACCATTGAAGCAATTCATTTGCTCGGTCGAATCACAACAATAGGCATCGGCCAAATTGATCCCAAGATTCTTCCCCGATGATTTCGCCAGTCGTGTGGGCGACTCCATACATATTCCGCCACCACCGCCACCGCCGCCACCGCCCGAAGGTTTGGGAATGTTGCAGGTCTGTCCGTGGACAAGCTGGCCCCTCCAGACATCGCCGCCTGTCATTTGCATGCTCAGGCCCGAGCCAACAAGGGTGGCCGTGAAGGAACAATCAGGATTGAGGCAATTCTTGGTTGCAACCCCGTGTGCCGAATAACAGCTGATTGGCGTGCCTCGCGGGCCCGCTTGGGTACCATGAACCTGATCGATTCTATTCTTGTGGAGGTAGATCCAATTGCTTGTCTTACCATTCTCGTAGATGTATATGAAGTTGAAGTCGACTTTGCATAACTGCTGAGTAGTCGACAGGGTCGAGCAAGAGCCTTCAAACCTGATCATCTCACCGTGTTTGCCGCTGACGTGTTCACTCGTATCCTCAGTTGTGTTTTCAACGAGTTCTCCGGCCATAGGCGATTCAGAATAACGCAGCGTAGTAGTCGCATTTGGTTTGCTGATCTTATCTAGATCAGATTCCAGCTGAGGAGACCAGCTCGCGCGCATGATACCGGGAGCGCTCTTTCGCCCTGAGGGCATTTCTGGAGCGGCCGATGCCGGCTTAGGTTCGCCGTCACCTTTGCTTTCCCCCTTCTCACCTACCGCCGGACGCGTCTCATTCCAGAGATCGGTGAATGCACCAGCCGAACTCGCGACGGGGTCCCAGAATGTTGGCTTAAGATTTTCAATGGTGCCGTAGGGATTGTGGAAAAGTACCAGCGAACGATACGAGCGAGTTTTCCCCAGGAACCGGAGTGTGACGTCATACATGGCATACCCGCCAACGTCGTGGTACATGGCGGGTTCGAGACTTAGCAGATCGTTGATTGTCCATCTCGGATCGTAGCCTGGTGCATATACCCCTGGCATCCATTCTGCATGATAAGCCACGTGAGGATCAGCATTGTTGTGGGTCGTGACGACCCGGCCCAGTTGTAAAATTTCGCCGGGTCCATGTGTCTTCAGCTCAATACGCGACGAGTTCAAAATTTCCTGAATGGCGCCTACTTTGAAATTACTGAGCTCGAATCTCAGGTACCGATCTTCAACTGGCAGATTAGGTTCAGGGCCGGTTGAAATCAACAACGAGGCTTTATTAAATCGAGTCAACTTGGCGTAGGCCGCCCTGACAAGCTTTTCCGCAGCCGACTCAAATGAAGGCACCTGCTGGCTTGAGATACGCCCTGAATCCGACACCCGTCTCGCACCAGAACTCTTCTGCGCTTGAGCCGAATTAAACGCGGTGAGGAACAGCAAACAAACAAAAAGAAATAGAGGATGACGCGTTCTCATTTTTTCTCCTAATGCCTGGTCCGACCAGGCTCGTTCGAACGTGAGGTGGTGCGAGCAGATTTTTCCTGCTCGATCAGAGTCTTGAATGTTTCAAAGTCAACCGCGCCCCGCACAATCTTCCCATTAAGAATGAATGTTGGGGTGCTATTGATTCCCCATCGCGCCGCATCCCTTCTGTCCCGCAGCACGGCATTATTCGAAGCATCAGAATCCAGACACGCTTTAAACTTGACCGGATTCAAGCCCAGACTCTGAGCGATCGTCGTGAAAATCTCTGTTGAGAATTTCTGACGAGCAAAGAGCGCGTCGTGATACTTCCAAAAGAGTCCTTGCTCGCCGGCGCAGAAAGCGGCTCGCGCAGAAGCGTTTGACTCCGAATGAATGTCCAGAGGCAAATGTTTGAAGACTAATGTCACCTCGTCTCCATAGGCGTCCAACACTTGCTTGATTGCGCTCTGGGACTCGCGACAGTAGGGACATTGAAAGTCTGCAAACTCAATGATGGTGAGCGCTCCATTTTTAGCTCCTATTGAAGGTGAACCATCGGCATTAGCCAGGACCGGAAAGCGTGGCTCGCGCAACAGGAATTGAACTTCTGCCTTCTCTCTCAGGAGCCTGACGGCCTCGCGGTACTTGCCGATCCGCGCCTGGTTTTCCAGATCAAGCCTGAGTCTTTCTTTAGCCTCATCAGGACTCAATGCGGCAAACGCCGAGAAGTTTTCCGCATAGGCATTTTCAACCTCAGCGGATTTCACCTCCACTTTTCCCTCCATTAAGAGCTTGCGCAACTCTTCAAGCGAAATGCCACGCTTATGGGCCTCCGCTTCCAAAAGAGACGTGATGATCAGGTTGTCGAGTGTTGCTTTGCGGATTGCGTATAGCTGTTGCTCCAGAGGCATAACCTGCGCCATGAGCAACCCATCAACTTCCTGCTGTCTAATCTCCCGGCCATTAACGACAGCGAGCACTTTATTTTCAGTTTGCGCGACTGCGGGACCAGCGGCGACAGCAGCAAAGAGTAAAAAGATCGCTAACGAAGAAAAATAACGTGCGGAGTTAAGGTAGCTGTTCATTTTCAAGCTCTCCGATAGAGGGTGATGAGGTCGCGTGTATTCTCTCTGAAACGGCAATGCAGTCAACACAAAACTCTTGGCTGAGTCGGCTATGTTGCGGTGAAACTGGTTATTCATGACCTGAACGAATTTGGGATGCGACTGGAACGCTGCGAAATGGGCTCTCTATTCCGAGACATCACGCGCCGGTGTCAAGCTTCTGTATTTTGACGGAGCCAGACCATAGACCTTCTTGAACTCGTGACCAAAGTGACTCTCATCTAAAAAGCCAACTCGATTCATGATCTCCTTGACACTCAGAAACGTCATCCGCAAAAGTTTTTCCGCCTCTCGTAATCTAACCGCTTTCAGAAATTGCGTCGGGGTCTTGCCTGTCTCACTCTTGAACAAGTGCCGCAGGCGCGACGGCGAAAGGTTCACAAGGTCACCTAAAGCCTGGTTAGTCCATTCGCGGCGACAGTTTGTTTCGACTGCTGCCTGAACGATCTGAACTCTTCGATCCATTGGAAAAAGTTTTGTTTAGAAACACGCTGACAAATCCAGCTTCGAGAAGGGCGATTAAATTAGCGGCCAGTCGCGGCGAGCTACCAATGAGGTCGACGTGAAGAGCCTTGAGTAGTGCGGCAAACTACGCTTAGGTGGATCGCTTGTCAACGAATTCCGGGAGGGTAGGGTTTTCCGTTTCATGCTGAGATTCAAGCTGACTTGCCGGTAGCGTATTTCACCGGCTTTGAGGGCGCATGCTAGACTCAGAAACCAGGAGTCAGAAATCAGAAGCAAGAGGAACACTATCAAAATGTCCTGCTCATTCAGGATCGCAGCAACTTACGGTTGTGAGAATGATGGTGCTGAAATGGCCCTCTGGCATACGCCCCGGAAGGGGCTGCACTGCGGACAAGCGCTGGTTTGCTGCCAACTTCTGAATCCTGACTTCTGACTTCTTTTATATGACCGGAAACGAAATTCGCGAAAAGTTCCTCCAGTATTTTGAGCAACACGGTCACACGCGTGTGCGCTCCAGCCCGCTTCTGCCCGCCAACGATCCGACGCTGCTTTTCACGAATGCCGGGATGAATCAGTTCAAAGATGTCTTTCTTGGTGTGGAGAAGCGCGACTATGTGCGTGCCTGCTCCTCGCAGAAATGTTTGCGCGCCGGTGGCAAACACAACGACCTCGACGAAGTAGGCAAAACTGCCCGTCACCATACTTTCTTCGAGATGCTGGGCAACTTCTCCTTCGGCGATTATTTCAAGAAAGATGCGATCAAATACGCGTGGGACCTGCTGGTTAACGAATTGAAGCTCGATCCAGCGCGGATGTGGTTTTCAGTGTTTGGTGGCGATGATGAGGTCCCGGCCGACGAAGACGCGGAAAAACTCTGGGAGCAGGTCGGCGCACCGCGGGAACGAATACTCCGCTTCGGACGGAAAGACAATTTCTGGCAAATGGGCGACACAGGGCCGTGCGGACCGTGCAGCGAGATTCATTACTACAGGGGCCCTGATCCGAGCGACGTGGAAAACTGCGCGGAAAATGTTAATGGTCCGGGCGACACGATCATGGAGCTCTGGAATCTTGTCTTCATGCAGTTTCAGCGCAGCGAGATTGAGCCAGGCAACTACAAACTCGATCCCTTGCCGGCTCCCTCGGTTGATACGGGCGCGGGACTGGAGCGGCTCGCGGTCGTGCTGCAGGGAGTGAAGTCAAACTACGACACGGATCTGATTCTTCCGATCATTGACTTCACTGCCAAACTCGCCGACCAACATTACGAACGTGAAACTCCTGAAGGTTTTGCCATGCGCGTGATTGCCGATCATGCGCGCGCTACTGCCTTTTCGATCGCCGACGGAATCCTGCCGGGTAATGAAGGTCGGAACTACGTCCTGCGCAAAATCATGAGGCGGGCGATCTACCAGGGGCGACATACACTCGGTTTCGATGTGTTCTTCAACGAAGTGACCAACTTCGTCGTGGATCAAATGTCCGAGGCGTATCCGGAGTTAGGAATTCAACGGGACTTCATTCAGAAAATGGTGCGGCTGGAGGAAGAGCGCTTCGGGACTACTCTAACTGTGGGATTGAATAAGCTCGATGAACTCATCAATGCCAGTCGAAACCAGGAAACGGAAGAGATTGTAGTCCCTACTCTAGAACTGGCAAGATTATACGACACGTTTGGGACGCCGATTGATCTGATGTACGTAATCTTGTCTCAAGGAACTCATAAGCTGGTGCATCGCGTCAGGCCTTTCGATCGTGAAGATTTAGGTGCTGCCTACTTCATCGTTGGCTTTGATTCTGTAAACGAAGAGGATTTTGAGAAAGGAATTGAAAAACTAACGGAGGAACACTTCAGGAAGAAAATCGAGGATCAATTAAAAGATATCCAGAAAAACGGAGTTGACAAGCAAAGTGCCGAGGGTAAGAAGCTTAAGCCGGTCTATGTTGCTTTGGCGCGACGCTCGGATACCAGGACGAATTTCAAAGGCTATGAGACGACCCGCGTCGAAGACTCAAAAGTGCTGGCCTTAACTAGAAGTGATGCTGAAGTTGGATCACTTGACGAAGGCGATGAAGGCGAAGTCGTGCTTGATAAAACACCCTTTTATGCGGAGAGCGGTGGACAGGTTGGTGATGTCGGTCGTCTTGTCGGCATCGCTCACGGTAGCGGGGGCGCGACAACAGATGCACTCGCCACCGCAGGCGACACCGGCTTTATTGCGTCAGTCCTCGATACCTACTCCCCCGCGCAGGGATTGATTGTTCATAAAGTCAAAGTTGAAAAAGGAAATCTCAAAGTCGGCGACACCGTCACCGCGGAAGTTGATGTTGAGAAACGCGATGCTACTCGGCGCAATCACACAGCTACCCACCTGATGCATGCAGCGCTGCGTGAGGTACTCGGCAGTCATGTCAAACAAGCTGGTTCAGTTGTCGCGCCCACCTACCTGCGTTTCGACTTCACACATTATCAACCGCTTAACGCGTCTGAAATCGCAGAAATCGAGCGCCTGGTGAACTACCACATTTTGCGCAATGAGCCGGTGCAAACGAACGAGATGGCAATTGAAGAGGCAATGCGTTCGGGCGCCATGGCGCTCTTCGGCGAGAAGTATGGTGAGAAGGTGCGTGTACTTTCGATCAACGGCGCCGAGGACATCTTCTCTAAGGAGCTTTGCGGCGGGACTCATGTGCGCGCAACTGGCGATATCGGTTTGTTCAAGATCACCGGTGATGAATCAATCGCTTCCGGCGTCAGACGTATCCGGGCGATCACCGGGCTTGAGGCCTTCGATCGCTTTCGCGAAACAGAAGCTATCGTCGAAAAAGTTGCTGCCGATTTGCGAACCTCGCGAACAGATCTGCCAGCCGTAGTCATTAAGTTGCAGGACGAGCTGAAGAAGGCGAGACGCGAAGCCGATGAGTTACGAATGAAGATCGCCACTGGCGCTGCCGGCGCCACGTCCAACGGCAACGACGAACGTGAGATAGCCGGGGTGCGTGTTGTCGCGCGTGAAGCAAGCGGACTTACTGCCAACGAAATGCGAGAGCTTTCTGATACTTTGCTGGCGAGAATCAAATCCGGAGTCGTTGTGCTCGGTCGCAGTGGTGAGGGTAAGGCTTCTTTGATTGTGCGAACTTCTCCCGATGTCTCCAGGCGAGTTCCCGCAGGTCAGGTGATTAAGGAGCTGGCGCCAATTGTCGGCGGCAAGGGCGGCGGTAAACCTGACATGGCCGAGGGCGGAGGCAATCAACCGGAAAAACTTGGTGAAGCTCTCGAGGCCAGCTATCAAGTGATTGAAAAATTACTTGGATGATTTTTGAGTAGCCGATATGTTCTAATCGGATAGCAAGCGGCTCATCCAAATACCGCAGGGAAAAACAAATACGTCCTTGTTCCTCGCAAGGACTCCTTAACCGGCAATACCTTCAAACCTTCAGGCGTTTTCAATTAAAACCCTAGTTTCGTCTAAGCCTTTGATTACAGCTGGGAACAGCCTTCCCTGACGGACAGGCAGACTTCGCAATAGGTTGAACTCAGCCGACACCCACCAGCATGTAGGGCAACCATCTCCTCGCTGATAATCACGTCCGTTACGGAACCAGGCGCATCGAAGTCGGGGCAATAGTTCCGTCAAGCCAACCCGTCGACAAATTAGTCTCTGGAACAAGTTCGGAGACGGGAAATTCTGGTGCGCAAACTATTAAGGTTCAGTAACGTGGCTGCCCATCTCTACTTTTAAAGAGCGAAAGGCGCGAGCGTGTGGAGACGGGAACACCTCGCGCCTTTGCTTTTCTACTCGCGGTGCCTCGCGAATAGAGTGGACAAGGCCTCACATCGCCTTTTGTTTGTCTGTGAGTACGATGCCCATTTTCTCAAGGGTTAGTTTGTTCATCGTACCGGTCACCTTCAGCCCCTCGGCTTTTTGGTATTCCCTCAACCCGTCGCGAGTCGCATCATCAAGTTTTGCCGTGGCTTCACCCGCATAGAAGCCGCGCGCCTTCAGAATCGCCTGGGCCTGCTTGATCTGTTCTTTAGTGGCCCTGAAAATCGGGCCACGTTTGCTGCTAGTTTTTGCACCAGCCTGAGGACCGGTGCTTGAGGCGGTGAATTTTTGACCCATCTCCGCCAGAGAAGAGAACGTGAGGAGAGACAGCGCTACTGCCAAAAGCTTTTTCATCTTAGGTTCCTCTTTTTGTGAGGCGCGCAAGGAGCGCGCGGTTAGAAAACGTGAGATTTCGTAAGCGGCGGTGATAATACTACTGTTCATTAAACTCGCCTCGGCACCTCCGCAGATGCGACTCTCCGAGTCGTTGCAAGCCCTTTTGCAGAGGGTCGTCTGCCTCAGCGATCAAGCGAAAAAGCTGTGAAATCATGGGTAAAGTGCTAGTGTTGGCAATCGTTTAACTCGTATGGTACTATCTCCTCGGTCGCTTTTACGAGACCTACATAATTGCCGCCAAGCGCCTCACGCCCCACGGTTACTCAAGCACTGTTACGTTGGATTGCTGACCGAATCTTCCAGCAGGATCCGAATTGCATGAAACAGTTTTCCTTCATTGTTGTTCTCTTGATCGCATCAGCGACTACCGCTCTGGCTCAGAGCGGTACCAGCTACACCATCGACAATTTTGATTTTGCCAATGGCGTGAGGATTGAGACGCCTCGGGTTCAAGTGAATTCGAAACGCACTTCGCGCCGGGCGAGATTGAATGCCACGCGAGAACTGAATCAAGCCAGCTTGATTGAAAGCAACATCCGCGAACGAATGTCAGAACTGAATACCGGCAACGCTCTGGCAGGCTTCACAACTGGGAACTCCGCGGTTGACGGATTCATTGTTGATTCCGGTAAACGTCATGCGGTTGACCCGTTGTTGCTCTATTCAATAATGCACCAGGAATCGACGTTCAAACGCAATGCGCTTTCGCCGAAAGGCGCCAGTGGCCTAATGCAGTTAATGCCACCGACGGCGCGACGGTTTGGAGTTTCGAAAATCTGGGATCCACAACAGAATATCGAAGGCGGAGCGCGTTACATGCGCTTCCTGCTGGATTACTTTGGTGATGTGCAATTAGCGCTGGCTGGCTACAACGCCGGCGAAGGCGCGGTCATGAAATACGGTAATCGGGTACCCCCTTATCGCGAAACGCAGGAGTACGTGCGCCGCATCAGCAAGCGTTACAATCTAATCCGCGATCCACTCACGGCCCATCGCGCAAATAATCTGAACCTGCAACAACTGGCCGCTGCCACGCGAAAGGAATCTGCGCCGTTAACGATCTACGAACAAAGCGTCTTTGCCGTGCGTTTGCCGGATGGCAGGTTACAGTTGGTCAGCCAGTAACATTTAAACCAGGATCCTAAACGAGGCGGAACCTTTCAGAGGCTCTGCCTCGTTTTGTCTTTCAGCGGGTGTGTTTCTTTGGGTTATGATGAGCGCGACCGTTTCACTTTATTGCTAACCTTAGAGGTTGCGGATGCATTGTTCGAACTGTGGATCTTATATCGCTCCCGGGGTTCGCTTTTGCTCTGGGTGCGGTTCGCCGGCAAGTGATCCGGAGATAACGCGCATTGCCCGCGTTCCAACGCGCATGCCCTTACAACAGTTGGATCCGGATGAACTTGAGCGAACGATCTTTACAGTGCGACCGACGTTAATCTTTGTGAAATTAGGTTATCTGTTAGCGGTGATAGGCGGAATCGCTCTCGTGTTTCTGCTCGCTCTGATTCCCGTTCCGGCTTACATCTCAATTGCGCTGGCGCTGCTCCTGCTGTTGATTCCGGCTTACTTTCACCTCAGGCGAAACATGATTCGCTATACGCTCACTGATGCCAAAATCGAAATCGACACGGGCCTGATTTCGCGCACGACCCGAAATATTCCTTTGAGCAAGATTCAGGATGTAACTGTCTCGGCCAGTATTCCCCAGCGCATATTGGGATTTGGTGACTTGATTGTGGACAACGCCAGTGAGATGGGCGGAACCACCGTCCTGCATAACATCAACAAACCCCGCCATTACGCCGACCTGCTTTTGCGCGAACTACGCCGCTGGCATTAAACTAAACGCCTCACGGGTCCGAGAGGCACAACTGAACCTAATCAGGGAACATCCAACCTGGGACCGGGGTCTAAGAGGGCCTGCGTAGTTTGAACCTTTGCGGGGGTAAGTTTGCGAGTTTCACGTTCATTGTCCTTCCTATTGTTCCTGCTGTTCGCCTTCGTGGGGGTGGCGGCCAAACCTTCTCCTGAAGAAGTCGCCAAACTGTTGCCGCGCAAGCTCGGCGACTTTCGACTGACCCGTCCTATCCAATTCCACCAGTCGCTAATAAGACCTGACGCCTCAGATCGAAAATTCGCCAGCGACCCGGCAGGCTTCCCGGGATTTGCCGGTGCGGAAGCTGAATATGTTTCTCCGGAAGGCGAAAAGTTTCAGATTGAGTTGGTCCGCGTTGAGCGCGATTCAGACGCCTATTCCTTGCTCACGATCCTGGCGCGAAGTGCAGGAGAGACCCGAGATACCGATGTCCCGCTCAGCCGCAACATTGGGACAGCCGGCTTTGCGTTACCGGAACGCGTCGCTTTCTTCAAGGGCAGGACTTTCGTTTCGATTACTAGTGACGAACCCGGCAAAGATCCTGAAAGCCTAAAGATTCTTGCTAAGCTCCTGGCAGAAAGTTTGGAACAAGGCGAGGGCGACATTCCCGTCCTGGTCAAACACCTGCCGCACTGGGAAGAGGCCCAGGCAAGTGCGGTCTACCTGGCGGGCTTCCGATCTTTAAAAGGTATCGTTTCCAACCAACCCGTGCTCGACAGCGTGAGTTCGGAAGGCGACGCTGACGCTGTTCGCGCAACTTACGGCAATTCGCAGTTTCTTTTGGTTGAGTTCAATACACCGCAACTAGCCGGCGACAACGACCGCGCGATTACCGCGAAGATTCAGGAACTACGAAGTCAGAATCAGCCGATACCATCGGCATATCGGAAGGTTGGGAATTATTCTGTATTTGTTTTTGACGCGCCGACAGAACAAGCTGCGAACGATCTGATTGATAAGGTTGAGTATGGTCAACTGGTTCAATGGCTGGGCAATAATCCCTATCTGCTGGAGCAAGCGCAAAGGGATTACTACGAAACTACCGCCGGAGTCTTAGTCTCGGTCGTCACAGCGTCTGGTCTTTCCTTCCTGGCGTGTCTGGCCATTGGCGGGTTGATGGGAGCTTTGCTATTCGGCCGGCGACGTGCACAACAGCGCGCCGCTGAAGCCTACTCAGACGCCGGCGGTATGCTTCGGCTTAACCTTGACGATATTACACCGCAGCACGATCCCGCGAAGCTGCTCGGCCCTGGAAGTTGAGAGCTGAATCCGAGAAGGATAGAAAAAGAGCGCAACAAGATGTTACCTGTTGCGCTCTTTAGCCTCTAAGACCACCTAAACGAATGCGGGCTGCTGGTCTACCTGGGAGGCTCCCCCAAGCCTCGTCAGGACGTCGATCAGCAGCCCTGCAACTATTGCTCGCCGACTGTACTGCCTGCGTTAACTCCGTTCCCCCGAAAGAGTCACCGCCTGCCTTTTAAAATTCGTGAGAGGATGCCTCCCCCAAAGCTTCCACTCACCACAATCGCCGAGCAGACCCGATTTACCCTTTATCAAACCCTTCTTGTTCTGCTTCCTGTTTGGCAATGAGCGTGCCAACATTTTGCCTGGTCTACCGCCGCAAATTGAATCAGGATTTTCTCCAAAAATTAGGAGTTGTTGGTTTAAGAAGGGGCACCACCCGTACATCTTCCGTACATCGCTATCGATTCAACGAACGATAATCGCTCGCCAGTAAGCAAGGAAACTTAGGGAAGCGAGTCGATGAGGATGTCGATCTCTTCGAGGGTATTGTAGAAATGCGGCGAGATGCGCAAGCGATCGCCGCGCGGGGCGGTTACTATATTTCGCTCTTTGAGATGACTGTATAAGGCCAGGGGCGAAAGGTTACCTTTGTGGGTAATGCAAACGATTTGCGACTTTTCGCCGTGAGCGCGTGAGCTGATGACGTGGTAATCGGATTTTTGGAGTCGTTCACAGAGATGATCGGTCAGTTGCTCCAAATAAGCCGCAGTGCGATCCACTCCTGTTTCCATCAACAGTCGGAGGCTCGCTTCCAATCCGTACAGCAAGGCCGACGGACCAGTCCCACTCTCCCAAGCCAGGGCTCCGCGGTTCCATCCCTGTTCGAAATTGTTGTAGTCCTCCGGATTCGGCACGCTTACCCAACCTACCAGTGTGGGTTCAAGTCGCTCGCGTGCCCGGTCTGATAAGTACAGCAGGCCCACCCCTTCCGGAGTCAAGAGCCATTTATGGCCAGCCGCGGCAGCAACATCAATCAATTCACTTTCAGCATATATGGGTAACACACCCATGGCCTGAATAACGTCCACGACCAGCAACGCATCGTGGCGGCGAGCAGCCCGGCCAATCCGCTCGAGGTCGGCGCGAAAGCCGGACGCATACTGAACCTGGCTGATTGCCACGATCTGCGTTCTCGCGTCCATCAACCCGATTAGTTCATCGAGATCGATCCGGCCATTTCGCTCTTCACAAATTCTTACTTCCACACCAAGCGTCTCTCGGATTCGCAGCCATGGATAAATGTTGGAAGGGAATTCTTTGCGGAAGATGACAAGATTATCGCCAGATTGCCAGCGCAAGCCATTTGCTACGGACGAGAGTCCATCGGAAGTATTGCGCATAAAGGCGACCTGTTCCGGTCGCGCTCCGATCATAGTGGCGGCAAGTTTGCGCGCGTGTTCCTTTGTCGCGACCCAATCTCGATAGTTGAGCGATCCCTTGGAACTGACGTCTCGAAGCTGGGACTCGACTGCCGCGATGGTCGGCGTGGGTGGTGGCGATACCGCGGCGTGGTTTAGGTAGGTCGACGACTGGGTTATCGGAAAGAGCGCGCGGAGTTGATCGTTCATCGATTATCAGATTTCGTCACAAACGATCCGCTGAGTAATTCTGCATTCGCGAAACATTCTCAAGGCTGATACGGACGGCCATAGAATTCCTTATACAGCCAGCCGAGCACTCGTGCCTCAGCTGTGCAAAGAGTTTCGACCCAACAATTGATCAAGAAATCCTGGCGGCCTCGTTGTGAAGGAATCTTCTCAGCTTCCGTGATTACAGATTGCGCGCCCTGGAGATCGAGTCGATAAGCTTCCGCAGCTGATTCGTTCGCCTGGGAAGCAGCGTCCAGCGCAGCCAAAAGCCTGGAAATCCAGGCGTGAAGTGAGCGCTCGTTGGTGTTCTCGGCAAGGGCCTGGATAATTCCGATTGCCAGCCTGTCTTCAGCGCAAGCAAATTTGAAGACTTCATCACCGTCCGCCTGACTGTCTGCCTGTTTCCACTGGAAGACTTCTTCAACTCTCGGATGTTTGACTATCCCCACCCGTTGATCGTAATCCAGAAACCACTGAATCACCTCCGGAACGGAATCCACATCAATGCGTCCCTGCGAGTCGCGCCGCAGCGGTGGCGAATCTGGCGCCGGCTGTTTGCCATTGTCATTGGCCGGCTGCATGATTCAATTCCATCACGTATTTCCTATGACTTTGAGAGCGAAGACTGCGCGCACCTCGCCGACGACTTCCGCGCGACGATTGCGAATTGGGAAGAACGCGTAACGTGACACAGCATCGCGAGCGTCGTCACTCAGCACACCGAGCTGATGCAGCGACTCGATAACCACCGTCGGACGCGCACGATGATCGTCGCCATCCTCAATTTTCAGGGCCAATCCCAGTCCTTTGGGCCATGTTTCACACGGGAGGACGCCGGCCGTGTAAACGCCTTCCGCTCCGACTTTTGAAACCAAACTGCCTCCGGTGGCGCGCATCATCTCGGTATCCAGCCGGTCTCTGGTTCCGCCTATCAAATCCGGAAATCCAGTCATTGCTGCCACTATGCGTTTGCAGGCCTTCCGAGTCGGCTCGTCAATCTCTTCCGGCGGGGCAACCAGGCGGGCATACATTAACGCCATGCCTTTTACAGTGATGCCAAAAACGGGTACGCCACAACCATCGACGCCTACGGAAATGTCCTCAAGCCTGATATCTGAAAACTTCGCGATTGTTTCTCCAATCGCGATTTGGACGTCGTTCTCAGGCCGGTCGTAGTCTTCTGTGGCCGCGCCAAGAAATTTTGCCAGGGCCAGCATTCCTGCATGTTTTCCCGAGCAGTTGTTCTGCAGGACATTTGGCTCTTCACCTCTTACGCGCAGATCACGAGCAACATCTGGACTGAACGGCTCGTGCACTCCACATTTCAAATCTCCGGGCCCGAGTCCGATCTTCCGCAGCATCGAGCCCACTAATTCCGTGTGAATTGGTTCGCCACTATGCGAAGCGCAGGCGAGGGCGATTTCCTGTTCGGTGAAGCCAAAATGATCTGCTGCCCCAGATGCGATCAGAGGGATAGCCTGATGAGGTTTGGCGGAAGAACGAAGGAAAGTGACGGTCTCAGGCGTTCCGAGAAAAGCAACGATGCGGCCGTCAGGTTCAACAGCTATGACGTGACCGCGATGACGCGACTCGGTGATGGCGCCTCGTGTGACCTCCACCAATGATTCGGGAACAGGTATCTGTTGTTGGCTGCTGTCCGCAGTCGCTGGCTGCTGAGATACCGACATCGCGGTTTCCTATCGTCAGTTCAGTTATTCAAAGGGTGGGCAATCTTAGCATAACCAATCTAATGCACTAGTTTCGAGCGCATTTCGGGTACTGGTGCAGTTTGGTCAAGCCTGGAAGTAAGACTCAATATCAGAACGCCTTTGGTTCGGGCTTTGCCCCCTCGCGTTATTGGTGCCCCAGGCCGCACGAGGGGGCATAGCCCGAATGTAAGGAGCACGCGTATGGCGGGCACACCCGCCGCCGCACATCCGGCGGCAAAGCCGAACCTAACATTGCGCGTGACTCTTAAGGCAAAGCTGCGGTAAGACTGAACGACTGCGACATAATGGAACCGACGGAAACGACGCTTCAAAGCAAAACGGGCAAAGGATAGATCCTTTGCCCGCCGAGTTCATTTTGTTTGTGGTTTTAAATCTGGGCGCGCTTCTTTGCAAGCGAACGCTTTGCCGGATAGCTTAAGACAGTCAATTTAACTTTGCGCCGTCCAAATCTCATTGCTTCCCGGCTGCTTGGCGTCCAGATGTCGATCTTTCGACCCCGGATAGCGCCGCCTGTATCCGCCACCAGGTAGTCACCGCTCCAGGATCCCGCTTCCAGGCGCACTCGCGAACCGAGCGGCAAGACACGCGGATCAGCCGCAATGATTCCCCTGCTCACATACTTGCCGCTTGCGGTTCGGCCGCGGAGGCTGTAAGCCGTAGCAACGTAGTGAACACCCTCAGAAGCCGGGGGTGGCGTAACAGCCTTCGATGCAACAGATGTTGTAGGACTTGCAGCCGGCTCGCGAACCACCCCCTCAAGGGTGGTCGCCTCGGCGCTCGTGACGGTAGCTGGTTTTTGCTGGAACTGAGTGAGAAGAGTCTCGGCAACAGACGGTTTAGCAGAAAAGAGCAAAAAGCTGATAAGGAGCGCTACTGCAATAATAGCGCTACCGCTAAAAAACGATTTCATCAAATCGGGTCTCCTACCGAAATTAGTGTTAACCCTCTAGCGCGGTGCGCGAGTCCGTTCTTTCCTATGACTCGACCTCCGGCTCAAGGAGTTAACTAAAACGTCAGCCGGAGTTGGGGGCTTGCATCCTTGATGCAGGCGCTAAAAAGGAATCCAGTGAGTCCAAAAGAAAACAAGCGAGCATGACCCTCGCTTGTTCCATTAGGGAGGCTAGCACACCACATATTGAGCGTCCAGCCGAGGCATAGCCCATTAATGGCGGTTTAACAAGCCTTTTGGGATAACTTTAGAAATAATTAGAGATAGGTCCTGGGAAGAAAATTAGCTGACAGACCCAGATCCGGGCCTTCGAAGAGTGTAACCGGGTCTGGATTTCAGAACTTGAGAAAGTTTTCAAGGACGTTCCGACCATCGGGGAAGTCCTCCTCAAACAGTTCCGGGTGAAATTGGACACCAAAAAGCGAGCGTTCTTTGTGTTGCATTGCCTGAATCGGACACGTCTTGCTGGAAGCTGTAGCATTGAACCCCGGGGGAAGAGTTTTGACTTCGTCGAAATGGGAATGCCAAACCGTAATCTTCCCAGGCAGGTCTCTGAAGATTCCCTGAGCGTTCGTCTCCACTTCATAAAAGCCGCGTTCGCGCCTGGCTCCATCGTAGCCTTCCCCCGGCTCCAGCCGCTCCATCAGCCCGACGGGCGAGCCAAACGCCAGGGCCATCTGCTGATGACCACCGCAGACTCCCAGGATCGGTTGGTTAGCGTTGTGAATTACTTCGAAGACTCCCGCCAGCGATTCGGCTGAATACCGCTCCCAGGGATGACTCTGGCCGCTAAGAATGATGTGCGACGGATGAAGGCTTTGAACCCGGTCGAGCGAGACCGCCGAAAATGGTTCGGTCAGAATCTCGATGCCTGGCCTGACTCGCTCAAGTGCGACCCGGATCTCGCGCGGACTCGCACCCTGGCCGTCGATTGTATTGTCGATTAGGTAAATCAAGGTCCCTATCCCAAACAGTACAGCTTTCCATTGAAGGCCCCAATGTAAATGCGACCATCCAATATTGCCGGCGTCGCATTGATGTTGTCGCCAATCTTCAACTCCCAAAGACGCCGCCCGTCGTGAGCCGAAAGCATGTACATCCAACCCGCCTTATCCCCAAAAATCACCCGGTCATCGACCACGGGTGAAGTTCCCCAAATTGGCCCGCGCACCAGATGCTGCCAAACTACTTCGCCCTTGTCAGCGGTCAGACAATACATCTGGCCGTTGTTGGAGCCGATGTAAACCCGGCCGTCTTTAACAATTGGACTCGCCCAGAATCCGCTGCGTTCTTTGTAGTGACGGCTCAACCCGCCTTCGGCCTTGAACTTCCAAACAAGTTCGCCGGCTGCCTGGTTAAAACAATAAACGAAACCATCCTCGGCCGCAGTGTAAACCAACCCTTTAACCACCGCGGGTGTTGAATCCGAGTCCGCTCCCATGCGTGCTTTCCAAACTGTGGCGCCGTCTCTCATTTGCAGGCAGTAAAGTTCGCCCTGTTCAGTTCCGATGTAAATCCGCTCTTCCACAAGCGAAAAACTTCCTTCCATTGACCCAAGTCTCTCAGTCTTATAAACAAGCCCACCATCGTCAAGATTCAGGCAATAAAAGAACCCGTCTTCGCCGCCAAAGTAGACCCGTCCATCGATGACCGCTGCGGAACAATCAACTTCAAACCCGGTTTTGTATTTCCAGATCAGCGAGCCGTCATTTGTATTCAAACAATAGACATAGTGATCCAGTCCGCTGACGATGATTCGATCTCCCGCGATCGTCGGAGTTGTTTTCAGACTGTCTTCCGTCTGGAACTTCCAAAGCAGACTCCCGCCGTTCTTGTCGAGACAGTAAAGATAGCCATCTGCGGATCCGAAGTAGACCCGATTGCCGGAAACGGACGGCTGTCCTGGCCAACTCGTACCGCCCCATCTATCCTTGTGCAGTCGACCCGCAGTCAAGCCAGTCTCAAATTCCCAGATCACTTTCAGGGGACGATCCGGCCAGGGCCCGGTGCCGTAGAAATTGCGACTGGGATTACCCAGCCACATCGGAACAGTCACAGGCGGCTTCTGGGCTTTGCTGATCGGTTCGGCTTCAGTCTTTTGCACTACCCGGTCGCCGCACGCACCTATGGACAGGGAAGCCAATCCCGCCAAAACAGGAAGCAGGAAATGAGAAGCTGCTCTAAGATTGAAAGGGAAGGAGGGGAACATTGCGGGGCCTATAACTCTTCAGTTGCTACTCAACACCACCAAGCCAATCGCCAGAATAAACTACTTCTGCACTTCCGGTAATCACAACCTCGCCGTCTTCGCGCCAGTGAATCTTTACCTGCCCGCCGGGGGTAAACACATTGACGAGCCTTTCCGTTTTTCCATTAACCATTGACGCCACGGCAGCTGCGCAGGAACAGGTTCCCGACGCCGTAGTCTCCCCTACCCCACGTTCCCAGATACGCAACTCGATTGTTTTTCGGTTTAGCACTCGGGCGAAAATGACATTGGTTCTATCGGGAAACTGCTGGTGGTTTTCAATCTGGGGACCCAGCGCACGCCAGTCAAGCTCCGCAAAATTGTTTACGAAGATACAGCAGTTTGGGTTGCCCATTTGGAGAGCGGTAACCGTTAGGTTTTGGTTGCCGACAGCGAGGGGATAATCAACCACACGGTCGAGGGGGTCCCCGGTGAGCATAGGAATCGAAGCGCTATCGAACCTTGGCTGACCTAACTCTGAATCGAACATGAACTTTCCCGTATCCTTCTCCCGCAAGAAGTACCGTTTGATTCCTGAACGTGTATTCAATCGCAGCTCTTCTGCGTGCCAGAGCTCCCGGTAATGAAGATAGGCCGCCGCGCAACGAGTTCCATTCCCCGAGAGTCCCGCCTCACTGCCGTCAGGGTTGAAGATACGCACATGGAAATCCGCAGCAGCGTCATTAGACGGGCCGAGTACCGCAATGCCATCGGCCCCGGCGCCATAATGCCGATCGCAGATGCGACGAGCAAAATCACCAAGACTGGTTACAGCCGCAAGCTGGCCCGTCTCAATGACGATGTAGTCGTTGCCGAAGCCGTGAAACTTAATAAAGCTGGGAGGCATGAGTAAAGACTTCAGGAGTTATTAGCCTGCGCCATAATTTTCGCAAATTGTTTGGTAAGCGCCGGTTCAAGGTTCATGAGACGTTCGTAAACAGTGAGTTGTCCGCGATGATACATTTCATGAGACATCGCAAAATTGAAGACTTTGAGTTTCGGTGTCGGCTTTCCGTCAAGCCCGCCCATCGAATCATTGATCATATCGCCATTTGAGCGCAGGTTAGCCTCGCAGATTTCCATGCTGCTGCGCAGCAACTCGAGCAAACCATTCTTGTCAGTGACCGACTTAACTTCGGGCGCATATTCCTGGATGT
This sequence comes from Pyrinomonadaceae bacterium, assembly GCA_051000815.1. Taxonomy (GTDB): domain Bacteria; phylum Acidobacteriota; class Blastocatellia; order Pyrinomonadales; family Pyrinomonadaceae; genus PSRF01. Next base: position 134,233 of record JBPCNX010000092.1, read on the forward strand.
GATCCGCGAACGACTGGCGCCGGAGGTTCGCATCTGCGCGACCCGCCTCGCCAACGAGAGTCTTCTGAACTTCTACAATGTGCTGGAGCAATTCAGCCACGCTGCGAACCTCGGGAGTGGCGCGAAACGAAAACTGATCCTCAGGAACCTGAACCACTTCAGCAACCAGCCCATTGCGAAATTCCCTCCACATGGTGATAAGCATATCGACGGACATAGTGTCTCCTTTAGCGAGTTGGTAACTACGATTTTCCAGCAAACGACGCGAGCAACACCGCAATGGGATCGATGCACAGAGTCCGCACTTCCGTGTCTTCCGGATAGTTGTTGACCATGATTGAAAAGACCAGGTTCTCCCCCGCAGCCGTTGTCACATAGCCGGACAGAGTTGCCGCGGAACTGAGCGAGCCGGTTTTGGCACGCACGTTATTCTCCGCGACCGTGCCCTTCATTCGGTTCCGCAACGTCCCATCGACTCCGGCAATCGGCAGTGCCTCGCGAAAAACATTTGCGTAGCGATGACGGCTCATGTACATGAGCAATTGAATTGACGATTCAGCAGTAATCATGTCGTTGCGCGAGAGGCCCGAGCCGTCAGTCAGAGCGAGGGGACTGAGATTCACTCCGGCTTCCTTTAGAAATTCCCTGACTACGGCGAGCCCGGCTTCTTCGCTGGTGCGAATCGTATTGGTTGAGGTCGACTCAGGCCCTTTCACTCTTCCAAGCGTTCTCAGAATGAGCTCAGTGTAGAGATTCTGGCTGGGCTTGAGTGTCTGCGCCGCCACCACACTGAATGGCGGTGATTGCAGCGTGGCAAGTTCGATCGCGCCCGCCCCCTGCGTTAAGGGAGGCGTGCTGGAGAAACTCAACGGTGGAATCGTTCGCGATTTTCCCGAGACCGTAACTCCACGCTGTGCCAGCGACGCGCGCAGCAGGTAGATAAACAGGAGCGCAGGGTGTGACATGCCGATTCCCGCCGTGAAGCCGCGGTCATCGAGTGGTAGGGAACCCACTACCTCAAGGACGTCCGAATTCAGGCGGCGGTGGACGTTCAGGTCGCGGCGACTGCCCCGCGGACCAGTTACCGCCTTATTCACAATCGTCAATAACGGATCAGGTGGACCTGTCGTAATTACAGCCGGAGCGCCAACGTCGGCGCCGGGCTTGACCAGCAGATCCAGCGCGTTGTCGTTAACAGTGAGCGCACTTACCTCTGCTCCATACCACCACTGCAGATCCTCCCAGTTCCAACCAGATCCATATTGCGGTCCGCTGAAATATGTCTCGTCACCGATGATGTCTCCTTCGACACGCTTCACTCCCGCGGCGACGATCTGCGCCGCAAGGTCGTTAATCCCTTTAAAGTAATCGCCACCATTGAAGCGCGCGGCGATCGAAGGATCGCCACGTCCATAGATCGTCAAGTTGCCAGGGAGCACGCCGGCGGCGTTGGGACGTGCTGACGCATAAACAGAAGTTTGAAAACGGTAATCCGGTGAGAGTCGATCCAATCCCGCAGCCACGGTGTAGAGTTTCATGTTCGACGCAGGCCGCAAAAGTTTCTGCGCGTTTTCCTCAAACAAAACGCGTCCGCTGTCGAGCGATACCACTTTGATCCCCACCATTGCCGGCGCCAGTTCTGTTCGTCGCAAAACTCCGTAAATACTCGCCTGCAAATCCTGCAAAGTTCGCGTCGTGTTCGCCAGGCGTGGCGACGGCGTTGGCGTGGGAACCGGCGTCGGGGTGGGACTGGGGCTTGTGACAATCGGCGGAGTTGGCGTCGGCGACGGTGTTGTGACAACTTTCCGCTCGCGTTGGGAGGCAGGCTCCTGCGGCCCAACCGCCAAGCCTGAAGGGCAAAACATTGTCGCAAGCAAGAGTAGACTGACTGAAGTTGAGATCCGATTCTGAGTCATTGGCTTTGGGTTTTCCAAGAAGCTAACGATTAGGTTTGGTTGTAACACACGCTGTTAGTCTGCGGATTTATAAAAATTCACAGGCCAGAGAATAGGCCTACGATCCGTGTAAGGCTTTGACCTTAGTCATCAACTCTACAAACCGTGGATCCTCGCGGAGTGCGGTCCAGTTGGGATCATTTTCAAAGCAGGGCCGGTTTTCATTTCCCAGTGCGATAGCGCGCGCCAGCCATGAAAATGCGTTCTCACGCTGCTCTTCGAGGGCGTAAACCGAAGCGACAGAATAAGCAATATCCGGATCAACCTCGGCGTTGCGAATTACGCCGTTCGTTAGTTGCGAGAGAGCTTCGTCATGTTTGCCCTGGGCGCTCAGGAACATCGCCAGAAATGGACGAACACCGTGCATGTTTGGGTGCTTCGCCACGACCTGGTGCATCAGCTCAGCCGCCTCGTCGGTTTTACCAGTGTAGTAGAGAGCGAGTGCGCGGAACGTTTTGACTAAAGGATTCTCAGGCTCGCCGGCGTTATCCAGCTGCCGCATCGTTTCCTCAAAGTGGCCCATGTACATGTGGACTGTGGCCCGATTGTAGCTCGCCACAACATGAGCTGCCGGGTCGAGGCGCACCAGTCGATCATAACTGCGGAGGGCCCGCCCATATTCTCCGTCCAAACGATGCAACGTCGCCTTCACAAAATGCACCACGGCTTCATCCGGAGCTTCCCTGCGGGCCCGCCTTACTTCGTCGCGAGCTTTCTGTTTCTCTCCGCGCCAGAGATAAACAAAAACCATTAGCATGCGCGCCTCGATCAGTTGCGGGTCGATTGCCAATGCTTTGTTGAATGCAACCTCGGCGCGTTCGAAATCTTCCGCGCCACCCAGTCCCTTGAAGACGCGGTTGACATAAGCAGCGCCGAGCCCGTCGTAGGCCAGGGCAAAGTTCGGATCGAGTTCTACAGCGCGCTGAAAATGCTCAATTGCAGCGCGGCAATCCTCAGCCGCGATGGTGCGAAAGATAAATCGCGCAAACAAATCTCTGCCGCGCAAATACTGCTCGTAAGCTGTCGCATTCTCAGTTTTGGGCTTCGCAATGTTTTCCTGTTCAGCATGAGTCAGCTCGAGGCGAAGTCCCTCAACGATGCGCTGCGCAATGGTGTCCTGAACGAGGATGATGTCCGAGGCGGAAGTGTCGATGCGATCGCTCCAGAGAATGTCGCCGGAAGCGACGTCCAGCAATTGTGCGGTAACACGAAATCTCTCCCCCGCATGAATGAATCCGGCGGTAAGAACGGCGTTAACATTCAATTCATTACCGACCTCGCGCGGATCGATCTGTTGCCCCTGGTACTTCGAGATCACCGACGAAGGGCGAACGACGAGTGAACGCACCCGCGCAAGTTCCGTAATCACCGCATCGGCAAGAGAGAACTCATAAAAACTCGACGCCTGGTCATTACCCAAATTGCGAAACGGCAAAATCGCCAGGCTTTTCTTCTCCTGATCCGCCATTGTGATGAATGGCGTTTCGTGAACTCCCTGCCTGGTAGGGGTGGCAAAAGTAGGGGACGTAGTCGGTGCTTCGGATCGCCCGATTGATTTCAACCAGCGCACTGCCTTCGACACAGGACTCTTGCCGCCAAGGTGGCGCGCCGGCTCAGGCGTGACGCTGAGATAGGGTTGACCCGGTACTGCTGCCGCGACTTCCTGAAGGACGGCGCGCAGATCGTCACGCATTTCTTCCATCTTCTGGTAGCGATCTCTTGGCTCCTTTGCCATGCTGCGCTCAAGAACCTGCTGCAACCGCTGGGGAATCGGTTCCTTCCTGATCTCAGAAACGGGCGGCGCCGGGTCGTGCAAAACTGCATGACGCACATCAATCGTCGTCTTGCCGCGAAACGGCCAGGTGCCTGTCAACATTTCATAAATCAACACTCCGGTGGAAAAAATATCGGCGCGCTTGTCGACGCGGTCACCGCGGGCCTGTTCCGGCGCTGCGTAGGTGGCTGTCCCGTAGGGAACCCCGACTTCGGTTAATTCCGTATGATGAATTCCGGTCGCGCCGGCTTGTTCGTCGTCGAGCAGTTTCGCCAACCCGAAGTCGAGGATCTTTACCTGACCCGACGGCGCAACCATGACATTGCCAGACTTGATGTCGCGGTGAATTATGCCTCGAGCATGGGCCGCCGCCAGGGCATCGGCGACTTGAATCGCGATCAGCAGCGCACTCTTCAGCTCCAGAGGACGCCCGCCGACAAGCTGACGCACATTGCGTCCCTCAATGTGCTGCATTGCGATGAAGTGGACACCATTCACTTCGTCGAGATCAAAAATTGTGCAGATGTTTGGGTGATCGAGTGAGGACGCCAGCCGAGCTTCTCGTTCAAAGCGTTTAAGATTTGCTTCTTTTGCAGTCAGCTCTGGCGGCAGGACTTTAACCACGACCGAACGACCCAGCTTCGTATCAGTGGCTCTGTAAACCGTGCCTTGCCCGCCGGCGCCGAGCTTCTCCAAAATAAGATAACTGCCGAGGTTCTTGCCGATCATTGGTTGCCAACCATTGTTTGCAGATCAGTTGAACGATTCGATTACTTCTCTATCGCTTGCGATCGCAGTTCCCACCTTAGCCACAACGATACCGGCGGCATGATTCGCGAGGTCAGCAGCTTCAATCAATGTTGAGCCCGCCGCCAGGGCCGCCGCGAGTGTGGCTATTACGGTGTCGCCGGCACCGGTGACATCATAGACTTCGCGTGCGGCTGTGGCGACATAAACCGGATCGCTATCGCCTTCAAGCAGCATCATGCCGCGGTCACCGCGCGTGATCAGCACGGCGTCACAATTCAGTTGACTGCGTATCAGCCTGGCGGCCTCATGCAGCCCCTCATCTGTGTCTGCTTCCAGATTAGTCATACGCAGTGCTTCATGATGATTTGGGGTAATTAACGTTGCCGGCTGATAAGAAAAAAAGTTGCGCATTTTGGGATCGACCAGCACCGGGACGCGCGCGTACGCGCGGGGTAAAATCTCAGCGAGAATGCGAGGTGTTACGACACCCTTATTGTAATCAGAGATAACCAGTGCGTCGGCGGTCTCCAGAGCGTCTCTTAACGCTTCTATGATTCTCTGTTCCGTCTGACCGTTTACCGGTGTTCGGAATTCCCGGTCGGCACGAACAACTAACTGGCTATGTGCGATGATCCGTGTCTTGACGGTAGAAGGCCGGTGCTCATCGACAACCAGATAATCATTGCTCTGGCTGCGACTCACTTCATGCAGACTCGCTCGCAAACGCTTACCGGCGTCATCGTTGCCCACGACACCAACAACAGACGCGTTCGCGCCCAGGGCAACAAGATTTGCCAGAACGTTTGCGGCCCCGCCAAGATGAACTGACTCACGTCGAACATCAACAACAGGCACCGGCGCTTCCGGCGAAATGCGGGTCACATCTCCCCAGACAAACTCATCCAGCATCACGTCGCCCAACACAACGATTTTGCGGTCGCGGATGGAGTCGATGATTTCTTTGGCTCGCGAGCTCTTAAGTCGAGTCACAACGCTAGGCCCCCGCAAAGACGTGTGTGTCAGGCATCCAGTCGCATTATTCGGTCCAGGGCCGCAAGCACTCGCTCTACCGGCACCCGCAGAATGCATTCGGGCTGCGAAAATTTCTCGCAGTAATAACCGTGACACGGCTGGCAATCCATTTCTTCGAACACCACTTCGGCAGGCGCGGTCGCCCATGGGCCCCAATGCCCGATGTTTGAAGAACCGAAAATCACTACCACGGGCAGACCCACGGCGGCAGCGATATGAGCGATGCCACTATCGTTGCCCACAAAGAGACGGGCCCGTGCAGTCAGCGCCGTCACCTCAGGCAAAGAAAGATCTGTGAAGGCAACAATCGGGGCCGAAGAACCGTTTTTCAATTCCGCCGCAATTAACGCCTCTGCGGGAGCAGTGGTTACAACAACAGCCAAACCGCGCCCCGCCAAATGTTCCGCCACCCGCGCAAACTTCTCCGTTGCCCATTGTTTGGTGGCAAATGCCGCGGCTGGATGAATGACGGCGAACGGAGTTTGTTCACCCAGACCTGCCTGCCGGAGACGGGCACTGACGCTCGTCGCTGCATGATCAGTAACGGTTAGTTGGGTGGGCGGTCGATCTGTTACTGGCACACCTGTCCAGCCGAGTAACGCCAGCTGTTGCTCCACTGAATGACAAGTATCTCGTTTCCACAACAGCAAAGATGACGGTGCAAGATGCGTGTAAAGGCGGCTGTACTGATAGGCAGCGTAGCCCACTCGTTGTTTTGCTCCGGAAGCGCGCGTAAGCAGGGTAGCGGTAGTGCCGCCGTGAAGATTGTAGGCCACGTCGTAACGAGGCGATCGCAGTTGCCGCGCAACCCGGGCGCGAGAGGAAGCGCTGCCACGTTTCAGCGTGATGATGTTGTCAACACAGGTAAAGCCTTCGAGTACTGGAGCCACCCAGTCTTCCAACAAGATGTCAACGCGCGCCTGGGGGAGAAAACGTTTCAATGCGTAAAGCGAAGGCGTGGTTAAGACGGTGTCGCCGATGGAGCGAAGTTTGACGATAAGTACGCTGCGAACTTTTGCCCAGTCCCAAAGCGCTGGGCCAAGCGGCTGTGGTTCTTCTTCGAGACGCAAACCGTGCATTGCGGCAGCGCGCATCTGCGGAGAAGACTCAACGATTTCGCCCACGCTCTTCATCCTGGGCCGGCTCTTCAATCGTGGCCTCGTCAATCAACATCACCGGAATGTCATCGCGAATAGGATAGACGCGTTTACACTCAACGCACTTCAGAGCAGTGCCGTCTGGTTTTAGTTCCACCTTTGCCTTACACGCGGGACAGGCAAGTATCTCCAACAAGTCTTCACTTAGTGCCATAGACGCCTTTCTGGACCTGATAATCTCGGGAGTGTTTAAGAAAGAAGCTTTCTGTAGGCAAAGCTTATCATAGGACAGTGATCGCAAAAGACTGAAATCTCCGCGGCAGGCTTTTCAGGTTTTCACTACCTTCTTGCACTATCCCAGGCGACACGTTAGCGTTAATCAGAATGAGCACAGAGGAAAAGAAAAAACGGGTAACTCCGGCGTCTGCCTGGCGCGATGCCCAGGAGCTGCTCTATGCGCATCGCTACCGCCTGGCTCTCGGCATGTTCCTCATGATTATCAATCGACTCGTGGGCCTGGTTTTGCCGGCGAGCTCCAAGTATTTGATCGACGACGTTATCCTGAAGCACCGAAGCGAACTGCTCTTCCCCTTGGCTCTGGCCGCCGGGGCCGCAACGATTATCCAGGCATTGAGTTCCTTTGCGCTCTCCCAGGTGTTAGGCGTAGCTGCACAACGCGCCATAACGGAGATGCGCAAGAGTGTGCAGGAACATGTGGCGCGTTTGCCCATCAGGTACTTCGATTCAACACAGACCGGAGTGCTGATCTCGCGCATCATGACCGACGCCGAAGGCATTCGTAATCTTGTAGGCACGGGTTTGGTGCAGTTGGTGGGCGGTCTGGTAACTGCCGTGATCGCCCTGATAGTCCTCTTCTATCTGAACTGGCGTTTAACCTCGATCACCTTGCTGGCTCTCGCCGCGTTTGGCGGCGCCATGGCGGTGGCCTTCAAGAAGCTGAGACCACTGTTTCGCGAACGAGGAAAGATCAATGCCGAAGTTACCGGCCGCTTAACCGAGTCGCTGGGCGGCATTCGCATCGTCAAAGCTTACGCTGCCGAGAAACGTGAGGAACTGGTCTTCGCGCGCGGGGCGCATAAACTGTTTCGCAACATCGCCCGCTCGATGACCGCAGTCTCAGGCGTTACTGCATTTTCTACAATCATTGTCGGTATGGTTGGCGTCATTCTGATCCTGATCGGCGGCAGCGCGGTACTCGATGGCCAGATGACGTTGGGCGATCTTTTCATGTACATGATCTTCACCGGGCTGGTGGCGGCGCCGCTCGTGGAGATCGCTTCTATCGGAACGCAAATCACGGAAGCCTTTGCGGGTTTGGATCGCATCCGCGAGATCCGCCACATGGCTACTGAGGACGAGGATGAGGCCCAGCGCGTCGCGCTTGGGAAGATACAGGGTGAGATTGCTTTCCGCGATGTAAGCTTCGAATACAGCGAAGGCGCTCCAGTGCTGCGTGACGTTTCATTTACGGCAGCCGCGGGATCCACCACCGCGCTGGTCGGGTCCAGCGGTTCGGGAAAGTCGACACTAATAAGTTTGGTGATGGCCTTTAACAGACCACTCGCGGGCAAAGTTACTTTGGACGGACGCGATTTGGCTTCGATTCGATTAAAGGACTATCGCAATCAACTCGGCGTGGTTTTACAGGACAACTTCCTTTTCGACGGCACGATCGCTGAGAACATCGGGTTCTCGTATCCGCATGCTACGCGCGAGGAAATCATCGCCGCCAGCCGCGTTGCTCACTGCGAGGAATTTATCAATGGCTTCGCCGATGGCTACGACACAGTTGTCGGCGAACGCGGTGTCAAATTATCCGGCGGACAGCGCCAGCGTGTGGCTATCGCCAGGGCAATTTTGGCGAAACCCAAAATACTAATCCTGGATGAAGCGACTTCCAGTCTCGACAGTGAAAGTGAGGCGATGATTCAGGATGGTTTACAGACGCTCAGGCGGGGCCGTACCACTTTTGTCATTGCTCATCGCCTCTCGACGATTCGCAGCGCCGATCAGATCCTGGTGCTCGAGGCCGGGAAGATAGTTGAGTGCGGCACACATGATGAATTGCTCGCCGCGGGGGGTCGCTATAGACACTTATACGACAAGCAATACTTATTCGAGCGCAATCAGTTCATCAATCCGGGCGAGGATTTTACGCCGGAGTTGCCCAAACCTGCGGCTGCCGCGCCTGACTCCGCGGTGCTCCCTACAAACCTCTAGTTCTCTTGCCTGAATTGTCTTAGTCTGATCCGCGTTTGTCCGCGTAAATCAGCGGCTGGTGTTTCTCGTTTTGCAATTTTCTGTTTGCAGTTTACCGTTAGCATTATGTCGCTGGAATTCGCTGTTGAATATCCCTGCATCCTGCGAGCACGCTATTCCGAGCAGCATCTGCGCGATTGGGGCCGGCTGAGTAATTTGCACACGCGGTTGACGACCGGAGATACCAGCGCGCCCTCAGAGGACAAACTCCGCTGGGTGGAGAACGCGAGCGCGGAAATCGAATTGATGCAAAAGGAGACTGAGGTTTGTCTTCACTGTCCCTCATTCTTACCCAGCGATGCCGCGGGCGAAGGTGAATCGGTGGGATGCCTGGGTCGAATCACGTATCCGATTGAAGCCCAGTTTGAAAAGTTTCTCGCTGACCGCGTCCAACTCTGCCTCGACACCCTCGACAAGGAAGATCAACCTCGACTGCTCCGCATCCTCGTCGATTCCGAGTCTCCTTTCGATGGTGAGGCAACAAAAGAGTTGCGTCGCGTGACGACCGCCGAAGGACTGCGTTTCTACGAACTCCGCTTGCCGATTCGATTGACACGAGACGCAATCGCAATCTCCACGGACAACATCTTCGATCTGCTTGCCGGGTTTCGTTCTGAAGACAACGAACAGAACAGCTACACACGAGAACTGCCGCATGCGGCGACTGCCGATTATTACGATTTTCTTGACCTGCTACTGCGCAACGACCTCAACCAATCCGAGGTGGCCCGACTAACTGCGCGCAGCCGGAACTATCTGCAGTTTCTTCGCCTGCTGGCCGCAATTGAACGCGCCGAGGCGCTAAATACACGCGTACTGATTGATTAGTTGCCGCCGCATTGCAGATTGCAGATTGCCAATTGCCGATTAGTGGAAGCAGTACCACCAGGCGGGTAGCCGGTGGCCCTATATGCAGGCACTCAATCCCTGCGACATCGCGCCCAACATCCGGGGTCTCGAGTCATGAATCATTACCACGCGAGTCCTGAATGCTAGCGCATCGGCCCACCCGCTACCGCTTGGTGGTACTGACCTCATCGCCAGACCGACCCACTACCACCCCTCCGCCCGTTTCGTTGACACTCATTAGGGTTTGGAATATTCTTCGCCCACCTCGCAAGGTGTTCTTCGCAGTATTCAAGACAACGCTCAGACCGGTTGGTTTTCTTCCGAGTCGCTGCGTCCTTGCACACTCGCCCAAACCAGCCCGTTCATGAGGAATCGCTATTGCTGATTCCCGCAACCGCTCACAAAACGCCAGGCATTTATCCCCAGGCAATGCTCATAACAGACACACTCACTTTTCAGAACCACGCCTTCAAGGAGGACATATGAAAAAGGTCGTTTCGACAATCGTGCTGGCGATATTAGTCGCCTCTTCCGCGTCGGCCGCCCAGATTTTCGGCAGTTGAAGGAAGATGGTCGTCCTCTGAATAATGTGAAGTTTGAGGTTTTCTGCAAGGACGGCAATTTCTCCGGAGTGACGGATGGCTTCGGCGCTTACAGCATCAATGTGGGCAGGGGAAAATGCACCTTCAGGCTCTATTACAAGAACCAGACTCCTACCTACGATCTCTATTCTTACGACAACCCCCTGCGCTACGACTTCGACGTCGTCTTGCAGAACGGGACCTATATATTGCGGAGGAAATAGTCATGGACGAGACGTTTCCCACTACGGCGCAGCCACAGACTGCAAAGGAATCACGCCAGGAGCCGCCCAAGGTCGAAAAGACGGAAGAGAAGCTGGGACAAGGCGGACATAATTTTCAAGTTCGTAGGAGCGATTGGGACCGCAGTGGTCGTGGGTCTGGTGGGAATTTTCGGTTCCAGCTTTCTCGCTGAGCGCCAGGAAGCGGAGACGAATCTGCGGCTGTATACCGAGTTGATGAGCCGCCGCGAAGAGGCTGACACCTCCCTGCGCAAGGAAATGTTCAATTCGATCATCGTCAACTTTCTCAAACCAACCTCGGATGAACGGCCGGAAAAGACTGTGCTAAACCTCGAGTTGCTGGCCTATAACTTTCACGACTCACTCGATCTGGAACCGCTCTTCAAAGATGTGTACAAGAAACTCACCCCCCGAAGGGAACAGAACCAGCCTTACATTGACCGTCTGATACGGGTGACGCGCGATGTGGTTGAAAAGCAGATCGCCGCCGAAGCCGGCGGGAAGCGTGATGGCACGATTGCCTTCGAGAGCTTAAAAGATCAACCGGGCGGCGTAACGGTATTGGAGGATTTCATCCAGGTGAAATCAAACGATCCGGATCAGCCTCCTAAACAGAAACAGGTCCGCGTCGAAGTGCTCAGCTTTGACACAGAGAAACAGGAATTGAGAGTCAGGCTGATAGTGAGAAGCTCGCCGGATACCGATGAAGCCGATGCCGTGTTTACAGTTGGCTACTTCGATTTCCCGATGCTCGACAATATCCGGCTCCCTGAGGGACTTCGCTGCGCAATCGTGCTAAACGCTTTCGACGCGGAGTATGCCGACTTCACTTTCGTCTACTTCCCAGGTTCGCGCGCCAGCCTCAAGGAAAAGCCCTATTACGACGAAATCCTCTTCAACCTGCGAAAGCCGCCAGCAAACTAAGCGGGATCCTGTTGTCTAGGCCTTGGGCGCAAACTAACAGTTTTGGTTACCGATCAAATGGAACAGAGGAAAAGTCATGGGGTGGATTCAACTTGAAGTGCAACTTTGAAGTTAGTGGTTAAGAGCAAGCTGCAGTAGCGTAAGCGTGCTTTTCCAACCACCAAGTCAAAGAAGCACACAAATGAACTATAAGCAGCTTGCCCGTGAACAAAGATACCAGATAAACATTTTGAAGAAAGCCGGACATAACCAAACTCACATCGCCTTGCTGGTCGGTTGCCATAAGAGCACGATCTCTCGTGAGCTACGTCGCAATCGGGGGCAGAAGGGTTATCGTCACTACCAGGCCGGTGCACTGGCCTTGGACCGGCAATGCGAGGCTTATCGTTCGCGTATTGCCTGGCAGACTTGGCAACAGGTGGAGCGGTTCCTGCGCCAGGACTGGAGTCCGGAGCAAATCGCCGGCTGGCTGAAGCGAGCGGGGCAGCCCACCGTGAGCCATGAATGGATCTACCTGTATGTCTATGCCGACAAGCGACGCGGCGGCACGCTGCACAGACATCTACGCAGTCAAAAGAAACAGCGCAAGCGTTATAGCGGCTACCTCCGCCGGGGCCAGATCCCCAACCGAACCAGCATCGATCAGCGGCCAAGAATTGTAGGCAGCAAAGGCCGCTTCGGTGATTGGGAGGCCGACACTATCATTGGTGCCCGACATAAAGGCGGTATCCTCAGCGCCGTCGAGCGTAAATCAAAGCTGACACGCCTGCGCAAACTGGCCACCAAATCAGCGGCCGAAATGAAGGACAACACCATCGAGCTGTTAGCGCCGCTGGCTGCTAAGGTGCACACCATAACGGTAGACAATGGTAAAGAGTTTTGTGAGCACGAGCTGATCGCCGCCGGGCTCCAAGCGCGCATTTACTTTGCACATCCTTATTCCAGCTGGGAACGAGGCTTGAACGAAAACACTAACGGTCTCGTGCGCCAGTACTTTCCCAAGAAGTATGAGTTCGCCAGGATCTCAGACAGCGACCTGCAACGCGTGGAAGACTTACTTAATAACCGACCTCGTAAGACGCTCGGATACCGAACGCCGAATGAAGTCTTTTTCAAACAACAGTCTGTTGCACTTCCAAGTTGAATCCGCTCCACTCAATCAGAGGCCCAACTATTCATTATCTAGCAGCGGGTGAATAATCCCGTATTGTATTATGCGCCTGCGGGATAATACCGCCTCTACGGTTTTATCTGGAATGCTTCGATTCTCGCCACCTGGAGGCCGAAATGACCACCCTCACAAAACCTCATCGATCAAGTCGTAATCATTGATTGAAAGCGAGGGGTACAACGCCCGGTGAAGCGGGCGGTTGTAAAAGGTGGCGTTGCCAAAAAAGGTACCTGCGATACTGGGATGACTGTTCCGAGGGCGGGGTTCGGAGTTCGGGTTCGGAGTTCGGAGTTTGGGGGCTGCTCTTCTTACTGTGAGATTCAAACCTGAGCTGTCAGAGCGTCGACGTTGAGTTGCTTCATTTCGTGCCGACAAGCGCTCGCTTGGCAGTTTCAAGTCTCTTCTCTTCCACCTGACTGCGTTGCGTGTCAGCTCTTCTTATCAGTTCCTGATAGTCAAGTAGCTGCAGGTGTGGCGCCCTTTTAGCAACTTCAGACAAGGCCAGCCATAATCCACGTTTTCCCTCAATTCCCAGCGACAGCGCCTCCAAGGATTCAAACAGGCGCAAGTCACCATCGGCCGGATCGTCGAGTCGCAGCTTCAATGCGGTAACTTTTTCCGTAAGCCACGCTGACGCTTTTCGCGTGCGGCTTTCGGCGATATCAAGCTGATCCATAAGCGTCTCAAGCTTCTCGCGATCCGCCGTTATCTCGGAGCGCAGTTCTTTGAAGAAGCGTTCCAAAGGCGTTCCGGAATGGGTCTCCTCGAGGTGTTCCAGGAGTTCAAGCGCTACTACCGAACCTGCCAGATGATCATTCAGATAAATTGCGATGTGCTCGTTGGCCATATATCCTCCCCTTTTGGTCTAACACGCTGAAAGACTCTGGCATCGGTCGGCGCCAGTTCGCGGCGCCGTCACAAACGAGATGAAATTCTTTCTGCCGCCTCATTCGAGGACATGACCGGGTAGAACTCGAAGTCGACAAGGTCATCCCAATTCGCGATCCATTCTTCGAGAAACTTGTGATCTTCCGCTTCCATCAGTTGGAAACAACGAGCGAAGTCCTCATCGACCCAGCTTGACACATATCTCAAGCCCTCCGGTGCAAGACGACCTTGATCTCGAAAGCGTCGATACACGGGAACTGGGTCTTGATTCTTAAAGCGCTCAACGATCATATAGAGCAAGACTCTTTCCTCCGAATGGGGGACACTAACTCCAGATCCACTAACTTAATCAAACAGGCATCAGTTTGAACTGTCTCATTCACACCGGGGCTTCAGCCCGGTGATTTCCGCGGGTAGACAAGGGAAACCGTTTAAACGGTAACTATATAGTTGACTCACCTAGCATTTGAGTTGACAATGTGGTTGCCCTTTGAAACGGAGGGCAGATGTTATCAGAGAAGTACGATGCTTTCGAGCATCTTTGGCGAAGCATATTTCCGTTCGATGGAAAAGAAAAACTAGTGGCTATGTTGACCGGTTACGCTGATGAAAGCGGGAACGACGGCAATTCTCCGCTTCTGGCCGTAGCGGGATACGTCTCCGACGTTGAGCTGTGGGCGAAGTTCCAAGTCCAATGGAAGCAATTCTTGACAGAAGAAGAGATTCCACTATTTCACTCCAGCGATATGCTGGCACTGAGCGGAGACTTTACTGAAGAGAAGGGATGGAACGCTGAGCGTGTAACTCGCGTCATGCAACGCGCGGACTTAATTACGAAAGAGCACGTTTTATTTGGATTAGTGTCCTACACCGATATTCCAGAGTGCGAAAAGTGGTTTCCGTTGGTCGAGGACGACGGTAGCACAAGGAAACGCTTTTCTGCGGAATACCTGTTTGCTGGCACTCAATTGGCTTGGGGCATAAGTCGTTGGGCGAGGGAAAATAGATATTCCGATCCGATCAATTATGTCTTTGAGTGCGGAGCGCCGGGGAAGGGTTATTTAATGGATGCCCTTGATGCGGGACGCAAAACCGATCCGATGATTGGGGGTGTTGCCTTTTCTTGCAAGACTCGCGTTCACCAATTGCACCCAGCCGATAAGCTGGCCCAGCAGTGCAGGAGGGCGCTAGTTCGCCATCTTAGCGGCCAAGAAACGAGCGTCATAATGGAACGGCTGATCGCAACCAAGCTAGGCAAGGCTTACAGGATGGACAGCGAGAACCTACCGCTACTTAGAAAGATTGCAGATGTAAACAAACAACTCGAACGGGTAGTGCTCCGTTAGTGTATTGCTGATGCTCGTCACGGCTGTATCTGTTTGGCAAAGTCGCGAAGCATCTTGAACGCGTGGTCATTCAGGCGGAACTCTAAATCGCCCAGGCGCAACTCTGCCTTTTTACTGGAAACCAATGCAATGAAATCAGCGAAGTCCATGCGAGCCAAGAGCGTGACGACATATTTTCCGTTAACCTCATCTCTACGAACGGGAGGGAAGTCGCCGTATGACTTTCTCTGTCCGTCGACAATCGCATCGAGTCGAGATGGTTGCGTGTAACGGTCGTTCCACAGTGACCAAGATGAAAATATGATGATTACGAAACCAGGTTTATGCGACGGCCGCTCTGATTCAAACTGTGAGCCTACGCGTAAATATAGTCTTTGATAGTTCAGGTCATCGTTCCTTTCGGCGACTTGCAGGTTGACAAGCGAGATTGTGGTTTTATTTGTGAATCGATCATATCTTCTTACGATTTCACCCTCTGGAGCTGGAAACACCTGTGCCCGCGCGAACGTACTCGCTGCCAGCATCACGATTACCAAAAGAATAGGTTTCACCATATATTTTAATTTAGCACGCGGCTTGTTCAGGGTTCCTGCTTTGGTTTGCGCGCTTTGTGCCTTTCCTTGCTGCGTTCTTCTTTTGCCAGTTCCTTATCGAGTTCTTTTTTAGGCACGCTCATTAAACCTTTTGCCAGTCTCTCGAATCTCTCGAAAGAGCCTGGCGGGTCTTGCCAGTTCGGTGGTGCTTTGATGCGTTTCTTCGTCACTCACGCCTTCTTTCGTTTGCCGCGTTTCTGGCGCGGAAGTTCTCGACCGCGACAGTCTTTAATGACTCGTTTCCGTTTTCTTGCCGATCAGTTCTTCGTAAGTAAGGCGTTTGCCAGTCAAGGCCGCCGCCGCTTTCACAAACCGATCAGCGTCAGTTCCTTTGCGGGTGTTGAATCTAAAACTCTGTTCGTCCAAATATCTGAAAAGGTGAAAGGGTTCAACGCTAACGTAAGTACCTTTGATCGACCGCTTGAGCAACGACCAAAAGTTCTCGATTCCGTTAGTGTGAACTTGGCCTTGAACGTAAGTCTCCGCGTGATTGATTACGCTGTGAATGTATTGTTCGCCAAGTTGATTGTAGGAGCGCAGGGCATCGGTATAAACACTCGCACCTTCTTCGACGTGCTTAAGAACTTCGCTTTGAAGGTGGCTGCGTTTAGTTCCGCCAACGACCATAGTTCGCACTTCACCGTGACGCTCAAGCAACCCCATAACGGCAATCTTGCCGATGTTCTGGTTTCTACCAGTGTAGGGAGTCGCAAACTTAGCCAAGCGTTTTGCCAAAGCAGAACGGTGCATGTTCCGAGCCTTGCCGCCGATGTAGGTTTCGTCAACTTCGACTTGGCCGGACAGCTTGTTAAGCGATCCGTTCTGCATCGCCTTGCGGATTCTGTGAAGCACAAACCATGCGCTCTTTTGAGTCACTCCCAGCGACCGCGCCATTTCGCAGGAACTAATGCCGTTCTTCGCGTTGGCAATCAGCCAAATGGCAGCCAGCCACTTATCAAGGCCAATAGGCGAGTCTTCCATGATAGAGCCAACCTTGACGCTGAATTGCTTCTTGCAGGCTTTGCATTTCCACAGGCGACGAGTGGAAAGGTAAGAGACTTCGCGACCATCGCAGTTCGGGCATTCAACGCCGCTAGGCCAGCGCATCTGAGAGAGAAAGTTAGTGCAGTTCTCAGCATCCGAAAAGTAGATGATTGCTTGCTGGAGGGTTTTGGGAAATTCGTTCTTCATGGTGGAAGAACTATACAGGAAACAGGCTGGTGAGTCAAGTATATAATTACCGTTTAAACGGTTTCTTGTTGGCTTTTGGCATTCCAGGCACCGCGCTAAAGCGACGGTGTGAATGAGACGGAAGCGCAACTCCATCAGTCCAATCAAACTACTTCATTCTGTAAGTCGTGTAACTTTGTGGTGGTTTCGTAGATCGACCTTCCAGAACTAAGACTGATCTTCCTTCTTTTTGCCGCGGGGTTTGACGTCATAAAAGATGATGCTGCCGACGAGGGCCATGCCGGCGATCGCGGCAATCAGGAAAAACACCAGAGGGAATCCCGGGTAACCCAAAATCTGAAACGAGGTTTCGACACGCATCAGCATCGCAGCACCCACAATCAAAGCTGCCAGGATCAGCCCGAGCGTAATCCGGTTCGCTACCTTTTGTAATCCTTCGAGCACAATCTTCTCATCGATCGCGTCGACCTTAATCTTCAAATCATTGTTTCCCACGGCGTCGAGGATGCGGTTGACGCGGCTGGGAAGTTTCTCGGCAAACTCCTTAAGCTCAACTACGCCGCTGAGCAGGTTTCCCGGAGCAATGCTCTTGATAATGTTTCGTTGGAGAATCTCGCTGGCTCGTTCACGAATCACGGCGTTGGGATCAAACGCCGGATCGAGTGTGAACACCGAGCGATCCAGATTCAGCATCGCCTTCGCGATCATCGTAAATTCCTGGGGCAAGCGGAACCAGCAGTCAGCTGAGATCCGCATTATCTCCAGCGTCACCTGTCCCGCATCGACGTGGCTGGTGGGACTCGAATTCTCCGCCACAAGCTCGGAAACCCGCCGCACAAACTCGGCACGATTAAAGCCAGGCTTCGCCTCACCCATCTTGATCGAAGTCTCAGCGGCATCTTCGCCGCGACCTTCGCTGATAGCCAACAACAGTCGCAGCAGATTGTCGTGGAAACCTCCAATCAACCGGGCGACCATTCCCAAATCAAGCAGAGCGATCCGTTCATCATCCGTGAGGAATACATTCCCCGGATGCGGATCGGCGTGAAAGACACCATCAATGAGTATCTGCTTCAGATATGTACGGAAGAGTTCGTCGGCGAGTCCGGGACCATCGATTTCCATCAAACGCAGGGGACTGATGTCAGTAATCTTTTTTCCGGGAATGTATTCCATGGTCAGCACGCGAGAGGTGCAGAAGTCCATGATTGGCTCGGGGATGATTATGTTTTCAAACTCGCGGAGGTTTTCTCCGAACATCGCGA
This sequence comes from Pyrinomonadaceae bacterium, assembly GCA_051000815.1. Classification (GTDB taxonomy): domain Bacteria; phylum Acidobacteriota; class Blastocatellia; order Pyrinomonadales; family Pyrinomonadaceae; genus PSRF01. The sequence goes on from JBPCNX010000092.1 coordinate 152,171, forward strand.
GGTTGTTCGCTTCGGTTTTGAAATCGAGCTCCTGCAAGAGACTCTTACGCAGGCCTATCAGCATGTTGCCGAATTCGTAGCGCTTGCCGAGTTCGGTGTGTGCATCCAGAAACTCGGCTACCTGTTCCAACGCGTCGAGGTCTTCAACAATCTGCTCGCGAATGTTAGGCCGCTGAACTTTGACGACCACAGCGCGCCCGTCGCGCATGTAGGCGCGATGAACCTGGGCGAGCGAAGCGGCCGCCAGCGGCTCAGATTCAAACTCAGCGAAAGCTTTGGAGAGACGCACACCAAGCTCGCCGGAAACAATGCTATCGACCTCTTCATATGAGAACGGCGCAATTTGATCCTGGAGGCGTGCGAGAGCGTCGAGGTAAGGCGCAGGCAAAAGGTCGGCGCGCGTGGAGAGCAGTTGGCCCAGCTTGATGAAAGTGGGTCCTAGTTTTTCGAGGTCAGTCGCAAGCTCTTCGGCTTTGGGAACTTCCTTCGCGAGCGTGGCTTCATCCAGCTCGAGGTGTTCGCCCAACCCTGCCTGTTTGACCAAATCCGAGCGGCCATACTTGACCAGCAGCATGGCAACGTCTTTGTATCTCTTCAGATGTTCCGTCTTCAGCGAGACCATGTTCCAGTTTCGAGTTCCGAGTTCGGAGTTCCGAGTGCCAGATGCAGCAGTTTACTGCTATTCGTAAATTTTAGAGTTGCTTTGGAACAAAAAAACCTAATCGTGAGAAGTTTGGAAGCAACTAGAACCAGGAACGCTAAACCCGAAACGGAAGACTATTTCCCGGAGAGCGCTCGATCAATGGCAGTGCGGAGCGCCTCGCTGGTTAAGGTCCCGAGAACCACGCCGTTGACAAAAATCGTCGGCGTGCTCTCGACCCCATAGGTCTCAGCATCTAGGAGGTCGTGCTGCACCTCCGCCGCAAAAGTGCCTTTATCCAACGCCGCATCAAACCGCGCCCGATCCAGGCCGACCTCAGTCGCATATTTCTTTAACGAGGAAATGTCCAATGAGTCCTGGCGCTTAAAAAGCAGCGCCGCGTACTCAAAAAACTTTCCCTGCTGATGAGCGGCGTTTGCAGCTTCGGCGGCCTTACGAGCGTTCGCATGAATCGGCAGCGGAAAATCGCGAACTACAAAGCGCACCTTGTTGCCATAACTTTTCAAAACTTCTTCCAAAATTGGATGCATTGCCGCACAGGCAGGACACTGAAAGTCAGTAAACTCCACAACAGTGACTGGCGCGTTTGAATCACCACGACTGGGATCGTCGTCGACGCTAATCATCTGCCTTGGCGCCTGAGGCTCCTGCAGCAGGATGCGAACATCAGCTCCTTTCCGCAGTTTGTCGTTTAGTTCTCGCTCTAGCCGGCCTTGTTCCCTGTTCTCCAAAAATTCCGCGAGTTGATTGTGCACCTTGCTGAGATCCCCGCGAATTTCCTTGCTGTTTTCGGCGTAGAATTTTGCCACGTCAGCGTCGCTTGGACGACGTAACTTCTCAGTAATCTCGGTGCGCTTCAGGATTTCGGGCGGGACGTCGCGCCGGTTCGCTTCGGCAAGTACCAGCAGATCAAAAATGATCCGGTCCAGGTCCGCCTTCTCAAGTTCGTAAGTATCTGATTGCAGCTTGTAAATGGCCGGCTTCAATTTTTCGAGGACTGGTCCGGCAGTAAGGGGTTGGCCCGCAATTGTCGCAATTACAGCAGTCGGGCTCAGGTTTGGTGTATTGATATCCACACCCTTGACGACGGGATTAGTCCTGCGCAGCCGCTGAACAAATTCCTCTTGTAACCTGGAGGCCTGAGCTGAGCGCAACAGCTCCGCTACCTGACGACGAATCGTCGCTTCATCGCCGGCGCCGATCTGTTCACGGTTCTCTTCGATGAATCGTGTGATGTTGGCTGCAGTCGGTTGGGTGATCCTCTTGCTGACTTCCAGGTTGTACAGCTGCGGCGTTGTTAATCTGCGCTTTCGTGCTTCCAGTTCCAATAGAATGGTATTGATTTGTATATCCAGCATTTCCCGACGAGTTGCGGCAATCTTTTCCTCGAGGCTTTCCACCTCGCTTCTGATCCGCGGATCGAGATCGGCGGTCGTTATCGTCTGAGCGTTGACGATTGCCAGCGGCACAGGAGCCAAGGGCCTTCTAACAGCTGCGGCGGCCGCTGGAGTGAGAACTGGATTTGCCGCCGGCTGCGGCGCAGGTTTCACTGTGGCGCGGGCCGGACGTCTGGCGCCTCCCTTACGTTGGGCGACGGCGGCGTTAATTGGACAAACCGAAAAAAAGAACAGTATCAGGAGCGATATCAGTGGCTTCATAGGCGTACGTTGGTCCTTCACAAAAAACGGATCTATTGCTCGATAATTGAAGTGGATTAGAGCACAAACAGGCGCAAATAGTTCGCTGGTAGACAGCGAAGCGTGGACCAATGCTGCTGCAGAGCGTTAACGATAACGGATAATGCTTCGTCGGCGCGGCTTCACTGGAGTGCGAATTGAAAGCAGGCTCTTGTGACGGCCATTGAGTATAAAGGCCAGCCCCTGATGCGTGATTCCCAGCAGGCGGGCAGCTCGCGTCACACTTCCTCCGGATGTTTCCAGTGCGCGGCGAATGAGATCGCCCTCGAAATTGAGCACCAGTTGTTCCAGGGACCCGCCAACCCAGGACTCAGCCGCCGATGCGGCAGCTACCGACGCGGAATGCTTGTGTCCGTTCCCCAGGGCGATAGCGGTTTGAGCGTCATCTTCACGCCAGCTCTGGTCAGTGGTGAGGATGCGGCGGGCGCACTCACCAAGACGGAATTGAACGCCAGAGTGCTGGGAACGCGCCAGCATCGACTCCGCGCGCAGGTAATAGTTGCGCAGCTTCGAATGGGGAACGACGGAGTCGAGTTCTTCGACGATTGTCAGGAACGCAATTCCCGCAGTCTCCGGATCGCCGGCCTGTTCAGCTGTTTCGCTGCCTCGCCGCAGCGCTGCGAGCGACTCCTCATTGCGGTCGAGGCGTGCGAGCGAAGTTCCTAACGTGATTAAGACTCCGGCTAGTAATGATTGTTCACCGCCCTGCTCCAGTGAGCGCACACTAGCTCGCGCTATCGTCTCCGCCTCCGTGTACCGCCCTTCACCAAGAAACGCCTTGGCGCGCGAGTCGTCAAACTGTGCAACCAGACCGTGATCTTTCAGAGCGACTGCCGCTGAGCGGGCGCGGCCTAAATGTTGGTGAGCATCCTCGAATCGTCCCAGATGAACATAAAGGAACCCGAGGTTGTTCTCAACGACACCCAGAAAGCGCTGATGTCCTGCCTCCTCAAAATGAAAACTCGCGGCGGCGTATTCAACTAACGCTCGGTCAATGTAGTCTTCGCGGCGTTCCGCCAAGCCGATATTCTTGAGCACGGTGGCGAACTCGTTATGGAACTTTCCCCTGAGAGCGTGGTTGCCACTCTCTGCAAACAACGGCGCTGCATCAGTGTGAATTTGCAGGGCGTCGCGATAACGGACCGAAACCTTTTCGACAATCGCCGCATTCAAAACGGCGCGCAACCGCTGCTCTGTTTTCCGATCTCCCAGCTGCGAGAGGACGTCCTGCAGTGTCACCCGGGCTTCATCAAGGGCGCCTTCACGCCAGTAACAAATTCCCAGATCAATCCGGGCCTCGGCGACCCGTTCCGCGAGCCCGAGCTTTTCAAAGAGTCCCGCGCTCTCAGAGATCAGATCCTTCGCGATCGCCTGAGCGCCGGAAATCTGCTGCGCGCTGCCGATCCAACCCGTGAGCGTTCCGGTCCGCAGAAGCACTTCGGCCCGGATCTCGTCGTCTAAACCTTCGACCGCTGGTCGTTCGCCCACACGCTGCCAGAAGCCCTCCAACACGTGCCGCGCGGCTTCGAAATTACCTGCTTCCTCCTGAGCTTTCGCCTGCTGACACTGAAGGCGCGCCCGATTGTTTAGGTTTAAGTCGACATCGTTTAGTTCCAGTGAAGTAGATTTATGTAACTGCATGTGAGGCCTTCCTTTTTTGGTCTAGCAAGTTCCCTTGCACGGGATCAGCGACGCGGTTATGATGCGCTCCACTAAGACTCCGGTTAGCGCTACCCAATCAACCTGTGCCAACTGGATGTTGCCAACCTAGCAAACAATTTAGGAGACAAAGATGAAGAACGTGAAATCGATGTTCGCGGCGATCACCCTCGGCCTAATGCTCAGTTGTTCGGCTTATGCCGGCGACGTTAGTACTCCGGGTTATGCACCGCCACCACCGCCACCGGCGGCTACTTTAGAAAACAGTGAAACGACCGCACCTGGTGAGATTAGCTCACCCGGACTGACAATAGAACTGTTAATCGCGGCGCTCTCTGCGCTTTATTAACAGACTGCCGACGACGCCACGCCCTCTATTTCAATTTCCTCTGCAAGTGGTGCGCTCTAGCTTGTGTGTCGCAAAGACTTGCCGGGATGATCCTGGCCGTCGGATAAGAGGGCGCTGGCGCTGAATCCTAACGCCATTCACCGCGAGAACGCAATAGTGCGCCTGGCATTTGCTGTCAGAACTTCTTGCCAGTAAAGCGTGGCCGGGACTTTTTGTGGGCTAATTGAGGCAAACTGGTGTCCAGCGACATCAGGCGGGGCTGTTTGCCTCGACCAGTCGTTGAACCGTCTCAAGTGTGTCTATCTCGTCAGGCGACTTGTCGGCTCGCAATCGAAGAATTCGCGGGAAACGCAGCGCATAGCCACTCTTATGGCGCTTCGATTCCTGGACTCTGTCGAAGGTGACCTCGATCACCACTTTCGGCTCTACCAGGCGTACTCTTCCGTGGGCAAATTCCTGGATAGTATGAGCTTTGAACCACTCCGTCATTTCAGTCAGTTCCGCATCAGTTAACCCCGAATAGGCTTTACCAATGTTTAAGAGCTCTTCGTCTTCTGCCGAACGTCGAATGGCGAAGGTATAGTCTGACAGCAAGTTTCGCCGCTTCCCGTGTCCGACCTCAACCGCGGTAACCACGACATCCAACGTCGCTATTGCCCGCTTCACTTTCAACCACTCCCGCCCTCGTCTTCCCGGTTTGTAGGAAGACGCGGGACTCTTAATCATCAGCCCTTCGTTGCCCCGGGCGCGTGCGGCGGCGAATTCATCGTCCAGCGCCGCAACCTCTTGAAACCGTTTGGCGATTGAAATACGAACGGCCCCTTCTTCTGACAGTAGGTTCGCTAAAATCAGCCGTCGTTCCTCGAGCGAGTCGTTGATCAGAACGCGGCCTTGAGCATAAAGGAGATCATATGCAACGAGAATGACGGGCACCTCCGCCAGCAAATCTGCTCCGATGGTTTTTCTCCCAAGTCGTTTTTGAAGTTCACTAAAAGGCAGAATGCGCTCACCGATGGCCGGTACAACCTCTCCGTCAATCACGACGTCGGCGGGAATGCTCTTGAGTGGTTCTATCAGCTCGGGAAAACGGTGGCTGATTTCATCCATCGTTCGCGAGTAGATTGAAACGCGGCCGTCTTTTACGTGGGCCTGGGCGCGGATCCCGTCAAATTTATCCTCGACAAAGAATTCTTCCGGCATCGTCCGGGCAATGTCCGAGAGATCGGCGGCCGGCGTCGCTAACATAAACTTGATCGGATGAAAGAGGCGCATCTCAATGTCTTGCAAGTCGCCTGCTCTGGCTCTTACCGCTGCCTCGCCTATATCGCCGAGCAACATGTTTGCATGAGTGACAGCCGCCAAAGATTGGCTGAAAGCCCGCGCCGTCGCATCTTCGACGAGTCCCTCCTTCAAACCAATACGTAAATCGCCCACGAGCAGCTTCACCAGATACTTGGCTTCGAGCGGGCTTGCCTGGTGAAACACAGCACTCAACAACGCAGTTTTGTTTTTGGTTCCACGCGTTTCGCTGAGGCGGGTGATGATTGATTCTGTTTCAGCGAGGGTTATCTTTGGTTCGCGAATTCCCCTGGTCGCTTCCTGCACAACTTCAAAAGCGACTTCGCCTGCATCGCCTAAGCGCACATAGCGAGGCGAGAGATCCTCAAGACTGAGGCCCGTAGCTGTGCTCAAGGCTTCACCGATAATTCTTCCGCCTACATTGGTGGTTCGCGAATCGCTTAGAGCAAACTGATGACCGGCGAGGTAGCGAGCGGCACGCGCGAGATCAACGTCATTCAAGTCCTTGAGGTAGTCGCCCAGCAGTGAAGCCTTCTCCAACTTTTTTGTGGTAGCGGAGATAGCCTCAGCCACTTCGCCAAACTGCTGGAGACTGGCCGAGGGCTGTGACTGTTCTGTCTTTATCTTCCCTGACATGTTTTTCCGGTAGCGAACAGATTTGCGCGAGAGAACGTCCGCTGTCAACAGGTCTAAGATTGCCGCTGCCTTCTGCTTTCCCGTCCCACGCGCTACAATCGCGAACGGCCAAACCGGCGGAAAAACGAATTGATTATGATGCGGCGACATGTTGGTTTGACAGAGTTTTCAAGAGGTTGTTGATAACTTGTTTGCAGAGGTTGCAAGTGGTGCTTTTACTAATCCTCGAATCACTGGGCAGTACCGAGCTTTTCTTCATTCTCATCATGGCCCTGGTTTTCTTTGGGCCGCGCAAACTGCCTCAATTGAGTCGCAGTCTCGGCAAGAACCTCGCCGAGTTCCGCAGGGCCTCTGAAGACTTTAAGCGGACCTGGGAGCGAGAGGTTGCCCTGGAAGACATTCACTCAGAGCCGCAGATCAGGCGTGAAGCCTTGCCGCAAGAGAACTCGATCATGAATCCGCTCGTGACGCCACCGCCTGAGGATCAGGTCGTCGCTCGTGGTGACGGTCTGACAGCCTCGGCCGTCGAGAATGTTTCTGACTCTTCAGAATCAACAACACCAACGGAAGCTCCACGCAAGCAAGACTGGCTGTAACTGACCCCGCTCAGGAATCGATGGCAACTCTCTTAAGACCACGCCAAATAAGCAGCAACGATGAAGAGGAACTCGGCGGCCAGATGTCCTTTCTGGATCATCTGGACGAATTGCGCCGCAGACTGATTCGTTCGCTGCTCTTTGTCTTCCTGGCGATGATCGTTTGCTGGTTTTTCTCTGATCGCATTTACAGTTTTCTGGCCGTTCCGGTTGAGCACGCTCTCGCTGAGGCCCAAAGAAGACAGGTGCCGATCGCCGGTCTGACAGGAAACGAAGCCATCCTCGGGCTAGGTTCACTCAAGGAAAATGACCTGGGTCGCTATGTGTTTCCTGAGGAGACAAAACTGGGGACAAGCGTTATACCCGCCGGCGCGTCAGTAACAGCCCGTGTCGCAAAAGATGGCCAGGGTCAACTTGGGCTTTTCACCGATGAACCGCTTTACGCCGGCAACACTGTCATTCCGAAAGGTGTGCGATTGCCAGTCGATTTCCAGGCACTGCCGAAGGCAGCCTCCGGTATCAACGACAAGCTGATTGTCACTACCGCGCTCGAACCCTTTTCGCTCTATGTAAAAGTGTCGCTGTATGCGGCCTTATGTCTCTCGGTGCCGTTCCTGCTGCTCCAGATCTGGGGCTTTGTCTCCCCGGGGCTTTATCCGCATGAGCGCGGGTACGTAACCCCTTTTATTGCATTGTCCTCGATTTCTTTCGTACTCGGGGCAATGTTCGCTTACTACGTCATTTTCCCTCCCGCGGCAAAGTACTTGCTGGGACTGGGCGAAGACTTTCGGCTCCTGCTAAAAGCCGACGATTATTTCGACTTCATTATTCTGGTCATGCTGGGAATGGGACTAGTGTTTCAAATGCCGGCCATAAGCTATGTGCTCGCTCGTATTGGCCTGGTTACTGCATCATTTTTGCTCCGTATCTGGAAGACTGCGGCCATCGTCATCCTGATTGCCGCGGCCGTGCTTTCTCCGACCGGCGATGTCCCAAACATGATGTTGTTCGCAGCACCCATGATTGTGCTCTATTTCGTCTCGATTTTCGTTGCCTGGATTTTTGGTAAGCCTCGTACTGCTTCCTAAACCGGCAGGCTGCCGGAAGACGTTTGTTTACAAGCTTTCTTTGGTGTTTCAGGGCAACGAGGCCGAGCCTTCATGGCATCTTGACTACGGTTCAACTAGACCCTTAGAATCCCATGCTTCTGCGATCCCGATATCGTTGCCACAAGTCTTGTCTTGGTTGCAAATAGGAGTTTTCGATGTTTTACCAGAAACCAGTTCTGCCCCTGGCGGGTTTTCTCTCAATCCTGGTCGGCGTGGGTTCGCTCGTCTCTGCCCAGCCTCAGAAGCAGACTCAGGATCCCGGCGAGAAGCCGCGCAACGTCAAACCGGAACTAAAGAAGGCGTACAAAGACTGGTTAGACAAAGATGTGACTTACGTGATCACCGACGAAGAGCGGAAGGCGTTTAAGAAGCTGGCAACAGACGACGAACGCGAGCGATTCATTGAAGAGTTCTGGCGGCGACGTGATCCTGATCCGGACACGGATGAGAACGAGTTTAAAGAGGAGTACTACGAACGTATTGCTTATGCCAACGAGCATTTCGCATCGGGAATTCCCGGCTGGAAGACCGACCGTGGCCGTATCTGGATTATGTACGGAAAGCCCGATGGTCGCGAAACGCATCCGATGGGCGGTGCCTATGATCGTCCGTCGTACGAAGGTGGTGGTTCAACTTCGACGTATCCCTTCGAGACCTGGTTCTACCGCTATATTGCCGGCGTCGGTTCAGGTATTGAGATCGAATTTGTAGATCCAACCGGGAGCGGAGAATACCGCATCGCACGCAACCCGAATGAGAAGGACGCCCTTTTGATGGTTCCGGGGGGAGGCCTCACGCTTTCCGAACAGCTTGGCTTAACGGATCGCGGTGAGCGCATCATGAACAGCGGAATGAGCCAGGGAAGATTTGCGCGCGAACAAGACAATCCTTTTTCACGGCTGCAACTGATTGCGGATTTGAGCCGGCCTCCCCAAGTCAAATTTAACGACCTGGCAACGGCCGTGAACACCGGCGTCATCGAGGACAATCCGCTTAACTTCGACGTTCGTGTCGATTTCTTCCGCCAGTCAGATGAGCGAGTAATTACCGCGTTCACCATTCAAACGGAAAACAAAGACCTTGTCTTCACAGATAGTGGTGGGCTGCAGCAAGCACGCATTAACCTCTTCGGCAAAGTTACTTCAGTGGCCGGGCGCCGAGTGACAATTTTCGAAGACCCGGTAATTACCACGGCGACTACCGAAGAGCTGACCGACGCGAAAGATCGGAAATCGGCTTATCAGAAAGCGGTGCCGCTGCTTCCGGGAACCTATAAGGTTGATGTCATCGTTCGAGACGTCGCCTCGGGTGCAACCGGCATCCGTCACGTTGGATTTACGGTGCCGAAATACGATCCGGCAAAGCTGTCGACTTCTACTCTTATCCTGGCAGCAAAGCTTGAAAGCCTCGGCGATCAACCGGCAGTAGGACAGTTTGTAATCGGTCAGACTAAAGTCATTCCTAACGTGTCGGGTAGTTACAGACGTGGCCAGGCGGTTGGCGTTTACATGCAGGTTTACAATGCCGGCATCGATCAGACTACGCTTCGACCTTCCGTGGATGTCGAATATGCACTGCTCAAGGACGGCAAGGAGATCTTCAAGCAAACGGAAGATTGGCGCGGCCTCAGCGATTCAGGTCAGCGTCTAACGTTGGCCCGCTTGATTGATACCAGCGGACTTACGCCGGGTGAATATCAAGTTGCGATCCGGATTCGTGATCGAGTAAGCGGACAGACGCTGTCACCTTCGGATAAGTTCACACTCGTACAGTAACCAACCCGCCAGAACAATTCAGGGTGAATGGGTCGAGTATCCATTCACCCTTTTGCTTTGCGGACGGTCCTTACAGATATGTATCTCTGACGGTGACCAGCTTCGTGTTTCCCTGGGCCGACTTTCCTCGGCGATCCACCACATCTACTTCAAATCCCGGATAAGAAGGTCTAAACCTCGTGCTCTTCCATTGCTCGACGGTAAAGTCGCCATCTGCCGCTCGGTGATAACTATATTGCGGCAAGCCGGTGCGGTCGCCGCGCACGTCGGCGCCTCGCAAATGAAGAATGCGCACACGAAAGCCTTCGACACGGCGGATCTTCCTTTCTACATTAGCAACGGTCGACATTAACGATTCCCGGTTCGTTGCAAGTATAGCGGAATTGCCAGCCGAACATGTCGGTCAAATTCCGAACAAATGAACCGCAAATGCTAGAATGTAACCGAATGGTGGCAGCTGTCGAAAAAACTCATCTTACCGGTTTGACACCGGCTGAACTGGTCTCTTTTGCCGAGCAACTCGGCGAGCCGGCCTATCGAGGGCGGCAGATTTTTGCTGCGCTTCATCAGCGACGCCTGCAATCGTTTGCTGAGATGACAGACCTGCCAAAAGAGCTGCGGGTGACGTTGGAGACAATCTCGGCTCCAACTACGTTAACGATTGAATCGCGCTATCTCTCCGCGGACGGCACACGTCGTTACCTGATGAAGACGTATGACAATCTGCCGGCAGAAACAGTTTTCATTCCCGAAGAGCGACGCGACACGATTTGCTTTTCGTCCCAGTCCGGATGTCCGCTTCAGTGCAGCTTCTGCCTCACCGCGCAACTCGGTCTTTTGCGTTCGTTGACTGCAGGTGAAATTGTGGAGCAGATCATCATCGCGCTCAACGATGCTTACGGCGTCGGCGAAACGCCTCCGCGCGGCACTAACCTGGTTGGCATGGGAGCGGGCGAACCGTTTCTGGCGTTTGAGTCGCTGATTAAAGCGCTGCGTATAATGGCTGAACCAAAGGGTCTGCACATCGTTCCAAATCGCGTCACTGTTTCTACTGCCGGCATCGTGCCCCGGATTCGAGAACTCGCGACGATCTCAGACCGGCCGCACCTTGCAGTATCACTGGGCGCACCAACCGACGAACAGCGGGACGTATTGATGCCCATTAATAAGAAATGGCCACTTGCTGAACTGCTGGCGGCCTGCAAGGATTTTGAACGATCACTGAAGCGAGGTGAACGTTTCACTTTTGAATATGTCATGCTCGACGGCGTAAACGATTCGGATGAACACGCCCGCCAGTTGGCGAATCTGCTCAATCGCCACGACCTGCGCGTGAAAGTGAATTTGATTCCGCACAATCCTGCGGAGCCGCTTCCTTATCAGCCATCGAGTCGTCGTCGAGTGGAGAGCTTTAAATCAATTCTGGAGTCAAAGGGCATTCCTGCATTTGTGAGACGTCCGCGCGGTCAGGACATCTTTGCGGCTTGTGGGCAACTCGCGGCACGACGCGAGGCAAACCCTGCGCACGCTTAGGGCATCTTTTCTTTGGACTTTGGGCTCTGGTTCTTGGGATTACGTTCGCCGTCGCTGTTAGCTGTTGCTTAATCATGAAATCAAAAACATTCACCAGGCACTTCCTGCAACTTCTCTTTGCGACAACGCTGTTAGCTCTGCCGGCGTTTTATGCCAACGCCTTCGCGCAGTCGCCGCCGAATATCAACGTCAGTGGTTATGTGTCGGGCGATAGCGTCCGCCGCGGACGCTCCGCTCAAGCTGTGGTCGTGATGGACATTCCGTCAGGTTTTCACGTGCACTCGAACAGGCCGCTCGAGAAATTTCTGATCGCCACCCAACTGCAAATTGAGGCGCCCAATGGCGTGCGGGTCGGTTCCGTGATCTATCCCCGCCCGATCTTGCGTTCACTGAAGTTTTCTAAGAATCGAGTGGCAGTGTTTGAAGGTCGCACGACGATGCGATTTAACGTGACCGTGCCGGCTAATTTCGGCTCCGACTCGACTCAGTTGAAAGCCAAACTGCGGTATCAGAGCTGCAATGATGAGCTTTGCTTCAAGCCCGAAACCCGGGAGACGTGGATCAAAGTGAAAGTGAGATAGGGACGATTGCCGCTTTCCTACCAGGATTGAAAGAAGCAATCCCACGCGCACCAGGAAATCAATCTCCGTGGTTATTGCCCAAATCGGCAATCGGAAATTCCTCGTTACCCCGTCCTCCCAATGACCGACATCAACCGTCCCACCTTACCCTGAATTGATTTCTCGCGGCGGTAGGAAAAAAAAAGATCTGTGCGGCACATCGTGCAAAGCGGTGCAGTATGAATTCGCCTACTCTCTACTCCCGCCGCATTTAACTGTTCTCGATTCGCCTTCAGTAAATCGATGTAAGCATGGCCCTCGCGCGTAGACACGAAAAGCTCATCGGCGTAGGCGAAGCGTTCCTTGAAACCCTCGATTACCTCGGGACCAACCTCATAACAACATGAGGCCGCCGCCGGTCCGATGGCGACCCGCAAATCAGACGGCTTAGCGCCGTATTCCTGCGTCATTCTTTCTATCGCGTAGAGCACAATGCCGGCGAAGGTGCCGCGCCAGCCGGCGTGCACAGCGGCGAACGAACCTGATTTCGGATCGGCAATTAGCAGCGGCACGCAGTCAGCCGTCTTCACACCTGCGAGAATCTTATGAGCATCGCTGACGATCGCATCGCAGAAGACTGTATCGCCTAGAGAATTTTCCGCCGGCTTCGCTTCCGCAACTGAGTTGACCACGCGCACATTAGTGCCATGCATCTGCCAGCAGCCTGCCAAGCTCCATTCGCCGGCGAAAAGCTTGAGAAACCGGCGGCGATTCTCCAGAATGTTCTCAGCGGTGTCTTCATTGAATCCGGCAAGATTGAGCGCCGCTTCGGGCATTGGACTTACGCCGCCAAGACGAGAGGAGAAACCGTTTGTGAATCCGTCATTTTCAAGCGGCGCGCAAATCAGAGCTCGCATACCATCAAGTTCACGCCAGTAGAAGCCGGCGTCCCGTAGTTGTGATTCATCTGTGATTGTTTCCATCGGCATAGACATTATCGAAGTTCGGCGAGTTCGCGAAGTGCTCGCACGCACGCCGCGTTTTGCTGAGCGTGTCTTCACTGACGCTGAACGGGCTTATTGCGAAAGCCGGGGGATAGTAGCCGCCGAACACTATGCGGCCCGTTTTGCGGCGAAAGAAGCGGCGCTCAAAGCGTTACAAACGGGGTGGCGTGGCGGCATCGGCTGGCAGGATGTGGAGATTTGTGCGCGCGACTCTGGCGCGCCTTACCTGATTTTCCACGAGATGGCAAAACAACTCTTTGAAGCGACCGGGGCGACCGCGACACACCTTTCAATCTCACACACCAGCGAACATGCGATCGCTCAAGTCGTGCTGGAACGGGACTAAGAGTCTGCGTTACTGTAAAAGCGGCTCTGCCGCCTGATGTGCGAAGGTCTCTGACCTTCCGTAAGGCTCTCAACCTCACCGGGGCTGCGCCCCTTTTATAGCGGCTTTGCCGCCTGATGTGCGGAAGGTCTCTGACCTTCCGTAAGGCTCTCAACCTCACCGGGGCTGCGCCCCCGCCTCACAAGGAGCAAACTCATGCCTCACCAGTTTCAAATCTCACGGGACTCCCAGGCACTTTACATCACAATAGTAGCAAAGGACCGCTTACCGGTCTTTCAAACTGACACAATCAAGTCAATCGTGTGCCAAGCGCTTGATGAAGCGAGGAAGTCGGGAGGTTTCCTACTCTTCGCTTACGTCATCATGCTCGAGCATCTGCATCTGGTGACCGACCAGCCGAAAAATTCAGCAGACGTGCTGCGGTGCATCAAAGGCATAACGGCCCGGCGAGTGATTGATCACCTGAAAGAGAATCATTACGAAAGTTCGCTTGCGAAATGCGGCATCAGGAATGGAAACGTAAGCACAACTACTCGCTGTGGCAACAGGAAAAGAACGTCCTTTCGATCTTCAGTGAGGCGATGCTGATGCAAAAGGTAAACTACATTCACCTTAATCCCGTAAGAGCAGGGCTGGTTGAGAGAGCCGTTGACTATCGGTGGTCGAGCGCAAGAATTTGGCAAGGGTGCGCGAAGCCCGATGAGCCTTTAAGAGTGGATATGGATCGAATCCTCTGGAGAAGGGCATAGCCCTCAGAACTGCCGAACTTGCCGGAAGGTCAAAGACCTTCCGCACATCGAGCGGCAGAGCCGCAGGGAAGTTAGCGGCTTTCCAGAAGGTCAAAGACTTTCCGCACATCGAGCGGCAGCGCCGCAAGGATGTGTGCGGCTCGAAGGAAGAGAGCCTTACCGCAGCTCGTTAACCAAACTCTTTCGACCGCTGCCGTTAATATTCACTCGGGTCGTACTGTTGGAGATCTGATACGCGTGGGGCGAAGCGATTTTAGGTGTGGAGTTTCGCGCGAGGGTGGGGGCTTGATCAAGCCATTCAACAGCTGCGCCGCTCGCTTCCTGTGATTCCCGCAGGTTGCCGTGGTTATAGCATTCAAAGTTTGGTGCAAGGCGCTCAGTGATCGCGATTAGTTCGCGGTGAGGGCACGAAAGCGTCGAAAGCAGACCACTATCGATGTCCGTCTCCACAAACTTGATCCCCTCGGGACATTCAAACGCGCGTCCCCCAAGCTCGGGCCGCAAGCTTACGGCTCCCTGCATAAACTCAGACCAGGCCGGCAAGGCCGCCGTCGCGCCGGTCAAACCTAATTGACTGTTATCGTCAAAACCAATCCAGACGACGCAAACCAGATTTGGCGTGTAGCCGATAAACCACCCATCGCGAGACGTTCCCGTCTTGCCGGCGATCGCTGTCCCTTTTACCGAACCACGTGCAGCCCTGCCAGTACCATGATCTACGGCAGCCGCGAGCATGTTTGTGATCATGTAGGCTGTCGTGGAGCTGATCACCTGAGGCTCGTCACCCGCCATTGTGTGCCGCCCGGGAAGCTCTCCCACACTCGCGATCACTTTCGGCGACACGCGCCGGCCACCATTCGCAAAGCTTGCGTAGGCTGCGGCCATTTGCAAAGGCGTCGCCTCAGTTGTTCCTAAAGCAAGAGCCGGATAACGCTCCGGTCGAGGTAAACCAAACTGCCAGGCCAGGTTTGCCACCCGAGCCAGGCCAGTCTGCATCGCGACATCGACAGTTACGACATTCAGCGACTTAACTAATCCGGTCCGCATCGTTACCGGGCGCCCCGAGTAGCCGCCGCCGAAGTTTGCCGGGCGATAGACTTTGTTCCGATCGTAAGTAAACTCGCGCGGCGCATCTTCATACGTTTGCATCGGCGAGAACCCGTCCTCGATGGCCGCCGCATAAACAAATGGCTTGAAGGTGGAACCCGGCTGTCGTCGCGCGTCCGTCGCTCGATTCAGTTGCGACGCTCCATAGTTCCGGCCACCGACCATCGCCAGCACATTTCCGGTGCGCGGGTCGAGCGCGACCAGCGCCGCCTCCGGCTTCACTGCCCGGCCCTTGTAGGTCTTTTCGAGTCGACTCAATTGGCGTTGCAGAGCAACATCCGCCAACTGCTGCAACTCCAAATCGATCGTCGTATACACTCGCCGCGTGTCAGCGGAAGCGTCGCGCTCGAATTCGGCGACGCGAGTGACGTAGTCGATAAAGTGCGGCGCCACAGAACGTACGTCGTCAGTCAGCGGCACGACTGCCACCGGTTCGCGGGTCGTAACGCTTGCCAGTTCACTGCTAATCCAACCGTCGCGCGCCATCGCCGCCAATACAGTATCCCTGCGCGCACGAGTTTCGTTTTGGTGTCGTTCGGGCGAATAACGCGAGGGGCCTTGAATCATCCCGGCAATCGTCGCCGCCTCATTGAGAGACAATTCCTTCAATTCCTTGCCAAAGTAAATGGCGGCTGCCTGGTCAATCCCGCGCGCGATCACGGAGCCGCGTTGCCCCAGGTACACCTCGTTGCAGTAGAGCGCAAAGATATCTTCTTTTGACAGTCGTCGCTCCAGTGCAAAGGCCAGCATCGCTTCGGCATACTTGCGGTGAAACGTGCGCTCCGGGGAAAGATAGGTGTTCTTGACGAGTTGCTGTGTGATCGTGGATCCGCCCTGCCCGATTCGTTCGTCTCCCGCGTTTCGCAGGAGCGCGCGCGCGACGCCAAACACGTCGAGCCCGGAATGCTGGAAAAAGCGATGGTCTTCAGTTGCAAGGATCGCATGGACGAGCACTGGCGGAATTTCGTTGTAGGACAGCGCCTTTCGCTGGCCGTTCTTGGCCGATAAATCGTTCGTAAGCACTTCTGGTTCGAGTGTAAATGAGTCGAGCGAGAGGTTGTCGCCGGTAAGTTCCTCAATTCTTCCCTCAGAAAAGCGGATGCGCACAACGTGGGGTTGGATCGTTCTTTCGAGACGTCGCGGGCGGAGCTCGACCATTTCGGAGCTTTTGGTGAAACTGCCACTCCAAACGTCGCTCGCGTTGGTTTCAATGTAGCCTGCGCGACCGAGGGCGTTGACCAATGCTTCAGCCGTGAATCCCTGTCCCCCGCGCAGAGTTCGCGGGGAGGCATAAAGTCCCGGCCGGCTGGTGAGGTAACCCTTCGCCAGTCGCGCATCGATTAATTTTGAATGGTACTTATAAGACCGCAGTAGAGCGTCGCTTCCGGCGATGGTCGCGAGCAGCAGGAGAGTGGTAATTGATTGAAGAACAACACGGCGGTAGGAGAGGGCGCGGCCAGTGTGAAGCTTACGACCAAGATGCCTGAACCTCCGGAGAAAGGGAGGTCGGCGGTCTTCCGGTACGGACGTGATTTCGATGGTCATATGCGCAAGTTTCGGGTTTCGGGTTTCGGGTTTCGAGTTTCGAGTTTGTAGTGCGAAGTTTGGAGCTTCGGAACACGAAAACCTGGAACCCGGAACTTGAAACCCGGAACTCGCCCAGTCGCAACCCTTCGTTAACCTATTAATTCGTTATGTTTCTTATAGACAGTTAATCAGCCGGAAATTCTTGAGGGACTACTGCAAATCTCGATCGTGAGGTCTCACTCGGCCTTGCACAAAAAGTCGGGTTCTGAGGACGAATTGCTACGCTATTCTTCATTCGTGCCGATTCGTGTTTATTCGTGGATCGTGTTTCGCCGAACCAGTTGGCTTACGATCCACGAAAAAACACGAAGCATCACGAACTATACAAGAGGCAACCGGGCGACGATCACTGCCGATTTGTAGACTCTTTGTGCAAGGCTGTCGCAGTCTCAGGCGTTAGAAGTTGGGAGGCGGGACTTAAGAGCTGGGAGTTGTGATTTCGAACGGCCGCGACGAAGCTGATACCATTTTGGCGCCGCCTTGATCGCAGCTTCAATTCGCAGCTTAATATCCGGCACACTCTCAATCCCGGCGGCGTAACCCGCTGCAAGCAACTCATCGGCGCGACCCATTTCGTCCCAGCGAATGTGTCCCACTCGCGGTCTGATCACAAGATCGGCGGATTGGAGTTGAGCCAAAGAAGCCATCCTTTGCACGAGCAACATCGACTGAATAACGACACTGATTATCGACAGCGAAGGGCCCAGAAATTTCGCGCCCTCGGCGTTTACGTCAACGGCAATAACCAGGTCCGCACCCATCGCCCGCGCCACATCAACTGGAACATTCGCAACGAGACCACCATCGACGAGTTGCCTTCCCTGGTCATCCACAACCGGAACGTACCAGCCGGGAATCGCGCAGCTCGCTCGTATCGCAAACGGCACGTCGCCAGTGTCACGCAGGATCACTGCTTTTCCGGTGCTGAGTTCTGTAGCAACTGCGGCAAACGGGATTGGCAATTCCTCGAAACGTGTCACGGGCAAAAGCGAGCGCAGATACTGTTCAAGCCGTTCATTGGTCTGCACACCACTCCGAGACATGGTCATGCGTCCGACATCCCGCCAGCGCAGGCCCTTGCCCAGAGCCGCAATCTCGGGAAGTGGCATCCCCGAAGCCATCGTGCCGCCAACCAAAGCGCCCGCTGACGTGCCGGCAATAAAGTCGAGCGGAATCCCGTTTTCAACGAGTGCTTTCAGGACACCCACATGCGCGATACCGCGAGCCGCTCCTCCGGAAAGTGCTAAACCTATGAGGGGTATTTTGGGCTTGTTGCGAACCATCGGGTTTTGATCTTTGGCCTTTGGTCTTGGCCTTTGAAATTTTCAGACCGGGCTGAGTGTAACGATTTCCGCTCGCTCGCGGGAGCTATCGAGAAAAGCATCAGTATCGGATTCAATCTTAGCTTCGGTGAGGGTGATTTCGATCTCGCCGCTCGCTTCTTCAAGAGTCGGGATAATTTGTCCGGGAGATCGACTGCGCAACCTCGGCACATAGACATCGTTGTAGTAGTCCGCAATCTCCTTCTGACTTATCAAGACAAAGTTGCGAAAGCGGAAGTCAAGGTACTTTTCAATCCTAACGCGCTGTTCCAGGATTTCATCCAGCCGCTCAGAGGTCAAACCTACCAGCATCAATCGCTGCTGAAAATCCGCTGCCGAAGGAAAGGCCTTGCTCAACTGATCGCGGGCATTCTTCACTTCTTCCGCAGTCGGAGCAATTGTCGGCAACTTCTCGGCTTCCTGTAGGATCAGTCTCTGGTCAACGACGAGGTGCAAGGCGCGATTCAGATCCTGCGATGTCGGCGAGACCAAAGGCGTCTGCGGTTGAAGTGCCAGTTGCCACACCAGGTCAGAGTAAGTAATCAGGTCAGTTCGCACGCCGGCATTTACCGTTGCGACCATCCGATCAACGACTTCCTGCGCGGAGCACGGGGAAACCGGGAAGCACAGGGAAACTGGGGAACAGGTGAACAGGGTAACAGTCAGCATGAAACCACTGAACCTACGGAGACTCTTTAGTTTGATTAACTTCCTCATGATTATTTCCCTTGCCCTCGTTTCTCCATTCCCCCGTTCCTCTGTTACCCCGTGTCCCCGTTCCCCCCTGTTCCCCCGTTCCTAGAACGTCTGCGTAAAGCGGAAGTGAATCTGGCTGCGTTTGAGACGATACACCACTGGCGTGCCGTCGTAGCCATTCGTCGGACCGCGTTGGGGTATCAAAAACTCCGGTGGATTCAACAGGAAGCCGTAGTCGATCGCGAGCGCTCCGCCCACCGGCGTTTGAATGCGAAATCCCAGCCCGATCGTGTTCGTCCAATGCGCACGAAGATTCGCTGCATTTATCGCCGCCAGAACATCACCCGGTGGTATGGGGGTCGAATCTTGTTTCTTGAATAAGTCACCCACCCGGCGAAAGACATTACCGCCGTCGTAAAATGGCACGGCCTGAAATACTTTCGTCAATGGTATGCGCGCTTCGAGGTTGATGATTGCCAAGGCGTTGCCACCTACAGGCACGGTAAATGGATTCAGCTCCACAATCTCGCGGTTCTGATCACGAAAGACACCTTCGGGTATGATTACGAGACGCGGCCCAGCTTCCTCAAAGCTGAAGCCACGTAACGTTGTAGAACCGCCGGAGAAGAATCTCTCGCTAATCGGCAACGTGCGATCAATCTCATCTATCTGTCCATTGCCGTCCCGATCGCGCGGATTGAAAAGATTCGCCAACCCCAGCGTTGCATTTCCCGCGAAGACTGTGCCGCGAAGTCTATTGACTTTGTGGTAAGTCCGATAAGACGCCTGCAGCTTGTTGAAAGAAAGGTTTCCGCCAAACTGACGCAAAGCCACAGCGTAGTCAACGCTGAAAAAATGACCGCGGGTAGCATCAATCTGGTTGTAGCGACATATTTCACCGGGCACGCCGGAGTCAGCCTCTTCGGGATCGCGAACCGCACCCAGCAACCCTCGTTCGCATCTCTCGCGCGTGTCACGCACAAGGGACGCGCCGAAGCGGGAAAGCCTGACCGCTCTATCAGGTTGCAGGATGGGCCTGATGAGAAGGCTTTGAAGGTTGAACAGGCGAACATCTTCATAACTGTAACGAGCGAAGACAATCGTGTGCGTCTTCTGATCCAGCACCCTTTGCGTCTCCAGCGCAATCGTGAGCCGATTGATCGTGGGCTCACTAACATTCGCGCCGAACTCGTCGATCGGATTGCCCTTCTCATCAAGCCGCTGAACAATCCCAAATGTGCCACGATCGATTGCCGAACGGAAGAAACGGGTCACCGTCGAGTCGCGCAGGTATTGGACGGTAAGCGCGAGCGGAGCAAATTGCCGCTTGTTATATCTCTTGAACTTTGGATCAATGTATTCAAACCGCAGCAGTTGCTGCTGCGGGCTGACGCGCAGTCGCATGGCGCCGTGTCGCAGCTTGTTCATCAGATTTACATTACTGAGCTCCAGCAGGCCCAGGGGCCCGGTGTCTGTCGAGAAACCGCCGCCGTAGTCCATCACTCGTGGCTTCTTTTCTTCGACATCGATGATCAGGTCCTTCTTCTTGTATCCGGAATCGGTCTCACCTGCCGGTTCGACGTGAATGATGACCTGCCGATAGGCATCCGTGAGGTAGAGCTCTCGCTCACTTTCGGCAACCCAGTCGGACCGCAGCACATCGCCTTCCTGCAGGGGAATGGATCGGATGATTGCGTCACGCTTTCGCTGCTGGGTCTTGGCACTGCCTGTCACGCCATTGACGACGATACGATTGATAAATACTTTGTCGCCCTCGTTGGTGCAGGTCCCATTGCGATCCCCCGTGTCCGAACGACATGTGATTGAATAAATCAGCCGTACCTGTTCTTCATCACCTTTCTTCGGCAGTTCGACGACAGACAGATCCACCTGGGCATTTGCATAGCCTTCCCGCGAATACAAAGCGACGACCCGGTCGCCGTCGAATCTTGCCTGCGCCCGGGAAAAAGGCGCATCAATCACGGTCTTCAGTTCATCACGGAGGCGCTCGTCGGTGTAGATCTTATTTCCACGCACTTCGACACCCGCAACCCGAGTCAGCGGGCCTTCCGTGACATTGAAAGTGATGATCAGATTTTCACCGTTAATAGAAACGCCCTGGAGCACCTCGACCTCCGCCCGGCGGTAACCAATCTCGCGCATGTAGTTGCGCACGGTTCGTTTGTCCTGCTCAAGCAGCGTCAGGCTGGTGTAGCCCCGGCCATAGCCTATGAATGGAATTAACCCGAGCGCACTCGCTTTCTGGCTCTTGAGGTCGGCCTCAACATCTTCAAATGTGAGTTTATTGGTGCCGGTGATCCGAATGTCTGTAACACGGAAGCGCCTGCCTTTCTCAATTTGGTATTTAATTTCGACGCTCCGGCCGCTAAGGGTGTCCGGATCAAGATTTTCGCAAGTGTCTCGCGTGCCATTTGCAATTGAGTCCGGCAAGGGAGGCGTAACTGAGCAGACCGGAGTGATCTCGGCGAAGAAATAGCCGTCTTCCTGGAGCTTGTTGCGCAGTCTGCGGGCGCCTTCCTCAATCGCCGAAAGATCGATGTTCCCTTCTCGCTTCACCGGCAACAGCTCTCGCTGCGTTTTCTCGCTGATTTCGTAGTCAGGAATCAAAACGTTTACCTTAGGCCCGATCGCCCCTTGTAAACTGATCGTCATGCGATTGCTTTCCGGATCGCGTTCGACGCGTGGATCGTCGAGTTGGGGCGCCAGGTTTCCCTGGGCAATGATCGCCTCTCGAATCCGCTTCACGTCGTCTGCGAGAGCTTCGCGCGTGAAAAACGCGCCGGGTTGCAACTGCAACTGTGGCCCCAGGGGAGCGGGATCGAAGCCGGTAATATTGATGTTAAAAGAATCGATCCGTGCCTGTTCGCCGGGGGTGATGCGATAAGTAACGACCGCGCGTGTGCCGGTGCTGTCGATCTGTTCCTGGGGTTCAACCACGGCATTAAAGTACCCGCGGTCACGAAGGTAAACCTGGATCTCGTCAGCGTTGCGAACGATCATCTGTTTTGAAAGGCGAGTGCCTGGCTGGACCAAACTGAGCCGGGCACGCAGCTCATCACTCGAGATCGCCGCACCCATCGAAGGAGCGATTTCGAGTTTTACTTCGCTGATCTGTACCTGACGCTGGATCACAAATCGCACGCGAATGGGTCCGGTTCTCGGGCTGCCTTCAATCACTTCAACGCGGGCGTTAGCGACTCGCTGCGAATCAAACAACGCTTGCAGCGAATCTCTTACCCGGACCGCCGAGAATTCGGTATTGGGTAAAACCTTCAGAATCGCCAGAAAGCTGGCCTCGGCCGCAGGATCCGGTTGCGACCCTTCGAAGACAATCTCGATCGAACTTATTAACCGCCCTTCGTAGGCATCAAATCCGCGAGCGAGCGTGGTGAGCGAGAGCGTGTGAAGGAAAAGTATTGCGACAAAGAAGCAAGTCGCAAATATTCTCGGGCCAGCCTTTCCTTTGCCGGCCTTCCCCATTTGTTCCTGATTGGTAACCCGGTGCCCCATCCTCAAAACCGTTTCCTGAACCGAATCTCAAAACTGAAATTGTTGTCTTGCGCGGTTAGTCGTCGCGTGGAGGCTTGCTCGTATTGCGCAATAAACGAGATGCGGTCCGATACACGATACTCAACGGCCAGGATCTGGTTGGGATCAGAAGCGACGTTCGTCGAATAAGTAATCGATAGATTCTTATTGATGCGCTTACCCACGGTCAGCCGAGCACCCGGCGTGGAACCGGTGCGTCCGCCGATTACGGGATTAATCTCAAACCGGCTCAGACCGAAGAGTTTGCTGGTGGCGCGTTGAGCCGGAGCGTTGATCAGGGCATCGGTCAGCAAACTTGTGGCAGTGCCCAATCCGGATTGTGAGAGGACTGAAGCACTCGTGTCGCTTGTCGAGAGCTGGCCCGTCGTAATCAGCGCCACCACATCGGCCTGCGGCAACGACGGTTCGGAACTAACAACTGCTTGCGGCTGAGAAAGCGGCCCGGTGAGTGTGACGGTCACACGGTAACCGCGAATCTGAGCTTCGCCCTGAATGTTGACGATGGGATCGGCATTGCGGCCGGCAGGAAGGTCCATCAAAGCGCGCGTGATCTCGTAACGATCGTTGCGAAAGTTAAGCGTGCCGCTGGTCGCGGTGATTCTTCCCGAAATCACCGGGTCCTTAACGGGACCATTGATCTGCAATGAAACTGATCCCACCAAATCTGCAAGGTTGTTTCTGACGACCAGTGCGTTGCGGCCTTCGACTCTCAGATCGTTGAAGAGTGCAGCGCGCGTGAATTCCAGCTCGCCGCCTTCTTCAATTGATTCCTCGCGGCGAAAATTGATCAGATCAGCAAGCTCGATGTCCTCGGTGTAT
Organism: Pyrinomonadaceae bacterium; assembly: GCA_051000815.1. GTDB lineage: Bacteria > Acidobacteriota > Blastocatellia > Pyrinomonadales > Pyrinomonadaceae > PSRF01. Next base: position 175,245 of record JBPCNX010000092.1, read on the forward strand.
TCCGTGCGTCGCAACGTAACCATACCGCCGACGAGTTGTTCCCGCGCGGAACCTTTGATTTCGAGATCGGCATCGACCGTCGAACGAAAATCAGTGGGAAACGGGACAGTAACGTTTTCACCGTGCACGTTTACGAGAAATTCTGCCAGAGAAATCCCATCGAGCCGCGCGCCACCGGAAACACGGACATGCCCGCCGCCCATGGTGCCGGTTAGAGATTCGATCTGCGCCTGGTTGGAGGTGAACCTGACAACAGACTTCAGATTGGAAATCGTCCAGCGTTCATTGCCAAGCAACAACGAAACCGAACCCGTGTTTACCGAGGCCGTGCCTGTTAATCTCGGAAGTTCGTAGGTGCCGATAACGCGAACTGCGACATCGGCAACGCCTGAGGTGAAAACATCAGGCGAGAGGCCATTCAAGACGCGCAGGTTCAGCTGACCGACCGCAGTAAAAGTCTGTCTGCCTCCCGGACCCACAGCTAACCTGCCACCAAGGGAGATATTTGTACCGGGACCAGTGAACTGCGTCTTCTCAAAAAAGACTTCGCTCGGCGAGAACTGAACCAGCAAGGGAGAAGTTGCCGTCAGCTGAACGTCCTCAACACGGAAAGTCAGCTCCGTTAAGTTGGCGGTGCCCTGCAAGCCTGTCAGGGAAAACTCATTGTCCTCATCGACCAGATTGCCGGAGGCCTTAATTATACCCGTGGCCCGTCCGGTAACTTTCACCTGACTTTGCGGCAGGATTATTCCCATGAGGGTTGTAAGGTCGGCATCGTTAAGCGTGGTTTCCAAATTCGCCGCCAGCTTTGGATCGCCGAGATTGACGTTCGCCGATATTACCTGGGGCTGACCCAGCAAACCGGTGGTGAGCGTGATGTTGAGTTGTTTATTCTCAGTTCTTCCCACGAGAGCGAGGGTACCGGCGGGCCGCCCATTAATCGTCACGTCTTTCCCTGTTCCGTCGAAAGTAACCTGATAACCGGAGAAATCATCGTCGGCCAGGTTGCCGATGACGTGTGCGGTGAAATCGCCGGTTCCGGTGAGCGGGGGCAGTCCCGGCCTGGCCAGCGCGCCGAGCCGGCTAAGCTGCACTCCCTCCGCACGTCCTTGAAGGTCAAATATCTTCGACTCTGTGTTGTAAGTGCCACTGGCAATGATGTGTCCGGCACTTAAGTTCGCGTCGATGTTTTCAATCTTAACTTCCGAGCCACTGAACGTTGCCCGGGCAAGGAGGCTCTGCAGCGGTTCACCCGCGAGGCGCCCGGCGCCAAAGCGCAACTCAGCGTTGCCGTTCATAGCGTTTGGAATACCGGAGATTTGTACCTGACCGGAGACGTCGGCCTGTGTATCGCCTAACTGTGCGCGCGTGGTCCTGCTCAAAGGGAGCACGGCAATCAAGGCGGCGGCATTCACCCGGTCGAGCGTCGCCGTGAGACTGACGTTGTCTTTTCCCACGCGCGGCGCATTGACCGCAAACTGCATTCCACCGCCGTCTTTTTCAGTAAGCCGGCCATCAGGGATCCGAAGTTCCGCCGCAGTCATCACAATCGTCGCCGAGACCGCACCCAGATCGTTGCCATTAATGATTACGGAGCCGAGCGAAACGCGACCATCGACGTCAGGCGAACGGAGCTTCCCACGCAGGGTGCCATCGAAAGCGAGTTGACCTCCGAGATCGAGACCGTAGCTGCGCATCTGTTCTTCGATGTCAGGCAACAAGCCTGAAGAAATAAGAACTGCCTGCAGCTCGGAGGCATCAGACGAATTCAATGCCACCTTGAGATTCGAGTCGCCGCTAAATGAAAACTGACCGGTAGCCTGCAGGGTGGATGCAGCGGTACGCAGGTCTACTCTCTGGATCTGAAATAATCCGCGGTTGGCGTTAATTGAAACCTCACCAGTAACGGGCACACTACCGCTTTCCACCGCACCCGTTTCTGCAGTGAGTTGGGACGTAAGCGTTCCCGACGCTTCCGCGAAGTCAGTGCCGGGAAAAGTCAGATCCACTCTGCCGCTGGCGCGACCGGCTATCGGCACCGCTGCGTCCGCGAATGCCGTGAGCGGACCAGCGATGTCGAGATCAGTAAAGTCCGCGACAATTCGCGAACTACCGCCGCGGCCGATTGCTATCCGGGCGTTGCCGGCTGCCTGCCCTTTGAAGGCCTCCGCCTTGAAATTGTTGAGTTGAATATCAGTGCTGGTCGCCACCAGGTTTGCCTGGACGTGGCCCAGGTCCATGCGACCCAACACACCGCCCCCGATGCTCAGGTCGGCACTCGCGCGATAACGGCCCGAAGGCTCGACTACAAACACCGGCCGCGTTAGCTTTACGTTGTCAGCGTGACCATCAGCGAGTTTGACAGTACCAGCGTCGATATCGGCAGTTGATCCCTGAATCCGGCCATCACGCACCGACAGACGCACCCCGGCAATGTTCACGCTTCCGATCTCCGCTCCGGCTGCGGAGGTTGCTCCCACCTGCACGTCTTTTACAACAACGCTCGTCACACCATCCTTGCTGACGGCGTTGACGTCATTGGCTGTAACGCCTTGCACGCGCGCGCCCGATGCCACCACCGTTCCCGCCTGGACCCTGGCGATAGTCGCTGTAGTAACGCTGTTCTCGTTACGCACGCGGAGATCGGATGCGGTTATTCCATTCACATTCGCGCCAGCCGAGCTCAAACTGTTCGCGCGAAACTGACCAGAGGACGCAGTAAGGACACCGTCGTTAAGCTCGGCTCGAGCATCCATCAGGATCAGTCCCGCGATTGTAGTGCCGTAGCTTCGCTCAGCTGCAGCTCGCAACTCGCCAACCCAACGAAAGTCAGAACCGGTCCCCATCACACCACCGACCATTTGCACGGTACTCAACTGAAAATCCCCTGCAGTCAAAAGTTCGGCTACGGCGCGGCCGTTGATGTTGTAGCTCTTTCCCTGACCCGAGCCGGCGGCGGTCACGTTCAGGCCTCTCAATCGCACGCCATCCGCCGCCAGGGCGTCTGATGTGATAGTCCCTTCAACTTTGTACTGATCACCTTCTCCGGAAACCTTGCCGACAAAATTACCGGCTCCGCGCAGGGTTGTTTGTGGCTGCAACACCTCTGAAACCTGCGTCAAATCAACCGACGACGTGGCGTTCATCTGATAACGAAGCGCGCGCCAGTCGTCCATAACGCCTTCCAGCCGTGCTTCGGCGATCGGCGAACGCAGCACAAGCTCATGAATCTCAGCACGTGTCTGATTCACGCGGCCGCGAGCGTTGACCGAGATCTCTTTGATGGGGCGGCCGTCGTAGGTAAAAGTTGAATTCGTAAGCGCGAGCGTAACCGTGTTCATCCAACTTTCGGCCGGTGCCGTGGGATCGTCAGGTTGAATAGTCGCCTGCAGATTGCGCGCCTCGCCGGAAATCTCATGGCGCGCATCGCCGTAATGAATCACGCCGTTTTGAATTTCGAGCCGCGCCGTGGAGTAAGCAAACAGAATGCGCCGGTTCGGCTCAGGAGGCGGAATGTGGATGTTGCGAAGATTAGAGCGACCCTGCTCGTCAAAAGTTATCCAGGCTTCAAGTCCCTCGATTTTTAGATCCTGGAGGTTGATGTTGCGGCGGAGGTTGAGGGCGTATAGATCCTCAATGCGAACCGTGGCGAGCAGCCGATCAATCTTGCCGAGCTTCTCACCGGTCTGCGAGTCAAACAATTCCAGACCGAGCATCTCCACAGTCTGCGGCGTAAATGCGGTGTGAAACTCCCTGATCTCAGCGCGAATTCCGTAGTTTGCGAAAGTTCCTTTGATCTGGCCGGCAACGTAGTTGTCCACATACCCAAGACGGTAAAGCAAGACCGCGAGCAGTATCAGCGCTACTACGCCGATGGACGCGGCGACGGTGGCGATCAGTGCGTTACGTTTTGTGAGATAGCGGCGGCGTCTGCCCTGGGGCGTGTGCGGATGTTTACGACGCGCATCGCGGTTGGCAATCGCTTCGGCACGTGGCGGCAAGGGCTCGTCGGTTTCCGACTGGAGAGCCTCGACTACTGTGTCATGCTCACGAATCGGCTCATCCGCAGGCTTGTCCGAAGGGTTCTCGCGGTCGTCTACACTCATAGCGCACAGCCGCCAATCACGGCCAAAAAGCAAGGTCGAATTATAGAGGGAGAGCCCGAAAAGCTAGAACTGAGCCGCTTGTCAACACTACGGTCAGGGTGAACCAACTCGCATTGCCAAACTCAAAAGAGGAGTCGAACTAAGAGATGGCTCGGCGCTCAAGTGCGTTGCTCTCTTTTTTCACTCCGCGGCACCCTATGGTCCGCCGGCGGCTCCTTAAGATAGGCGGGCTGACCCAGGGGGACATTGCCGACGACCTCGAGTTCAAATCCCTCGAGCGCCGCAACTTTGGGGGGATGATTTGTCAGCAGAAGGATACGTCGCAAGCCAAGGTCGTGCAGGATTTGCGCTCCCACACCGTAATCGCGATTCAATCCATAACTTGTTTCCAGACTCGCTTCCTGCTTGCTCAAGCCACGCTCCTGCATAACTGCGTATGTCCGCAACTGATTCACGAGATCGAGACTGTGCTCGCGCTGCCGTAAGTAAAGCACGACCCCGCTTCCGGCGGCAGCAATTTTTTCCAACGCCGAATGCAGTTGAAAACCCGTGTCGTCAACGAGCGAACCAAACATATCGCAGGTGACGTTTTCAGTGTGTACGCGGACGAGCACCGGTTCGTCAGGGTCGTCGTCCAGGTCGCCCATCACCATCGCCAGGTGGACGTCACCGTTGATGATGTTTTCATAAGCGATGGCGCGAAAGAGTCCATGAACGGTGGGCAGGTCAGTTTCGACAACGCGGCGCACCAGCGTCTCTTTGCTGATGCGATAACGAACCAAATCCGCGACCGTGATCATTTTCAAATCGTGTGCGGCGGCAAACTCTTTGAGTTCCGGGAGTCGCGCCATCGTTCCGTCTTCATTCATGATCTCGCAGATGACACCGGCGGGATAAAGACCAGCAAGCCGCGCGATATCGACACTCGCTTCGGTTTGACCCGCGCGAACGAGTACGCCGCCGGTTTTCGCGCGCAACGGAAAGATGTGACCCGGCCGGGCAAGATCCGAGGGCCTGGTTTTGGGATCGACTGCCGTCAGGATTGTCGTGGCGCGATCGGAAGCGGAAATGCCGGTTGAGACTCCTTTGCGTCCGTCGATGGAAACGGTAAAAGCAGTCCCAAGGAATGATGTGTTATCGGCGACCTGAGTTGTCAGGTGCAGCTCATCGCAGCGCTCTTCAGTAAGCGGCAGGCAGATCAGGCCGCGGGCGTACCGGGCCATGAAGTTGATGACTTCAGGCGTGACTTTTTCCGCGGCACAAACGAGATCGCCTTCGTTCTCACGATCTTCATCGTCCACGATGATGATCATGCGCCCTTCGCGAATATCGGCGGCGGCGGCGGCAATGGAAGCAAATGACATAATACTGGTTTTGGTCTTGGGTCTGGGTCTCGGGTCTTGTTTCTTTTTTGTTCTTTGGTCTTTGGCCTTTGCTCTTGGTTCTCTTTGGCCTGGAGCTATTGCTCTTTGCCTTTATGTTCCTTTTTGACTCTTGAACTCTTCTTTTCTGAGATCTGAGATCTTAGATCTGCAATCGGAATATCGAAGGCCCATGTTACCTGAAAGCCGCGATTTTTTCGAACGGTGGGTTGAAACCGGTAGTAGTGCAGTTTTTGGAATAAAATCAGTACCACGCGGTAGCAACTGTGTTGGAAGTCAAGCAGAAACTGGTTCCTCCTTGAATTTCCAGCAGGTGCTGTCACGAACCATGACGTTAATGATGTTAAGCAATTTATGCATGCAAGCAGTGATAGCG